>NZ_JBZEES010000004.1:0-158933 GCF_058310215.1 Flavobacterium sp. AK-301
TATTCATATAAACGTAGCCGTATCCTATATCCTTCTCCAAATTGCGAATCTAAAGAAAAGAAAACAAATGTTCTTTTCAATCCATAAGCATTAAAAATACCTGTAAACCAACAGAAACATCGATCACCTCTCCTTATATACTATAGAGCATACTTACCTAGTATATTATACTATAGCTGAAAACAAGAAGATTTCAGTATTATGTAAAACAACCAACAAACTAATCTCTACTTCTATTTTTATGTATTATTAGCAGAATACAATTGACCAACAAAGAGAAATTACTTCAATTTCAGCAAATAAAGCAATTATACCTTCTTAAAAAAGAAGCTAAACAAAAACCAACAACTTAACAAACAACACTTTAACTATTTCACAAAATAAACATTTTACACATCTTATCGGTTTTTTGTTATTCTTACTATATTTGCATTTATAAATTTTTGAATTAAATGATAAAGATTACGCTACCCGATGGTTCGGTAAAAGAGTTTGCTAAAGGAATTTCTCCTATGGATGTTGCAAAAAACATCAGTGAAGGATTTGCAAGAAATGTTATTTCTGCTTCTTATAATGGTACAACAATTGAAACGACCACTCCTTTGACGGAAGACGGATCACTTATACTATATACATGGAATGATAAAGAAGGCAAGAAGGCTTTCTGGCATTCTACTTCTCACGTCCTTGCTCAGGCTTTACAGGAAACTTATCCGGGTATCAAACTTACAATAGGTCCTGCTATTGAAAATGGGTTCTATTATGATATAGATTTCGGTGAACATTCGTTTGGTGACAAGGATTTTAAAATGATTGAAGATAAAGTTTTGGCTATTGCAAGAGAAAAGTATGAATTTACTATGCGTTCTTCTACAAAAGCAGATGCTTTAGCTTTCTATGCAAAAGAGAATAATCCATACAAAACTGAATTAATAGAAAATCTGGAAGATGGTACTATCACATTTTGTGATCATTCAACTTTTACAGATTTGTGTCGTGGAGGTCATATACCAAATACCGGTATTATCAAAGCAATGAAAATCATGAGCGTTGCCGGTGCTTACTGGAGAGGTAATGAAAAAAACAAACAACTTACAAGAGTATATGGTATATCTTTTCCTAAACAAAAAGATCTGACAGAATATCTGGAGTTACTTGAAGAAGCTAAAAGACGTGATCACAGAAAACTAGGGAAAGAACTAGAATTATTCGCTTTTTCTCAGAAAGTAGGTCAAGGTCTTCCTTTATGGCTTCCGAAAGGAGCTGCACTGAGAGATCGTTTAGAACAGTTTTTAAAGAAAGCACAAAAGAAAGCGGGATATGAACAGGTTGTCACTCCACATATCGGACAGAAAGAACTATATGTAACTTCCGGACATTATGCAAAATATGGAGCAGATAGCTTCCAGCCTATTCACACTCCGAATGAAGGAGAAGAGTTTT
Source organism: Flavobacterium sp. AK-301 (assembly GCF_058310215.1). NCBI lineage: Bacteria > Pseudomonadati > Bacteroidota > Flavobacteriia > Flavobacteriales > Flavobacteriaceae > Flavobacterium > Flavobacterium sp. AK-301. The sequence continues at coordinate 1,444 of NZ_JBZEES010000004.1, forward strand.
TATTAAAACCTATGAACTGTCCTCATCACTGTGAAATTTATAACACTAAGCCATGGTCTTATAAAGATTTACCGAAACGTTATGCTGAATTTGGCACTGTTTACAGATATGAACAAAGCGGTGAGTTACATGGTTTAACTCGCGTAAGAGGATTTACTCAGGATGATGCTCACATTTTCTGTACTCCTGAACAATTAGACCTGGAGTTTAAACATGTTATTGATCTGGTATTATATGTTTTTAATTCTTTAGGATTTGAAAACTTTACTGCTCAGATCTCTTTAAGAGATAAAGAGAATAAAGAGAAGTATATCGGTTCTGATGAAAACTGGGAAAAAGCAGAAAATGCAATTATTAATGCAGCAAGAGACAAAAATCTAAATACTGTTATTGAGTACGGAGAAGCTGCTTTCTATGGTCCGAAACTAGATTTCATGGTAAAAGACGCTTTAGGAAGACAATGGCAATTAGGAACTATTCAGGTAGATTACAATTTACCGGAACGTTTTGAGCTAACTTATAAAGGAGCAGATAATGAATTACACAGACCTGTTATGATTCACAGAGCCCCTTTTGGTTCGATGGAACGGTTTGTTGCTATTTTATTAGAACATACAGGCGGAAATTTCCCACTTTGGCTAATGCCTGAACAGGCTATTATATTATCTCTCAGTGAGAAATATGAGAAATATGCTAAAAAAGTTTTAGATTTGCTAGAAAATCACGAAATTCGCGCCGTGATTGATAACCGAAATGAAACAATCGGTAAGAAAATCCGGGATGCAGAAATGCAGAAAGTCCCGTTCATGCTGATCGTAGGAGAAGAAGAAGAGAAAAACGGAACTATTTCCATCCGTCGTCATGGTGATTCCGGAAAAGGAAATATAAGTATTACAATAGAAGAATTTGCTTCAATTGTTAATGAAGAAATAAATAAGACATTAAAAACATTCAAAGTTTAACTTAAAATTTTAAGGCCATAGCAATAAGAAATAATAGGGGTTACCAACCTAGAGTAGAAAAGAAAGATGCGCATAGAACAAATGCAGCAATCCGTGTTCCAGAGGTAAGACTTGTAGGGGAAAACATTGAGCCTGGGGTTTTTAAAACTTCAGAAGCTCTAAGACTTGCGGAAGAGTTTGAGCTAGATTTAGTTGAGATTTCTCCAAATGCGGAGCCTCCTGTCTGTAAAATCATGGACTATAAAAAGTTTCTTTATGAACAAAAGAAGCGAGATAAAATACTTAAAGCAAAATCTACTCAGATCACAGTTAAAGAGATTCGTTTTGGACCTCAGACAGATGAACATGATTATGAGTTTAAGAGAAAAAATGCTGAGAAGTTTTTAAAAGAGGGTTCTAAACTAAAGGCATTTGTGTTTTTCAAAGGACGTTCTATCATATATAAAGATCAGGGACAGATTCTTTTATTAAGGCTGGCTACTGACTTAGAGGAATATGGTAAAGTAGAAGCAATGCCTGTATTAGAAGGAAAGCGTATGATTATGTTCATTGCTCCAAAGAAAAAGAAATAAAAATAAAGTAGTAAGATAAATTTAAACACCTAGGAAGAAGATGCCTAAAATGAAAACCAAATCTAGTGCTAAGAAGCGTTTTAAGCTTACTGGTTCTGGAAAGATTAAAAGAAAGCACGCATTTAAGAGTCATATTTTGACAAAAAAATCTAAAAAGCGTAAGCTTGCCTTGACACACTCTACATTAGTTCATAAAGCTGATGAGAAAAGTATTAAGCAACAATTAAGATTAATCTAATTAATCTTTAGGTTAAAAACAATTTAATAACCTTGGAGTATGGCCTTTAAGTTTTCAGAATCATTCTGAAACGCCTGCTACAAAAAAAAGTAAAATTATGCCAAGATCAGTTAACTCTGTAGCTAAAAGAGCTAGAAGAAAAAAAATAATGAAGCAAGCCAAAGGTTTCTTTGGTAGACGTAAAAACGTTTGGACAGTTGCTAAAAATGCGGTTGAGAAAGCAATGTGCTATGCTTACCGTGATAGAAAAGTGAATAAGAGAAATTTCCGTGCTTTATGGATTCAGCGTATTAATGCCGGAGCCAGATTAGAAGGAATGTCTTATTCTCAATTCATGGGGAAAGTAAAAGCTAACGGAATCGAATTGAACAGAAAAGTTCTTGCAGATTTAGCGATGAACCACCCGGAAGCTTTCAAAGCAATTGTAAATAAAGTTAAATAAAACGTTTGTAAAACATAATTTATCTTACTTACTTTAAAAAAAGCCGACTTATAAAATTATAAGTCGGCTTTTTTACTTCTGATAATTTTTCAGATACATAAAAAATACAAGTATAAAAAAACCATTCATATTAATATAAATGGCATTTTATCTTCTCTCTTTATTTTGATATTACAGAACCAGTAACGGAGCTATAAATCCTACACTTAATCTGCCTGTGTTATAATCTGATTGCCCCAGTACATTTTCTGCATAGTTTGAATAATCATAACTACGTCCTATGTAAGATACATAAAATCTTAAATCTAAATCTTTAAACGGTATGAACTGAACTGAAGGTATGAAACCATAACTTGTTACCAGCCTATCGGAAGCGTTTGGATCGGGGTTTCCTTTCCAATAGGTATTATTTGTCATTAAGGTTAATGATAAATTAATTTTTGGGGTAATCAGGTATTCCATTCTTACCCAGTGTTCTAAATAAGCAACATCCTCGGCAGCATATGGATAAACACCGTCAATAATATTGGAAGCAATTAATTTTCTATCTAAAGCTTCATTACTATACTGGAAATCATACATTAAAGTAAAATTCTTATTATGATATTTATTACCAAGAGCAATATAATTCATTGCTTTATTTTTTGCTTCTGTAAAATGACTGAAACTGTATGTTGTTTCGAATTTACCGTCAAAGAAACTCCCTCTCCAGTTTCCTACAAGAGCTAAGGGCGCTTTTGCTTCTTTGATACCGGGAGGTATTTTTCCATCATATATTTCACTAAAGTTTCTGGCTCTTGAATTCAGTACCTGAAAGTTCACTTTATGTTTTTCTGTCAACTGATGACTAATACCGACTCCTGTTAAGAAGTTATCTGCATTTTCGAGAATATCATTATATTCCAGAACATCAATCGGGTTGAGATCAAACTCATATCCCCCCCAGTCAGCACATAATTTACCAACTGTAAACTGTGTTTTTGATGTCACATCTATACCTATGAAAGCCAAATCTGTTGTTCTGCTGATATTATCACGAGATCCGGGATCAGCAGATCTTGTATATCTGTCTCTGAACCTGAAATACACTTTTTCATGGATCTTTCCTTTGATCTCTAATCTGAACTGATTTACATCGAATTCAGAATTATTATATTTCCCTTCATTAAACTGATTATCAAAACCAACTCTGGTATTAAAAATCACATCAACATTTTTCAGTAATTTCTGCTTGTCAGTGGGAATTAAAGGTTTAGATAAAGAATCCTGACTGGCTTGTTTATCATATTGCCCGTAAACAATAACTTGGGCTAAAAGAACTAATGTAAAAAATATTTTTTTCATACTTGTATATTTTATATTGTGCAATCCTGTATTTTATTATCCTATTTTATAATATTACAGCTCCGATAAGAAAACCTGCGGCAATTGCTGTTGCTATAGCTACAAGTCCGGGTATCATAAAACTATGATTTATAACGTATTTCCCTATTTTGGTACTTCCTGTTCTGTCAAAATTAATAGCGGCTAATAATGTTGGATATCCAGGTAATACAAAGTCTGAGTTAACTGCCGGAAAAATAGCAATTAAGGCTGGGTTAGATACTCCTAATGCCATACCTAACGGCATCATTGTTTTTGTTGTTGCAGCCTGACTAAACATAAGCGCGCCTAAAACGAAAACAGCGATAGCAAAAGTCCATGGATGATCTGTAACGACTCCTTTCATAAAGGCTTTAATAACAACTTCATTATGGGTCATAAAAGTCGCACTCATCCAGACTACACCGAAAACGGAAACAACGGCGGAAGCCATAGAAGAGAATAAACTAACTTTTGTTACTTGTACAGCACTTGTTTTTGTAATTATCATCATTACAGCGGAAGCGGTTAATGTAACAATACTGATAACGGTTACCATTTGTATTTCACCATTGGCTTTCATTACTAAATTTCCAACGCCGGGTTCAAATTGTGGTAACAAATGTGGAAAAGCTCCGGCAAAAACAATCATCAGAACTGCTATTCCAAAAATAACTACTGAGGTTTTTGCTCCTTTTCTTAATTCTGTTTTATCTCCTCCCTGATCTGAATCTAAACTGTGGGCAAATTCAGGGTCTTTCATTTTTTCAATAAAAACAGGATCGTCTACTAATTCTTTTCCTTTTTTCAAAACTGAAAAACAACCAAACAGTATTCCAATAATACAGGCTGGGATACAAACCATCATAATATCAACTAATGCGCCCGGATAAGCCAGAATACTTGCTCCTGCAAAGGCTGCTGTAGCTGCACTCATGGGACTTCCTGTTATGGCTAAATGTGATGCTATAACGGAGATACTTAATGGTCTCTCGGGTCTGATTCTTTTTTTAGCTGCAACTTCTGAAATAATCGGTAATAATGAATACAATAGGTGGGCTGTACCTGCAAACAGGCAAAAGAAATAAACTGTAAAAGGTGCTATAAAAATAATATTGGAAGGATTACTTCTAATTATTTTTTCGGCTAAACTTACCAGATAATCTAAACCACCGCAAGCCTGTAGGGTTGCTGCTGTTGTCACAATTGCCATAATAACAAGCATTACATCAATGGGAGGGTCTCCGGGTCTCATATGAAAAACAAAAACAAAGATCACCAAACCGACCATTCCCATCACTCCTAAACCAATACCTTTCATTTGTGATCCTATAAGGATCATAGCAATAAGGGTTATAAATTGAATTAATAGCATATGTCTCTAATTTTAATTAAAATTTTGTGAACTAGTCACTTACAAAAAAGGAGAGTTGTTATTTTTTTATCAAAAAAACACTCTCCTTTTTTCTTAATAGTTTTCAAAATCACTAATATGTACTCTATTTAATATTCTAAGAACATTTGCTGAATTTTTTCTCTGTCTCTTGTCTGAGTTAATGCCAACATTAATAGTACTCTTGCTTTTTGTGGATTTAAATCATCTGCAACTACAAAACCTAAAGCGGCGTCGTCTACTTCATTTAGTAAAGTAACGCGACCGGCACCGGCACGAGCGGATCTGCAAACTAAAACTCCTGCTTTTGAAGCATTTTCGAGAGCTTTACCAACTGGAGCATTGAAGTTTCCATTTCCCATACCTGCGTAAACAAGTCCTGAAACACCTTCTTCAACGGCAGCATTTACTGCTCTCGGGCTTGCATCTGCATAACCGTAAACAATCTCAACTTTTGGAAGTACGGATAATCCTGATACATCAAATTTTTGTTGTGGGGAACGAAGTGTTTTGTAGTAGTAACTTACTTTTCCATCATATATTAAACCTATTGGTCCAAAGTTTCTTGACTGAAAAGTTGCGGTACTTGTAGTAACTGTTTTTGTTACGTCACGTGCAGCGAACACTAATTCATTCATTGCAACTACAACTCCTACTCCCTGACTTTTTGGTGAAGTAGCAACCATAACAGCATCTAATAGGTTTCTGTTACCATCCTGACTCATTGCTGTTGACGGACGCATTGCTCCTACTAATACCACCGGTTTGTCTGAATTAACGGTTAACTCAAGAAAATAAGCTGTTTCTTCTTGAGTGTCTGTTCCATGCATTACTACTACTCCGTCGGCTTCATTATTTACAAAAATTTCATTAATTCTTTTACTCAGTTTTAACCAGGTTTCAATATTCATATCCTGACTACCAATTTGCGCAATCTGCTCTCCTTTTATATTGGCTATATCCCGCATTTGAGGTACTGCATTCAATAGATTATCAATTGGAATTTTACCTGCTGTATAAGCTGCTTTTGTTGAGGATTCTCCTGAACCGGCAATTGTTCCTCCGGTTGCTAAGATAATTACTCTGGGTAAATCTTTATTAGACTGATTCTTCGTATTCTTTGTTTGTCCCTGAACCTGAAAAGCAAGAACAAATAATAGAGCAACTGTTAGTAATTTTTTCATTTTCTATAAAGTTTAAATTATGAATTAATGAATTTTGGATGAATCAGATTTTCAAGAGAGAATATTTCATTCCATTTATCCTGGGTAATCAGTTTTCTTTCTAATACAACTATTCCGTGGATGCTTTTACCTGTTTTCAGGGCTTCTCCTGCAATACTGGCACTCATTTCATATCCTAAAATAGGATTCAATTGTGTTACAATACCAATACTGTTCATTACTAAATTAGCACAGTGTTCTACGTTTGCTGTGATACCTACAATACATTTATCAACTAATGTCTGAATCGCTTTACCTAAGTAATCTAATGACGTGAACATTGCGAATGCAATAACGGGTTCCATAACATTTAATTGTAACTGACCTGCTTCTGAAGCCATTGTTACTGTTAGATCTTGTCCAATCACATAGAAACAAGTCTGATTCACAACTTCTGGAATTACAGGATTGACTTTACCTGGCATGATGGATGAACCGGGCTGACGTGCAGGCAAATTGATCTCACCGAAACCTGTACGTGGTCCTGAGCTTAATAAACGTAAATCATTACAAATTTTAGAGATTTTAACCGCAGATCGTTTTAATGTACCCATAATTTGAACATATGCTCCTGTGTCTCCGGTAGCTTCAATTAAATCAGGGGATAATGTTAAAGGTAATCCTGTTTCTTTTGCTAAATAGTCAACACATATTTGTGGATATTTTTCCGGTGCGTTTACTTTAGTACCAATTGCTGTAGCTCCCATATTAATTTCAAGAACTAATTTTTGAGCTTCTTTAAGTCTGAGTATATCTTCTCCTATTGTAGTAGCGTATGCTCTGAATTCTTGTCCTAAAGTCATAGGAACGGCATCTTGTAACTGAGTACGTCCCATTTTAAGAACTGAATCAAACTCTTTTCCTTTAGCTGCAAATGCATCCTGAAGATTTTTTAATGTTTTAATGAACGTTTCCATTTTTAAATAAAGTGCAATTCTGAAAGCGGATGGATAAGCATCATTTGTAGACTGAGAGCAGTTTACATGGTTATTGGGATGTAAAAACTGATATTCTCCTTTTTTATGTCCTAAATATTCTAAACCGATATTAGCAATTACTTCATTTGCATTCATATTCACAGAAGTACCTGCTCCACCTTGAATTAAATCACTTACAAATTCATTATCAAATTTACCGGCAATAACCTGATCGCTTGCGTAACCTATTGCCTCTGCAATTTTTGAATCAAGAACTCCACAATCTTTATTCGCTAATGCAGCTGCTTTTTTTACATATCCTAAAGCTTTAATGAATAAAGTCTCTTTAGAGATCTTGATTCCGGTAATATCAAAATTTTCTACTGCTCTGAAAGTCTGAATACCATAGTATAATTCATCGGGAATATCTAATTCTCCTAAAAAATCATGTTCTTTTCTTGTTTTTTTCATAATATAAGATTTAATTTCTGACTAAATTTAATGTTTTTTACAACAAATACAAGATAAATTATCAAACAAAAGTTAAAATAAAACATATTGTTATATATTCTTCTAAACATTATGTTTTACTTATTAAAATAACAAATCTAATGCGTTTTGTTTTATTTATACCAAAGTTCTTTATTTTATCCACTCAAAAAAATGATATTTATCATTAAAAAATGACTTTAACTCCTTAATACTATATTTAATTTTAATGAAAAAGAAAACGATTTCGTAAATAAAAAAAGTAATAATTTTTAAATGTTTAATGTATTTATAATGTTAAATACTGAAAACTTATCAAAAATTAATTTTCTACACTAAACTTCCATATACTCTACATATTTGGAAAACACATCACATTATGCAAAAAAAAAATGAATTGTAAAGCAATCCATTTTCTCTATATAAACGATATAAAGCTAAAAGTATTTTAACTCGTCAGAATATGACAACTATATTTATTACGTTTTAAGTTTTTTCTTTTTTGCTGCCGGAAACAGAACATTATTTAAAATAAGTCTGTAACCGGGTGAGTTGGGATGCAGATCCAGAACAGTCGGGGCATCTCCTACTCTGTGTTGGTAATCTTCGGGGTCATGCCCTCCATAATAGGTAAACATTCCCTTTCCTTTTGTACCATGAATATATCTTGCCTCTCCATTCACCTGATTTTCACCCATAATTAGTACATTGGATTTAATCAGTTTTCTTTCAAAAGCGGTTGTCTGCCCCATAAATCCTTTTACGAGTTGTGTATGGTTCTGACATAGCATTGATGCAATCGGATCCCATTTTGCAGAAAACTCCATTAAAGTAAAGTAATCTTTTTCCGGAGGAATATCTCTTTTGGTAGTCATATCAATATCTGAAAACTCATATACTGCGGGACTGCGCTCTAAAATATAATCTTTGAAAGCAAATGTTTTGTTATAATCAATTAAAGACTGATAATTTGGTGTACTTTCATCTCCGTCAAACATCGGTTCGCATATATCAACTCCTTCTGCAGAAAGTGCAATATCAAAACTGTCGGTTGCGGAACACATCGCAAACATAAAGCCACCACCTGCTACAAAATCACGGATTTTTTCGGCAACTGCCAGTTTAGCATCTGAAACCTTTTTATATCCTAATTTAGCTGCCAGTTCTTCTGATTCTTTCTTTTGTTTAATATACCAGGGTACGTTTTTATAAGCACTGTAAAACTTTCCATATTGTCCGGTAAAATCTTCATGGTGTAAATGCAACCAGTCATATAACAGTAATGCATCTCCTAGAACTTCTTCATCATATATTGATGTGAAAGGAATTTCGGCGTAAGTAAGTACTAATGTTACTGCATCATCCCAGGGCATTTTTCCTTTTGGGGTATAAACGGCTATTTTTGGTGCTTTCTCCAGTATTACGGTTTCCATATTTTGTGATGGACTGCTGATGTCATCTAATATCGAATTAGTCTGAGCATCGGTAAGTAACTCAAAACTAACGCCTCTAATCTGGCATTCTCTTCTTATTTCGGGTACATCAGGCATTAAAAATGAACCTCCTCGATAATTCAGCAACCAGCTTACTTTGTATTGTTTTTCTAAAGACCAGTAAGTTATACCATACGCTTTTAGATGATTTTGTTGTGATGTTTCATCCATTGGCAGCAATATAAAGGAAGCCTTTGCTTGTATACTACTAATTAATAACACAATACAAAACAACAACGTACTACCCTCTTTTAATAATCTCATTTAAAATTTTTCTTTCGAAGATACATTTAATTCTTAGTTTTAACAAGAATAAACTATTACTAAACTATTATAATTTTAGAGAAAGAAGAAGTGAATTGATCGTTTATTGCTAAATCAGAAATTGAACCACGGGAATTGCGAAGTGTTATACAAAAGCAATTTATAACAAACCATTCTACTCAGTAAATATAAAATAACTAATCTCTCTTTCACTTTTGAATTATCTGCATTCTATTTTAGTAACTAAAAAAGTATTCTCTATATATAATAACACAAAAAAATTAACCAAAAAAAACTACGGATTATATTTTTAAAGCATATAAAATAAATTTTAACATCAATGGAATTATAATTATTATTTATATATATAAATAATAAATTACAAATAAATAGTGAATATTTAATGTTATTTTTTATAACTATTTTTTTTTAATAGTAAAAAATAATTATAATACTATATAGCAAAAAAACACAACAAAAAAACATTAAAACACTGTAAATAAACATTTTAAATAAAAAATAGTCTTGTGTTTAAAAAAAAGAAAAGATTAACCTTTCTTCTTTTTTTGTAGGTTTGCCATAATTAAATGGTTTTTTTACGTACAGGTATCAGATTTGGCTAGTATAATCTGTATTGTTAAATAATACAAATGTTGTTTATTCTGTTTTTATAAACTTTAAAACCATGATAATTATTAATTAAAAACAAACAAAAATGACAAAAAAACTATTCATCTTACTATTACTAATATTATCTTTTAGCTCAAAAGCCCAAACAACTATTGGCGGAAATAAACAAGCAGAAAGTTTCTCTATATTAGAAATAGTAAGTAATGGAAAAGGAGGAATAAGACTCCCCAGATTAACGACTTTAGAAAGAAATTCATTGCCCATTTCCTTAAATTCCTTAGCAGAAGGGCTGAAAATCTATAATCTGGATACTAAAACAGAAGAATATTGGGATGGAACAAAATGGATCGCTACAAAAATCATTTCTACTAACGGTCTCACAAAAACAGACAACAACCTTCGTTTAGGAGGAGAATTAATAAATCCAACCATAATTACGTCTACGGATAAAGCAAATGGTTTAACGTTTAATGCTAGTCAAAGTGGAGCCAATTTTATAATTAACGGGGAAGCTAATTTAGGGGTTGGAACAGATATCCCTACAAAAAAACTAGATATTCTTGGCGACTCCCAAATAAAAGGAAATCTGTTTCTAGACCTTCCGGCTGAAACAAAAGAAGTAAAATCCTTAAGCACAAAAGACACGCCTCTTTATATTGATATTGGGTCAAATAATGTTAAAACGATGTCCAGACCTATTTCACAAACAGTAGGAGGCTTTAGACCGGGAAGTCCTTTTCTGGTAACAAAAGTAGATTCTAAAAATACAATAGCCAGAATTAATTTTGTTTTCCACGTAGATCAGAGTGATTACGTCAATAATCAAATAATTGAAGCATATACATACGGTGATTTTGTTGTAATTGGTCATCCGGATTTTCCTCTGAGAATTGTAGAAACCAATATAAGGGGGTATGATGGTAAACCTAAAACAGGTCTTACAGTAACTGATACTGTTATTTCCTGGACAAATCCTTATCATGGTGACTGCAGTATAAAGATCGATCCGGCAACCGGAAGGATAATCGCGGAAGGAGGATTTGTATTCAGTTTCATTTTTAATATAATGGGAGGAATTTAATAGACCATAATTTTACTAATGCTAAAAAACATTAAGAGATATTATTTTAAAAAAGAAAAAACAATATCTCTTTTATATTATAATTTATAGGATTTACTGTTAACTGTAAGATTAAAGATTTTTCTAAATCTAAAAAATACAGAAACTCAATTCCTTTTTACAAGATTGTCAATTGTAAGTTATCGCTTCTTACAAAATCAGAATTTCAGATTCAATCCCAATTTTACGTTTCTTCCTTTTGTTGTGTATCCTATATTTTCAATAAAATCTACATTGAATATATTGTTTACGGAACCGAAAACGGATAATGTGTTTTTAAGTAATTCATAACGAACCATTCCGTTCAGTAGTTGATAGGATCTCAATACAACATTTTCGATCTGGAAGGTTCCTCCGTCATAATAAGCATCATTTCGGGAATCAACATACTGATAACTAATATTGAATGCTAATCTCGGATTCAGAAAATAATCAAATGAAGTATTTACTTTATGTTTTGGAACTAACAAATTCAGGGCTTTTTCTACTTCTGTAAAGGTATAATTAGCTCGTAATTTGAATATATCACTGAAATTGTAGGTTACTTCTGTTTCTATTCCTCGTGCGGTATAGGTTCCGTCAACATTGACATAATTGGAAACATAATTTATCGGATTGGTATAAAAACCTATGGTATTGGTCTGTTCTCTGTAAAAACCAATGGTATTGAAAGTCAGTTTTTTATTTAGTAATTCGATTTCAAATCCTGCTTCTACTGTTGCATTTTCTTCTGGTGTCAGATCTAAATTTCCGTAAGGGGAATATAGCTGATAGATACTTGGAGTAATATAAGCAGTACTGTAAGAGGCTAATAATTTTAAAGGATTCTCTCCGCCAAAGTTAAAGGAAGGATTCACATTAAACACCATATGATTATCATATACACTGTGAATATTAAGACGGGCTCCTGTGTTTAAATTAAATCCAAAGTCTGATGTATATACAACGGTCACATATGGATCTACGGAACTGAACTTTGCTTTATCTTTAGAGATTTGATTATATATTGTTGTTATATCTGCATCGTGAAACTGAAAATCGGTTCCTGCTACTATAAAAATCTGATCTGTAAATGTATATTTATTGAACAGATCGGCATTGACACTTCTGGACTTATAATTAGACATATCAATTGTATTGGTCCATGAATTCAGTTGCTCGTAAGTACGTTTTACTCCATTAAAACTGGCGTTTAGTACTAATTCTCCTTTTCTGTATTTATATTTTGGTGTAAAACCCAGACGATATTGTTGTGTTGTACTGGTATTTACAGGATTATCTGTATCGCTTACATTGTCAAAGGAATCATCAAAATCATTTCTGATCCTGTCAAAATTAGCAAAGAAGTCGAGTGATAAACGTGAAATTGGTGCATAACCTAGTTTTACTAAATAATTAATTCTTGAGAAAGGGTCTTCTTCATAACTAGCTTCTTTAGTATAGGAAGTGGTTTGAGAAAGTCCTTTTGTTTCGGTACTATTCATCGAAGCAAAATAGGATACTTTATTTACTTTTCCATTAACTGAAAACCCTTGATTGTAATCATTTGCCTGTGTACGAAAGCGCTCTGCAGTATTCTGGGTTCCTATGTTCAAATGTACATTTCCGCCTATTATTTTATTTCCTGCTTTTTTCAGGGTAATATTAATTACACCGGTTGCTGCTCCTGAACCATAGAGTGTACTGGAGGCTCCTTTCATAATTTCTATACTCTCAATTTGGTCAACGGACAGTAAACGCAAATCGTATTCCAGATTGATCCCGGTAGCATCTGTTACGGGAACACCATCAATTAAAATCAGAGTCTGTCTGTTCCTTCCTCCTCTTACATAATAACCAATATTTTTACCGGAAGCTGCCTGATTACCATTCACTTCAACTCCTGCAACAGTATTCAGTATATCGGCAACGGTCTGCCCCGGACTGTTCTTTAAATCTTCGGCAGTAATTAATTCGATTACTTTTCCTGATTTTTCTTTTGGTAACACAAATCTGGAATCGGATATTACCACTTCTTTTAGGGAATGGATACTATCATTTTGTTGTGCAAATGCTCCGGAAAACCATAATAGACACAGTCCGCCGAAACCAAAAATTTTTTTGTTCATTTTTAGTTTTAATTAAATAATAAAAATGGGAAAAGTATGAGAAATCACACTCCAGATTTTTATCCCGAAAATCTGATAATCATATACTTAAGGCAGGTCTCCTGGCTTGCGTCCTGTTTGTTTACCTTCCCGTCAGCAAACTGCTTAACAGTGGTTCAGAGATAACAACAGGCATAATAGCTTACAGTTGCGGGTACAGCTCAGGAATAGTAAATTATATTACGTACCTGATTCCCTTTTCATGTGGTGTATAAAACATACGGCCACAACCTTAATCGAAAGCAAATATACTTGATATGTTGACGATACTGTAATAAAATATGTGAATGCTGTAAAAAAATTCAGCTTTCCTTTTATCTTTGTAATACTCAGTACAATTGTACTGTCAAAAACTGTTTATTGTTGCTAAACAAAATAAAAATCTATTATAATGAAATCTTTTTTAATTAAGATCCTGCTTGTTTCTTCTCTTATTAGCTTTATGGGCTGTAAAAAGGAAAACGGGACAACAACTGTGAAAACGATACAGTCCAACAACACTATTGAGTATGCGAAAGGATTTGAACTCTATCATTATAACGGGTACAGTATTATAAAAGTAACTGGTCCATGGCCTAATGCATCAAAAACCTACTCTTACATATTAAAGGAAAAAAACGGTATTATTCCGGACAGTTTACAATCGTTTCCGGTTATTTCTATTCCGGTTCGGTCTATTGTAGTAACCTCAACTACTCATATTCCTGCACTGGAAATGCTTGGGGTTGAGAATACTCTGGTCGGTTTTCCTTTTACGGAGTATATCTCTTCTGAAACTACTCGCAGACATATCGATGCCGGTAAGGTAAAGGAAGTGGGGAGCAATGAAAGTCTAAACACTGAGGTTCTGATTGATCTGGCTCCGGAAGTAATTGTGGGACATGGAATTGATGATAAAAACCCGGTTCTTGATAATCTGCAGAAAAGTGGATTAAAGGTAATGCTGAATGGGGACTGGAACGAACAGACACCGCTTGGAAAAGCGGAATGGATCAAATTCTTCGGCGCTTTATACGGAATGGATCGGAAAGCGGATTCTCTCTTTTTGAATATTGTAACGGAATATAAAGCGGCACAGGAACTGGCAAAAAAAGCAACTGTAAAACCAACTGTTTTTAGTGGTGCTATGTATAAAGATCAATGGTATCTTCCGGGGGGTAAAAGTTGGGTCGCTACTTTTATTTCGGATGCTCATGCTAATTATCTATGGTCGGAAACTACGGGAACGGGTAGCTTATCTGCTACTTTTGAAACGGTTCTGGATCGTGCACAGGATGCTGAATTTTGGATCGGTGCGGCGCAGTTCTCTTCTCTGGATGAAATGGCAAAAAGCAATCCTCATTATACTCAGTTCGCTGCTTTTAAAAATAAAAGGGTATATTCGTCTACTATTAAAAAAGGTGCTACGGGAGGTGTTCTTTATTTTGAATTGTCTCCTACCCGCCCCGATATTGTTCTGAAAGATATTATTAAAATTATTCATCCGGAACTGTTATCGAATCATGAGCTTTTTTTCTTTCAAAAATTAGAATAGTTTGCAAAAGACTAATAAATATATTTTACTATTCAGCCTGTTAGTTGTGCTGTTAATTCTGCTGTTCTTTATCAATATCAGCATAGGTTCTGTATCTATTCCTTTGAAAGAGGTTATTACGAGTCTTTCCGGCGGAACGGCAGGTAAAACAACTTGGGAATATATCATTATCAATTACAGATTACCAAAAGCCATAACTGCAATACTCGCAGGGGTGGCATTATCGGTAAGCGGTCTGTTCATGCAGACCTTATTCCGAAATCCTCTTGCGGGTCCTGATGTACTGGGACTTAATTCCGGAGCAAGTCTTGGTGTTGCTTTTGTCGTTATGGGTGCGGGATTCATTCCTTCTTATTTGTCCGGTTTTCTGCTGTCGCCTTATGGAATCGTTATTGCTTCCTGTTTGGGTAGTTTTTTGGTATTACTGGCTGTTCTTGTTGTTTCTCAGAAAATGAGAGATACAATGGCTATTCTGATTATAGGATTAATGTTCGGGAGTTTTACGAGTGCTTTTGTCAGCATTCTTACTTTTTTCAGTACGGCGGAACAATTACAGAAATTCTCATTCTGGGCTCTGGGTAGTTTAGGTAATTTATCCTGGTATGCCATCCGTATCATTACGGCATGTTGTGCAACGGGTATTCTGCTGAGTATTCTTTCTATTAAATCACTGAATGCTCTTTTACTGGGGGAAAATTATGCTAAAAGTCTTGGTGTTAATTTTAAAAAGGCGCGCTTATTAATCATACTGGCAACAACTATTCTTACGGGAAGTGTTACTGCTTTTATTGGACCTGTTGCTTTTATCGGTCTTACGATTCCACATATTACAAAACTGGTATTTCAGACTAGTAATCATAATGTTCTGTTCTGGGGTACTCTTTTATTCGGACCTGTAATATTGTTATTCTGTGATATTGTGGCACAAATGCCGGGAACGGATTTCACTTTACCTATTAATGCGATCACGTCTGTTATTGGTGCGCCAATAGTAATTTGGTTATTGGTAGGCAAACGCAAAAAAGTACTGTAATGAAAGTAACGAAAATACTACTGGAAGTAAAAAACATAAGTATCGGCTATCGTTCTAAAAAAAAGAATACTGTTATAGCTGATGCTGTTACTATAACGCTGGAAACGGGAAAACTAATTGCTCTTGTGGGAGCAAACGGAATCGGGAAATCTACTTTATTAAAAACAATCACAGGGATCCAGAAACCGATCTCTGGTGATGTATTACTGCTCAATAAAAGCATTTACACCTATAATACAGAAATACTGGCGCAACATCTGAGTATTGTCCTTACGGAAAAACTACCTCCGAGTACTCTTTCAGTTTATGAATTAGTGGCGCTCGGACGTCAGCCATATACAAACTGGCTGGGTTCTCTGACAGATGAAGATCGTAAAAAAATAAATCAGGCAATGGAACTGACCGGAATCACTTCTTTAGCTGATAAAAGACATTATGAGATCAGCGATGGACAATTACAAAAAGTACTGATCGCACGCGCTCTTGCACAAGATACTCCTCTGATTATTCTGGATGAACCTACAACACATCTGGATCTGTTGCACAAAGTGGCTTTATTAAAATTACTGAAATCGCTTACTCAAGAAACTGAAAAATGTATCTTGTTTTCAACGCATGATATTGATATGGCAATACAGCTTTGTGATGAAATGATCATCATGACACCGAATCACTTTATTCAGGACAGCCCCTGTAAACTGATCGAAAATGGCACTTTTAATACTATTTTTAAAGATGAACACATTTCTTTTGATGCAGAAAAAGGGAAGTTTGTTATTCGTTAATTCTTGGTTACTGGTTGGTAGTTGTTGGTTCTTGGTTACTATTTTTGATTTTCTTTAATAAATAACTAATCTGTTCTACTTCTTGGTCTGTTAGCCCACCATATACCTGTTGATCCAGAATATTCAGTTTTTTACTGACCTGATCCAAAAGAAGTGCTCCTTCTTCTGTAATAGAAACAGCAATAAGACGCTTATCAGATGCTGCTGTTTCTTTTATAACCAGTTTTTTAAGAATTAAACGATCTACCAGACGGGAAACTCCTGCATTCTTTTCACTCATCTGTGCTAGTATATCAGAAGTTGATAGGGCTCTATGGTTTTCTTCCAGTATCTTTAAAACATTATACTGCTGAGAAGTCAGTCCGTATTCGGCAAAAAACAACTGAGACTGAGTATAAGCCCAGTTAAAAGTTTCAAGTAAATTCAAACCTAATTCTCTCCTTATGGAAGAGGTCGTATTTATATTTTTGTCGGCAGCCATAATTATATCTGTAAAAGAAATATAAAAAAGAAGAGAAGTAAATATCTCTTCTTTTTCTCCTAAATTCTTTTCAAAAATACTATTATTGGATCAAATATCCACCATCTATCGGCAAATAGGCCCCTGTACAATAACTTGCGTCATCGGAAGCCAGAAAAAGAAATACTTTTGCAATCTCTTCCGGTTTTCCGAGACGTTTCATTGCGGTTTTTGACTTTAAGTATTCGGCTGCTCCGGATCCTGCATTATCCATTAATATGGGAGTTTCAATATATCCGGGACCAATAATGTTAACACGAATATTTTCTGTTCCATTTTCCAAAGCTGCTGCTTTTGTCAAACCAACTACTCCGTGTTTTGATGAAACATAGGAAGCAATTCCCATATCTGCCACCTGACTCATAACGGAACCGATATTCACTATAGAACCGCCTCCTTGTTTACGCATCTGTGCAATCTGGTATTTCATACCGTAAAATACACCATTCAGATTAATGGAGGTTACTTTATGCCATTCTTCAAGTGTTTTTTCATTGATCGGTTTTAAACTGGTGTCGACCACACCTGCATTATTAAGGGCTACATCAAGTCTGCCAAAAATTTTTACGGTTTCGTTTACTGCATGTTCTACTTCTTCAGGTTTAGAAACATCGCATTTTACAAAAGCGGCTTTTCCTCCTGCTTTTATTATTTCTTCTACCACTTGGGAAGTTTCACTCAAATCTGCAATCATTACTGCTGCTCCTTCTTTTGCAATGGCAATGGCTGAAGCTTTTCCTATTCCTGAATTACCTCCTGTAATAAAGGCTACTTTATTTTCAAAACGTTTCATATTCATTATTTTTCAGATTAATAATCAAAGTTAATGATTAATCATTGATGTCTAGTCAATAAACAGTTAAATAAAACACAAAGCCAGGAACTCTTCTTTTAACTACAGACTTAAAAAACATAACATAATGATAATAAATAACATATAACAATTAAAAATAAAGCACTTTAAAACAGATCAACAATCCTATTTTAAAAAACAAACCACATAAAAATACCTTCTGAAATCTTTATATGGTTCTATTTAATTGGTTCGTATTGCAAAAAGTAGCTTAACTATAGAGTTTTTTCAAATATTTTGCCTGATTTTCAAGTTCTGGAAATAAAGTGGCTTCACTGATCCCTAGAATATCAAGTTCTTTTAATATTGCATTTTTAGTATCATTGACCACTTCCAGATCAATATCTTGTGGTCCGGAATTTAATATCCATTCTTCCGGTATATGTGCCGGACGGGTTTTGATCTTATCAATTCCAAAGATCAGAAATGCACCGCTTTGTTTAATGATTCTGCTGTTACTTTGTTTTACTTTTACAGCCACTACTCTTTCGATATCTGCCGGATCTATCATCGGCTGAAAATACGATTTCTCTTCTTTGATCTCATACAGTAACGAAGAGATTGCTTTCTCTTTATTAAATTCTTCCGATTCCAGCCTGTAACTGTTCTCTATCGAAAATTCAGTATTTCTTTTTGCAATATTGGAAATAATAGATACAGTATCACTGTCATAATACTTTACATCTCTTTTTGGTATTTTGAACACTAATACTTTTCCGTCCTGTTTTCCGCGTTCATAACAGGCAAAGAACAAAGCAACCAGCGGATTGCTTGTCAGATCCAGTAATCGAGTCGGCAAACCGTAATGCTGCATTTTTACTAATTTTTCCAGTGTGCTTCTTTCATCGAGAAAATCATGAGGTGTTCTTACAATGAACTCTTTAAAAATTTCGTGTTCATAGCTTATTGTTTTTTCATTTCGATAAATACTGGGAAGCAGATTATAATTTTTATCTGAATGACCCCTAAAATAAATTTCATGATTTTTATTTCTGGAAACCTTTTGTAATTCACTGATAAAATCTGCTATACTACTAATAGCCATATTTTTACTTTTTTATTCTGTCATTAAAAAGAAAATGATGTTTTTATTTCTGTTCCTGCAAAAACCATAATGGTCTAAATACGATGATAATCGGGCTTCCAGTCCTTAATTGCTTTTTTGACTGCATTACCGGAAAGACCTTCGTCAATTGCTCTTTTTACCAGTCCGGGTAATTCTTTATCTGAAGCAAAACGCAATGCAAATAACTGTGCATGGGAAAGCTGATCTTCAATCAGTTCCAGTCGTTCCTGCGTAAGTACATAATACCTGAAACGAAGCTCCGATCGGATAATCCGGTCCTGGAGTAGTATGGCATAATGCTGACGGAGCATGAACGATAACCAGATGATCACTATAAGAATGATACTTATAAAAATCCAAACCATTGACTGTGCTTCGTCTTTAAAACTATAATAAATACTGAATCCCAGTAAAACCAACATTACGGGATAAAAAATAAAATGATGCGGAGGATAAAACTGAATGTGATTCTTGTAATTCTGTGTTTTCATAATAGTTATTTTTAGTCGGATGTCAAATGTCGAAATTAGTAAACTGTATTCAGTATTCAAAAAAACTTTTCTTCTTTGCGCTTTTCGAGCAGCTATTTTGCAAATTTTACGGTTTATACCTGCTCTGCAAAAATTATTAATTATCCATTTAAAAAGACCACCCCGTCCTCCGGACACCCCTCCAAAGGAGGGGAAACGATATCAACTTTTCATATTTTACAAAAAACATCTTACAAAATTTATCGATTATACGATTCTAGGAATTGTAAAAAAATACTATCTTTGTTCTTCAAAATTCAAAACGATGTATGCAATTGTGGTTTTCATCTAACGAAAACAAATTATTTTAATACGCATTTCTAAAGACAAACTGTCGTCTCAGATGGTATTTGTCCATTCGTTTATCTCTTTTATATTTTATTTATGACACAATCAAAACCAGCCCAAAATAGGTTTTTACGTATTTTTACTATTATAAAACAGTCTTTACGCGGTGAAGACATTGATTATACTTCAGGAAGCATTCGTCTTTCTGTTCTTTTATTAGCAATACCGATGATGCTGGAAATGGCAATGGAATCGGTATTTGCTTTAGTTGATCTTTATTTTGTAGGGCATCTGGAGCACAGCAGTTATGCGATACAGACGGTAGGACTCACAGAATCGGTACTGACGATTATGTATGCTTTTGATATCGGTATCAGTATGGCTGCAACGGCGCTTGTTGCCCGACGTATCGGTGAGAAAAATCCTGTTGCGGCGGCAAAAGCGGGGATGCAGGCGATTATTATTTCACTGGTTATTACTTTCGGATTCAGTATTGCCGGATTTATCTATGCTACTGAAATATTACAATTAATGGGGGCTTCTCTTGAAGCTGCGGAACACGGAACTGCATTTATGCAGATTATGATGGGTGGTAGTTTTATTATTATGCTGTTGTTCCTGATTAACGGTATTTTCAGAGGGGTGGGAAATGCGGCTATTGCAATGAAAAGTTTATGGATCGCTAATATTATTAATATTATCCTCTGCCCGATTTTCATTAATGGCTTTGGACCTGTTCCTGCTATGGGGCTTACGGGTGCTGCGGTTGCGACTACCATTGGTCGTGGTTCGGGTGTGATCTATCAGCTGTGGAACTTATTTAACGGAAAAGGGATTTTAAAAATAGTCCTTTCTTATTTTATACCGGACTGGAAACAAATGAAAGCTATTATTGCTATTGCTGCTCCTGCTGTGGTGCAGTTTATGATCGCTTCATGCAGCTGGGTCTTTCTGGCGCAACTAGTCGCAACAACGGGAGGTGATAACGGTTCTGCGGGCTATCAGACGGCACTGCGACTAATGATGTTCTTTTTACTGCCTGCCTGGGGATTAAGTAATGCTGCGGCTACATTAGTGGGACAGAATCTGGGTGCAAAACGGGTAGACCGTGCTGAGGAAGCGGTACTGAAAACGGCTAAATATAATGCTATATTTATGTTTTGTGTTTCGCTGATCTCTCTTCTGGGAGCGGAGGTACTGGTTTCTTTCTTTACAAATGATATTCATGTTCAGGAAGTTGCGGTTCGTGCAGTTCGTATTCTGGCGACGGGTTATGTGTTCTATGGTATCGGAATGGTAATGATCGCTTCTCTAAATGGTGCGGGGGATACTAAAACGCCTACCTGGATTAATTTCTTTGGTTTCTGGATGTTTCAGATTCCGTTAGCGTATCTACTGGCAAAATATTTTAAAATGGGCCCTGATGGTGTGTTTATTGCTATTCCGGTTGCGGAAACGGCTATTTCAATTGCGGGATATGTATTGTTTAAAAGGGGACGCTGGAAAACGGTAAAAATATAACATACATCTTTCGGGAATCGAAACAATAAAGATTCTCTTATTCTACAGAGGGTTACCGAAGAACGGAAATAATAAACCCTTAATGGAATAGAAAAAAAGTGAAAAAAAATTATTTTACATAGAATATGTTCTATATTTGTAATTATCTGTTATACCTATATTTTATTTTTAAAATGTAGATTATTTATTTTTTTAGGGTAGAGATAGCAATATTTCTGCCCTTTTTTTATTTATAGAATATATCTTATAAAAACATCTGATCTCTATTACGGTTTTCCTCTTTTTCTATTCCTGTTTATTTCTTTTCTTTAATACAATACACCAAAAAACAAAGATTATGATTAAAAGAACACTTCTTGTAGAAAATAAAACAAGTATTACCTGTAAAAACAACCAGCTGATACTGCGCTCTGAAAGTGGAGAACGTACGGTTCCTATTGAAGATACGGGTTATTTAGTACTGGACCATCCGGAAATTTATCTGAGTATTCCGGCTATGAATGCACTGGTCGAAAACAATACAGCGGTTATTATCTGTACTACGGGGCATCTGCCCTCAGGTATGTTCCTGAACCTCAACGGACATTACATACAGCAGGAACTTTTTAAAAACCAAATTGAAGCTTCTGCTCCTTTAAAGAAAAACTTATGGCAACAGACTGTTATTGAAAAAATAAAGAATCAGGGGGAACTACTCGGCAGAATCCGACAGGAAAAGAACCATTTTGACTATCTGGCAAGTAAGGTACTGAGTGGGGATACAACGAATATGGAAGGGGTTGCGGCACAACATTACTGGAAATTCTTTTTTGAAACGAATTTTAAACGGGAACGTTTTGGTAACTATCCTAATAATTTTCTGAATTACGGTTATGCGATCCTGAGAGCGGCAACGGCAAGGGCTTTATCGGGAAGCGGATTACTGAATACATTAGGGATTCATCATCGGAACAAATACAATGCTTTTGCTCTGGCGGATGATATTATGGAGCCTTTCCGACCGATCATTGATGAAAAGGTGTATCATATCCTGCAAAACTATGAGGAACAGGAACTGACTACGGCTATTAAAGCGGAATTACTACAGACTTTAACGCAAACGGTTTATTTTAAAACCGAGAAAAGTCCGCTGATGGTAGGACTGCAAAAAACAGCGTCTTCTTTACAGCAGTGTTATACGGGTACTCGAAAGAAAATAAAATATCCTAAATTATGGAATTCAATGCCTATCGAATAATGTGGTTGTTTGTATTCTTTGATCTGCCTACAGAAACGAAAAAAGATCGAAAAAATGCTTCAGGGTTTCGGACGAGTCTGCTGAAAGATGGTTTTACGATGATGCAGTATTCGGTTTATACTCGCCATTGTGCCAGTAGCGAAAGCGCTGATGTTCATGAAAAACGAATTCATAAACTGTTACCGCCCATGGGAAAGGTAAGTATACTGCGAATTACGGATAAACAGTTTGGTAATATTATGAACTTCTGGGGGAAAACGGAAGTTGGGAATGAACCAATACCGATGCAACTGGAACTGTTCTAAATGAAAAAATGCCTCAAATACAGCGTTTCTTACTGTAAAAGAGGCATTTTTATTTACGATATTCTCTACTAATCTTATGATATTCAGAAGCTAACAGCACAACTAATATCGTAATCTCTAATCTTTAATCAAACTACAACACGGTTTGTAATTTCCTTTTACCGTTTGCCAATATCGTAATCTCTAATCTTTAATCAAACTACAACGCAACTAACAAACTCATTGTCTGGAACAAAATATCGTAATCTCTAATCTTTAATCAAACTACAACGATTCCAAAGGACAGGACGAATCTATCATAATATCGTAATCTCTAATCTTTAATCAAACTACAACTACACGGATTTATCTTATCAACGTCGATGTAATATCGTAATCTCTAATCTTTAATCAAACTACAACGAATAGATTCCACCGATCAAGATTCTATCAAATATCGTAATCTCTAATCTTTAATCAAACTACAACACAACTAACAAACTCATTGTCTGGAACAACAATATCGTAATCTCTAATCTTTAATCAAACTACAACCAGCTGGCAGTTTTTTTATATGTGATATAAATATCGTAATCTCTAATCTTTAATCAAACTACAACTAGCAGGGGTTATTTACTAGGCACAGCTGCAATATCGTAATCTCTAATCTTTAATCAAACTACAACAATCGGCTAGTATAGATAATTCAGCAGATAATATCGTAATCTCTAATCTTTAATCAAACTACAACTAAGATGTAGAGCTAAATTAAATAAACTAAATATCGTAATCTCTAATCTTTAATCAAACTACAACACGAGATCCCTGATATGCAAGAGCTATAATAATATCGTAATCTCTAATCTTTAATCAAACTACAACTACGTCGCTGAATTCGTCAAAGCGGTGTCCAATATCGTAATCTCTAATCTTTAATCAAACTACAACTGTTAACGAAAAATCAAAAAAGTTTATAGAATATCGTAATCTCTAATCTTTAATCAAACTACAACTCGTCCTTGATCCTGCCATTATTATAGTTAATATCGTAATCTCTAATCTTTAATCAAACTACAACTGATACATAGGTCTATCGGCGGAGACGGACAATATCGTAATCTCTAATCTTTAATCAAACTACAACTGTAAGAGAAAAGACATTTTTACATGCTATAATATCGTAATCTCTAATCTTTAATCAAACTACAACTGAGTCGCTTACATTCCATTTAAAAGAGTAATATCGTAATCTCTAATCTTTAATCAAACTACAACTAAAGGGACTGAAAGACAAGGGGTTGTATAATATCGTAATCTCTAATCTTTAATCAAACTACAACTCTTTTCGCCAGATACATTAACTCCCGTCTAATATCGTAATCTCTAATCTTTAATCAAACTACAACTACGTCGCTGAATTTGTCAAAGCCGCGTCAAATATCGTAATCTCTAATCTTTAATCAAACTACAACAACCCGCCCACAAAGAATCACTGGTTATATAATATCGTAATCTCTAATCTTTAATCAAACTACAACGGGATAACGTTGCGTTTCGCGCGAATCAACAATATCGTAATCTCTAATCTTTAATCAAACTACAACAATCCACCCACAAAGAATCACTGGTTATATAATATCGTAATCTCTAATCTTTAATCAAACTACAACAACACATTCAGGACAACGACCACAAGGAACAATATCGTAATCTCTAATCTTTAATCAAACTACAACGAACATCAAAGCGGAATATGATAAGTTATTAATATCGTAATCTCTAATCTTTAATCAAACTACAACGAGTCCTATTTCTACAATATGATGTAGAGTAATATCGTAATCTCTAATCTTTAATCAAACTACAACACAACGGATCCTAATGCATTAAATCGATACAATATCGTAATCTCTAATCTTTAATCAAACTACAACTGGGAGTCGTTTATGGATCTCATGTTACAAATATCGTAATCTCTAATCTTTAATCAAACTACAACTATAGGATTTTACATATACTCTTCATCTGAAATATCGTAATCTCTAATCTTTAATCAAACTACAACATAATTTGAGCAGTTTTGCCATTCTACTCTAATATCGTAATCTCTAATCTTTAATCAAACTACAACTACAGCTTTCTCAAAAGCATAAGATGCCCAATATCGTAATCTCTAATCTTTAATCAAACTACAACAGGTGAATTTATCGGGAAATTCAAGACACAAATATCGTAACTTCTAATCTTTAATCAAACTACAACTTAAATCAATGTGACTGTACGAAATTGCCAAATATCGTAACTTCTAATCTTTAATCAAACTACAACTTATTGTTAAACAAAGCTCAACATCTTTGAATATCGTAACTTCTAATCTTTAATCAAACTACAACAGGATTAGCATTGTCTAAAATAGGAACACCAATATCGTAACTTCTAATCTTTAATCAAACTACAACTACAGCAACCGAATCATTTATAAATAAATCAATATCGTAACTTCTAATCTTTAATCAAACTACAACACCATTCTAAAAGAATGTGGAATGTTTAAAAATATCGTAACTTCTAATCTTTAATCAAACTACAACTACGTAACTTGCATTTACGCCCAAACTAATAATATCGTAACTTCTAATCTTTAATCAAACTACAACAATTTGAATTAGATAGTCTTCAAATTTTTAATATCGTAACTTCTAATCTTTAATCAAACTACAACCGGCGGAATATACATAGGGTGCAATGGAAAAATATCGTAACTTCTAATCTTTAATCAAACTACAACTAAAATTAAATGAAGCAAATGAACCTGAAGAATATCGTAACTTCTAATCTTTAATCAAACTACAACTGAAGCAGCTCTCATTATAAATTTATTATCAATATCGTAACTTCTAATCTTTAAAATTATTTTTTATTATTTTACCAAACGAATTTATCTTAACCTTTATTGGAGTAATTAAACTTAATCCTTTTAAACTTAATCGGTTTTCTTCTTCTTTATTATTAATAGATGAAGCTTTATGAAGTCTAAAGAAATAATCATTACTTGTTAACTTCTGCACTCTATATAAATGTTCCTGTAGCACTTTATGATCCGGATTCTCCCAAGTGATCTCTTCTTCATTAATCCCTAATAAAAAAAGATCATTAATATGTAAAGTAGTTATGATTTCCTTACCGTCCTCAGGTAACTGATAAACAGGCATTCCTTGTCGTTTACGCTCTACTACGGTCCAGAACGTCTCCACTACTTCGTTCAGTGTTCCGGCTGTATCTTTATAGATTAGTACATGATGATTATTTCTCGGATTTACCCACTGGTTGGTCTCTGTTTTTAATTGTTCGGCTCTTCCTATATTTTCTCTCATTCTTACTTTTAATATCGGAACCGGATTTCCGTTTTTATTGGGTAAAAAGAGCTGAGGCTGTTTTATTCCTTCTTGATCGACGATAAAAAAAGTATCGGCAGGAATTTTATCTTTTACAAAACCACCTAACAGATGTACTCGTTTTAAAATCAGTTCCCGAATCACCGGATCGACCACTTTCTCAATCTGTTTTTCGGTGGTTAAGCCGTCTATCGGCTTTCGAACATGAAAGGCTTCTTCACTACAGGGAGCGGTTCGCCTGCCGTAAATCGTTTCTTTATGTAAAGGTCCACGAGCAGCAACACCAATATTTGTATATTCTTTTCCGTTTTTCTTTGTTTTATGTTTTCGAACGGTTATAATGGTATTGACCTGCTTATGAGAAACCAGAATCTGGTCTGTTGCCTGCTCTGCATCAAAACGAAAGGTCGTCCAGGGCAATGGAAAATCTTTCAAATCATAAGTCCGATCATAACGGTTCCATTTTGATAACTCTTGTAAATAGCTTGTTTTACTGCATGCCATTACCAACGCATCAATGGCATGGTGTCGATGATCTTCACGGGACTTAGTAGCATTATCGGTATTGAGGATATGATTCAGCCCCCATTTCTGACGTAGATTAGCGGTCATCTGTCCTGGTGAGACTGCTACATTTTCACATATTTGTACCAGATAATCCTTTGCTTCTTTACTGATATAACGGGTATCGTTTAACTGTCGGGAAGAAAAATCATCATCAAATTTTTGCTGTACAAAGCGTTTGAATTTTGCATATGCATTCGGATAAGCAGGCGTATCGGAAAACAACTTTAAAGCACGTTCTTTCATCGCTGCCCAGTTCGCTTCGTCATCACCATAGAATTCAAAAGGGGTTTTATTTCCTTTTTTTCGGTTCTCATCTGCCCAGCAAAGAGTTTTATTGGAAAAACTATCGTTTAATGAACGACTCCACGGATGAATATGTTCGATCTGGATTTCTCCTGTAAATAATTTTTCAACAGGTATAGTAACTCCGGTATACGGACAAATCTGTCTGCACTCTTCCCATAACTTATATTTTAAAACGGCTTCATGTGTGGGGCGCTGACCATATTCCTGTAATCGCTCTTTTACTCTGTCATTTTCTCGCTCTAATCGCTGTTGGTCTCTTCTAATCTTGTTCCGCTGCGTTTTTGAAACTTTTAGATCCCGTGCCATTTCCACATTAATCTGATCGATCTTTCCATATTCATCAATTAGTTCATTTACCAATTTTCTGATTTCAAACAGAGCGGTAATAACAATCGGATTACGGATATTCTGAATTTCTTTATCTGCTTCTTTCCCTGTCGGCAGTTTTTCCAGCAGTTGTGTTGCAGTGATGGAAGCGGAATGATGATAGAGTTTTTTCAGCTGCTGTTCTGTCAATCCAAATTCTTTTCGCAACAGTTCGCGTATCGTTTCTATAAAGCCTCCTGTTATTTTAAAACGTACAATGGAAGGTACGTTATCCAAAATAAAGGCTTTCTTATCCTCGGGAAGCAACTCCCACTCTTTCCCGAAAGCATTTCGTATTCCTCCCAGAACAACTGCAATATCATATTCAAAACCCAGTTGTAGAAAAGGCAAAATAGAACCAATCGCTTTTCTGCTCAGACTGGAATAACCGTCTTTTAAATTAAAAGAAGCAATTGCCTCTGCCTGATCGGCAGTAAAACCCCAGTATTTCAGTGCATATTCTGCTACTTTTTCTTTACTATCAAAGAAATAAAGGATGTGCCAGATATCTTCCTGTTCTTTTTCGGTAAGAGAGAACCATTTGTTACCAAAGAATTTTTTATTAGATAAATTTGAAATAGTATAGGTTCCTACTATCTTATCGACATCTTTATAATTGAATTTATACTGTGCTTCTGTTTTCCCTATTGCTTTACGCAATTCTTTAAACGTTGGTTTTTCTTTCCGGAACAGCATCTCAGCCATTGCTTTTCTTTCGGATTCGTTTAACTTAGTATCATTATATTCAACGGTATTTACCCACTGATATACTCTAAACTGTTCGAAAGGAACGGCACTGAGAGGACATTTGGTTTTTGAAGGTTCAAGGGAACAGTTCCCTACCAGATGTTTCTGGGAACGCAACGGACGCTGATGAAATAAAATACCTTCTTCTGCATAACCATCCTGTTTTCTGCCTCCGAAAAGGGCTTTCAGTTCTTCTGTCAGCACGGAATGGAACTGACACTGTTTGTTCCAGATCAGCTCAAATTCATCTACATACATCTGACGGGTCGTATATCGGTTTCGGATACGTTCTGCTCCGGATACGAAAGGCTGATTCTCTTTTGGATGGATCTGATACAGAAAAGCACCAAGTGTGGTATCCTGTATTTCCTGACGGGTTTGATCAATCCCAATCTTACCTTCTTTCGGATTGCCTTTAAAAATAGCACCGTCATCTTTTCCGGCGCTTCTGCTGTTGCTCAGAAAACCCCTGCGTTGAATGATATGATAAAAAATACGCCCAATTTCTTCCAACGATAATTTTTCGTGTAATGCTCTATACCGTAGTTCATACGGATTAATCGCAAACCACTCCGCTAACTTCGCTGACGGAAAGGCTTTTGTTTTTTTCCAGTCTTCAAAATCGGCTTCGATCATCGGACACATTCCGTTCTCGGAAAGCGCCTTTAATAAGATTTTTTTGCGTAATCGCCTTCTGAAAAACTGTCTTCTTATTCCTCTTGCTCCTGTTCTTCCTGCATTTTTGGAAACTTCGCGATCTCCGTCTCCTAAATTTTCTACGCCCATCGGGAACACTCTGCTGCCCATTCCGATGATCTTCTGTAATCGGTCATCAATCAATGCCCAACCTATGGAATTGGTGCCCAAATCTAATCCTAGTATTCTTGCCATAATCTGTATTTCTATAATAAGGTTAAAACTACAACAAAAGAAAATTTCGTTTTTACGGTTTCCCTCAGTGGGTAATCTAATTATTTTATATACCTTTGTAAGGTGAAAATTTTATTCTAATCTTTAATCTTATCACAATAAGGCTATATGCCGTAGATGAAAATCTTGAGTCCTGCTTCGGTGGGACTTTTTTTATGCTCTTACAAGAAACAAAATAAAAACAACTTCTATATTATAATTTTTAAATATTTTTAAATAAAATAGTTTTAATTCACTAATTTACAACTAATATTTAATAGTTTTATGGAATTGGAGATTTAAGCGCAAAGGTTTACGCAAGGGACGCAAAGCTGTTTTGAATACTGCTACTGAAAACGGTTTACTGAATACTGATTTTCACATTATGACATTTGACCTTAGACTTTCTGACTAAATAGAACTAATCCAATTTTCAGCTATAAGTCGAAAACAATTTGTTATTTTTACTTTTTAAAAAAATAAAATCTCCATGACCGAAATTGTACCGATCGTTTTTGTTTTTATTCTTGCTCTGGCAATAGGTGTTTTTATTGGGAAACTCTTATTCTCTGCCCGTTTTAAATCTGAAAAGATCTCTCTGGAAGAAAAACTGATTAGTCTGAACACACAGTATGACAGCCTGAAAGAACAGGTTCTGAATGATAAAACCGCTTTTGAAAAACAGTTACAGATCGTTTCCGGTGAAAGGGAAGAAATCCGTCGTGAGAAAGATGCTTTTGCGTTACAGCTAACCAAAAAAGAGGTTGATTTTGATAATCTTCGGGAGCGCAATCAGGAGCAGAAACAGGAGGTGGAACAGCTACAGGAAAAATTCACTAAAGAATTTGAAAACCTTGCCAATAAAATATTGGAAGAAAAATCGAATAAATTCACGGAACAAAACCGCGAGAATATAAAAAATATCCTTTTGCCATTACAGGATAAAATCCAGCTATTTGAGAAAAAGGTGGAAGACACGCATAAGGAAAGTATCGATTATCACGCCGCTCTGCGTCAGCAGATTCTGGGCTTACGGGATATGAACGAACAAATGAGCAAAGAGACTATTAACCTGACCCGAGCTTTAAAAGGCGACAGTAAAATGCAGGGGAACTGGGGCGAACTGGTCTTAGAGCGTGTTCTGGAAAAATCAGGTCTGGAAAAAGGCAGGGAATATGAGGTACAACAAAGTCACGTAACGGAAGAAGGTAGCCGTGTATTACCGGATGTGGTAATTAATCTGCCGGACGGCAAAAAAATGATCGTTGATTCAAAAGTATCTTTATCAGCCTATGAAAAATATATTAATGAGGAGGATGAACAGCTGAAAAACACTTTTTTACGGGATCATGTCACTTCTATTAAACGTCATGTGGAACAGCTGGGAGAAAAAAACTACCATGATCTGTATGAAATGGAAAGTCCGGATTTTGTATTGCTGTTTATCCCAATGGAACCGGCTTTTGCACTGGCACTGAATATGGAACCGGCTTTATATAATAAGGCTTTTGAAAAGAATATCGTTATTGTTACGCCTTCTACTCTTCTGGCTACTTTACGTACTATTGACAGTATGTGGACGAATCAGAAACAACAACAGAATGCATATGAAATCGCCCGTCAGGCAGGTGCTCTGTATGATAAATTTGAAGGCTTTGTTTCGGATCTGGTAAAGATCGGTAAGAAGATGGAGGAGGCTAAAAGTGAATATGGTAATGCAATGAATAAACTCGTTGACGGAAAAGGAAATATCATTACCAGTATCGAAAAACTGAAAAAAATGGGGGCTAAGGCTAAAAAAGCACTTCCGGAAAATATACTGCAACGGGCAAACAGTAAAAATGATGAAATTGAAGAGGAAATTACGTGAAAATTAGTTTTCAGTTTTCAGTCTCAGTATTCAAAACAGCTTTGCGTCCCTTGCGTAAACCTTTGCGCTCTTAACGTAAATTTCCGGTTCTGCAAAAAACTTTAAACCTTAAACTTTAAACAAAATTTACAACTATCAACTAAACACCAACAACTGATAACTAAAAAATGGAAAAACGTTCTAAATCTATACATTCATCCCGCATTTCAATATCCCAGTTAATGCTTCCTTCTCACTCTAACTTTAGTGGAAAAATTCACGGAGGTTATATATTGTCTTTACTGGATCAGATCGCTTTTGCCTGTGCTTCTAAATACTCGGGGACTTACTGTGTAACGGCTTCAATTGATACGGTAGATTTCCTGAATCCTATTGAAATAGGGGAACTGGTTACTTTAAAAGCATCTGTTAACTATGTCGGAAACAGTTCTATGGTGGTGGGTATTCGTGTAATTGCAGAAAACATACAGACGGGGAAAACAAAACACTGTAATTCTTCTTATTTTACCATGGTTGCCAAAGATTCTGATGGAAATAATGTAATGGTTCCTAAACTGATCCTCTCCGACCTCAACGATGTAAGACGTTTTTATGCCAGTATCAAACGGATAAATCTCAAAAAAGAGAAAAGCCACCACGAAGAAACTTTTGATCATACTACTAAAGAGGCTATAAAAAATCTGGCTTCTTATAATGTGGAAATAGATTTTAAATAATAAAAAAAGGTTCCAACTAGTTGGAACCTTTTTTACAATCCTAAGCTTATTTACTCAGGTACATTTTTCTTCTGGAATATAATTCATAGAACTGATCGTCTTTTAGACTGTCAATAAACAAAATACTTTCTCCTGTACTCTTCATTTCGGGTCCTAATGCTTTATTTACATTGGGGAATTTATTAAAAGAGAAAACGGGTTGCTTAATCGCAAATCCTTTTAACTGAGGGTTAAATTTAAAATCGGTTACTTTATTATGACCCAGCATTACTTTTGTTGCATAATTCACATACGGTTCTCCATACGCTTTTGCAATAAAAGGAACGGTACGGGAAGCTCTTGGATTTGCTTCGATAATATAAACCAAATCATCCTTGATCGCAAACTGAATATTGATCAAACCAACGGTTTTAAGTGCTAAAGCAATTTTCTTAGTATGATCCTTGATCTGCTGCATTACAAATGCTCCAATATTGAATGGTGGTAAAGTAGCATTACTGTCCCCGGAATGTACTCCGCAAGGCTCAATATGCTCCATGATACCAATGATGTATACATTCTCTCCGTCACAGATAGCATCTGCTTCTGCCTCAATCGCTCCGTCAAGGTAATGATCTAGTAACAGTTTATTTCCCGGAATATTCTGTAATAAACTGATTACATGTTCTTCCAGTTCTTTTTTATTAATCACAATCTTCATTCCTTGCCCTCCCAACACATAGGAAGGTCTTACCAATAAAGGAAAATCCAGTTTATCAGCTAAGGCTGACGCCTGATCTGCTGTTTCTGCAATTCCGAATTTAGGGAATGGTATTTTCAATTCTGTCAGTAATTCTGAAAATCGTCCTCTGTCTTCTGCCAGATCCAGTGCTTCAAAACTGGTTCCAATAATCTTTACACCATGCTTAGACAGTTTTTCCGCCAGTTTAAGAGCCGTTTGCCCTCCTAGCTGCACAATTACACCTTCTGGTTTTTCGTGCTGAATAATGTCATAGATATGCTCCCAGAACACCGGTTCAAAATATAATTTGTCTGCTGTATCAAAATCAGTTGAAACGGTTTCCGGATTACAGTTAATCATAATTGTTTCATAACCACACTCTGCCGCAGCCATTACACCATGTACACAGGAATAATCAAATTCGATTCCCTGCCCGATTCGGTTAGGTCCTGAACCCAGAACAACTACTTTCTTTTTATCGGTAACAATACTTTCGTTATCGACATATCTTTCGCCATTTGGTTTTTCTATTTCAGCTTCAAACGTAGAGTAATAATAAGGTGTTTTCGCTTTAAACTCTGCGGCACAGGTATCTACCAGTTTATAAACACGTTTAATCTGAAACTCTTCACGTTTTTTATACACCTGACTTTCTAAACAGTTTAGCATATGAGCAATCTGTCTATCAACAAATCCTTTTTGTTTTGCTTCGAGTAACAGTTCTTTTGGTAAAGTCTCTATTGTAAAAGTAGATATTTCTTTATCTAGTATATAAAGTCCTTCATACTGTTTTAAGAACCACATATCAATCTTTGTAATCTCATGGATTCTGCTTAGCGGAATTCCTTTTGCAATCGCATCATAGATTACAAATACACGATCCCAGCTTGCGTTGGTCAGTTTATCAATGATCTGATCGTAGTTTGTATATCCTTTTCCATCTGCTCCCAGACCATTCCTTTTTATTTCTAAGGATTGTGTCGCCTTGTGTAAGGCTTCCTGAAAGGAACGCCCAATACCCATTACTTCACCTACGGACTTCATTTGTAAACCTAAGGTTCTATCTGAACCTTCGAATTTATCAAAGTTCCAACGTGGTATCTTCACAATCACATAATCCAGTGTTGGCTCAAATAAAGCAGAGGTCGATTTTGTAATCTGATTTTGTAATTCATCCAGATGGTATCCTAAAGCCAGTTTCGTAGCAATCTTAGCAATCGGATATCCGGTTGCTTTTGAAGCCAAAGCGGAAGAACGGGATACACGAGGATTAATCTCAATAGCAACTATATCTTCTTTTTCATCGGGACTTACTGCAAACTGAACGTTACATCCTCCTGCGAAATTACCGATACTACGCATCATTTTAATCGCCATATCACGCATTCTCTGGAAAGTTGTATCGGAAAGAGTCATTGCCGGTGCTACTGTAATGGAATCTCCTGTGTGAATCCCCATCGGATCCATATTTTCAATAGAACAAATAATCACTACATTATCATTCTTGTCTCTTAATAATTCTAATTCGTATTCTTTCCATCCCAGTAAAGCCTTATCAATTAATACTTCATGGATAGGAGAAGCTTCAAGACCACGTGTCAGTAAATCATCAAAATCTTCTTTATTATGTACAAAAGCTGCTCCTGTTCCTCCTAAGGTGAAGGAAGGACGAATTACTAACGGAAAACCAAATTCCTGTGCGATCTCTTTTCCTTTCAGGAAAGAAGTAGCCGTTTTTGCCGGTGCAGTAGGAATATCAATTCGTTCTAATAACTGTTTAAACTGTTCTCTGTCCTCAGTAATGTTGATTGCATTAATATCTACACCAATCAATTTTACATTAAAATCTTCCCAGATTCCTTTTTCATCTGCTTCCAGACACAGGTTCAGAGCGGTCTGCCCTCCCATTGTGGGTAAAACAGCATCAATATTAGGATGTGCTGTTAAAATTTCAATGATCGATTTAGTAGTAAGTGGTTTTAAATACACATGGTCCGCCATTGTAGGATCTGTCATAATCGTAGCAGGATTCGAGTTGATAAGCACAACTTCTATTCCTTCTTCACGAAGTGAACGTGCCGACTGAGACCCGGCATAATCAAATTCACAAGCTTGTCCGATAACAATTGGTCCGGAACCAATAATTAAAACCGATTTTATAGAATTATCTTTTGGCATTATATATTTGTTTGTTTTTAATTTTAAAGTTTATAAAAAAATTAAAGTCACTGAACATCAATCCTAAACTTAATGTAAAAGAACCTTTCGTAACCAGATATAAAAAAAGGCGTTACTAAAATAAGTAACACCTTTTATTTATGCTTAAAAACAAGAACATTATTTTTTATGTCTTGGTTCACAAGAAACAGTTAATTTGTGTCTTCCTTTAGCTCTTCTACGAGCAAGCACCTTTCTGCCGCTAGCGGAAGCCATTCTATCCATGAAACCATGCTTATTTCTTCTTTTTCTCTTTGATGGTTGAAACGTTCTTTTGCTCATTGCTTTTTATCTTTAGAATCTTGAATTTAAATATCTCTTTTGTGGGGTATTAAAATTTTATTCGTTTTAAAACCGAGTGCAAATATACAAAGAGTTTTTTCTCTCACAAATGGTTTTATAAAAATATTTATATTTGATTTTACTATCTTTGCAAATTAACATAAAAAACGAACTATGTTTCATAGGAATATTAAACTGATTATTGCTGCACTGATTATTGCTGCGGGCATTTGGCAATTTACAGAAAGTAACATTGGGAACGGAATTTTCTTATTACTTCTATCCACCATATTTATCTTTCTTTACTTCAAGAATGAATTCATTCTTCTTGCTTTCTTACAATTAAGAAAACAAAATTTTCCGGGAGCTCAGAAATGGCTAAACAAAATCAAACATCCGGAAACGGCTTTAGTAAAGAAACAACAGGGTTATTTTAATTACTTGCACGGTCTTATGGTTTCACAAACGAACCTTACTCAGGCA
Source organism: Flavobacterium sp. AK-301 (assembly GCF_058310215.1). NCBI lineage: Bacteria > Pseudomonadati > Bacteroidota > Flavobacteriia > Flavobacteriales > Flavobacteriaceae > Flavobacterium > Flavobacterium sp. AK-301. Next base: position 36,926 of record NZ_JBZEES010000004.1, read on the forward strand.
GAAAAATATTTTAAAAAAGCAATAGAACTGGGTCTGAATATGGATCAGGATCTGGCTTTAGCTAAATTAAATCTGGCAGGTATTGCAATGACTAAAAGAAGAAAAATGGAAGCAACTACCCTGCTTAATGAAGCTAAAAAACTGGATAAACAAAACATGCTAAAAGAACAGATTCAACAGATGAAACAACAAATGAAGAAAATATAAGAAAGCAAAGTCGAAAGTTTAAAGGTCTTAAAGTTGGTATACAATTAAGGCTTTCGACTTTAAGACCTTTAAACTTTCGACTATAATTAATAATTAATATCCAGCAACAGGAATATCAAGAACATATTTCTTATTCTTAGTATTAGTCAATTTCGTATCTCTTAACCAGGGATTGTGTATTTTCAATACTTTATAATTGATTCCCTGTGCAATAGCAAAATCTGCCCAGTTTGTTACAGTTGTATCTACTTCTATTTGTTTTATAGGAGGATTAGTGTATAATTCTTCTTTTGTCGTCAGATTATATCCGTAAGCTTCCGGATTACTCATAACTTCTTTAACCGCAATAATTCTGAAAACATATCTGGAGGTCTCATCTGTTAAAAGGAGATCGTAATAATCATTCACTTTCTGAATACTTATTTGTTTTGTAACACCAGCCATACCACCATTATAAGCCGCTGCTGCCAGAGTCCATGTTCCCAGTTTGTTTTTAGCTGCTAATAGATATTTACAGGCTGCCTCAGTAGATTTCTCTAAATGATATCTTTCATCTACTTCATTTGTAACCTCCATACCTTGTTCTTTAGCTGTAGCCGGCATAAACTGCCATATACCACGAGCTCCGGCAGGAGAAATCACATTTACCAGTCCGCTTTCTATGACTGCTAAATATTTAAAATCATCAGGAACACCATATTTTTGCAATATCGGTTCCATAATAGGAAAAACCTTATTCGCTCTTTTAAGAATTAAATAAGTATTGGAATGCCAGTTTGCATTCACTAATAATTCTCTGTCAAATCGTTCTTTAACATCTGAAATATGTAAAGGCGTTTTCTCTCCTGCAAAATTTACATCCTGAGGAAGGTAGCTCCCTTTTTCATTTCTCATCTGTCCTTTAAGATGCTCTCCTGATGTAGCATGCATTAAAAAACCACTAATAGCCACTACTACGACTACTGCCCCTACGTTCTTTATCCAGTTCATATTTATTTTTTACTTGTAAAGTTACAAAAACCAAACCAAACTTTTTTTCATCAGTCTTTCAAAATTATTTCAGGCAGATGCTCATTAAACCATTTATACCTGATAACGATCATAATATGCGTACCTTTTTTCACATGAATATAATTTTTTATATTCTTTGTGGAAAAGATCTCATCTCTGTCTCCCTGAATATGAATCACTTTTTTATCCGGAACGCTCCTGTCCCACATAACGATCTGTTCTATTGCCCAGTTCAGATATTTCGGATCGGTAACGGATAAATATTTTCTGAATAGCTTTAAACGATTTTTTGATTTATTTCTGAAAAACAGTTTTGACAACTCCTCTATTCGTATCAGAAAGGTAGGAACAAGTTTATATATTCTTATTTTCCTAGCCAGTTTTATTCTTAGGGGAAACTCAAGATTCGATTTCACACTTGAAATAATAATTACTTTTCTTACCTTAATGAGCTCTGCAATTTCCTGAACCAGAATCCCTCCAAATGAAACGCCTATCAGTACAGGATTTTCATGTTTTATATTTTTGATCATTCGCTCTGCATACTCTTTCAAAGTCTCTTTCTCTAATGGAATCATCCATTCTAACATGAAAACATCAAAGGAATCTGACGGCAATTCTATTTTTTCAAAAATTAAAGAGTTTGCTGCCATACCAGGCATAAAATAAACCGGAATTTTACTCATCATTACTATAAATTAAAAAAACAATCCATTTTTCACACCATATTCTCCGGCAAATAACCGCCTGTTTTTATTTCTGTTCAAAGATTATAGAATAATTCCCTGATCTGCAATCCCTGAATTAACCGGGTAATCTCTACAAGATATTATTTTTATTTTAAAAATAAAAACATTCTGGTAATACGCATAAGATATATCGAAAAAATATTTGATATTGATTTGAAAACCAGTATCTTTGCTGAGTCTAACCCTAAGGACATTAAAAACGCAGAAATAAATTCTTACTAATCCCAAAAGAACTTACAAAGCACGTAATTATTTCTGTATACAATCAAAAAATTAGGTTCTAAAGCCTGAAATTATTTTTTAATTGTCAACAATGTATTAAACTATTATAGCTTAATAATTAAGCTGTAACATAATATTTAATTCTAATAAAGCACAAATTATGGAAATTAAAGACAATGAATTCTCTAGACAATTTGAAACCTTAGCAGACGGACAGTTAGTTACTGTAGAATATTCTTTTCAGGAAAGAAAAATATTTCTGACTAGAATAAATTTACCTGATAACTTTAATGATGAAGAATTCCTGAATAATTTCCTAAAAAAGATCTTAGAAATCAGCGAAGAAAGAAAACTGAAAGTAGTCCCTATTAATCCAAGGATCGCTTCTTTTTTTAGAAAAAATCCTATTTACAAAGAATTACTCCCTCCGGGAATCAGAATTTAAATAATTATAATAAATGGAAATCTTAAAAGGTAAAAATGCCATCATTACCGGTGCCGGAAAAGGTATTGGTAAAGCAGTGGCAATTGCACTGGCAAAAGAAGGTGTAAATGTAATTTTATTAGCCCGCACAAAAACGGATCTGGATCATGTTGCTTCTGAAGTAAATGCTCTTGGTGTCAAATCATTAGTTTTAACAGCAGATATTTCGGATATCAATTCTGTAAATACAGTTATGGAACAGGCAATCTCCGAATTTAAATCTATTGACATCCTGATTAATAATGCAGGAATCGCTTCTTTTGGAAAATTCATGGAACTGGAACCAAAAGAATGGGAACGTATTATTCAGGTAAACTTAATGGGAGTATATTATACTACCCGTGCCGTTTTACCTAATATGATCGAAAGACAAACCGGAGACATCATTAATATTTCATCTACAGCCGGTCAGAGAGGAGCAGCGCTTACAAGCGCTTACAGTGCTTCAAAGTTTGCCGTCTTAGGATTAACCGAATCTCTGATGCAGGAAGTACGCAAACACAATATCCGTGTTACCGCCTTAACCCCAAGTACTGTTGCAACAGATATGTCAAAAGAATTAAAACTTACTGACGGAAATCCTAATAAAGTAATGCAGTCCGAAGATGTCGCAGAATTAATTATTGCTCAACTGAAATTAAACAGAAGAGTTTTTATAAAAGAAAGTGGAATCTGGTCGACTAACCCTTAAATATTTAGTCAAAGGTCTTAATGTCTTAACGTGAAATCAGTTTACAGTCTCAGTATTCAAAAGAACTTAGCGCAATTATTTTGCGAGCCTTGCCTTGCGTAAATCTTTGCGCCCTTAGCGGTTAAATCTATGATTCTGCAAACTTTAAACTTTTAAACCTTTACACTAGACTACTCTCGTTTATAAACTCCATTCTTACTGTTCCGTCCTCATCAATCTTTGTTAAATGAACGGCATGCAATGTATTTACCAATTCAGGATTCCAAGGTGTTTTTACTTTTACATAATTCTCCGTAAAACCATGGATGTACCCTTCTTTATTTTCGCTTTCAAATAAAACAGTTCTGTCCGTACCTAACTGACTTTCATAAAACGCACGGCGTTTCTTTACTGACAACCCTCTGAGCATTTTACTACGTTTACTGCGTACATTCATCGGCACAACGCCTTCCATATCCACTGCTGCTGTATTATCTCTTTCTGAATATGTAAATACATGTAAATAAGAAATATCCATTTCATTCAGGAAATTATAGGTCTCTAAGAAATGTTCGTCTGTTTCTCCCGGAAACCCAACAATCACATCTACACCAATACAGGCATGTGGCAATACTTCACGAATCTTAGTTACACGATCTGTATATACTTCTCTCAGATAACGACGGCGCATTGCTTTCAAAATAGTATTACTTCCGGATTGTAACGGAATATGAAAATGCGGTACAAATGTTTTACTTTTTGAAACAAATTCTATAGTTTCATTTTTTAATAAATTTGGCTCAATGGAAGAAATACGCAGTCGTTCTATTCCTTCTACCTTATCTAAAGCTTGTACCAACTCATAAAAAGTATGTTCGTGTTTTTTATTTCCAAACTCCCCTTTTCCGTAATCTCCGATATTAACTCCTGTCAGAACAATTTCTTTGATGTTCTGCTGAGAAATTTCTTTTGCATTCTGTAAGACATTTTCTAAAGTATCACTTCTTGAAATACCTCTCGCCAACGGAATGGTACAATATGTACATTTGTAATCACAACCATCTTGTACTTTCAGAAAAGCTCGGGTTCTGTCGCCTATGGAATAACTTCCTACATAGAAATCCGCTTCGGATATCTCACAGGAATGTACTTCTCCAAAATCGTTTTTGGACAAATCATTAATATAATCTGTTATCTTGAATTTTTCTGTAGCTCCCAGAACTAAATCAACACCATCTACTGCTGCTAATTCTTCCGGTTTTAACTGAGCATAACATCCTACTGCTGCTACAAATGCTTTATCATTATTCTTAAGTGCTTTTTTTACAACCTGTTTGAACTGCTTATCCGCATTATCTGTTACTGAACAGGTGTTAATTACATAAATATCTGCAACATCCTCAAAATCCACACGATCAAAACCTTCATCCTGAAAACTGCGTGAAATAGTGGATGTTTCTGAAAAATTCAGTTTACATCCCAAAGTATAAAAAGCAACTTTTTTTCTGTTCTCCATAACTTAAATTCTCTTATTTAAAACGGTAGATTTTTCTTTACAAATCCTTTCCTGTTACTCTTCTCAACAGAAACAAAACTTTATCCTTTTACATTCGGATTTTAGTATATTTACATCTCAGAAAAGAGTCTGCAAATTTACATACAAAATTCGGTTTGATGAAATTATTAATTCGTTACATATCAATTATTTGCATTACATTCCTAACCTGTTCCTGTAAAAAAGACTTCAGAGAAAATCAGGATCATTTGGTTTTCAGATATAATGAAAGTGCTAATATAACTTCATTAGATCCTGCATTTGCCAAAACACAATCTAATATCTGGGCTTGTAATCAGATCTTTAACGGATTGGTTCAACTAGACGACAGTTTACATATCCAACCGGATCTTGCCAGCTCATGGACTATTTCTGAAGACGGAAAAACCTATACTTTTCAAATAAGAAAAAACATTTATTTCCATAAAAATAAAGTTTTTAACCGACAAAAACCAGTCAGCGCTCAGGACTTCGAATACAGTTTTAACCGACTCCTTGATGTTACTGTTGCCTCACCCGGGAGATGGATATTACAGAATGTAACCCGTTTTAAAGCTGTTAATGATAGTATTTTTCAGATACAGCTAACAAAACCGCTCCCTGCCTTTCTGGGTTTATTATCCATGAAATATGCTTCTGTTGTACCTAAAGAAGCTTTTGAGAATAAAGGGTATGATTTCCGTTCTAACCCCATTGGTACCGGCCCTTTTCAGTTTAAATTATGGAAAGAAAATGTAAAACTGGTACTTCGAAAAAATCCTGATTATTTTGAAAAAGACGAAAAAGGAAATCAACTCCCCTACTTAGAAGCAGTTGCCATTACTTTTTTACCAGATAAACAAAGTGGTTTCCTTGAGTTTATTCAGGGAAAAATTGATTTTGTTTCCGGTCTTGATCCATCTTATAAGGATGAAATCTTAACCCAGAAAGGAGAGCTGAGAGAGAAATATCGTAACGAAGTTACCATGATCTCTGGTCCTTACCTCAACACGGAATATCTGGGATTCAGAATGGACAGTAAGGATAAAGCAGTTCTGGACAAACGGATTCGCCAGGCAATGAATTATGGTATTGACCGACAAAAAATGGTTATGTATTTACGGAATAATATGGGAACACCGGCTGTAAACGGAATTATCCCTCCGGGTCTGCCCGGTTTCAACAACCTGAAAGGTTATGATTATAACCCTGAAAAAGCAAAAAAACTGATTGCTGAATATAAGAAGACAACAGGTGATATGAATCCAAAAATCATACTAAGTACTATTGGTGCTTATATTGATTTTGGAGAATATCTGCAACGGGAATGGGAAAAAACAGGACTTCAGGTACAAATAGATATTAATCCTCCTGCTACTCTAATTCAATCTATTGCTACAGGAAAATCTTCGTTTTTCAGAGCAAGCTGGATCGCTGATTATCCTGATGCGGAAAACTACTTATCGTTATTTTACAGTAAAAACTTTACGCCTAACGGACCTAATTATACCCACTTTAAAAATACTGAATTTGATAGATTATATGAACAGTCTTTTCAGGAAACTAATACCGAAAAAAGATACACTCTATATCAAAAAATGGATGCTTTAGTGATTGAGGAAGCGCCCATAATTCCACTTTTTTATGATCGTGTAGCTCGTTTTTCAAGAAAAAACATTGAAGGTTTAGGAATTAACCCTTTAAATTTACTAACGCTAAAAAGAGTAAAAAAAAGAGTTGCCATTTCAGATAATCTGAAGCAACAACGCACTTACTTGCTAAATAATAAAATAAAATCTTAATAATCGTTATTAATACCAAAACATTAACTACCTTCCACAGATAAACTATAAAACCAAAATCTATGAATGCTTTTCTAAAAAACACTCTTGCCTTACTATTGTTTGTAACAACTGCTATTACAGCAAATGCTCAGAAACAAACGATAAAGGAATCAGAATTGCCAAAAGAAGCTACTACTTTCCTAATGAAACATTTTAAAGACAAAGTGATTCACCATGCTGCTAAAAATGCAGAAGACATAAAAATAGAGTATGAAGTACTACTAGCAGATGATACTGAAGTAGAATTTACGGAAAAAGGGAAATGGAAAGAAGTAGACGGAAAGAAGCAAACAATCCCTACTACTTTTATTCCTAAACCGATCTCAAAGTATGTAAAAACACATTACCCTAAAGAAGCAATCGTCAAAATTAGTGAAGGACATCATAATATTGATGTTAAACTTACGAATCAAATCAAACTTGAATTTGACATGAACGGTAAATTTGTGAAAATAGATTAAATAAACAACCCGTAAACAAAAACTCCGCGTAAAATTTCATTTTACACGGAGTTTTTTAAATCATAAAAATTTCTAGTTTTTATTTCATTCCTAATTCTTTCCTAATTCATGTTGTACTATTGTATCAAATTTAAAAATAAAAATAGATATGAAAACATTAAACTTATTAGGAACATTATTATTTATACTTTTCACAGTACAAATAAACGCACAGGATATTACAATCACTACGACAGAACTTCCTGCACCTGCACAGACTTTTTTAAAGACCCATTTTAGTAACGCTACTGTTCTTCATGCTATAAAAGATGTAGGAAACAGAAAAACAGATTATGAAGTAAGATTATCAAACGGTACTGAAGTAGAATTTACAGAAAAAGGAGAATGGAAAGAAGTAGACGGAAAAAGAGGAATAATTCCTACCACCTTTATTCCTAAATCAATTCTGGATTATGTAAAAACAAATTATCCAAACGAATCTATCACTAAAATAGATAAAGGACATTATGATATTGATATTGATCTTACTAATGGTCTGGAATTAGAATTCGATCTGAACGGTAAATTTAGAAGAATTGATTAATCACAACATTTTATAAATCCAAAACCTCATTCTGAATAATACTTCGGAATGAGGTTTTCTCTTTAATAAGAAACAGAATTTTCGGTTTATCCTCTATTCTTTTCAAAAAGCATTATTATCTTAGCCTAATTTTTATAACTTGATTTGCATTTATATTTTAATCCAACATGAAAATATTAATTATTGAAGATGAACCGGGACTGCAGCAGGTAATGCAGAAATCATTAGAGAAAGAAAAACACATTATTGAAATAGCTTCTGATTTTTTTTCCGGTTTGGATAAAATCGTAGCTTTTGAATATGACTGTATATTAATTGATATTATGCTACCCGACGGTAACGGATTAGATCTTCTGGAAGAAATTAAAAAATTAAAAAAGAAAGCCGCCTTAATTATTATCTCTGCTAAAGATTCTGTTGATGATAAAGTAAAAGGTCTGGATCTCGGTGCTGATGACTATTTGGTAAAACCTTTTCATTTAGCTGAGTTACATGCCAGAATAAAATCAGCTATCCGAAGAAAAAATCATGATGGTGATACTCTGATTACCTGGAACAATCTGGTTCTCTCTCCGGAACAAAGAACAGTAACGGTAAACGAAGAACCTCTTGTTCTAAACAGAAAGGAATTTGACCTGCTTTATTATTTTATTATTAACCCTAATCGTCTTATTAATAAAACTGCCTTGGCAGAATATGTCTGGGGAGATTACACAGATCAATCCGATAATCTTGATTTCGTTTATTCTCAGATTAAAAATTTACGAAAAAAACTGAAAGATACGGAAGCAGAAATTGATATTCAGGCAGTTTACGGAATTGGTTATAAAATGACCTAAAAAAATAAAAGAATGAAATTACAAAATTACATACTCCGTTACCTCGTCGTCTCATTACTTGTCGTAATTGCAGTATGGGCAAGTATATTTTATCTTTTTATCCTGGATGAAGTATCTGATAATATTGATGACGGTCTGAAAAACTCCAAAATTCTAATTATTCGCGAAGCATACAGCAATCCTGAAATACTAAAAACTACTGATTATGGCATTAATCAGTTTAAAATAACCCCCTTACCTAAAGGGGAATATTCTAATAAAAACCAGTTCATAAGTACTACTGAATTTATGGAATATGATGATGATTATGAACCTATCCGGTTACTTAAAACTGTATTCAATGATGCTAAAGGAAACTCCTACCTACTCGAAATAAAAGCTTCAACTGTTGAAGAAGACGATCTGTTACTAGACTTACTAATTGCCCTTATTGCACTATATCTTATGTTAGTGGTAAGTGTTGTTATAATCAATCACCAGATCTTAAAACGTGTATGGAGACCTTTTCATAAATTATTATCAAAATTACAGGAATTCAAATTAGGGACTGGAAAATTTAAAGCTCCTGAAACCCCTTTCAAGGAATTTCAAGTGCTGGGAACAGAAATAGAAAAAATGCTGGCACGAAATGAAGCTACGTATACCAGCCAGAAACAGTTTCTCGAAAATGCAGCTCATGAATTACAGACTCCTCTTGCTATTACAATCAATAAACTTGAATTGTTTGCAGAACACAATACTATTACAGAGGAACAAATGTCTGAAATAAGTAGTATAACAGATACATTAACCCGATTAGTACGCTTAAATAAATCACTGCTTGTACTTTCTAAAATAGAAAATCAACAATTTACGGATGAAGAAGCGGTGAATTTCAACACCTTAACAGAACAAATTGTTGAAGATTTCTCTGATCTGGCAGATTATAAAAATGTAGATATTCAGGTTATTTCTAAAGGCAAACTTGTTGCAACCATGAACAAAGGACTGGCAATTACCTTAGTTAATAATCTTCTGAAAAATGCAATTACACACAATCATCCTAATGGTATTATTGAAATCACAATAACCGAAAAAAGCTTCTCCATTAAAAACAGTAGTTTCACTAATCCACTAAACTCTGAATATATTTTTAATCGTTTTTATAGACACACCACTCATGAACAGTCAACCGGGTTAGGATTAGCGATTGTAAAATCAATTATTTCAAATTACCCTAATATGAATATTGAGTATACCTTTAAGGAAGGACATATTTTCACTGTTTATTTTGTGTAATTTTTTTGATCTCATTCGTTTTTCCTAATTCTTTCCTAATTCAGGATGTAATATTGTATTGAATTTAAAACGGAAATACAATGAAGACATCAAAACTATTAAGCACTTTATTATTTTTATTATTTGTTGTAGTACAGACAAATGCACAGGAAACAACAATTAATGCAACTGAACTTCCTGCAAAGGCACAGTCTTTTTTAAAAACACATTTTGCTAAAGAAACAACAAGTTATATATTAAAAGACTCTGATACTTTTTCTACAGATTATACGGTGAAATTAACAAACGGAACTAAAATTGAATTTGATAATAAAGGAAACTGGGATGAAGTAAAAGGGAAAAAAAATCCACTGCCGGAAACCTTTATTCCTGCCAGTATTGTAAAATATGTAAAGGAAAAATTTCCTAATAATACGATTACCGAAATTGATAAGAATTACTGGAATTATGAAGTAAAAATATCCAATGGTCTGGAACTTAAATTTAATTCTAAAGGGAAGTTTTTAAAAATCGATGATTAATCAAAATTACAGTAATACAAGAACTCTGAAAAACAAAAATCTGTTCTGTAGCCTTTTATTCCTCTTTACAGATCTGTATACAAATAAAAATAATTAATAAACATTAAATACCTATTTACAATGAAAAAAGCAATTTTTACAAGCCTGTTAGCCTTAGTACTATCAATATCTTTTGTTTCCTGCAGTAGCAGTGATGACGACAATAATACAAAACAAAGTATCGCTTATTCTACTTTACCGGAAACTGCAAAAACTTTTATAGAATTACATTTTCCACAAGTAACAGCAACTTTAGTACAACAAAATTCTGTTCCTGATCTTGACGGTTCTATCTATGATGTTTATCTCTCAAATGGATTTGAAATAGATTTTACTGCAGATGGGAACTGGACTGATGTAGATGGAAAACTACAGGCTGTACCAACGGCTATTATACCTGCTCTTATTAATGAGTATGTTACAACTACTTATCCTAATCTGTTTGTAACTTCTATTGAAATCGAAGCCTTTGGTTATGATATAGAACTTTCAAGTGGTCTGGATCTTCTTTTTGATCAACAAGGAAACTTTATCCGAATTGATCATTAATACATCAACTGTTATAAAACAAAAATCCCGTAATTTAGATTACGGGATTTTTTGTTTACAGGAACAATTATCTATAGTGAACGTACCTCAGCTTATAAACAAATAATGTCAGTTAGGATCAATATCTGAAGTACACTACAAATATGATGTTCATAAAACAGGGAAAACTATATATTCTTAATTATCCAGATGCTTATTTCTCAATAGCTAAAACCCCTTCTACAAATTTATAAGCACATAAAAATATATCCGATAAATAGAAATAAACATCTATTCGGGGACTTTAACCCAAAATCATAAAGAAATCATAATAAAAGAGAAATAGAGCCGTTAAAGCATAGTCTAACCAAGTTAGAAAAATAACCCTTGTAATAAAAACAATCTAAACACAAATTACAAATGAAAAAAATGTTCTTTACAAATCTGTTAGTAGCAGGATCATTAATTTTATTAACCTCCTGCAGTGCTACGGATAATAATCTTGATGTCAATACTGATAGTAGTACTAATACTGGTACTAATAATAATACTGAAACTAACACCGAAACTGAAACTGATATTCCATCAGTTGCTCAGTTCTCTTTCCCTCTTGGCGGAAATACTTATAGTTCTGCTCCTATTAGCGGAAATAAAACAGTTACAAGCAACGGAATAGAACAATGGACCAATCCGACAGATTCTTTTACTGCCTATTTTAGAATTTCTAAACCAGGTGTTTTTTCTATTTCAATAGATACTGATTCCTATACAGCTTTTGGAAAATCAACTCTGGAATTCACTATTAATAATGAATCCAAAATGGTTGAATTTGATGAAACAAAAAAGACACCTGTTAAAATAGGAAACTGGAACATTAAACAAACAGGCTATGTTGCTCTGAAAATAAAAGGAATCAATAAGAGTGCAAACAATTTCCCTTCTATTTCAAGACTAGCCATTAACAGTTCCATTTCAATAAATGAAATAACTTTTGTTAAAAATAATGAAAGTAACAATTTTTACTGGGGAAGACGCGGACCGTCCGTACACTTAAATTATGTAATTCCTGCAAATGCAAAAGCGGAATGGTATTATAATGAAATTACAGTTCCGGCAGGTCAGGACGCTATAGGTTCTTATTACATGGCAACTGGTTTTGCTGAAGGCTATTTTGGAATACAGGTTAATTCCGATAAAGAACGTAGAGTATTATTCTCTGTCTGGAGTCCTTATGACACAAATGACCCTATCAGTATTCCTGAATCTCAAAAAATAAAACTTATTAAAAAAGGAGAAGGTGTAGTAACCGGAGAATTTGGTAATGAAGGTTCCGGAGGACAAAGTTACCTTAAATACAACTGGATAACAGGAAATACCTATAAATTCCTACTTCGCGGAGTTCCTCAAGGCGATAATACAACAACTTTTACTGCTTACTTTTTTGCCCCTGAATTAAATAAATGGCAACTGATTGCCAGTTTTAATCGTCCTGAAACAAATAATTATTTAAAACATTTCCATTCTTTTTTAGAGAATTTTAAAACAGAACAAGGAGATAAATCACGCGAAGTATTGTTCAGTAACCAATGGTACCGTGATAACAAAGGAAACTGGGAAGAAGTAAATTGTGCAACATTCACAACAGATAATATCGGTACTATAGGATACCGTATGGATTATGCCGGAGGTCTAAATAAAAACACTTCTTTTTATTTAAAGAACGGAGGCTTTTTTAGTAATCCAACTACTCCTAAAACTAAATTTACAAGACCATTCTTCAATAAGAAACCTAATATTGATTTTAATAATCTACCATAAATAAAGAGCCAGGGGATAACTCTCTTTATTTAAATATAAAAAGCAGTCTGAATAGTAATTCAGACTGCTTTTTATATTTATACGTTAATTCAGATATTAGAAATAAAACTATTATGATCTGAATACTAATCTTTTCTCCATTTTTTAGTTTCTTCAAATACATGCTCCAGTATTCTTGCTTCCTTCTCATCAAATTCTATATTTCTACGAGCCATTACAACCTTAGCTGTTTCAAAAGCTTTTTTAGTAATATAGGTCATAAATCCGGAAGCACCTCCCCAAGAAAAGCTCGGAACAAAATTGCGAGGAAAACCACTTCCAAAAATATTGGTACTGACGCCTACAACCGTTCCTGTATTAAACATGGTATTAATACCACATTTACTATGATCTCCCATCATTAATCCACAAAACTGTAATCCTGTCTTTGCAAACCCCTCTGTTTCATAACTCCATAGTTTCACTTCTTCATAATTATTCTTCAGATTCGAATTATTAGTATCCGCTCCTAAATTACACCATTCCCCAAGTACAGAATTTCCTAAAAAACCATCATGTCCTTTATTTGAATAAGCAAACAGTACAGAATTACTTACTTCTCCTCCTATTCTACTGTGTGGTCCTACTGTAGTCGCTCCGTATATCTTTGCTCCCATCTTAACTACAGCTCCTTCACACAAAGCAAAAGGACCCCGGATAATGCTACCCTCCATTATTTCTGTATTTTTCCCTATATAAATAGGTCCTGTAGAAGCATTTAATGTAACAAAATCCAACTTAGCTCCTTCTTCAATAAAAATATTTTCAGGTGCAATTACATTAACCGTTTTTGGGATTGACTGTGAATAACGTCCTTCTGTCAGTAACTCAAAATCCTCTCGTAAAGCAATATCATTCTTAGAAAAAATATCCCAGGTATGTTCTATTTTAATACAGTCATTATTATATTCAATAATTTCATAAGTATCAAAATCGACCTCTTCCTGAGAATCCTCTGTATAAAAAGCAATTACTTCTTCATTTTGAAAAATAGCCTGATTAGGATTCAAATTACTAACCATTTCCGATAATATACTATTAGGAAGAAAAGAAGCATTGATCATTACATTACTCTCCATTTCCACCATTGGATACTTCTCCATTAAATACTCCTCTGTTAATGTAGTAGTAGTTAATCCTAAATATTTTTCCCATTTTTCACGAATAGTAAGAATCCCTATACGGATATCTGCTACCGGCCGCGTAAAAGTAAATGGTAATAAGGCATTACGCACTGTTCCATCAAAAAGTATATAGTTCATAAGAATTTAATTTTATCACAAAAGTAAATAAAAAAGGAACATGATAATTTAAAGAGAATTGAATCATCAATGGTTTCAAAAAAAACTGTCTGAAAGACAGTATATCTTCCATCAATTACTTTATAAAAAAGTAAAAAAGATATACTGTTTCTCAGACAGTCTGAAAACTTATAAAATATTATTTTAAGGTTCGTAATTCAACTTTACCTCAAAAAAATTATTTTTTAGTAAGAATATTATAGGATATTTTAGAATATTCAATCCCATCTACTTTTGAATCAAGAGAAGATCTCATTAGTAATTGCCAGAACATAACTCCATCACCTTTACCTGCTCTGTTTTGAGTTCCTCCTTTTACTACATATTTAGTATACTCTTCTACTTTTTCTTTAGTATAAGTATAATGTGGACCCCATGGTTCCTGAGGAACATGCATACCAAATGCTACTTTAAAACCATATTGATTACCATAATATGCGTATGAATCATACATGATTTCACGACCCTTGGCTGAGCCAACATTATAACCTTGAAAGGCAACAAAATCAAGCATATGACCTACTTCCTTAAACACAGGAATCATGTGACCCGTGGAGGTAAAGCCATATAATGAAATCGTATATCCCTCCTTGCTTGTTGAATTAAATTCATTAGTAGTTGATTCTCCCGTTACCTGAGTTCTTTTCTCATAAGAGTAAGGGGAAGCTAAATCATTATTATTAATTCCCCCTAGCGCTCCACAACCAGCTGGAGCACAAGCAATTTCATATCCAGATGATTTTGGAAGCAGATTTCGCATTTCACGAATCATAGTAATAAAACGCTCAACATTTTTTTTCTCTCCAATAGCCCCAAAACTACCATCAGGCTCAAAATCCCAGTCAACACCACCAAAACCAAAATCTTCCACAAAATCACGAATCTGTCCGTAATTTATATTATATGCGTCCCCTGAATTCCAATACGTCTCACCTCCAATAGAAAGAATAACTCTTGTTCCTTTTGCTTTCAGAATAGCAACTGTTTCTTTAAGCATATTACCACTGTAAGGAACTTCAAGACCAGTCCCTGTAATATCATAAGAGCCTTTTGTATACCTCATATTTGGTTTTACAAAAGATAAGAATACATGGGTAACTTCTTTTGGTAACTCTCTTAGCTTAGAAGAATTACCTGATGGCCAGTTCTCAGACCAAGAAGGAAAATAACCTATAACTAAAGCATCCCCTGTACTTGGATTTGGATTTTCTCCCGGTTTTTCCCCCGGATTATCCCCTGGTTTTTCTCCCGGTTTTTCTACTGGAAGTTCAACATTTTCATTCTCATCTACTTTTTCATTCTCTAATTCTGAATCCTTAGAACAGGATAAAAATAAGCTAATAATAATAAAGCAACATAATAGTTTGTTTTTCATTGTCTTTGTAAATTTTATTTTTAAACGCCGAAATATATTATTTAGTTTAATAAATCTAAACTATTTCATAATTTACCAAAGCAATGTACCGTAAAAAAAGACTGTGAATCAACTGTTTAAACACAAAAACAATGAAGGAATTGGAAAATTAACAAATAACATAAAGCATATAAATTTATTTTCCTTTATTAGGGGTAAATACAAAAAAATAATAAATTTATTTTTTTTAACAAAAGTTTATATCTTACAACAAGTAACTTCCCCTATATAAATTCTAAATCAGATCAGTAAACTATTTACCTGTCTGACTCATTTTTACACTCCGATATTACTTATTATAAATTCTGTACTAATTTTTTCTCTAGATTCTAACAACTCCTACTGAAAATGTGTCTAGTACTAAAATAAAAAAGCCTCCTAAAATTAGGAGGCTTTTTATATAATATATATAAACTAAATTATTTAGTGAATTTAGAGTATTTCGTTCTGAATTTATCAATACGTCCTGCAGTATCAATAAGTTTAGATTTACCTGTGTAAAAAGGATGAGATGTTCTGGATATCTCTAATTTAACAACTGGATACTCAACACCATCAACAACGATAGTTTCTTTAGTGTCGGCTGTAGATTTAGTAATAAATACATCTTCATTAGACATATCCTTAAATGCAACTAATCTGTAATTTTCTGGGTGAATTCCTTTTTTCATTTGTAAATTGTTTTTTTATTTATCCGCTGTAACCTACTATGAAGCTTTCTCTTTCAAAAAAGGTATAAATACGACTACAACTTCTTTCCTTTAAAATTTAAATTATTTTCAGTCTGCAAATTTACACTTATTTTTTAATAAACAAACAGATCGCTCACTTTTTTATCTAAGTATATAATACTGTTTATTGATAGTAATATATTACAGAATTTTAGCGTAGTATATTACACCATAAGTACGGAATTCCTATATTTGTAGATTATTAAAACCCTACAGGTATGAAAGAAACAATTTCACCATCAAAATCAGCAATCCAATTTGGAGCATTATTTGGCATTATCATGATACTTGAATTTGTGATATCTTATATTATGAATATAGACCCTAAAGAAAATCCTTCTATCGGAATAATCATAAATATATTGAATTTCATGATACTACCTGTTATATTGATTGCTATTGGGTGTAATAATTTTAAAAGAAACTATAATAATGGATTTATTTCTTTTGCACAATGTTTAAAAATCGGCGTTTCAATAACTGTTATCGGAGCTCTTATATTCAGCTTATTCAATGTTGCCTTTAATCTGATCTTCCCTGAATTTGTTGAAGAAACCATTAGAAAAACCAGAGAAGTAATGATAGAAAGCAACCCATCAATGACTTCTGAACAGTTAGAACAAGCAATAGAAATGACTAAAAAATTCATGAGTCCGGCTATTTCAATCCCGTCAACAATGGCGGTTTATGCTGCTATTGGATTATTATATTCACTTATAATAGGTGCTCTTATTAAAAATGATAAACCTACCGGATATTAATTCATGAATCTATCCATCGTCATACCACTTCTCAACGAAGAAGAATCACTTAAAGAATTGTATCAGTGGATTACTTCTGTAATGACTGATAACAAATTCTCATACGAAATCATTTTTATTGATGATGGAAGCACAGATCATTCATGGTCTGTCATCAAACAGCTATCTGAAGAAGATCTTTCCGTAAAAGGAATTCGTTTTCTTAGAAACTATGGGAAGTCTCAGGCTTTACATGCAGGTTTTGCAAAAGCTAACGGAGAGGTCATTATAACAATGGACGCTGATCTACAAGATAATCCGGAAGAAATACCTGAATTATATAATATGGTTGTGGATCAAGGGTTTGATTTAGTCTCAGGCTGGAAAAAGAAGCGCTATGATTCCGTTGTCACAAAAAATATACCTTCAAAACTGTTTAATTATGCTGCCCGAAAAACATCAGGAGTAAAACTAAATGATTTTAACTGTGGATTAAAAGCTTATAAAAACATTGTTATAAAAAACATTGAGGTTTCAGGAGAAATGCACCGTTACATCCCTGTTTTAGCTAAAAATGCAGGTTTTGGAAAAATAGGAGAAAAAGTAGTAAAACATCAAGCTCGAAAATATGGTTCTACTAAATTTGGAATGGAACGATTTATAAATGGTTTTCTTGATCTGATCACAATCTGGTTTCTTTCTCGTTTTGGAAAAAGACCTATGCATCTTTTTGGAGCATTAGGCTCTATTATGTTTGTTATTGGCTTTATTTCTGCCGGATATATCGGTTTCAACAAACTGTATAAACTATACCATGATCACCCTACTGTCCTGGTAACTGACAATCCTTGGTTTTATATTGCCTTAACAACAATGATAATAGGTACTCAGTTATTTTTGGCGGGATTTTTAGGTGAAATTATTCTACGAACAAAAAATAATAATGATAGATATAATATTTCAGATACAATTAATATGTAAAATATTAATTGTATTCTCAGAATTTTAAATGACTTATAAATATGAAAATAGAACAAAATATTTTAGACAAAGCAAACGTATGGCTTACCTCTACATTTGATACAACAACACAGGAAGCAATCAAAAAAATGATGACTTCTTCTCCTGCAGAATTAACAGAAAGCTTTTATAAAAATTTAGAATTTGGTACCGGTGGTATGCGTGGTATAATGGGAGTTGGTACAAATCGTATCAACAAATACACCCTAGGTAAAAACACCCAAGGTATTTCCGATTATATGCACAAATCTTTCCCCGGAGAAAAACTTAAAGTTGCCATCGCCTACGACTGCCGTCACAATAGTGACACTCTGGCAAAAATAGTAGCAGATGTATTTTCTGCAAATAATATTGAAGTTTACTTGTTCTCAGAAATGAGACCTACGCCAGAATTATCTTTTGCAGTAAGACATCTTCACTGTCATTGTGGAATTGTCCTAACAGCATCTCATAACCCACCCGAATATAACGGATATAAAGTATACTGGCAAGACGGCGGACAAATAGTTCCTCCTCAGGATTCAGAAATTATACAGATAATTGAAAAACTGAGTTATGAGAAAATTAAATTTGAGCCAAACAATAGTTTGATTCACTATGTAGACAAAACTATTGATGAAGCTTTCATCGAATCATCAATTGCTAATGCAAGTTTTAACACTCCTAAAACAGATAAAGAAAATTTAAAAATTGTTTTTACCTCACTTCATGGAACCTCTATTAAACTGGCTCCAAAAACACTGGAAGAAGCAGGGTATACCAACCTACATATTGTTCCTGAACAGGCAGAACCAAATGGAGATTTTCCAACAGTACATTCGCCAAATCCAGAAGAACCTGAAGCTTTAACCATGGCATTAGCTCTGGCTGATAAACTTGATGCTGATATTGTTATTGGTACAGACCCTGATTCAGATCGAATAGGAGTTGCCGTTCGAGATACCAGTAATAAGATGATTTTACTCAACGGAAATCAGACCATGGTACTGATGACACACTTTTTACTGGAACAATGGAAAAAGAACAATAAAATTACAGGAAAAGAATTTATCGGATCTACTATTGTTTCTACTCCGATGATGATGGAACTTGCAACAGCATATAATGTAGAATGCAAAGTAGGTTTAACCGGATTTAAATGGATTGCTAAAATGATTAAAGACTTTCCTGAACTGAAATTTATTGGTGGTGGAGAAGAAAGTTTTGGATTTATGGTTGGTGACGCCGTTCGTGATAAAGATGCAATTGCTGCTTCACTCTTGGTTTGTGAAATTGCTGCTCAGGCAAAAGCAAAAGGTAGCTCCATGTATAAAGAACTATTACAATTGTTTATTGATTACGGATTCTACAAGGAACATTTAGTCGCTTTGGTCAGAAAAGGTATTCAGGGAGCAGAAGAGATCAAACAAACCATGATCAACCTGCGTGAAAACCCTTTAACTGAAATTATCGGACTACGTGTTGTAATGGTAGAAGACTATCAGAGCTCTATCGCAAAAAATATGCTTACAAAAGAAGAGGAAACTCTGAAAGTTCCAAAATCAAATGTATTAATTTACTATTTAGAAGATGGAACAAAAATCGCTGCAAGACCAAGCGGAACAGAACCAAAAATAAAATTCTATGTAAGTGTAAATGAAAAACTTGATTCGTTACAAGATGTGCAAAAAGTAGAACAACAGTTGAACAAAAAAATAAAAGATATTATTACTGAACTTAAAATCAACTAATGAGTAATTTCAAGAAAATCTTTGCGTTCATCAAACCGTATAAAAAGTATGCTTATTTAAATATTTTTTTTAATATCCTATACGCTCTTTTTAGTACTATTTCAATGGTAGCATTAATACCAATGTTAACTGTTTTATTTGAAGAAGCTAAACCATTAACCATTAAACCTGTTTATAATGGTATATGGGGAATAAAAGATTATTTACAAGAATATTTAAATTATTTTATCACAACCTCAACACAGGAAAAAGGAATTCAATATACGCTAGCTACAATGGTAGTGGTTATTATATCCTTATTCTTATTAAAAAACCTTTTTAATTATTTAGCAATGTTTTTTGTTACATTTTTAAGAAATGGGGTTTTACAGGACATGAGAAATGCTTTATATAAAAAAATAATTCATTTACCATTATCTTTCTTTTCAGAAAAAAGAAAGGGTGATGTTATCTCTCGAATTTCCGGTGATGTGAATGAGGTGCAAACTTCCTTTTTATCAATATTGGAATTAATTGTAAAAGAGCCTTTAACAATCATCTTTGCAATAATAATGATGTTTAATATTAGTACTAAACTTACGTTATTTGTCTTCTTTTTTATTCCAATTTCAGGTTTTATTATTTCTAAAATAGGAAAAAGACTGAAAAAACAGTCTACAAAAGCTCAACAAGAACAAGGAGTATTCTTATCCACCATCGAAGAAACCTTAGGGGGTTTAAAAGTTATAAAAAGCTTCAACGCAGAAGGTTTTTTCAGTAAAAAGTTTCAGGATTCTACTTATCGCTTTTTTAAACTGTCAAACAGTATAGGAAACAGACAAAATTTAGCTTCTCCTGTAAGTGAATTTTTAGGTATCATGGTTATTGCTATCTTATTATGGTATGGAGGTCATATGGTGTTAATTGACAAAAGTATAACCGGATCAGCATTTATAGCTTATATGGCTCTGGCATATAACATCCTCACCCCTGCTAAAGCCATCTCTAAAGCCTCCTATGATATCAAGAAAGGTAATGCAGCAGCAGACAGAGTTTTAGAAATACTGGATGAAGAAAACCCTATAACAAGCAAACCTGATGCTATTTATAAAGAAGAATTCGAAAAAGACATAAAGATTAAAAATATAAACTTCCAATATGAACAGGAAAAAGTATTGAATGACTTTTCTTTAAATATTAAAAAAGGACAAACTGTAGCATTAGTAGGTCAGTCTGGTAGTGGAAAAAGTACTATTGCTAATCTATTGACTCGTTTTTATGATGTTCAGGAAGGAAGTATTTCCATTGATGACACGAATATAAAAGATATGAATCTGCATTCTTTAAGAAGCTTAATGGGATTAGTAACACAGGACAGTATTTTGTTTAATGACACTATCAGAGCCAATATATCTCTGGGGAAAGAAAACGCTACAGATGATGAGATCGTTGAAGCTCTGAAAATCGCAAATGCTTATGAATTCGTAAAAGAACTTCCAAATGGTATTGATACCAATATTGGTGATAGTGGAAATAAATTATCCGGAGGACAAAAACAACGTTTAAGCATTGCCCGTGCAGTATTAAAAAACCCTCCTATCATGATTCTCGATGAGGCTACCTCAGCTTTAGATACAGAAAGCGAAAGACTAGTACAGCAAGCATTAGAAAATATGATGAAAAACAGAACTTCAATAGTTATTGCACATCGGCTTTCAACCATTCAGAAAGCAGATGAGATCATTGTTATGCAAAAAGGAAAAATTGTAGAACAAGGAAACCATGAGGAATTAATAGCTAAAGACGGAATGTATAAAAAACTGGTTACACTACAATCTTTTGAATAATGTATATAGCTGATGATCAAATCAATTTACCAAAAAATCCAGACACAATTGTCTGGAAATATCTTGATTTATCAAAGTTTTTAGACTTATTATTATATAAAAAACTATTCATGTCACGATCTGATAAATTTGAAGATCAGTATGAAGGTACTTTTAGTGAACCTACTTTCGATGAAATAAAAAAAATAACAGAACACAACTCCGATTTTCTTGATTTTTATAAATCCCGCAGAAAAAATATAGTAATTAGTAGTTGGCATATTAATGAATATGAATCTTTTGCCATGTGGCAGATCTTTACTCAAAATAGTGAAGGGCTAGCTATTCAATCCACTTTAGGACGAATTCAGAAAGCATTAAAGCTCGAAAATCAATATGAACAACATATAGGTGAAGTGAATTATATTGATTACAAAAAAGAATTGACTCCTTTTGAAAACCCGTTTTTCCCCTTTCTCTTTAAAAGAAAAAGTTTTCAGTATGAAAGAGAGATCCGAATCATTTCAGATCTTACCACACACAATCTCCTCATTAATGAAGGAATAAAAATAAATATCGATATAAATCAGTTAATCGAAAAAATTTATATTCACCCTAAATCAGAAAACTGGTATAAAAACCTGGTTATCGAATTATTAAAAAGACTGGATTTTGATTTTAAAATAGAAAAATCAGATTTAGAAAGTGACATTCTAATCTGATTTTTCTATTTATTTTTTGTTTTTTTCTGTAGATAAACTATCATCTGTTGGCATATTTGAAACCGGATCATATTTCACAATCTCCCACTTCGGATCATTAAGATTTACATAATGATAATGCATCAAATCTTTTTTGTCAAATTCACCATTTTTATTTGTATCTTCAATGGTTCTAAAATATAACCTGCTGTTAGCTTCTATTACATTCCAGTCCACTAACTCATGATATTGTGGAGAAAGTTTTGTAAACTTCTTTCCACTAAGTGTACTAATATAAAGCGTTTTCACATCATTACTATCTAATTTCCCATCTCTGTTCGTATCTGTGTCAACAACAGAATAGATCAATATCTGACGCTTATCTTTCTCAAAAACAGTATTCAGAAAGGTTACGGTCTGGATTAAAATATGTTTATCTGTTAACGGTCTGATCGCTGTAGAATCAATATGTTGAAACTTCAGATTGTCTAAATATCCTGTTAGTTCAAAACGATTATAATTAGATATTGAAAAACTAACAAAATTACTGTAATTGGAAGACCCGAAAGATTTCTTAGATCTTCCTTCGTAAACTCTTACATCCCCAATAGGATAGATCAAATATTTTGTCCCTTCCATATTAACAGGAAGATCTGCCACCTTAATTTGTGTAGAATCTATTTTAGGTTCAATTACTTTTGTTTTCTGAGATTCCTCATAAATTACTTTTGGTCTCTCCTGTTCTTTTTTACAACCAGCCAACAATAAAATAGAAATACCAGCCAACACTATATTTAATTTTTTCATCTTCTAAATTATAATTATATACTTAATCTCCTAAAACCGAATATTTTGTTTTAACTTATATTACAATACTAATTAATAGTATCAAATATATAAATTTTTAAGTTAAGGTAATGAAGAATAAAATACTAAAATTTTCATACAAAATTTTCTGTATAGATAAAATTTATCTATTACTTCCCAGATCGGAAGAAATAAGTCTCAAATGTAGTTGAATTCCCTATATCATCTGTAACAACAACCTTCAGATCATTTCTGCCTTCTACAACTACATTATCATTAAAATAATGGATAATCTTCTTAGTCTTGTAATCATATTCCATCAAAATCCATTTTCCATTCAGGTAAGCATTATAATCTTTTATTCCGGACATAGAGTCACTAATTTCAAGCTCTAATGTACTTTGAGTACTCAACCGCTTCCCTTCTGCAAAATTAACTGCTTTTATTTTTGGAGCAATAGTATCCTTTACTAAAGCAAACTTTCCTAATGTTTTTACTTTTGCAGACAAGGAATTCCCTTTTAAGAGAGTACTGTTATACCCTATTTTTTTTCCACCAATAGAAGCTATAAAGGTTTTTTCTCTTTCTTCTTTTGACATCTTCTCAACATCAAAACTGATTGTAATATCTTTATGAACTGCAATAGTATCTTCTCCAAAAATCAAAACACCATCTTTAACATCAAAATCTACATAGAAATCTTCGTAAAAAGTATTAGCAGGAACAAATACAGAAATATTATCTTTTCTGTAATTATAATCATTCTTTGCTTTTATAAAATAATCTGTCTTTTTTATGTCTTTACACACAGGTAAAGTCTCTCCATCGTATTGTATAGGAATTGAAACTACTGTTGTATTTCCATTATAATCAGAAACTTCAATTCTATAATTGTTATTCATCATCGGTTTTACATCAATTATCCCATTTTCCTTTTTCGTTTCAATTATACTCAACGGATAAAATGTAGTCATAAAAAGTTCCTGATACCTCTGATTCATCCTTTTAAATCTGGAATAATCAATTAAAGCATTTACATAACGGCTTTCATCAAAAGCAAAAGTTTCAAACCGATATCCAAAGAAAGCACTTCCGTTTAAATAAGTCTGAACTTTATAAATCCCGTTTTTATTATAGTTATTGTTCCAGGTATCATATGTATTGATTCCAAAACCTATTTTCCCTTGTGCCAAAATTTTGGAACTTATATAAGTACCATCTTTTTGCATAGATAAACTGACCATTATAGGTTTTGAAGATTTATTAACTGTTGTACTGTCCCCCAGAGGATATGCTATAACTCCAATTACTGAAGGTTTTTTTGTATCCGGAATTTTTACATCAAATCCAAAACATAGCGGATTAATTATTTTTTCCGTCTTACTGTCACGGAATTCAAAATGTAAATGAGGACCTCCGGATCCTCCTGAATTTCCGGATAAAGCTATAATGTCTCCTTTCATTACCTTTAATTCAGCCGATGAAAGAAACATTTCAACCTCAAACGATTTTTTAGCATATTGCCTTTCCTTAACATATGCTTCTATTTGCGGAGCATATCTTGACAAATGTCCGTAAACAGTTGTATACCCATTTGGATGAGTAATATAAAGAGCTTTCCCATATCCCCATGTAGACACTTTTATTCTGGAAACATATCCATCAGCAGCAGCATGTACATCTAATCCTGTTCTTTGTTCTGTCTTAAGATCAAGTCCTGAATGAAAATGATTTCCTCTCAATTCTCCAAAAGAGCCCGAAAGCTGTAATGGAATAGTTAACGGAGAGATAAAATAATTTTTTGGATACTGATTTTGAGAAAAAAGAATCGAAGTAAAGAATAAAAAAATTAGAGAAATTTTCATATCAATCATTTAAACAAATTAACAAACTAATGTAATACAAAAAAAGTTGAAAAAACAATCTAAATGATTATTTTTAAACAACTATTAAACAACATATTACGGTAATAAAAATTAAAAATACAAAATTTAATCAAAAATATTGTAATAATTAAATAGTAATACTAACTTTGTGGTTAAGTAATGAAAGAGAACTAATATGAGTGAAATTACAGATATTGTTAATTCTCTTGAAAGTAAAATTCAAAAACTAATCCAGAAAATGGAAAGTTTAGAAAAAAACAATCAAGAATTAAGATCAGAATTAACCAGATCTGTTACTGTGATTCACACTCAATCGGAACAGATTGAAACAATGAAAACCCAGTATGGCACTTTAAAAATAGCGAATTCATTATTAGGTAGTGATGATAATAAAAGAGAGACTAAGCTTAAAATAAATTCATTAATTCGTGAAATTGATTACTGTATAGCACAACTTTCTGATTAGAAAGAAATTATGGACGAAAAGCTTAAAATAAAAATATCAATTGCAGACAGAGTATATCCTCTGACTGTAGATATGGCACAAGAAGAAGGACTAAGAAGTGCTTCCAAAAAGATTGATGCCATGATTAAGCAATTTGAAGAAAATTATGCTGTACGTGATAAGCAGGATGTATTAGCCATGTGTGCTTTACAGTTCGCTTCACAATTAGAACAAAAACAAATTGATAAATCTGCAATTGGGGAAGAAACCAATGAAAGACTTCAAAAAATGAATGATTTGCTGGCTTCTTATCTCAACAAATAAAAACGTTCTTTAACATAAACTAAAATACTGCCTACATTAGTTCATTTTTGGTAAACTCAACACTAACAAATTAAAATGAGTAAATCTTCATTTCTAAAGCATGCTGCCCTGAGCAGAAACTTGAACAGTGAGTTAGCTCAAAACTTGTCTTTACGAGTTTATACAATCACTCTAATGTAGGCTTTTTTTATATATAAACTAAACTAAAACATGGACAGTACACTAATAATTATAATTGCTGGCATTGTAGGAATTCTCATTGGATTTGGTATTGCTAAAATCATGGAGAAAAGCAATGTTTCTAATTTAATTAAAAATGCTAAAAAGGAAGCAGCTTCTATTTTAAAAGACGCAAAAGCAGAAGCGGAAACGGCAAAAAAAGATAAAATTCTGCAAGCAAAAGAAAAGTTTATTGAATTAAAAGCAGAACATGAACAAGTAATCTTATCAAGAGATAAAAAAATAGCAGAAGCCGAAAAAAGAACCCGTGATAAAGAGTCGCAAATCTCTAATGAGCTTGCCAAAACTAAAAAGATCAATGATGAAATTGAAGCCAAAATCGATGACTACAATACTAAACTGGATCTTTTAGAAAAAAAACAAACCGAAACAGACAGACTACACAAAAGTCAGGTAGAACAACTGGAAGTAATATCAGGTCTATCAGCAGAAGACGCCAAAAACCAATTAGTCGACAGTATGAAAAATGACGCTAAAAGTAGCGCCATGTCATACATACAGGACACTCTGGAAGAAGCTAAATTGACTGCCCAACAGGAAGCTAAAAAAATAATCATCAATACTATACAAAGAGTTGGTACTGAAGAAGCAGTGGAGAACTGTGTTTCTGTATTTAACATAGAATCAGATGATGTAAAAGGAAGAATCATTGGTAGAGAAGGAAGAAATATCCGAGCTCTTGAAGCTGCTACCGGAGTAGAAATTATTGTTGATGATACACCAGAAGCAATAATCTTATCTTGTTTTGATCCGGTAAGAAGAGAGATCGCAAGATTAGCGCTACATAAATTAGTTACTGATGGTCGTATTCACCCTGCAAGAATTGAAGAAGTTGTTTCTAAAACAGCTAAACAAATTGATGATGAAATCCTTGAAGTTGGTAAACGTACTGTAATTGATCTTGGTATACATGGTTTACATCCTGAACTGATTAAAGTAATAGGCAGAATGAAATATCGTTCTTCTTATGGACAGAATCTATTACAACACTCCAGAGAAGTTGCCAAACTTTGTGGAATTATGGCTGCTGAACTAGGACTGAATGTGAAACTGGCTAAAAGAGCGGGTTTACTTCATGATATTGGAAAAGTACCGGACACAGAAAGTGATTTACCACACGCAATATTAGGTATGCAATGGGCTGAAAAATATGGTGAAAAAGAAGAAGTTTGCAATGCTATCGGAGCACACCATGATGAAATTGAAATGAAATATTTGCTTTCTCCTATCGTACAGGTATGTGATGCTATTTCAGGAGCAAGACCCGGAGCAAGAAGACAAGTATTAGATTCTTATATTCAAAGATTAAAAGATCTTGAAGAAATTGCTTTCGGATTTACCGGAGTAAAAAATGCTTATGCTATTCAGGCTGGTAGAGAATTACGCGTTATTGTAGAAAGTGAAAAAGTAAGCGATGAACTGGCTGCAAGCCTTTCATTTGATATATCTCAAAAGATACAAACAGAAATGACCTATCCTGGTCAAGTGAAAATTACCGTAATCAGAGAAACAAGAGCTGTTAACATTGCTAAATAAAAGTTCCTCTTTTACAACAAAATAACCGAATCCTGATTTTTTAAATAGAATCAGGATTTTTTATGATTATTGAATTATTGGATGGTTCGATTTTTAGATTATTCGAAATAAAACCGAAACTAAATACCTAATTTATAAAAAAATAAATTGACAGGATTAAAATGTCTCGTTCTAAAAAAGATTATATAAATGTGTAAACCTATTTCTATACAACTCCTATTTATATGGTTGATAATAAAGTCTTTGAAAATAGATGGTTTAACTTCTCAAAATATAAAAAACCAAAATTGAGGCTTTTCAAAGATGTATTGGATATTCAACAATGTTTTACATTGTCATGTGATTTTAGGACAAGACTCTTCGCAGAACAGGGAGAATTGAATGCCAATCACAAAACGAACAGACAAACAATCTAAAAATCGACCTCAATTATTTTCTAGGATGAAATGTATTCACAACTTCTGACAAATACTTTCTGTCTAAATGCATATAGATTTCCGTTGTTGTTATGGATTCATGTCCTAGCATTAATTGTATGGATCGCAGATCTGCTCCGTTTTCTAATAAATGAGTAGCAAAAGAATGTCTGAAAGTATGCGGGCTAATCGTTTTATTTAAATCTATCTTTTTAGCAAGATCTTTTATAATCGTAAACACCATTGCTCTCGAAAGCTGCTTTCCTCTTCTGTTAAGAAACAATGTATCTTCATGCCCTTTCTGGATATTTAAGTTACTTCTAATCGATCTTCTGTAAATTGTGATATACTTTTGCGCTACAGCTCCAATAGGCACAAAACGCTCTTTATTTCCTTTTCCCAGAATCTTAATAAAACCTTCCTCAAAAAACAGATCTGAGATCTTTAAACCAACCAACTCAGATACGCGAAGACCACAACCATATAATGTTTCCAGCATAGCCCTGTTTCTCTCTCCTTCAGGAAATCCTAAATCTATAGCTACTATAAGCTTATCTATTTCTGTAACGGATAATGTATCTGGAAGCTTTCTTCCAGTTTTAGGAATCTCTACAAGCTCTAATGGATTATCTTCTCTGTAATCTTCAAAAATGATATAATTAAAAAAACTTTTTAATCCGGAAATGATCCTGCTCTGAGAACGAGCATTTAGTTCCTTTGCAACCTGATAAATAAATTGTTGCAACACTTCTTCTGATATAGTAACTGGAGAGACATCCATCTTATTTTCTAATAAATAAGTACACAAACGAGCAATATCATAAGAATAATTATCTATTGAATTCTGAGATAATCCTCTCTCTATTTTCAGATAAGACTGATAATCTTTAATATAACCGGACCAATTCATAAACAGAATAATATATTGACAATGAAACAGAATATATCTTAAACAAAATTAATATCTTTTATTACTATTTTTCAGCACAATATACAACTACAAAAATTTTAATCAAGTAAAATTAAATTAAATTAAATAATTCAGATTGATTCTAAAGTTAATCTATAAATAATATAATAATTTAAAACAATAAATTAATTAATATACATAAAAAAAACATCCTTGAATTACCTCAAGGATGCTTTAATTATTTTTTTAATAAAATTAGAATTTATAAACTAATCCTAATTTGATCTCTCTTAAATCAAAACCAAAATTAAACTCTTTAGTTCTGTCAGTTCCATCTGCTTTTGCTGTATTATAACCAAACAAACCAAATGATGCTTCAAGAGCAAAATTATTAGAAACAAAATAACTGATACCTGGAGCTAAGCCTATATTGACACCATCTGATTTCACATCGCTGCCAATAAGCTGTTCTGTTTTAGAATGTCCATAACCAACTGCCAGTTCTCCAAATAAAGAAAATGGATTCGCCGGAGTGAGATAATATCTACCGAAAACCTCTGCTGAAAATGTTGTTGATTTTAAGTCCAGTTGATTTTTATTATGTTCAAAACCTAAACCAACACCTACAGCAATGTTATTCGTTAAAAAATAACCCGCCTTAGGAGAGATTGCAAAACCATCTGTTTTAACATCTCCCGTTTTGGTTGAATTAAAATTTACAGCGCCGGACGCAAAAGCATCTCCCTGAGAAAACCCCTTGCCTTGTTCTTCTTGTGCACTAACAAATCCAAATGCCATTATTGCAATAGCTGAAAACACTATTTTTTTCATAATTATACATTTTATTAGTTAATATACTACAAAGGTATATAAAAAAACAATCCCAAACCGAAAATATTTTCAGTTTAGGATTATTTTTATAATAAAAAACATCCACTATTAGTGGATGTTTTTATATTTCTAAATCTTAATCTTTCAATTATTAAGATTAGAATTTGTAAACTAAACCGAATCTAACTTCTGTTAAGTCAAGACCGAAATCATAGTTATTAGCACTTTTTCCACCTTTTGGTTTGCTATTTGTATATTCAAAAGCACCAAATGAAGCTTCAATTGCAAAATTACTAGAAACGAAATAGCTAATACCAGGAGCAAATCCTACATTAAAGCTATTAGTTTTAAGATCGTCAATTCCAGCACCTAATTCTTGTTTAGAGTGACCATATCCAACTGCTAATTCTCCAAATACAGAAAATTTGCTTGCAGGAGTAGCATAATATCTACCAAAAACTTCAGCACCGTAAGTTGTAGTTTTTAATTTTGAAGCATCTTTATCTTGTCCAAAAGTTAAACCAACACCAACAGCTATATTATCACTTACAAAGTAACCAACTCTTGGAGAAACTTCAAAACCATCCGTTTTTACATCTCCAGTTTTAGTAGAATTAAAGTTTGCAACTCCAGAGATAAATAAATCCCCATTAGCAAAACCATGTGTAGTAGTAGTTTCTTCTTCTTGTGCACTTGCAAAACCAAACGCCATTAAAGCAACGGCAGAAAATATCAATTTTTTCATTTTAATTATTTTTATTAGTTATTATTATTCAAAATTAAATAATATTCTTGAAAATAAATTTTCGATTAGAATTTGTATACTAATCCTAATTTAATTTCTTTTAAGTTAAGACCTAAATCAAATTTATCTGTTTTAGGCTGATCTGCTACGTGATTAGCCGGTTTAGATGTATTGTACTCAAACAAACCAACAGAAGCTTCTAATGCAAAATTTTTAGAAACAAAATAGCTGATACCTGGAGCAAATGCTACATTGAAACCTTCAGTATTATCATGTCCACCAACAAGGTTAGTATCCACTCTATCACTTCTGAAACCTGCTGCTAACTCTCCAAACAGAGAAAACTGATTTGCCGGAGTAACATAATATCTACCAAAAACATTTGCTACAAACTCTTGTGTTTTCTGTTTGTTTTCAGCTTTAACTTCTCCAACGCTTAAACCAACACCCACAGCAACGTGGCTTGACACAAAATAACCAACTTTTGGAGAAATTTTAAATCCACTATTTTCAGAACCATCTGCGTTCTCAGTAAATTTTAAATTAACAGCACCAGAAATAAAGACATCTTCCTTAGAAAATCCAACTTTTTCCTGTGCAGTAGCAATTCCAAAAGTAAATACAGCTACAGCTGCAATTAAAACCTTTTTCATAATTATTACTTTTTAGATTAATTTTATTCTAGACAAATTTATTAATTATAAAACAGGAAACAACCGGATTTTTTTTTATTATACTTTTTAATCTATTAACGTTAATTTTACATAAAACAAAACATAAAAAACACAATAAACAATCGTTTTTAATAATCAAAAGTGTGTTTTTTTAAATTTTAAACACTCTTATTCATCAATAAAAAGTTATAAAAATCAACTTTAGTAAGGAAATTACGCTCAAATCACTAGTGAAAACAAAAATCAACATCAAAACAAACGTAAAAGAAGCTCAAAACCCACTCTCTTAAATCCTAATTAACATAATCCATATAAAACTTCTTTATTTAACAAAACCCTTTAATGAATACTAAAATTTATGTAATTTCGTTTCTGTTAATAAGTAACCCCCTAAAATCTTTATATTATGAAAAAGTTATTTTTACTGACAATACTACTAATCTCTAGTATTGCAACTGTACAAGCTCAGCTTTTAAAGTTTGGTGTGAAAGCTGGTGTTAACTTTGCAAACCTAAACGGAGGTCCCTCAGGTATTGATTATAAATCTTTAACCAGCTATCATGCGGGTGTTGTTGCAGAAGTTAAACTACTAGGAGGTTTCTCTATACAACCTGAACTTTTGTATACTACTCAGGGAGCCACAGCAAAATTTAGCGATGCTGTTAGTGACTTTAAGAAAAAAACAGCTTATATCTCTATACCTGTAATGGCAAAATATTATCTTATTTCTGACAAATTAAGTATTGAAGCCGGCCCTCAGTTCTCTTTTTTAACAAGCGAGAAAGACAATGTTAAGATAGGTGACAGTAATACTTTCGATTTCGCTATTGGAGGTGGTTTGGGACTGAATATTACAAAAAGTCTGTTCGCCCAAGCAAGATATACCATTGGTTTAACAGATGTTCAAGCTAATACTGATGTGAAAAACTCTGTATTTCAGCTTTCTTTAGGTTATTTTTTCTAAAAAAACAACCTAAAGATTTATAAAGTCATCAGGATAGATTCCTGATGACTTTTTTATTTAGTAAAACTATTTTATTAAACTAAATAATTACTTTTACAAAAAACGAACCTGATGAAAATTATAATAATAAATGGTCCTAATCTGAATCTACTAGGCAAAAGAGAACCTGAGATTTACGGAAGTCAAACATTTAATGATTATTTCCAGATACTGAAAACTAAATTCCCTTCTGTTTCTTTTGATTATTTTCAAAGTAATATAGAAGGTGAAATTATTGATAAAATTCAAGAAACCGGATATAGTTATGATGGCATCATTCTAAATGCAGGAGCCTATACGCACACTTCTATAGCCATTGGGGACTGTATTAAAGCAATTACAACTGCAGTAATCGAGGTACATATTTCAAATACCTTTTCCAGAGAAGATTTCAGACATCAATCTTATATTTCGCCTGTTGCAAAAGGTGTTATTCTTGGTTTTGGTCTACAAAGTTATGAACTGGCTGTTACTTCTTTTTTAAAATGAATCGACCATTAGATGGTACGATTTTTAGATTGTTCGAAGAACTGAACCAGAACGTACCATTCAATAATCGATTAACAAACAAACTTATTAACCAACACAACAAATAACCTTTAGAGAATTCGAACAATCCAAAAATCCAAAAATCGAACCATCTAAAAGTTATAATCTTACGATTTTAGCTCCTAAAGCCCCCGCTGGCGCGAGCATCTTGCTCGTGACCACATAAAACTATTTCCTAAAGTTAAAATAAACTAAAACATTACGAACTAGGACACGAGCAAGATGCTCGCGCCAACAGAGGAAGATGTTCATTTTGAATATCTTTCCACATTTTTACCCTTTTGTGTAAACTTATTTCTATACAACTCCTATTTTATATCGTTGAGAATAAAGTCTTTGAAAACAGATTATTTAATGCCTCAAAATATAAAAAATTAAAATTGAGGCTTTTCAAAGTTGTATTGGATATTCAACAATGTTTTACATTGTCATGTGATTTCAGGACAAGACAATATAATTTAGTAGATTATAGTCTGACGATTTTAGCTCCCAGAGCTCTTAATCTATCATCAATATTTTCATATCCTCTGTCAATCTGTTCAATATTCTGAATGGTACTTGTACCTTTTGCTGAAAGTGCTGCTATTAATAACGCGATACCTGCTCTGATATCCGGAGAGGACATTGTTGTTGCTTTTAACTGAGATTTAAAATCATGTCCGATAACGGTTGCACGATGTGGATCACATAAAATGATCTTGGCTCCCATATCAATCAGTTTGTCAACAAAGAACAAACGGCTTTCAAACATCTTCTGATGGATTAAGATACTTCCTCTTGCCTGTGCTGCTACTACAAGAACAATACTCAGTAAATCCGGAGTAAATCCTGGCCAGGGAGCATCTGCAATAGTTAAAATAGACCCATCTATATAACTCTGAATTTCATATCCGTCTTTATGTGCGGGAATATAAATATCGTCTCCTCTTCGTTCTAATGTAATTCCCAATTTCCTGAAAGTACCCGGAATAACACCTAAATTCTCCCAACTTACATTTTTTATTGTAATCTCACTTCGTGTCATCGCAGCCAGACCAATCCAGCTTCCTATTTCGATCATATCCGGAAGAACAGTATGCTCACATCCTATTAACCCCTCTACTCCTTCTATTTTCAACAAGTTGGAGCCTACTCCTGAAATCTTAGCTCCCATGGAATTCAACATTTTACAGAGCTGTTGTAAATAAGGTTCACAGGCTGCATTATAAATTGTTGTTGTTCCTTCGGCTAAAACAGCAGCCATAACAATATTTGCTGTTCCTGTAACAGAAGCTTCATCCAGTAGCATATAAGCTCCTTTCAGTTTTTCTGCTTCTACTCCATAGAAATAATCTTCTTTATTATATCTGAATTTTGCACCTAAATTAATAAAACCCTCAAAATGAGTATCTAATCTTCGTCTTCCTATCTTATCTCCTCCGGGTTTTGGAATATATCCTCTTCCGAATCGGGCTAAAAGGGGACCAACAATCATTATAGAACCTCTTAATTCGCTACCTTCTTTTCTGAAAGCTCCTGATTCCAAATATTCTAAATTAACGTCATCTGCCTGAAAGGTAAAAGAGCCTTTTCCGTTTTTTTGTATTTTCACTCCCAGATTACCTAATAATGCAATCAGTTTGTTTACATCAATAATATCCGGAATATTATTAATCGTTACTTTTTCCGGTGTCAAAAGAACTGCACATAAAATTTGTAATGCCTCATTTTTTGCACCTTGTGGTGTAATTTCACCTTTTAAGTGAACGCCTCCTTCAATTTTAAAAGTTCCCATATTGATTATTAAAAATTAAGGTTTTCTAGTTGTATTTTTTATTATTGTTATTGTTCGGATTATTATTATTTCTGATATTCTTAGGTTTTTGCTGATTGTTTTGCTGAATCTTATTGGAAAGACGTTTATTAGTACGCATCAAATCACTTGAATTGGACAACTCTTCTGCTGATTTTAATAAATCTATTTTTCCATCTGACAATTCATATAAATGTTGAAATATAACCTCATCTTTTACCGTATCTTTATTCCAGCTCAGATATGATTTTTTCATATGATTTGCTATCACAATAACTAGAGCATTTTTCAACTCTCCTTCTTCCCATTTATTAGCAACATCAATCATGAATTTAATATTGTTTCCATAAAACCGGTATCTCGGGAAATTCTGAGGATATTTTAAGATCTCCGGCTTTTGCTGTAATAATTCACGTGAAGGAATTGGATAAGGAGACTCCACATCCAGTTTAAAATCAGACATTATAAACAGCTGATCCCATAATTTATGTTGGAAATCCGGAACATCCCTTAAATGGGGATTTAAATTCCCCATTACATAAATAATATATCTTGCTGCTTTATTTCGTTCAGTCTTATCTTCAATTACAGTAGCCTGATCAATTAGTTTTTGCAGATGACGTCCGTATTCCGGAATAATTAAATGAGGTCTTTCTGCATTATATTCCAGATGCGCAACAGCATCGTTCGGGTTTTCTTGCATAATCTAAATTAAGTTGATTCTTTAGAGAGAGACAATCCCCTCTATTTTTGACATTTTAATATATTTTTCAATAACACTATCAGGATCTTTCATTCTGACATTAATAGAAACACTTGTATATTTCCCTGTTTTCGATTCTTTTGTTTCAATAACTGCCCCCATACTATTAAAAGAATTTTCTATACTTTCAATCTTCTCTTTTTCTGAGGGAACTATAAATTTGAATAAATATTCTGAAGGCCATTCACTTGTATCTTCAAGCTCTTCTCGTAATCTCTTGTAGAATTCTTCTGTTTTCTTATCCATATGGTACTAAAAATATCAGCAAATATACAGTTTTACAAATCTTTTTTAATAGAACATCTGTAAATTATTTTGATTATCTCTTCAAATCTACGCAAACAGTAACAGCTTAAGGATTACTGTTTAAACTATTTACAACATTAAAAACATCTGAATTTTATAAATATACGTAAAACTTTGGACTTTAGAGAACATACCTAAATCTTCAAATCCTACATTTTAAGTCTGTATATCGTTCTCTATTCAAAAAATGTTAAGTAAATTTGCACCTTATTTTTTCAAAAAATGAACAAGGAGATTATAGTCATTATTGGAGGACCCGGAACCGGAAAATCCACGATCATCGACAGATTGACAGAAAAAGGATACTGTTGTTATCCTGAGGTTTCACGTGAAGTTACCTTAGAAGCCAGAAAAAAAGGTTCTGAACAGTTGTTTCTTGAAAAACCTCTTTTGTTTAGTGAAATGTTATTGGAAGGAAGAAAAAAACAATTCAAAAATGCTCAGAAAGAAAACAGTTCTATCGTTTTTCTGGACAGAGGAATACCTGATGTTTTAGCGTATATGCATTATATTGACGATACCTATCCGACACATTTTGATCAGGCGTGTAAAGAGCATAAATACACAAAAGTCTTTATATTACCACCCTGGGAAGAAATCTACACTGTTGATGATGCCCGATATGAGAACTATGAACAGGCAACACAGCTCTACCGTTTTTTGAAGGAAACCTATATAAACTACGGTTATGATCTGATTGAAGTACCTAAAGACACTGTGGATAACAGAATTATTTATATCTTAGGGCATATTTCTTAAACAGCAATATGCAGGAAGCACTTCTAATTCTTCAAAAATACTGGAAACATGATAGCTTTAGAGCTTCTCAGGAAGCCATAATAGAATCTGTTATAGAAGGGAAAGACACTTTTGCTTTAATGCCGACCGGTGGTGGAAAATCAATCTGTTTCCAAATACCGGCTATGATGAAAGAGGGAATTTGCCTAGTAATCTCTCCTCTTATTGCTCTTATGAAAGACCAGGTTCAGAATCTTCAGGACAGAAACATAAAAGCAATTGCTCTTACGGGCGGAATTAAAACAGATGAAATAATCGATCTGCTGGATAATTGCCAATTTGGAAATTATAAATTCCTCTATCTGTCTCCTGAACGCTTGCAGTCACAATGGATTACAGAGCGAATTAAAAACCTGCCCATTAACCTTATTGCTATTGATGAAGCTCATTGTGTATCACAATGGGGACATGATTTTAGACCGGCTTATCTAAAAATTGCAGAACTCAAATCCTTTTTCCCTGAAATTCCTTTTTTAGCCTTAACTGCTTCAGCTACTCTGAGGGTTCAAAAAGATATTATTCAACAGCTAGGATTAGAAAATCCCGTTATTTTTAAGGAATCTTTTGCCAGACCGAATATCGCTTATATGGTTTTTGAGATTGAAGACAAACTCTATCATTTACAACGTATTTTAACAAAAAACCCGGAACCTTCTATCATCTATGTCCGTAACCGAAAAGCATGCCATGAAACAGCTTCTCAACTACAATCTTTAGGGTTTAAAGCTACTTTTTATCATGGAGGATTACCCACAAAGGAAAAGGATAAAAACATGCAGTCCTGGATGGATGAAGACAATCAGATTATTGTTGCTACTAATGCTTTTGGAATGGGAATAGACAAACCCAATGTAAGAACTGTAATTCACATTAATATTCCGGACAATCTGGAAAATTATTATCAGGAAGCGGGAAGAGCGGGAAGAAACGGAGTAAAATCATTTGCTGTGCTGCTAACCAGTCCTTCTGACTCCATACAGGTGAAAAATCAGTTTATTGATGTTTTACCTGATAAATTCTTTCTGAAAGAAGTTTATATAAAATTATGCAATTATTTTCAGATTGCTTATGGAGAAGGAATCAATGAACAGTTTTCTTTTAAACTAAACCATTTCTGCACTCAATACAAACTTCCTGTTCTAAAAACCTATAATGCCTTTCGTTTTTTAGACCGACAGGCTATTATTACTTTATCAGAGGAATTTTCAGAAAAAATAACAATACAGTTTATTATATCTAACAAAGAGGTTCTTCGGTATATCAGCTTAAACCCAAAGGAAGAAAATATTATCATTACAATTCTACGTACTTATCCCGGTATTTATGAAATGCCTGTTGCTATTAATTTACAATTAATAGCTAAAAAGTCCAATACTTCGGAATCTCAGATATACAATATTTTAAATCAACTAAATAAAAAAGAAATAATAGATTATCAGGCACAAAACAATGATACTCTGCTAACTTTTAATGAGATTAGGGAAGATGAGCGAACTATTAATCGTGTTTCTAAGTATTTAGAAACTCATAATGCTCTGAAAAAAGAACAATTAAATGCGATTCTCCATTATATTGAAGAAAAACATTCTTGTAAAAGCAGAATTATTCTATCTTATTTTGGAGAAACAGATACTACTGATTGTGGTATCTGTTCTTACTGTATCACAAAAGACGCACCAAAAACGGATTTAAAAATAATGGCAATGGAATTATTCCAATTAATTTCTGAAAAATCATATAGTTCAAGAGAAATACACACTATAACAAATTATGAAGAAAGAGATATTATCTTTGCTCTTCAGCTTTTACTGGATAACAATAAAATAGCAGTCAATACCAATAATCAATATTTTATCAAAAAATAATGGAATCATTACGAATTATATTTATGGGTACCCCTGATTTTGCAGTAGGGGTACTTGATACTATACTACAAAACAACTATGAGGTTGTAGGTGTAGTAACGGCAGCGGACAAACCCGCAGGAAGAGGTCAGAAAATAAAATACTCTGCTGTTAAAGAATATGCTTTAGAGAAAAAATTACCCCTTTTGCAACCGATTAATCTGAAAGATGAAAATTTTCTGAAAGAACTGAAAGCATTAAATGCAAATTTACAGGTTGTTGTTGCTTTCAGAATGCTTCCTGAGGTAGTATGGAAAATGCCGAAACTGGGAACTTTTAATCTGCATGCTTCATTACTTCCTGACTATAGAGGGGCTGCTCCTATTAACTGGGCTATTATTAATGGTGAAACTAAAACAGGTGTTACATCCTTCTTTATTGATGACAAAATCGATACGGGAGCAATGATCTTAAATAAGGAAATCAAAATCACTCCTGATGAAAATGCAGGAATGCTACATGATAAATTAATGGTTCTGGGAGGTCAAACCGTAATTGAAACTTTAGCTCTTATCAATAAGGGAGAAGTCAAAACGACAATACAAACAGATTCTGAGGATATCAAAACAGCTTATAAATTAAATAAAGATAATTGTAAAATAGACTGGACAAAGAATGCTGCTGAAATTCATAATCTAATAAGAGGACTAAGTCCTTATCCTACTGCCTGGTCTTTTTTCTATGACAAGAATCAGGAATGGAATGTAAAAATATATGAAGCCGATATAACACATGCAAATCACTCAGATACTATCGGCTCAGTTATAACTACCAAAAAAGAACTTAAAATTGCTGTTAAGGATGGTTATATCAATATCCTGAGTCTTCAATTTCCTGGTAAGAAAAAAATGAGCACTTCTGAATTATTAAACGGAATCCATCTTTCAGAAAACACTAAAGTTATCTAAAGGCTGATATATATTGGCTTTGCTGAAATTTGAAAAAAACAAGTAAGTTTATTAACAAACAACTCAAGTTATCAACAAATAAAGTAAAAACTTCTGTAACCCCTTGCATGATCAGGAAATCCGCTTAAATTTGTAGTGTTAGTAATAACGGAATGTTTAACCAAACTATAAATAACCATTTATCATGAACAAATCAGAATTAATCGATGCAATCGCTGCTGATGCAGGTATTTCTAAAGTTGCTGCAAAAAAAGCTTTAGAATCATTTTTAGGAAATGTAGAAAAAACTTTGAAATCAGGTGGTAGAGTTTCATTAGTAGGTTTCGGATCTTGGTCGGTTTCTAACAGAGCTGCAAGAGATGGTAGAAATCCACAAACTGGAAAAACTATCAAAATTGCTGCTAAAAACGTAGTAAAATTTAAAGCAGGTGCTGAATTAGAAGGTGCAGTAAACACTAAATAATTTAACCCAACAAAATACAGAAGCCTTCCTAATCAGGAGGCTTTTTTTTTGAAAAAAAACAAATTTATTTAGAATAAATCATATTATTTTTTTAATTTTAATAAAAATTACATCATTATGATATTGACAAAGCCTCAGAAAGGGAGTCTTCTCATTGCAGAGCCCTCATTAACAGGAGATTTATCATTTAACAGATCTGTAGTTTTATTAGCTGAATATAACCATGATGGTTCAGTAGGATTTATTCTTAATAAACCATTACGTTATACCGTTAAGGACTTACTTCCCGAAGTCAATGCTGAATTTAAAGTATATAACGGAGGTCCTGTTGAACAAGATAATCTCTACTTTATCCATAATATCCCTAAATTAATTCCCAACAGTATTGAGATATCGAACGGAATTTATTGGGGTGGTGATTTTGAATCTACTAAAAATCTTATTAACGAAGGTAAAATTAAAAAAAATAATATTCGCTTTTTTCTGGGATATACTGGATGGGATACACAGCAATTAGAAAATGAGTTGCACTCAAATACTTGGATCGTTTCAGAAAACATCTATAAAAACAAAATCATCTCTAAATCTCCGATTCATTTCTGGAAAGAGAAAATAATGGAATTAGGTGGCGAATATCTGATATGGTCTAATGCTCCGGAAAACCCTATGTTGAATTAGGACAAACGAATCATTGCATTTAAACGTTTTAACAGATCATGAGCTATTGTGGTCTGATATTCTTTTTTACGATATTTTGTAATGGGCTGAATCCCTTTAATAACATTAGTAATAAAAAGCTCATCTGCTTTCTGAAGATCGAATGGAGAAACCGGAGCTTCCAGAACTTCAATCGAATCTATTTTTCTTGCAAGTGCTAAAACCTGCTTTCTCATTACGCCATTAAGGCAGCCTTCTGATATTGGCGGAGTAATCAACTTATTGTTAATTAACATAAAAAGATTACCTTGTAATGCTTCTATTACATTTTTATCATCATTTAATAATAAACAATTATCCAGTCCATTTTCATCTGCAAAAATACTTCCTGTAATATTAAGCATCCTGTTTGTTGATTTAATGGTAGAAAGCAACTGTTTTGTAATATAGAAATCTTTATACAGATCGACTTCGTAGTTACCTTTTTCAATAGTATAAAGTATTTCACTTAAAGGAAGGAAAGTTATAATAAAACCGACAGTATTATCTTTTGGTAAATAAAAACCTCCTTCATTTCTGTAAACAGATATTCTTGCACGATAAGAAACCGAACCATCCGTTACAGTATGAATCAAATCTAATATCTGTTCTTCAAGATATTCCATTGTGAAATTCATAGGAATCTGCATTCGTACTATCCTCATAGAAGACATTAAACGAAAATAATGATCTTCGAGAAAAAGAATCTTATTGTCGATTATTTTAACTGTTTCAAAAACAGCGTCTCCATAAAGAAAAGCACGGTTGTTACAGAAAATATCTGTGGAGGGAATAATATCCCCATTAAAATTAATCATAAAAAAAGCCCTAAAAATGAATTTAGGGCAAATATATGAAAATTCTATACAGAACCTATAACATGTTTTAAATCTGATATCTGATTTTCCCAAAGCTGTCTGGCTTCTTGAAGCTCTCCTTCTTCAGCAAAATCGACTACTACCAAGGATACATCTTTAGTAATTTCGTCAACCAGAATCCTTAATTCAAAATAATAATCTGTATCCTGATTCTCTTCATCAATCCAACGATACTTTACCTTTTCTCCCGTTTTTTTAGATGACAATCTAGCTTTTTCTTCTGAATCATCCCAAATGAAAGTAAAAAATTCTCCACGTGAATTCACATTATCAGCAAACCATTCAGAAAGTCCGGATGGAGTAGATATATACTGAAACAATAACTGAGGAGAAGAATTCAAAGGAAACTCTATTTCGTACCTAATTTTATTATCCATAGTTGTTAAAATAATTTTTCGGAAATATATAGAATATAAAATTCAAAAAAAAGTATTTTCAAAAAAAATAAAATTTTATGCTATTGTGTTTGTAAACTATAAATTTAATTTTATATTTGCACCCGCATTGGGAGAGTTTCTCTCTTTGAAATAATGGCGAGATAGCTCAGTTGGTTAGAGCGCAGGATTCATAACCCTGAGGTCACGGGTTCAACTCCCGTTTTCGCTACAAAAAAAGAGATCCAAAATATTTTGGATCTCTTTTTTTATATTTAATTTCACCTCTCTTTTCTTACTAAAAATCTAAATAGCAAGTTTAATTTAAACACTAATATCATATTCTTATTTCATTACGTCCGGAAGAAACAAAAAACAAAGTGTTACATTATTAATTCTATTGTGAAATTATCTTCTTTTATCTCTAATATAAATCAATATAATAACAACTACAGGAATCAAAAAAACATATGGTAGTCAGGAATTCTAATAAGAAATTGCTTACAAATAAATAACCAGTCTAAAAATGATTATGAATGAGGAAAAAGAAAATAGCAGACAAAACAAATATTTTAAAAGTATATTATAATCTGAATTTTGTGGGACTTTAATCCTTGATTTTATTTTTATAAAACACAAGTCACAATTTTATTACGCTGAATAGTATATTATAGCAAATATTTTTTACTTTTGTCATCAGCTGATTCTAAAAAAGAAGTACAAAATAAAAATGAAAAAACAATTATGCAATATGAATTCAATGATAATGTGTAAAGGGATTTACGCAGTGGATTTTATTGTTTAATTAAGAATATAGAAAATTAAAGTAAAACCTCTGCATACTCTATGTGCAGAGGTTTTTTTATATTTAAAAATACGATTTTATAAAAATGATTCAATTAGAAAATGTAACCAAAACTTTTCATCAGAAAAAGAGAGCTATTACAGCGTTGGATAATGTTTCACTACATGTACCAAAAGGTAAAATTTTTGGGATAATAGGAGCATCCGGAGCCGGAAAAAGCACATTAATTCGTTGTGTAAATTTATTGGAAAAACCAACCTCTGGAAATATTATAATAGACGGGGATAATCTTGTGAAACTATCACATTCAGAACTAATCAGAGTCAGAAGACAAACAGGAATGATCTTTCAGCACTTTAATCTATTATCTTCCAGAACGGTTGCCCAAAATGTTGCTTTTCCTTTGGAATTAAGTAATACTCCTAAAGCTAAGATACAGAAAAGAGTAACAGAACTATTATCATTAGTGGGTCTAAGTGATAAAGAAAATGAATACCCAACCAGTTTATCAGGCGGACAGAAACAAAGGGTTGCTATAGCAAGAACTCTGGCAAATAGTCCGAAAGTACTTTTATGTGACGAAGCAACTTCTGCTCTAGATCCTGCAACGACACGCTCCATTCTGTCTTTACTAAAAGACATTAATCAACGTTTAGGAATAACCATTTTACTTATTACCCATGAAATGGATGTTGTAAAACAAATCTGTGATGAAGTAGCTGTTATTAGTGAAGGACGACTAATCGAAAAAGATGAGGTAAGTGCTATTTTTTCCCACCCGAAAACAGATCTAGCAAAACAATTTATAGAATCAACTATTCATCTTGAAATCCCCGATGATTACAAAGAACGTATAAACGGTTCTTCTAAACATGGAAATCCTCTTTTACAGCTAGAGTTTACCGGAAAATCTGCGGACAGTCCTGTATTATCTGAAATCGCCAAACAATTTAAAGTAGACACTAATGTTATTAGTGCACAAATGGACTATGTAGGAGGAGTGAAGTTTGGATTTATGCTAACGGAACTTTCCGGAGAAAAAGAAAACAGAGATAAAGCAATTGCTTTATTTAAAGAAAAGAATATTAAAGTAAAAATACTAGGTTATGTCTGAAGCAATGATCTCATTAATAATTAAAGGAATAGGTGAAACTCTTATTATGACTTTTATCTCCTGTCTTTTTGGATTTATTTTAGGGCTACCTGTTGGCATTTTATTATTCACTACTAAGACAGGTCAAATTTTAGAGAATAAAGTTATAAACTCAATTCTGTCTTTCTTTGTAAATATTTTCAGAGCGATTCCTTTTATTATACTTATAGTCTGGATTATCCCGTTCACAAGACTTTTAGTAGGTACATCAATTGGTGTAGAAGCTGCTCTAGTCCCTCTAAGTATAGGCGCTGCTCCGTTTATCGCCAGAATGATAGAGAACAGCTTATCAGAAGTCCCTTATGGTCTTATTGAAGCAGCAAGAGCAATGGGTGCCAGACCATTACAAATTATAACAAAAGTACTGCTACCTGAAGCCCTACCCGGAATTATAAACTGTGTAACAATAACACTTATCACTTTAGTGGGTTATTCTGCTATGGGTGGAGTTGTTGGAGCCGGAGGATTAGGTAAAATCGGTTATGATGAAGGCTTCGTAAATTATAATTTTGCAGTTATGAATACTGTTTTAATATTACTTATAATTATTGTATTCATTATACAATTTATAGGAGATTACGTCTCAAAAAAAGTTAACCATAGATAAAACTATATAAATAATTAATTATGAAAAAATTTAAAAATACAGGAAAATTAGTTGCTCTTACACTACTGTTTGGTCTACTAAGCTGCGGTGGTAATTCTAAAAAAGAAGATCCTAATTATATCAAAGTAGGTGTTATATCAGGACCGGAAACAAATGTAGCAGAGGTAGCAAAAAAAGTTGCAAAAGAAAAATATAATCTGGAAGTGGAATTAGTGACTTTCAGTGACTATATAATTCCTAATGAAGCATTGAATCATGAGGATATAGATGTAAATGTATTTCAGACTCAGCCTTTCTTAGAAGGTCAATCTTCACAAAGAGGATATAAATTCGCTACTGTAGGAAAAACTTTTATCTTCCCAATAGCAGCTTACTCTAAACAATTAAAAACAATAGAAGATTTAAAAGAAGGAAGCAGTGTGACTATTCCAAATGACCCAACCAATGGCGGAAGAGCTTTATTATTACTTGAAAAACAAGGACTACTAAAACTAAAAGAGGGCGTTGGGATTTTTCCAAGAATAACAGATATTATTGAAAATCCTAAAAAATTAAAGATCGTGGAGCTGGAATCACGTCTTCTTCCCGGATCATTAGATGACCAGACTGTTGCCCTTTCAGTAATTAATAATACTTACTCTGTAGGCGCAGGTTACACATTAGACAAAGCAATCTTTGTTGAAGATAAGGACTCTCCTTATGTGAATATTATTGTAACGAAAGAAGAACATAAAAATGACGATAAAATTCAACGATTTGTAAAATCATACCAATCAGAAGAAGTAAATGAAGTTGCCAATAAAGAATTTAAAGGTGGTGCAATCAAAGGATGGTAATGTCTAATCAGATAAAAGAATCAAGAGTCAAGAAGAAAGAATTTGAAGATT
This sequence comes from Flavobacterium sp. AK-301, assembly GCF_058310215.1. Classification (NCBI taxonomy): domain Bacteria; kingdom Pseudomonadati; phylum Bacteroidota; class Flavobacteriia; order Flavobacteriales; family Flavobacteriaceae; genus Flavobacterium; species Flavobacterium sp. AK-301. The sequence continues at coordinate 81,895 of NZ_JBZEES010000004.1, forward strand.
TGGAAATTCGGATAATTTGAAAATGATATAATTCTGTAATCACTAAATATTTTTCAATACAAAAAGCCCTCTGAAAAGTTTTTCAGAGGGCTTTACTTTTAGTAAGTAATACTAATATATTAAATTTTACAGAATTTGTAACTATTTTATTTTCAGTCTTTCTTCTTGACTCTTTCTTCTCGACTGTAAAAGCGTTTACAATCCTTCGCTTAATGCTTCCTGTAAGCCTCCGAAATCAACTGTTATCTGCTCTCCTGAGCTTAAGTTTTTAATCTTATAATTATTCTGATTCATTTCTTCTTCACCAACAATTACAGCAAAAGGAATCCCTCTTTTATCTGCATGCTGAAACTGTTTGTTTATTTTCGAACTATCCGGATACATTTCTACATTAATTCCAACCTGTCTCAGTTTTTTAATTGCCTGCATACTATACAGAGCCTCCTTATCTCCAAAATTCAGAAATAATGCTTTAGAAGTTGCTGTAACTGTTTCCGGAAATAAATTCAGTTCCTCAAGAACAAGATAGATACGGTCTAATCCAAATGAAATCCCAACGCCACTAACATTTTTTAAACCAAAAATACCGGTCAGATCATCATAACGACCTCCTCCTCCTATTGATCCCAAACTAACTTCTTTTGGTGGTGCAATTTCCAAAATAGCGCCTGTATAATAATTCAGCCCTCTAGCTAAAGTCACATCCAAATCTAAAATAGATGTTCCCAAACCAAGAATATTAATATTCTGACATATAAACTGTAATTCGGTTACCCCTTCCATTCCTTCTTCTGAAGAAGATAAAAGCAGAGAAAGTTTCTCTAATTTTTCTGTAGTTGTTCCTGTAAAATTAAAAAGAGGCTGAATTTTAGTAATCGCTTCCGAAGATATCCCTTTTTCAATCATTTCTTTTTTCACGCCTTCTTCTCCTATTTTATCCAGCTTATCTAAAGCAACTGTAAAATCAATCAGCTTATCTTTTGCACCGATTACCTCAGCAATTCCGGATAAAATTTTTCTGTTATTGAGTTTAATAGTTACCCCTTCCAAACCTAAAGTAGTAAAAACAGCATCATATAATTGTACTAATTCTACTTCCTGCCATAAAGAAACTGAACCAACAACATCTGCATCACATTGATAAAACTCTCTGAAACGTCCTTTTTGTGGTTTATCAGCACGCCAAACCGGTTGTACCTGATATCGCTTAAACGGAAATACAATCTCATTCTGATGTTGTACTACATATCTGGCAAAAGGAACTGTCAAATCATAACGCAATGCTTTTTCTGAAATAAACGAAGTCAGTTTATTACTTTCTTTATTCTGTAATACTGCATCATCTGCTTTACTAAGATAGTCTCCGGAATTCAAAATCTTAAAAATCAATCGGTCTCCTTCTTCTCCATATTTACCCATCAACGTTTCTGAATTCTCAAATGATGGTGTTTCAATAGGCTGAAAACCATACCTTTCAAAATTATCTTTTATAATCTGAACAATATACTGACGTTTTGCTACTTCTATCGGTGAAAAATCTCTTGTGCCTTTTGGAATACTTGGTTTTGCCATTTTTCTATAATTCTATGTGTAATTACAAATATCATATTTTTTGAGCAGTAATAAAAATGATTATTCGACTTTAAATTTAGAAACAAGAACAAAGAAACAAATAAAGTCCCTGCTTCGCAAAATCTCTGATTTTGTGAAAATGTCGGTCAGTCTCTGACTGACGTTATAAATATCTATTATCAGTATTTACAAAGGTCAGGAGACCTTTTAACACTCTTACAAAGTCGGAAGCTTTGCAGAGCTTCGAACAATCGAATAATCTAAAAATCCAACAATCGGAATAAAAAAATAATTGTACTTTAGAGCCATAAAATAGGATTTATGTTTAAATTATTTAAAGAAAATACCCGAATTGCTCTTGGTTCTATCAAAAGTCAGTTATTAAGAACCATTTTAACGGTACTAATTATTGGAATAGGAATTACAGCTCTGGTAGGTATCTTAACTGTTGTTGCGGCACTTGAACATACTCTTTCTTCTGATTTTGCTTCTATGGGAGCCAATACTTTCAATATCAATCAATATGAACTTACTACACAAACTCATGGCGGAAATGAAAGAGAAATAGTGAATCCTGTCATTACTTATCCTGAAACGAAAGATTTTAAAGAAAATTACATCTATCCTTTTACTACTACTTCTGTTTCTTTTACAGCAACATCAAAAGCAGAGGTAAAGTATGAAGCAGAAAAAACGGATCCTGAAATATCCATTGTTGGTGTTGATGAGTATTTTTTACCTAATTCCGGTCTGGAAACTGTAAAAGGACGAAACTTCAATAATTTTGATATTAGCAACAACAACTATGTCTGTATAGTGGGTTCTGATTTTGAAAAAGGACTGTTGAAAAATATAAATCCTATTGATAAAACAATTTCTATTCGCGGTGCCCGATTTAAAGTTATTGGTGTACTAAAAGAGAAAGGTTCTACTTTTGGAAATAGTGAAGACCTAAGGGTATTGATTCCTATTCAGGTAGCCCGTTCTTTATTTTCTGCTCCAAAAATAAATTATACCGTAAGTGTAATGGTTGATAAAAAGGAACTATTGAATGAAGCAATAGATCACGCAACAATCACTATGAGAAAGGTTAGAAAATTAAATCCTATTGAAGATAATAATTTTGGAATTGTCAGAAGTGATGATCTGATTAATCGTATCTTATCTATTACCAGTTATCTAAATATTGCGGCTTGGGTAATTGGTGTTATTACTATTTTTGGCTCTTCTATTGCTTTAATGAACATCATGATTGTCTCTGTTACGGAACGCACACGTGAAATTGGAGTCAGAAAAGCACTGGGAGCAAAAAGAATTACAATCGCTTCACAATTCTTTACAGAAACAATCATTATAGGTCAGTTGGGAGGAATCGTCGGTATTATATTAGGAATTCTAATCGGTCTACTTATATCTATTGTTCTGAACTTCAGCTTTATTATTCCATGGATAGCTATTTTCGCTGCAATAGCTACAACTTTTTTAGTGGCAATATTTTCAGGTCTATACCCTGCAATCAAAGCTGCTTATTTAGATCCTATTGAGGCTTTAAGATATGAATAATCTATTTTGAATATTCTCCTTTCAACATTCTGTCATTATCATAAATATCTTTACGTAACTGAATATTTTGAAAGTTTTTATCTGACAGTAAATTGATCATTTCCTGTCCCAGATACTGATTGATCTCAAAATATAAAATTCCTTTCGGATCAAAATTAGTCTGTGCTAGTTCTGTTATTTTTTTGTAAAAAATCAAAGGGTTTTCATCTGTTACAAATAACGCAAGATGGGGTTCATTCTCAAGCACATTATTTCGGATTTCCTGTTTTTCTAAATCTCTGACATATGGCGGATTGGAAACAATCACATCAAATTTTTGAGGGAGATCCTTTACTTCTAATATATTTTTCTGAATAAAAGTGACTTCTACAGCATTAGATAAAGCATTTTTCCTGGCTATTTTTAAAGCTTCTCCAGACACATCTATTGCATATACTTTTGCTTTTGGTAAAAACTTTGCAAGAGTAATTGCAATACAACCACTTCCTGTCCCTATATCAAGAATATTAATTTCTTTATATTCATTATCTGTAATGATCCATTCTACCAGTTCTTCTGTTTCCTGTCTTGGGATCAGCACATTGCTATTGACTTCAAAATCTAAACCATAAAAGGAAGTTTTCCCTAACAAATACTGAATGGGTTGCTCTTGTTTCAACTCTTCAAGAAAAAAAGACCATTTCTTCACCTCTTCTGATGTAAAAACGGCTTCATGCTGTAAAGCCAGATCAATACGCTTCATATTTCTTAACTCTTCCAAAATGAGATAAAAAAAACTTTCAGCTTCATCAACTCCATATAAAGAAGTTAACTGCTTAATAAAATGGGCTCTGTATTCTTTAATCAGCATTATAGAAAAATTTAGATACAAAGTTAAGTAAAACCTGTAAACTAAATAATGAATCTGATAATTGAAAAATTATAGATTAATATAAATTAATACTGTAGCAACTGAATACTCAAGTCTGAAAAACAAACAAAAAACAAAACATTCAACAACAAAACAGACTTTGTCAGTACATTCAAATTGCTACATTAATAAATCATTGCATTGTTATATTAATGCAGACATTCAAATACGATTACGGCTAATAATGCACCTATTACAGGACCTACAACGGGAATCCATGCATAACTCCAGTTAGAATTTGATTTTCCTTTCATTGGTAATACTGTATGCATGATACGTGGTCCCAAATCTCTTGCCGGATTAATTGCATAGCCAGTTGTTCCTCCTAATGATAATCCTATAGCAAATACTGTTATTGCTACCGTTAAAGGTCCTAAAGAAGCCAAACCGGCATTACCGTCTGTACCAGCCCATAACACAACAGAAACTAAAACAAATGCCCCTATTAATTCACTAAAAATATTTCTAAAAATATTCGGAATTGCCGGACTTGTAGCAAAAGTAGCTAACTGTCCACCCGGATTATCAGACGAAGCGTCATAATGATCCTTATACATAATCCATACTATTGTAGTACCTAACATTGCTCCTGTTATTTGAGCCAAAATATAACTAGGAACTAGATTCCAGGATAAACTCTCATGATAAGCCATTGCTAATGTTATTACCGGATTAAGATGTGCTCCACTAGGCTGTGCTATAACAACTGCACAGAAAACGGCAAAAGCCCATCCTGTTGCAATAGCTATAATACCTCCATTATTACCGTATGTTTTATTCAGGATAACATTTGCTACTACTCCATTCCCTAATAGAATCATAACCGCTGTTCCTATAAATTCTGACAAAAATACATTCATAGTTTATTCACATTTTATTTCATTAATAATCAAATCATTTCAGCTGAAAAGCTTTCAGATTTTACACTATTCACTTCGCCGAACAAAAATAATATCCAACCATTGCGAATCTAGTCTTCAATCCAATTTTTAGAACGATCAACGGCTTTTTTCCAGTAAGCCAACATCTTTTTACCTTCCTCTTCGTCCATTTCCGGTTTAAATATTCTGTCTATTGTCCATTGTTTCTTGATCTCCTCAATATCTTTCCAGAACCCTACTGCTAATCCGGCAAGATAAGCTGCTCCGATAGCGGTAGTCTCCATTGTTTTAGGACGAACTACATTACTACCGAAAATATCTGCCTGAAACTGCATCAGATGATTATTTGCTACTGCCCCTCCATCTACTCTGAGTTCTGTTGATTTTTTACCGGCATCAGATTCCATTGCTAATAACAGTTCAAGTACCTGAAAAGAAATCCCTTCCAGAGCTGCTCTGGCAATATGTGCTGATGTTGTACCTCTTGTAATTCCAAATATGGCTCCTCTGGCATACTGATCCCAGTAAGGCGCTCCAAGACCGGTTAATGCAGGTACAAAATATACTCCTCCATTATCACTTACACTGGTTGCCAGTGTTTCGCTTTCACTACTTGTCCTGATAATTTTTAATCCGTCTCTCAGCCATTGTACTACTGCTCCTCCTACAAAAACACTACCTTCTAAAGCATATGTTGTTTCTCCGTTAATTTTCCAGGCAACTGTAGTAAGTAAATTATTTTTTGACAGAACGGGTTTTTTACCTGTATTCATCAGCATAAAACATCCTGTGCCATAAGTATTTTTTGTCATTCCTTCTTCTACGCACATCTGCCCGAATAAAGCAGCCTGCTGATCTCCGGCAATACCGGCAATGGGAATTTTTGTGGAAAATAAAGTTGTAGCTGCATCTCCGTATACTTCACTACTTTGTCTTACCTCAGGCAACATATTTTTGGGAATATTCATAAGCTCCATTAACTCTTTATCCCATTCCATAGTATTAATATTAAAGAGCATTGTTCTGCTGGCATTGGAAACATCTGTAATATGCATTTTACCTCGTGTCAATTTCCATACCAGCCAGCTGTCTACCGTTCCAAAACATAATTTTCCTTTTTCTGCTCTTTCTCTTACTCCGTCTACATTATCAAGAATCCACTTTAGTTTGGTTGCAGAAAAATAAGCATCGATAACTAATCCTGTTTTTTCATGAATCTTACCTTCCCATCCTTTCGCTTTTAATTCGTCACAATATCTGGAAGTACGCCGATCCTGCCAGACAATGGCATTGTAAACGGGAATACCTGTTTCTTTATCCCATACAATAGTTGTTTCTCTCTGATTGGTAATTCCGATTGCTGCAATATCCAGCCCTGTAAGATTTGATTTTGCAATAACTTCAGCGACTACTGAAGATTGTGAATACCAAATTTCGGAAGCATCGTGTTCTACCCAACCCGGTTTTGGGAAAATCTGTTCAAAACTACGTTGTGAAACGGCTACTATTTCACCGCCATGATTAAAAATGATTGCGCGGGAACTGGTTGTTCCCTGATCTAATGCTAATATATATTTCTTCTTGTTATCAGCCATATTCTAGTCTTTTATAATTGTGTTTAAGATACGGATAACAGTATCTCTTCTGTATTTATTAAAGGATATATCCTTTTGCTAAAGTCGTAAATTCTGTTACCTGATCTTCAATCCAGTTCTGATCTTTGTTCAATAGTTCTGCCATAATCTGAGCTACTACAGGTGCTGCTTTAACGGCTGCATTTGCATCAAGGAACAACATTCTGCATCGTCTTGCCAACACATCATCTACAGTACGAGCAAATTCATGTTGTACTGCCCAAACGACTTCTGCTTTGGTATAATCATATTCCTGTACCAGTTTCTCAGTTAGCTCCAATCTCTCTTTCATAAATTGTTCTATTGCTTCTCTGTCGGAACCGTAAACATATAAACGATCTTCTTTTATAAAAGGTTGGCCCGGATCTTGCGCTGTTTTAGCAGAAACTGCTTCTTTAGGAGCACCATGAATCTTTAAATGTTCTGTAACGCATTCTTTAAATGGTAATCCGACAGTAGCAACTGCTTTATTTACAGTATCCTCTGCCATTCTTCTGTAAGTAGTCCATTTCCCCCCTGTAATAGTCACTAAACCAGTAGAAGATACAATTATTTTATGATTTCGTGAAATTTCTTTTGTTTTTTTACCTTCTCCTTTTGGTGCTGCTAATGGTCTTAGTCCTACAAATACTGACAACACATCTTTACGGGTAGGTTTTTTATCCAGATAACGTCCGGCTGTATTTAATATAAATTCAATCTCCTGTTCTAAAGCATGAGGTTCTAATTCCGGATGATCTCTCAATGTATCTGTTGTTCCTACTAACGTTTTATTGTGCCATGGCACTGCAAAAAGCACGCGTCCATCATCTGTTTTCGGAATCATCAGAGCATTGGTTGAGGGTAAAAACGATTTATCCAGCATAAGGTGTATCCCCTGACTTGGTCGAACCATTTTCCCTGCTTTCGGATTATCCATTTTAATGATATCATCCACAAATACTCCTGTAGCATTGATAACTACTTTACCTTTTATCTGATAGGATAACCCTGTTTCAATATCTTTTATTTCTACCCCATTAATTTTGCCGAAAGCATCTTTATGTATATTTTCTACTTTGGTATAATTAAGGATCACGGCTTCTTTTTCCATAGCGGTCTGTGCAATATTTACTGCCAGTCTGGAATCATCAAATTGACCGTCATGATATAAAACCCCTCCTTTTAATCCTTCTTCTTTTATGGTAGGTAAATATTCTTTTACTTTCTTTTTATTAAGATATTTTGATGCTCCTAAGCTTAATCTTCCTGCCAACAGATCGTATAAGGTAAGTCCAACGGTATAGAGTACATTATCAAACCAGGTATAATTGGGAATAATAAAAGACATATTCTTTGTTAGATGAGGTGCATTTTTCAGTAACAAACCTCTTTCTTTCAACGCTTCACGAACAAGAGAAATATTTCCCTGTTCTAAGTATCTCACTCCGCCATGCACTAATTTAGTACTACGACTTGAGGTTGCTTTTGCCAAATCGGACTGCTCAAATAATACTGTTTTATATCCTCTTGAAGCAGCATCTAAAGCAACTCCCAATCCTGTAGCTCCTCCTCCAATAATCACAAAATCCCAAATCTCTTCCTTACTTATCCTTTCGATACTATGTTCTCTATTCATAACAATATGGTATTTATACTTAATTTATCTTTATTTGATAACAAAGCTAAATATTTTTTTTATTAAATACTATTTTTTTGTTTCTTTTTGTTTCTTTTTAATTGCTTTTGATTTCGATATAGTTGTTTTCATTTTAATACAAAATTTTTTCAATCCTAAAAAATACTTCTTTAAAATCAATTATTTAAATATAAAATAGTTTTATTCAAAATTTAAACACACCTTATTTTTCATATTAGACACTCCTTATTTACTATCTTTGCATTAATAAGTCATTTCTAAATAAAGCAAAATGAAATCATTTTCAATAAATAAACGTCATGCTTACATTCTTAAACGTCTTGAAGAGGAAGAAGAAATACGTGTTATTGATCTTAGTAATGAACTGGAAGTTTCATCTGTAACGATTCGAAAGGATCTGAAACTTCTTGAAGACAAAAAGCTTCTTTTTCGAACGCACGGAAATGTTTCTAAAACAAATCCTTATACGCAGGATATACATGTTTATCAGAAGGAAACTATAAATGTTGCTCAGAAACTTCGAATTGCTCAGAAAGCGGCAAGTCTGGTCAGTCCTAATGATGCTATTATTATGGCTTCGGGAACAACTCTTCTTTATATGGCACAGGCAATAGAAGCACAGGAGCAACTTACTGTACTTACTTCTGCACTGAATGTAGCTATGGCTCTTATAGAAAAACCAATGATCGATGTTATACAGCTTGGAGGGATTGTCAGAAAAACATCTACTTCTGTAAACGGTCCATTCACGCAACATATGCTTTCTCAGTTTGCCTGTAGTCAGCTTTTTTTAGGAGTTGATGGTATTGATGTACAATATGGCTGTACCACAAGTAATCTTATGGAAGCAAATGTAAATCAACTAATGATTGCCGCAGCTCAACGTACTGTTGTATTAGCCGATTCTTCTAAATTCGGACGAAAAGGATTTGGTCGCATTTGTTCTTTTGACGCAGTAGATCAGATCATAACAGATAATATGGTCAATGAAAAAACGGTAAAAACACTTGAAGATATGGGGGTTGAAGTACTTATTGTCTGAATACTATACAGTATAGGCAAAAAAGAGACTCTTAACAAACATTGATATTACTCATGTGTCCTTTCTTTAGAACGAACTCTTAAAAACTTATCTGTAATTTACATTGCAATATATGTAAATATTTATCTTCAAAATTTAGATTATCAAGATGTTGATAGCCATAATTAACCATGAATCGAGCATATTTATTAAAGTAATAATTCATTCCAAAAGTATATGAATTTACTCGTCCTCCAGCCATACTATAGTTAAAATTTGGAGGGTCAATCCCTACTCCTTTGTCGGGATCATAAAACTTACCATTGTACCAAATTCCATCAATATCATTTAAGTCAGTATAGTTATAACGAGCAATTATTTCAATAGCTCCCTTTTCTCTACAGGGTCTGTTTATAGCCTGAAATCGGTCATAGTTATATTTTCCACCCCTAATCAAATAGCCTACTTGTAAATAAACCCCTTTGAACGATAAATCCCGAAGATCTTTTCCATACCATCTCTCCCATGCTTCAATAGTAGGAAAACTCCACATCCCTCCTAGTTGGTTCTCAAATAGTTTCTGATTATCTCTTTTTCTAGTAACTTTAGCAGATGTAAATTCAGATTGTACAAAGAATTTACCGGTAACCAATAATACTTCTGTATTGAATCGTAACTCATCTTTTGCATGTTCAATTTTAGCATCAATAATCTTTGTTTTATCAACAGTAGTTTCTGCATTTGACGAATACCGAATAATTCTGTTATAATCATCATCTCCTTCATCAAATCCATTTGGGTCTGAAGTACGATACGACACTCCTCCTCCGATATGAAAAATCATTCCAACTATTTGAGGATTAAAAATAAATCTCCCACTCACTCCCCATGAATCATCTCCTTCTTTCTTTTGATTTATATTCCCTCCAAAAACACCAGCTTCACTCCAAAAATTATTATTATAAATACGATATGAAATTCCAATTCTACGATCTAAAGTCAGGGCATTAACTGTTGCTGCCGGTCCAATCAGAAAACGATCAACGGTACTGGCTGTTCGCTCCATTGAAAAAGGAGCTATATAATGACCAACTCTCAGCGATGCATTTTGAACCATATTCCAACGAACAAAAATATCTCTAAAAACCATATTGCTAAAAGCAAAATCTAAATCCAGCTTAACATCTATATCTTTACTAAAAGATGTAAATACACCTAAACGTGCTTCTCCTATTTGAGCACCTGAACTCATATCCATTTTATCATTAATGTAATGAACCCCCTCAAAAGATACCCGCCCTCCTACTTTAATGACTATATCCTGATCTTCTATATTATACTTTATTACGCTTGTCTCACTATCAGAATCATTCTGAGCAAATAAACTTCCAAAACCTAAAAATGAAACAATTATTATTAAACTTGTTTTTTTCATAATATTATATTAAATGGAATGAACTTATTTTGTATACCCTAACTCCTCTAAGATTTCTTCGGGATGTTTATCATTTCCCGAAATGTTATTCGGTCTTACTTTTTGAGTTTTATAAAAATCAATTGTTATTTCCGATCTATTGGTAAACATAGCATCAGTCAATGGTTTGTTTTTAACTTCACCCTTTTCAGTTCCAAAATATAAACCATAATATTTCTCCATTTGTACGCGAGAATCAAACGAATAAGCGTGTACTTTTAACTTTGCTCTGTGAGCCATTTTGGCCTGCCATAATAATAATAGATCTGAATAATTATTTGGAGCACCCGCTATAGACGGACCGATATAATGCGTATGGTGATCAACGGCAAAATTAATCGCGGCGGCATATTCTAACGGAGCACCTACTTTTAGAAACTCAGAATGAGCCCACAACAGGTAACAAACCGGAATTTTACCTTGAAAGTTTTTTTCGATTTCAAGTAAGCTATTTGAAGAAAAAGTTTGTAATACAACCCGACCATTTGTATTTCCGGTATTTACTTTTCCGTTTTTAAAATACTCCGTATCTGTTTGTGGATTTGTAATACTATTCCAACCTAAGCGATCAAGTTCCTTATAAATATCTTTTTCTACTCCGGGAAACATCCATGGTTCTTTTGTTTCAATATATACCCCCGGACGATTACCATTATCTGCAGGATCAGGTTCATAATAAAATGTATATTGTCCGGTAGTTGCATCTCTGGTATATTTTCGGGTTCCGTCAACATTTCGGGCAAGTCGTTTTCCTTCTGCTATCCTAATTACATCTTCTAGTGTAGAAATATATTGTCCGGAAAATGAAGATCTGGCTTGATTTGGAGAAGCGTGATTAAACCAAGAACCTGCATCCAATTTCATAATCTCCTCAAATGTAAGGTCATATACATAAAAATCTTGTTTGATAGGAAATACATTCCCAATATTAGATGTTCGTTGAAGATTATCATCGTGTAATGCCAGCAACACTCCGTCTTTTGTTCTTTGTATATCAATTTCAAGATAGTCTGCCCCTATTTGACGTGCCCATCTGAAAGCTGCTTCAGTTTCTTCCGGTGCCCAATAGGTAGAGCCACGATGTGCAATAACAGCATTCTGATAAACATAATCTCTTACTTTCTCCATTTCAGAATTCAATGTTCTTACTTTTATTTCTTTAGCTATATTCATATCTGATCTATCTGATTGGTCCCTGTGACATGAATAAAATCCAAAAACAAGAATGGATAAATAAAAAAACTCCTTTTTAATTAAATTTAATTTAGTCATAAGTATAATGGTATTTAATTTAGTCATAAATTAATTTTATAGTACAGAACTTTCTTTTTGCTCTCTTGTCCACGTGAATGAAATAAACACTATGGAAAGAAGACAGGCTATTATCAAAATAAGAAATCCACTATCCCATCCCCAATTATCAACTACAAAACCAAAAACAATATTCGCAAATAAAGCTCCACCTAAATATCCAAACAACCCTGTTAAGCCGGCTGCTGTCCCGGCTGCTTTTTTAGGAACAAGATCCAGAGCCTGAACACCAATAAGCATAACAGGTCCATAAATAAGAAACCCGATAGCTATCAATGCTATATTATCAATCCAAATATTACCTGCCGGGTTTTTCCAGTATAATATGACAGCAAACATTGTCAACAACATATAAATAATTATTGCCGGTGCTCTACGACCTTTGAACACTTTATCTGATATCCAACCACAAAGCAAAGTTCCCGGTATACCTGCCCATTCATATAAAAAATAAGCCCATCCTGTTTCTTTTACTGAAAAACCTTTTACTTCTTCGAGATAAGCGGGTGCCCAATCAAGGACTCCATACCTTACTAAATAAATAAAAGCATTAGCAAAGGCTATTAGCCATAAAACTTTATTGTTTAAAACATACTTTAAAAAAATCTCTTTGGTTGTAAGTTCCTTCTCTGAATCCTTTGTATAAGTAGAAGGGTAATCATTACGATACGCTTCTATATTAGGCAAACCACAAGATTGTGGTGTATCACGAACTAACAGATAAACAATTACAGCTACAAACATTGCTATAATAGCCGGGAAATACAGCTTACTCTGCCAATCACCAAAAATAAAAACTCCTAAAATAGCTAATGGTCCAATGATTCCTCCACCTACATTATGAGCTACATTCCAAATTGACATTTTGGTTCCTCGCTCATTAGTCGAAAACCAGTGTACCATTACTCGTCCACAAGCAGGCCACCCCATTCCCTGAAACCATCCACTAACAAAAAGCATCACAAACATAATAGTTATACTAGAGGTCAGAATAGGTATTGTCCCAAACATAAATGTAACAATTGCAGATAAAAACAATCCTAAAGCAAGAAATTTTTGAGCATCACTTCTATCTGAAACACTCCCCATTACAAACTTACTTATCCCGTAAGCTATAGAAACTGCTGACATTGCAATTCCTAATTCCGTTTTTGAATACCCCATTTCTATAAGGTCAGGAATCACTAAAGAAAAATTTTTCCTTACCAAGTAATAACCTGCATATCCAATAAAAACGCCAAAAAACACCTGCCAACGAAGTCTTTTATATTCCTTATCAACTTTATTTTCCGGTAAAAGTGGTTTATGAGCAGATGGTTTTAAAAAATTTGCCATGATTTTAGTTTTATTTTAGCGTTATTCTATTCTTTAATGTTTCTTTAAAGAACATAAAATAAATTATGTAATATGGTCAATTGAAACTATTCTTTTTGTAGTAGCTAAATAATAAAGAAAAGAAATATATCTCGAACTAATCTATACAAAACTCAGTTGGCAATATATAAAAAAACAAAAACATTATGACTAAAAATAAAATAAAATTAATATCAAAATCTAAAAATTTTAATATTAAAGCAAACAAAAATATAAAAATGTATTATTAATACAGACAAATAAAAAAATAATTAGGTTAACGGAAATCTGATTATATAGTTTAAAAAATCTACTCAAAAAGCAACTATAAAAAATCAAGTTCTTTTAAATTTATGTATTCTTTATTTATAATACATATTGTTATCAGAATATATTATTTTTGTTTAGTGGAGATACATGAAAAATATATAAAACGCTGTATAGAATTAGCTAAAAACGGACTGGGAACAACCTATACAAATCCTCTTGTGGGTAGTGTAATTGTCTATGATAATAAAATCATAGGGGAAGGATGGCATCAAAAAGTAGGCGAAGCACATGCTGAGGTCAATGCGGTAAACTCTGTTGCAGATAAAGAATTATTAAAAAGTGCCACTATTTATGTGAGTCTGGAACCCTGTAGCCATTTTGGTAAAACACCTCCCTGTTGTGATCTGATCATTCAGCAACAAATACCGAATGTGGTTATCGGAACTATGGATCCTTTTGCTAAAGTAGCGGGAACCGGAATAAAAAAACTAATTGAAGCGGGTAAAAATGTTACTATTGGTATTTTAGAAAAAGAATGTATTGAACTAAATAAAAGATTCTTTACTTTTCACCGGCAGAAAAGACCTTATATTATTTTGAAATGGGCAGAAAGCAAGGATGGGTTCATAAGTCCATTATCAAAGAAAGAACAAAAACCAATTTGGATCACCAATATTTATTCTCGTCAGCTGGTTCATAAATGGCGAAGCGAAGAACAGGCTATTCTGGTAGGAACAAAAACAGTACTGGATGATAATCCTAAATTAAATGTAAGAGACTGGACCGGAAACAATCCTGTTCGAATAGTAATAGACCGAAATTTAAAATTACCTAAGGAAAGTTTTGTTTCTGACACCACGGTCAAAACAATATTTATTACAGAACAAAACAAAAAATCCGAAGAAAACTGTATCTATGAAACAATCTCTTTTGCCGATTCTATAATAGAACAAATTACAATAATTTTATATAAACAAAATATACAATCCGTTATCATAGAAGGAGGAAGACAAACTTTACAAACTTTTATTGATTCCGGTATCTGGGATGAAGCAAGGGTTTTTAAGGGAAATATAAACTTCAAAGAAGGCACTAAGGCTCCTGTTTTAAATTCTGAATATATTTCAAAACAAAACCTTCTCGATGATGAACTTTTAATCTATAGAAACTATGATCAATACAATAATTTTTGATTTTGGAGATATTTTTATCAACCTTGATAAAGAAGCAGCAACGCAGGAATTCAAAAAACTGGGACTTAAAGAATGGAATGCAGATTTAGAAAAACTAAATCGAAAATTCGAAAAAGGAAAGATAACAGAAGAAAAATTCCTAAAAGGTATTCAGCAACAAATCCCAAACGTGAGCTCTGAAGCGATTAAAAACGCATGGAACAAACTCTTATCCGATTTTCCGTTATATCGTCTTGAATTCTTAGAAAAACTATCTGATAAATACGATCTGTTCCTACTCAGTAACACTGATTCGATCCATATTGATTCTTTTGAACAAACAGTCGGACAAGCTTTTTTCAGAGATTTTTACCAATGCTTTAAAAAAGTCTATTTTTCATTTGAAATGGGCATGAGAAAACCGGAACCGGAAATTTTTAATTATATCATTCAGAAACATGAACTATCTCCAAACAGGACTCTTTTTGTGGATGACAATAAAGACAATACGGATATAGCTCAGACACTTGGTTTACAGGTCTGGAATTTGCAGGTTGGCGAAGAAGATGTTATTCATTTATTTGATAAAAAAATAATACTCCTCTAATTATAAAAACCCTATAGAACATCATTTTGTACTTAACAATTATATTTACTCTTTTTATTGGTTTAACTAAAACGAATTTTGGAAATTAAAGACACTTACAGAACACTAGAAACTCCTTCAGAAGAAGTTTTATACAAAGATAAAAGCAGTAAGTTTTTTGGCTATGCCTACCCTGTTCAGTCTGAAGATGAGGTAAAAATCATTATTGAAGATCTGAAAAAACAACATCATAATGCTCGACACTGGTGTTATGCTTACCAGATTGGCACCGAAAAGATTTCTTTCAGAGCAAATGACGATGGCGAACCCAGCAATAGTGCCGGCGCCCCTATTTACGGTCAAATTCAATCTTTTGAAGTAACAAATGTACTTATTGTTGTTGTACGCTATTTTGGCGGTATTAAACTTGGCGTTGGCGGATTAATAACAGCCTATAAAGCAACAGCACAAATGACACTTGAAAACGCTGATATTATCGAAAAGACAATTAACATTCACTATATTCTTGATTTTGATTATAAGAATATGAATAAGGTTATGCGTGTTATAAAAGAAAAGAATTTGGAAATTGCAGATCAGAAAATGGAAATGAGTTGTAAAATTGAAATTACAACCCGAAAAAAAAATGCCGAAATGGTTTTCGACATTTTTAATAATTTGTATGAAATTGAAATAAAATTAAAAGAATAATACAAACATTACAACTCTTTTAATTTCTCTTTTACATATTCCGGAGGAAGAGTTGGTTTTCCGGTTTTCATATCAACAAATACTAAAACAGAATTTCCAATTGTTAATAACTCTTCTTTTTCATTATAAATTTCATAATCAAATTCGATCTTAACTGAAGTCTGACTTTTGAAAATTGTTTTAACTGTAAGAAGGTCATCATAACGAGCCGGCTTTTTATAATTCATAGTCAATGAAACAACCGGAAGCATAATTCCGCTTTCTTCCATCCATTTATATGAAACCCCCAGCTTTCTCAACCACTCCACGCGCCCCATTTCAAAATACTGAGCATAATTCCCATGATATACAACTGCCATTTGATCTGTTTCGGCATAACGAACCCTAACTTTAAATTCATCTATTTTCATATATTTTTTGTTAATTTATTTTTATTTTCAAAAAAGAATTACTTACGATATTTTTTCCTCAAAATCAACCACAATAAGATTTTTTTTTAAAGAAATTTGCCCCATATTTGTTGTCTAGAAGAGTAGTACTTTTTACACCCCTCTTTTAGTAAGACTATTCTTTGTTTAACAATTATAAACTTGAATTCATGAACAAAACTGCACAATCAGTATGGGAAAGCTGTTTGTCTTTTATCAAAGACAATATTCAAGATCAAGCATACAAAACTTGGTTTGAACCGATTAAATCAGTTGAGCTTACAGATAATGCATTGTACATTCAAGTTCCCAGTAAATTTTTCTATGAATGGCTGGAGGAACATTATGTAAAACTACTAAAAGTAGCATTAACTAAAGAACTTGGTAAAAATGCAAAGTTACTCTATAAAATTAAAATGGAGAATACTTATGGCAATAAACAACCATTTACAGAACAATTACCAAGCGCGCACAGATCTCCTGTTAAACCACAGGAAGTTGATGTTCCTTTACATAATAAAAACCCGGAATTAAAAAATCCTTTTATAATCCCGGGAATCAGAAACTTAAAAATAGAATCTCAATTAAATGCCAATTACAGTTTTGATAATTTCCTGGAAGGAGATGCTAACCGATTAGCAAGATCTGCAGGAATGGCTGTTGCTAATAAACCAGGAGGGACTTCTTTTAACCCATTACTTATCTTTGGAGGAGTCGGGTTAGGAAAAACACACTTAGCACATGCTATTGGCGTTGAAATAAAAGATAAATACCCCGAAAAAACCGTTTTATATATTTCTGCTGAAATATTTACACAACAATATATTGACTCTGTAAAAAGAAATACAAGAAATGATTTTATTCACTTCTATCAGTTAATTGATGTTCTGATTATTGATGATGTGCAGTTCCTTTCCGGAAAAACAGGTACACAAGATGTGTTCTTTCATATCTTTAACTACTTGCATCAAAACGGTAAACAGGTTATATTAACCTCTGACAAGGCTCCTGTCGATATGCAAGATATTGAACAACGTTTATTATCCCGTTTTAAATGGGGACTTTCTGCCGAATTGCACCAACCGGACTATGAAACCAGAGTTTCTATACTAAAGAACATTCTGTATCGTGATGGTGTTGAAATGCCGGAAGAAATCATTGAATATGTTGCCAGAAATATTAAATCAAATGTAAGAGAACTTGAAGGAGCTATTATCTCTTTAATTGCTCAGTCTTCTTTTAATAAAAAAGAAGTTACAATAGAGCTGGCAAAACAAATTGTAGAAAAATTTGTTAAGAACGTAAAACGTGAAATTTCTATTGATTATATTCAAAAAGTAGTTTCTGACTACTTTCAACTGGATTTAGAAGTCCTACAATCGAAGACAAGAAAACGTCATATTGTACAGGCAAGACAACTGGCAATGTTCTTCGCAAAAAAATATACTAAGGCTTCTTTAGCTAATATTGGTTCCCAAATTGGTGATCGTGATCATGCTACTGTATTACATGCCTGCAAGACTGTCGATAACTTAGTTGCTACCGACAAACAGTTCAAAAAATTTGTTGACGATATCAATAAAAAACTATCTCTATAATATAATATGATTACTAAAATCTTAATGGTCTGTTTAGGTAATATCTGTCGGTCTCCATTGGCAGAAGGTATTTTACAATCTAAATTACCTAAAGATAAATTCATGGTAGATTCTGCCGGCACAAGTGCCTGGCATGTTGGACAACATCCCGATGAAAGGGCTATTGCTATTGCTAAAAAGAAAGGAATCGACATCTCTTCTCTTATCGGTCGTCAGTTCAATTCTGTTGATTTTCTGGAATTTGACTATATCTATGTAATGGATCGTGAAAATTATCACGCTGTTATCCAGTTAGCTCCAAATGAAAAAGTCAAAAAGAAAGTCAAAATGATTCTTAATGAATTATTTATTGATGAAAACAGAAATGTACCGGATCCTTATTTTGGTAAAGAAGATGGATTTGAAACGGTATATACTATGCTGAATGAGGTTTGTGATGTTATTACTAAAAAACTAATTGAAAAAGATACTCTTTAAGCATATATCTCTGTAAACATAACTTCAGTATTGCAAAAAGAATATCTTATTTTATTTTCCTGTCTTATTTTTTATGATAAATGTTCCAACCATGATCTTCCTGAGCATCAGCCGACGGCATAGGGAAGCTTTCTGCTTCGTTTAGGTCTGTACATTGTTTTTTAAAAATAGTTACAGTAGAGTCTGTTATATCTTTAAAAAACATTAAAAAATATACACCATCTTTCCCTCCCCCCTTTCCTATACTTATACATCTTTGTTCTTTCGAATCATATTTTTTTATAATCTGCATATATTCATTAGTATAAGCACTTCCAATCATATTATATTTGATTGAATCCTTATAAAAGGCATGAACAGAAACCTGCTTACTTATATTTGGAATCTCGAAGTTCCATTCATATACTCCCTGAACAGGTAATAAATTTATTGTTTTTAAATTATCATCACTTGAACTTGAACAAGATAATAAAATAACAGGAATAATAAAAAGCGATAAGAATAGTATATTATTTCTCATGATTTTTTTGTTTTGAATTACTATTCCATAAAGATATCTATTATTTATATTCATTCTAAATAATAGATATCTTTTTTTACTTTTATAGGAATTTATCTTTTAAAGCAAGAAAAATCACTAATCTTTACCTTGATTATGTCTAACCGATTTTAAAAATCGGTTAGACATAAAAACATTTTACTAAAGCAGTATATCAAATTCTATTTTAGAATTTATACCCTAAAGAAAACTGTAATACGGAATTCATATAACGAAAATTATTATCAAGACTATTGGGAGATTTCTTGTTTACATAAGTCATACCTATATTATATCTTCCTTGAAAAAAGACTCCACTTTCCAACTCATAAGTCGCACCAATATTTAAACTGATATCCAACTGATTAATTGATTTTTCATGTTTATATGTATCTCCTAAAAAGCTAAAATAACCTTCTTCAAGCATATTAAACTCTACACTTTCACTATGTCCGGGTCCTTTAATATTCCATTTGTTTTTTGCACTCACTACATAACCAATCTGTGGACCAAATTCACCATAAAAACGATCTATTATTTTATACCTCAAAATTATTGGTAAATTGATATTGGATAACTTTATATTTTGTTTCATAGTAACTTTATATCTATCTGAATTATCCCCATTTACCATCTCAGAATCTTTAAAAATAACTCCTTGTTGTGAAAACAACAATTCCAGTTGTATCGACAGTCCATCTGTCAAAGGAATTTCAACTAGCCCTCCAATATGAAAACCTATTCTTGGACTTTTATCTAATCCGTCATTTGTATTACTAATTAAAAAGGCCGTATTTAAACCTCCTTTTACGCCAAATTTCACCTCCTGGGCATTTAAATAATTCGTTAAAGTTGTAATCAACAATATTGAGAGTAAAATTTTTCTCATTCTTTTTTATTTATTAGTTATTATAATACACTACTGCCTACATAAACAACACAACAGATTAAATAGTATCATTTTTAAGAACAGTCGGTAAACATAATTAAAACAAACTAATTTAGTTATTAAAAAATAAGATTTTTATTACAATACAAACTAAGGTATCATAATCTAGTAGAAGTTAATTAGAGAGAATAAACACAAGCATTTCTTTTTTTGATAAATTAAAAAAGCTCTGTATAAGTATTTTAATTCTCTAAAAACTAGACAATACTCCATTTACTCCATAAATCAAAATATTATTTACCAGATCTCCTATAAGATACTTCTATTATTGAGCATAAAAAGTTATTTGTTTTAACATCGTTTAATAACAAGTTTTTAAAATCATAATGAAAGAGTATAGAATTTCTATTTTTGAAAGTATCTTTGTATTCTGAATTTTTATAAGCCATATCATGAAACCAATCCAATTTTTAGGGAAACTATATTTAATACCAATAACTCTTGGTGATTCTGAACCAATGGATGTGTTACCGCAAACTGTAAAAAGAGCTATTGATTTTATTGATACTTATATTGTTGAAAATGAAAAAACAGCACGTAAGTTTATTAAAAGTATACACCCTGAAAAACAGCAATCGTCTTTACAGTTAAGTACTTTAAATAAGCATACTGAAATAACGGAATATGAACAGATGATTAAACCGTGTCTGGAAGGAAGAAATATTGGATTAATGTCTGAAGCGGGTTGTCCGGGAGTAGCTGATCCGGGGGCAGTAATCGTGAAGATTGCTCATGAAAGAGGTATTCAGGTGGTTCCTTTAGTGGGTCCATCTTCTATATTACTGGCGTTAATGGGATCGGGAATGAATGGGCAGAGTTTCGCATTTAACGGCTATTTACCTATAGATAAATCAGAGAAAAAACAGGCTTTAAAGAATTTTGAGAAGTTATCTCAGGATAAAAATCAATCACAGATCTTTATTGAAACGCCTTACAGAAATAATAAATTAACGGAGGATTTGTTACAGATATTACATCCTTCAACTTTACTATGTATTGCTTGTGATATTACATTACCGACGGAGTACATTAAAACAATGAAAGTTATGGACTGGAAAAAAAATAAGGTCGATTTACACAATCGACCTTCTATCTTCATCATTCACAAAATGCAGTAGTATTAATTCATTACTACTTTAGCTCGTGAATTGGCTATAATATTAGAAGTATCATAACCACCAAATTTTTCCATGTAACTTACAATTGAAGTTCCGAAACCATCTCTGAACTTTCTTTTTCCGTTACTTTTCAAATAGCTTTTCACTGATCCTGCTCCTCCCAGATGGGCTGCGGCAAGAATTCCGGATTCTGTTATTCTTACTCCGTCTATTACTGTTCCTTCAAACTTTTCTATTTCTTTTCTCAATTCCCATTTATTTCTGGCTAAAAGCGCTTTAAACGCTTTTTCCTGCATTTTAGGACTGTTCAAGAATGCTGTTTTATTAGAGACACCAACTGTTCTCAGAGCACTACCCCCGAACTGATATTTACCCATATATCCAAAAGGATTGATCAATTTATATTGTCCCTGGGACTCTTTTTTTGCAACAGCTTGTTTGAAGCCTGTAAACGATCTTCCTGTAAACGGAAAATCAAAATCAACAAATTTGATTTCATCTTCTGACGGAACAATGCTTTCTACTGCATTATTTTCGTCTACGTGAAACCAATCATACTTTTCTAACTCTACAGATTTAAATCCTAAACTTAGGAAAGCTACCAGGATTATTAAACCTGAATAATAAGACCATTTTTTTATCATAATATTGATTTCTCATAACGCTGTCCCATTATGAAATTTCTACGGTGGCAAAGATACAACTAATTTTATAAATCTGTAAATCAGCATGTTAATGTTTTCAAAAAACAAAAAAGTCTCATATTCTATTCTAAATCAACCCTTTTCAAGTACTCAACAATGATAAATCAAGGGAACTTTATTTTATTTATAAAAACTCTAAATAGAGAAATAAAACAAATATTTAACATTTGAGAACTATCTGTAAATTCCTTGCTTATTAATCCAGGCAATATATTTTTGTCGATTTACATTATGTTGTGCTAATGTAGAAGCAAATTCATGGTACCCAAAATTAGTCACACTTGCACAGAAATAAATATAATTATGTTGTTCTGGATTCAATACAGCATCTATTGCTGTAATATCCGGCATTGCGATAGGTCCGGGAGGTAAACCTCCATAAAAATAAGTATTATATGGTGAATCAATTTTCAGATCTTTTGACAATACTCTTTTAATTACAGTATCAAAATCATTTGATTCTTTTTTTATTGCATAAATAACAGTTGGGTCTGCTTCCAAGCGCATTCCTATCTTCAATCGGTTTAGGTAAGCACCTGCTACTCTTGGTCTTTCATCTGTTTTTACGGTTTCCTTATGTACAATCGAAGCAAGAGCACTGACTTCTAAAGGAGTCAGATTTTGTCGTTCTGCTTTTGCTTTTCTTTCATCATTCCAGAATTTTCGATATTCTTTAGCCATTTTATTTCTAAACTGGTCTGCTGAGGTATTCCAAAAAAACTCATAGGTATTCGGAATAAACATACTCAAAACATTCTCTTTTGTAAAACCATTATCTGCCAAAAACTTTGGATCTTCTATGGAGTTTAAAAGACTGATACTGTCTGCTTCAATCTGTGAACTTACTCGTCCAACAAATTTTTCTATTGTTTCCTGATTATTGAACGCTAATTTTACGGGAACATTCCGGCGCAGAGAACTAACAATATCGTTACTGCTCATTCCTTTTTTCAACAGAAATTTCCCCGATTTAACATTATTTGGATATTTTTTCTTTTTAGCAACCATTCTGAAACGATCCATGTTTTTTACAAACGGAGCAATAATGGTTTCTACATCAGAATATGAAGCGCCTGTCGGTACATATACAAATGTTTCTTTTTTTTCAAATTTAGTATTTGCAGAGAAAATATCTTTATAAATCATATATCCGTAAACGGATGCGAATGTTACAAAAACTATTAAAAAAATAGTTCCAATTTTCTTTAGACTCAAAATATATACTATTTATTGGTTATTAATTAGCTGAAAAAGGGCTTCATCTTTATAAACACCATTTTCCAGATTCCATTGTTTTTTTATACCTGAACTTTCAAAACCAAAATTAGTAAAAAGTCTGATACTCGGTTCATTATCTATACCAATATTAGCATATAACTGATGTAGATTTAATTTACTAAAAGCATATTGAATTAAAAGCTCGAGAGCCTGAGAACCTAAACCGGTATTTCTGTGTGCTTCCTGCTGAATAACGATTCCTATTCCTGCCCGGTTATTTTTAGGATCAAAATCAAACAAATCGATTAATCCGATTGTTGAGAAATCTTCATTTTTACAAATCGCCAGTCTCAGCTGTTTTGCTTCATAAATATCCTGTTGTGCATTTTCAAGATATTGCCGAATCAGAAAACGACTGTAAGGAGTCTGTGTATTACTGACTTCCCATATGGAAAGATCATTTTCAATAGTATATACAAATTCCAGATCTTCCGGCTCTAACGCTCTTAAATAGATAGTATTCCCTTGTAAAGTCAGCATTTTATATCTCCTTTAAAAACAAATGTAGCCGGTCCTTTCAAAAAAACATCTGAAAAAACAGTTCCTTCTTGACGGAATGAAACTTCTAAACGCCCTCCTTCTGTATTTAACTTAACGGAATGCACTTTTGTTTTTCCGGTATATTTCATAGCGATTGCAACGGCTGTTACTCCTGTTCCGCAAGACAGTGTTTCATCCTCTACTCCTCTTTCGTAAGTACGCACGGCAAAAGTATCTTCATTGATCTGGGAAACAAAATTCACATTACTTCCGGGTTTACCATATAATTCCCCATAACGTATAGCAGCTCCGTTTCCTTTTACATCCCAGTTTTTCAAATCTTCTACTATTTCAACATGATGGGGTGAACCGGTATTTAAAAAAGTATAGTTCGGAAATGTATTGATCTCTTCTACATCTTTCATCTGTAGTGAAACGATACCGTCTTCTAAAACAGTTGCATTATGCAATCCGTCAGTTGCTATGAATGTCGTCTTGTCCTGAATAACTCCTAATGCTTTTGCAAAAGCAACAAGGCATCTTCCTCCATTACCACACATCGAACTCTCATTTCCGTCTGCATTATAATAAACCATTCTAAAATCAGCGGTTGCATCGTTCTCTAAAAGAATAAGACCGTCTGCCCCAATTCCAAATTTCCTGTCACATAATTTAGCAACTAGCTGAGTATTATCTTTTGGAAATTCCTGCTTACGATTATCAATCATAACAAAGTCGTTTCCTGTTCCCTGATATTTATAAAAAGTAATGTTCATAATCTGTTTTATATCCTACAAAAGTACAAATATTAATGAAAGGTTAATGATTGTTAACTGAGCGTTAAACCATTTTAATAAAACAATAACAACTTTTATTTTTACTGTTAAATAACTAATTTATTATTTTAATTATGAAGAAAATACTTGATTTATTTCTAGTATCCTTGTTAAGTGGTGTTATCACGTTGGGAGCGTACAAGCTGCTTTTCGAAAAGGACACAGTACTACAAAAACAAAACTCAATAACAACAAGCGATCAGAAACTCCGACCTGTTGGATTATCTCCTGAAACACTGGATTTTACGGAAGCGGCAGAGAAAACAATACATTCGGTCGTTCACGTTAAGAACGTATCGTATATGACAACTCGTACTAATCCTTTATTAGAATTTTTCTATGGTTATAAAGGGGGGCAACAGGCACAGGTGGGAACAGGTTCGGGTGTTATTATTTCGGAAGATGGTTATATTGTAACCAACAATCACGTTATTAAGGATGCTTCTGAAATAGAAATTACATTGAACAATAAGAAATCCTATAAAGCAAAATTGATAGGAACGGATTCTAAAATGGATATTGCATTGTTAAAGATCGATACAGGAGAAAAACTACCTTATACCACTTTTGGCGATTCAGACAATATAAAGGTCGGAGAATGGGTATTAGCCGTTGGAAACCCATATAATCTGACTTCTACTGTAACGGCAGGAATTGTTTCTGCAAAAGCAAGAACTCTGGGAGTGGCAGTTCAAAGTGATATCCAGTCTTTTATACAAACTGATGCAGCTGTAAATCCGGGTAATAGTGGAGGTGCACTGGTCAACACTAACGGGGAACTGATAGGAATCAATACAATGATATCCTCTATAACGGGTTCTTATATAGGGTATTCATTTGCGGTTCCTTCTAATATTACCAGAAAAATAATTGAGGATATTATGGAATTTGGTAATGTACAAAGAGGTATACTGGGCGTACAGGGTGGTGAACTAAACAGTGTTGTGTCAAAAGAACTGGGAATATCAGAAACACAGGGCTTTTATATTAATGGGGTAACTAAAAATTCAGGATCGGAAAAAGCGGGAATCAAAAAAGGAGATATTATCATCAAAATAGATGAAACTGCTATTACTTCTTATGCTGAACTATCCGGTTATATTAACACTAAACGTCCTAACGATGTGGTAAATGTCACTTTTATTCGAAACGGTAAACTAAAAACAGTCGCAGTTACTCTTTCTAAAAGAGAATTTCTTACTTATGATTTTAACGGATTAACACTAGAAAATATTGATTCCGGTGATCAGAAAAAATTTAATCTCAATTATGGGGTAAAAATCAAGAGTGTTGCTAATTCAAGCTATAAAGATTTGGTAGGAAATATTATTTTATCTATAGACAATGTTAAGATCAAAGATATTGAAACGGTTTCTGATCTCTTAAACAAAAAGCAACCTAATACACTTACAAAAATCGAAATGTTAAATAAAAATGGTGAACTGGAACGTTATCTTTTTTAAAAAAATTAGAAAAAAGAAGAAAGAGACAAAAAGAAAGATATAAAGTATTCAGTCACAGTTCTCAGTATTCTGTTGGTTGTTCGTTATTGGATTTGAAACATTTTATATTTATAAATTCAATAAAAAATTTATTTAATTCTGATACCCAATCTAAAGAAACTGGGTTATTCTTTATAAATCAAATTTATTTGACAAAAGACTTCACGAAAACGTTTGAAATGGGTACTTTTGCGCCAGAAAACAACACACAATAACTATTTTAATTCTTTTACTTTATGAACAGCAACGTTTTATACGAAAAAGAAGTTTCTTTTCAGGCCAACAGAAGGAGAGCCGGTGTAGAATTCATCAAGATCATAAGTGATCTGTGGTTTGACAAATCTATTGAATTAGTATTATTCAAAAATGAACTAATCAACAGAAATGTAAGCGACATTATCAATCTGCATGAATATGCAGGTGAATTTGTTCAGAAACCAATCTCTGTTTTTGACTCTGTAGAAATTGCAAAAGCAATCTTATCTCTTGACCTTCCTCCTTCTAAACTGGATATTGGAAAATTAACCTATGAATTTCATCTGGAACAAAATAAATATAATGATGCGAAAGCGTTTGTTATTGATAAATTAAAAAATGCAAAAGATTCTAAAGGATTCCAACCTAAAGATGTTGTATTATACGGTTTTGGAAGAATAGGACGTTTACTGGCACGGGAATTAATGTCAAAAATGGGTACGGGAAATCAGATGCGTCTGAGAGCTATTGTTACTCGCGATAAAAATGATACTACTATTTTAGAAAAAAGAGCTTCATTATTACGTTATGATTCTGTACATGGTGATTTCCAAGGTTCAGTAACAGCTGATCCGGAAAATAATGCTTTGCTGATTAACGGAACAACGGTTCATATAATCTCTGCTAATACACCTGAAGAAATCGATTATACTCAATATGGTATTGAAGATGCTCTAATTATCGATAATACGGGTGCTTTTACTACTGAGGAAGCTTTAAGCAGACATTTAACTTCTAAAGGGGCAAGTAAAGTTTTACTTACTGCTCCGGGTAAAGGGGTTCCAAATATCGTACATGGAGTAAACCAGAAAGAGTATAATCCGGATGAAGTGGATATTTTTTCAGCTGCATCTTGTACTACCAACGCAATTACTCCGGTATTAAAAGCAATAGAGGATACTCTGGGAGTTGTAAAAGGACATCTGGAAACTATTCACGCTTATACGAATGACCAAAATCTGGTAGACAATATGCACAAAAAATACCGCCGAGGAAGAGCTGCTGCTCTGAATATGGTAATTACTGAAACAGGGGCAGGTAAAGCAGTTGCAAAAGCATTGCCTTCGCTAGAAGGAAAACTAACTTCTAATGCAATCCGTGTTCCGGTTCCAAATGGTTCTTTAGCGGTTTTAAATCTGGAAGTATCAAGACCAACAAGTGTTGAGGAGATCAATTCTATCATGAGACATTACGCTCTGGAAGGAGAACTGGTGGAACAAATCAAATATTCACTGAACAATGAACTGGTCTCTTCTGATATTGTAGGAACTTCTGCTCCTTCAATTTATGATAGTAATGCTACTATTGTTTCTGCTGACGGAAAAAGCATTGTATTATATATATGGTATGATAATGAATATGGTTACAGCCATCAGGTAATTCGTCTGGCAAAATATATATCAAAAGTAAGACGTTATACGTATTATTAGTATTGATTATTGGATTGTTTGATTTTTTAGATCTTTTCGACTAAATAGATTAAGGAATACAATAATTACACAATTCAAAAAATATTATATCATTTTTATTAAAGCCTATTTCAAATCTGAAATGGGCTTTTTTATTTTATCGTTTGTCTCGTCCTAAAACCTACCATCTGGACACAACTTTTTTTGAGAGAAAATATAAATATTTTACTATATCTATCAACTATAGATTATCTAAATAATACCTAACAGGTTAAAAAAAACCTGTTAGGATAGAGGAATATATTAAAGGTAATTATCACTAGTATCAATACATATAAAAGATTAGACACTCTTTAGAGATATGTCATAAAACAGGTTGACACAAAAAATTAATTTTAGAGATACTATTCTTTTCAACATTTCACACTACACTAACTCCCTGATATACCGTTAATAAAAGTATCTACAAAACCTAAAATCTTATTTAATATTCGATCTCCTATTTCTTTAGCGTTCAACACACTAGGTCTTCCTTCCACCCGAAGAGCTAAAATTTCCTTCCTTAAAGGTTCTCGCTCGGTAAAAAGATAGTTTTCTATTAGTTTTTCCGTTTTTTCTTCGGATAGATTCTCTGTTTTAATCAAATCCCAGAGTGCTTTTTGCTGTTCCAGATTCCAGAATTTTTCAAATTCATCAGGAATAGTATCGGTATCATCAATGTGTGGTAAACTTTCCTTAATAAATCTCTCAATCAATTCTCTTTTACTCCTTAATGATACTTCAGTATTTAATAGATTGGAAATCTCTTTTTCAATACTTTCTTTATCTTTAGTACTTTGTTTTGACTTGAACTCAATCAGCAACTGAATAATATAAGTAACATTGATGGTATCACGTCTTATTAACTCCAACTCAAAATCTATATCATTCAGAATAGATGTTTTTTCTGGAGAGGTATTCGGTTCAAGTGTATCTTTTAAATCCAAATATTTGCTGGTATAATCTGCAAAAAGCTGTTCTTCCATTTGCAGATCATTCCAAGTGAACTCAGTATAATGGCTCATTTTTTTATGTAAACGCATTAATGCACGAAATGTTAAAATAAACTGTAGTTTATCTTCTTCTGTGTATAAATTATCTACCGCATTTACCTGAGGAACGATTTCCAATAACTTTTGAGTTACTTCATTAAATTTCTCTACATATACTTCGTAAGGTTCAACAATAATTTCGTCAATGGCTTCTTTATTACTAAACAAAGCGATAGCTTGATCTGTTTTATCTTTCAGATTTCGAAAACAAACGATGTTTCCTTGTGTTTTGTTCTTATCTAAAATACGGTTGGTACGGCTAAAAGCTTGTATCAGTCCGTGATATTTTAGATTTTTATCAACATATAAAGTATTCAAAAATTTACTATCAAATCCCGTCAAAAACATATTTGCAACTAAAAGGATATCTGTTTCATTTTGTTTGGATTTTTTAGCAATGGCATTGTAATAACTGTAAAAACCTTCGTTATCTTTACTGTTTTCTGCCATTCCAAACATTTCGTTGAAATCCTGTACATAATTTTCTAACAGCTCTCTACGGTGTGGTTTATAGCCATATACAACTTGTGGCTCTGCTGCCATATTTAATTGGGAAACAACTCGTTCTTCTATTTCTTCCTCGTTTTGAGCATAGCTGAAAATAGTTGCGATTTTTAAATTATGTTCACCATTCCATTTCTTACGCTTAAAAGCCTCATAATATTCAATAACTGCATCAATATCTTGTACACACATCATCGCACAGAATTTTCTGTTTTGTGTTTTTTGATCGTGATATTGAATGATGTAATCAACAATAGCATTTTTACGTTCAGGAGCTTCAAACACCTCTTTTTCATTGATTTGCTCTACTTTCAAATCAATGATATGTTCTTTCTTTTTAAATGTTTGAATGTATTCTACCGAGAATTTCAATACATTTTCATCTCGTATAGCATCAGTAATCACATATTTATGCAGGCATTTTCCAAATAAACTTGCCGTCGTTTTTTCTCCATCAGCATTTTCGACTAAAATTGGTGTTCCGGTAAAACCAAACAATTGAATATTTGAAAAATAACCAACAATGTTTTTATGTGTATCGCCAAACTGAGAACGATGACATTCATCAAAAATAAACACCATACGTTGATCCTGAATAGATTTCATTTTGGTAAGATTCCTGTCAGAAATCGCATTATTAAGCTTTTGAATGGTAGTAACAATAATACTAACATTTACATCATTGAATTTTCGGATAAGATCATCTGTATTGGTTGCAGAACTTACTGATCCTTTACTGAATTTATCATATTCCTGATTGGTTTGATAATCTAAATCCCTTCTATCGACTACAAAAACTACTTTTTTGATTGCCGGAATTTTGGATAAAATCTGACTTGTCTTGAAACTTGTTAAGGTTTTTCCACTTCCTGTGGTGTGCCAGATATAACCGTTTTTTTCTACGTTATAATTATTTAATTTTTCGTTTTCAGTTACTTTTTTGATAATACTTTCAACGGCATAATATTGATACGGACGAAGTACCATCAACCGTTTATCGGTTTCGTTCAGTACAATATATTTACATATCATTTTACTGACATGGCAAGGTTCTAAGAAAGCATCAGTAAAACCATTCAGAATGTTATTCAATGGATTATTATTCTCATCAGTCCAATGAAAAGTCTGGAGATATTCTTGTTTGTGGGTACCGAAATTGCTGAAATATTTGGTGTTTACACCATTGCTAATAATAAATAGTTGTACAAAGTGAAACAGACCTTTACCTGCTCCAAAACTATGCTTTTGATAACGGTTAATTTGGTTAAAGGCTTCTTTCATTTCCAGACCTCTTCGCTTTAGCTCGATTTGAACTAAAGGTAAACCGTTGATAAGCAAGGTTACATCATAACGATTTTTATATTTACCTTCTTGTGTGATTTGATTGGTTACCTGATATTCATTCTGACACCAATGCTCGACATTTAGAAATTCAAAATAAAGGTTATCTCCATTGTCTCTTAAAATATGATGCTTCTTTTCACGTAGTATTTTTGCTTTTTCAAACACAGACCCTTTATTGAGAATATTCAGTACTTTTTCAAATTCACTATCACTAAACCGGATATGATTATGTTTTTCTAACTGAATTTTCAAATTTACCAATAAAGCTTTTTCATCAGTAATAGTACTATATTTATAACCCAATTTTTGTAATTGGATAATGAGTTGTTCCTCTAAAACTTGTTCTGACTGCTTGCCCAAAATAATTATGAATTAGGAATTTATTATGTTCATTTCATCTATAGGAACTCAATTATAAAAGTTTAAATGAGTTCTATACAGATTTAACTAAATAAAGCATTTTATTCCATTTCTCCTAATTCATAATCTAAAACTTATCTCAATGCTTTAATCATTTGTTCAATAGCTTTCTTTTTCTGCTCCATATTGGGATGAACATAGAGGTTTAAGGTTGTACTAATATTGGAATGCCCTAAAAGAACACTAACTGTTTTGTAATCACAATTACTTTCTATACATCTGGTTGCAAAACTATGCCTTAATCCGTGAAATTTAAGATCCGGCATCTTTAATTCTTTCATCAGATTTTTATAATAACTGCGATATGTTCTGGGTTCAGTTGGTTTAGCATCATTGGTTAATACAAAGAAAGAGGAATTAACAATTTTTTTAAAGGGCTTAAGTATTCTCAATAAATCTTTACTGATAGGAATCTCACGGATAGAATTTTTTGTTTTAGGGGTATCCAGAATGAGTTCTGTTTTTCTACTTCCGTCTTCTATAACATATATGCGTTGGATCGTTCTATTAACACTGATAACGCCCTGGTCTGTATCAACATCTTCCCAAGTCAGCGCACAGACTTCTCCTATACGCATACCTGCGCTCAAACAAATGTAAACTCCTAAATTTCGAAACGTAAAATGTTCCTGTATATACTTCATTATTTTTTTCTGATCTGAACGACTTAATACTTCAATAGTATATTTTTCCCGTTCTGTTGGAAATTGGATATCAAATGGTGTATAATCTAACCATTTATGCTTTGCTCCAAACTTGAGAATCATTTTTAAGACAATTAAAATATCTTTGATTGTCTTTTGACTTAAACCGGATTCCAACTTTTGAAAAACGAAAGCCTGTACATCTGATTCTTCAATCTCATATTTATTACCAAAGACGGGAGACAAGTGATTCTCAATCAAGAGCATATAAGCGGAAAAACTAGATCTTTTCACATACTGTTTTTTGTCTGCTTTCCACAGACCAATCACTTCTAAAATTTGTTTTTGTTCATTCATTATTATTAATTTTTATGAATCCCAAAGAAAAGAAATAAAGAATTGGGGTTTTAACCTCACTAAGGTTCCTAATTTGAGATTTAAGGGGTTTGAGGAGGAATGGGAAACAAAAAAGTTAGGGGAAATTGCTACATTTTCAAAAGGAAAAGGAATTTCAAAAAGTGATATTGAAGAAAGCGGTACTAATGAATGTATAAGATATGGAGAATTATACACATATTACGGTGAAACTATCAATGAAATAAAGTCAAGAACCAATACAGATGTATCAAAATTGACACTAAGTGAAGCAAATGATGTTATTATTCCAGCATCTGGAGAGACAACAATTGATATTGCAACAGCTTCTTGTGTTTTAAAATCAGGAGTTGTGTTAGGAAGTGATTTGAATATAATTAAAACGAAAAATAATGGAGTATTTCTATCCTATTACTTAAACAGTAAAAAGAAAATGGAAATAGCTAATTTAGCGCAAGGAATTTCCGTAGTACATTTATATTCAAGTCAACTAGCAATATTAAATCTAAATATCCCTACATTAAAAGAACAAAATAAAATTTCTGCTTTTTTTACTAAGTTGGACGAAAGAATTCAAACCCAAAACAAAATACTATTACATTATCAGTCCCTAATTAAAAATCTCAGAAATGATATATTCCAACAGAAATTAAGGTTTAAAAATGAAGATGGAACTGATTTTTTGGAATGGATAGAAGTAAAAACTGGAAATATACTGGAAATTGGTAGTGGTAAAGATTACAAACATTTGCAAACAGGCAATATTCCTGTATTTGGAACTGGAGGTTTTATGACTTCAGTTGATGATTACCTATATAATGGGGAAACAGTTTGTATTGGGAGAAAAGGAACCATTAACAAACCGATGTATCACAATGGTAAAATTTGGACTGTAGATACTTTATTTTATACACATTCGTTTCAATCTTGTATTCCAAAGTTTATATTTCATCTTTTTCAAACAATTAATTGGTTAGAGTATAATGAAGCATCTGGTGTTCCGAGCCTGTCTAAAACCACAATAGAAAAAATAAAAGTGAAGATTCCTTCGATTAAGGAACAGAACGTTATTTCAACATTCCTTTGTTCAATAGATACAAAAATTGAAATTGAAAAACAATTATTGATTCAATATGAAAGTCAGAAAAAGTACTTGTTACAAAACTTGTTTGTGTAAGTCTTTACTCGAAATCAATTTCAAAATAGTTTAGAATAGCTTTGTAATTATCTTGTGCAGAAAGGCAAATATCCATTAAATATTCTTTAATATTATCCCATTGTTGCAACCCACGATAATAAAATAATTTCAGTTCATCATCAATAATAAAAGGAACAATTATGTTGGCAAGACATTCTTTGAACATTATCAATCTTCCCACACGACCATTGCCGTCTTGAAAAGGATGAATCATTTCAAATTTCTGATGAAAATCAATAATATCTTCGATGGTCTTTTGTTCTTTGCTGTGATAATTTAAGAGTAATTCTTTCATCTTTATAACAACTTCTTTTGGAGGGCAGGTTTCGTTACCGCCAACCTCATTTGGCAACTTTTTGTAATCGCCAACTTTAAACCAATCTTTTCGACTGTCAGATGTTCCAGATTTTAGCAAAAAATGTAATTCTTTTATAAACGATTCTGTTAGTTTAGATTTTGCTTTTTCAATAATTAAATCAATACAGCGAAAATGATTATTGGTTTCAATAATATCATCAATATTCACACTTTCGTCGGTAATGCCTATAGTATTGGTTTCAAAAATAAAACGGGTTTGCTCTTGAGTAAGTTTGCTTCCTTCTATACGATTCGAATTATAGGTCAGATCAATCTGTGTACGATGATAAATCCCCCCTTTGAGCTTCATATCCTTTTGCTCTTTGAGATGATTAAGTAAAGGGTTATTACTGAATTTTTTCTTATTTCCTTTTTCAGGTATTGTTGCATTCTCTGGAATAACCCAGGTTTTACCAGTTAGGAAAGCTCCTTGAATTCTCCCTATAGCACAGTAATTCCGTACGGTTCTTTCGGGAATATTCCATTTTTTCGCAAATTCACTTACTGAAATAGAATTCATAGCTTCTTTACTATTTGCCGTTATCGGCAAATATACAATAAATAAGTACTTATAAGCACCTTCATTTTGCCGTTATCGGCAAAATTTAGACAAATAAATTTTGTAGTAAAAACTTTTTCTGTTCTTCTAATTTTTTCAAAAAGTTCGTTTCTATATCAATCTTATTGTCTAAAGCAGAAAGAAAACTAGCGATTTTTGTTTGTTCTTCTGGACAAGGTAATGAAATGGTTAATTTCATTAACTCGATTTTAGACATATTATATCGAGTACTTCCTTGTGCCAGCTTAACTATTTCTTTTCTAAAAACGGAATTATTTCTAAACAAATAGCTTGCAAAAAGCGGATTTAGGACTTGAAATGATAAAAGTCTGTATCCAAAACAAAAACTGTTCAGATACATTTCACTGACTGTGTTTAATAGGACTGAGGACATTCCTATCTCATCAGGAGTTTCAGATGATATGGTGAAAAAGACATCACCATACTGGACAATGTTCTGAATTTCATTTTCTGAAATTTCTACAAGTCCACAACTTTCCACTTGAATTTTGGAAGAGTCAAAAATTTGCTTGTATTGAATATAAAATTTACCTTTCCCAAAATTATCTTTAGTTTTTCCTGACAAACCATTAAAAGTTTCTCCTATATCTCCCAAACTCTTCAATGTCCATTGATTAGTAAATTCCTTAAATCTAACTTTCTGAGAAAATAACTTATTACATAGTGCTTTAATTAAGGTTTCCAAATGTTTAATTATTTTGTTTTGGGTTTGAATTCGGGTATCTAATAATTCTAAAAAATTAGAAATTTTATTCTGTTCTTGAATTAATGGAAACGATAACTTAATTTGTTTTATAATTTCTGCTGATAAATTTCCTTGTCCACCTTGCAAGTAGGTAATTGTTATAAATTCTTTTTTGTGTAATAAATAAGAATAAATAAAATAGTGATTTTCACTTGACTTTATACAAAGTACAGCTTGATTTATAGCTCCTTTTATTTTACTGATTCCGACTTCACCACTTGTTGCTCCATACAGTGCATACAAAATATCTCCTATATCAACCATTTTAGCTGAAGAATTTTTTAAACCTAATTCATTAATAAATTGTTCAGTTTGTTTAGAATTAATTTCTCCAGAACGGATAAACGGAATGTTACCGTTAAAATATTCTTTTCTCAACGTTAAAGGGGTTCCTCCTGAATAGAAGTTGGCAACATCCCTCAATTTCTTCAGTTCCCATTCTCCCTCAAACCCATTAAATCTCAAATTAGGAACATTGCCCATATTTTTATCTTGCTTTGTTATCTTAGTCATACAATTACCTTTTTTTTTAGCATTAAGGATTTACTTCTTTCTACTTTTCACTTCGTTTTCCAAGGTATTTAGCTCTTCCAAATCCTCTGCATCAACCTGTTCAGCTTGTTGTTGTTTTCGTTTAACATCAAATTCCTGATACACTTTTTCGACCATTTTTACCATCTAAGGCAGTTGTAAAGTAATTCTTTACAACTGAATTCGACTCTAATTCATTGTCTTCTAACACATTATTTATATGCTGACCTATATTCTGTTTAGAGGTGTCAAAAAGTTCTGCAAGCTGATTCTGATTCATCCACACAGAACCATCTTTTGCATACAAAGCAATGGAAACTTTCCCGTCTTGGGTTTTATATATAATGATGTTTTGTTCTTCACCCATAATTTATTACCTCTTACTTAAAAAACAAGTCCCAATTCCTTGAAATAGACATCAATTTCTTTATCGAGATCGGCTCGCTTGACTTCTAAAGATTTGATTTCGTTCATTACAGCCTGGATGTCGATTTCCGGTTCTTCCTCAAAAGTATCTACATATCGAGGAATGTTTAAATTATAATCGTTTTCAGCAACTTCTTTTAAAGTTGCTAAATGGCTGTATTTTTCAATCTCCGTTCTATTACGATAGGTTTCCACAATCTTAGTAATGTGTACGTCTCGCAACATATTTTGATTTTTGACCTTTTCAAATTCTTTACTGGCATCAATAAATAAAATGGTGTCAGGGGTTTCACGGCATTTTTTAAAAACTAAAATACAAGTGGGAATACTGGTTCCGTAGAAAATATTAGCAGGCAACCCAATAACGGCATCCAAGTAATTCTTTTGTTCAATAAGATACTTACGAATATGTAATTCTGCTGCACCACGGAACAAAACACCGTGTGGTAACACAATAGCCATTGTCCCGTTTTCTGCCAGATGATAAATCATGTGTTGTACGAAAGCAAAATCGGCTTTGCTTGCCGGAGCTAATTTTCCATATTGACTAAAACGATCATCGTTCAGAAATAAAGGATTTGCACTCCAATTAGCGGAAAAGGGAGGATTTGCCACTATGGCTTCAAAAGGCATATCATTAAGGTGCTGTGGATGTTCTAATGTATCCTCTTGCTTAATGTCAAATTTTAGATAATGTACGCCATGGAGTATCATATTCATTCGGGCAAGATTGTATGTGGTACGATTCATTTCTTGTCCGTAGAAATTGTTGACGTCTTTTACCTCCCGGGCAACACGCAATAATAAAGAACCGGAACCGCAGGTTGGATCATATACTGATTTTAATCTGTTTTTTCCTGTAGTAACAATTTTTGCCAGAATTTTAGAAACCTCTTGTGGAGTATAGAATTCTCCCGCTTTTTTACCTGCACCACTGGCAAACTGACCAATCAAATATTCGTAGGCATCACCCAATACATCAAGCTCAGTATGTTCCAGTTTAAAGTCAATTTCATCAAGATGTATTAATACTTTTACTATAATAGTATTTCGGGCATCTGCCGTTTTTCCCAATTTTGTACTGTTGAGATCCATGTCTTCAAACAGGTTATCAAAGTCTTCTTCACTTTGTGTTCCCATCGTACTCAACTGAATATTTGTAAGTATTTTCTGTAAATCTTCCAAAATAAACGTATTGGTATCGCTGTTTCCCCTTTTTGCAATTTCACCGAAAAGTTCAGATGGTTTCAAAAAGTAACCTAAGGTTTCAAGTGCTTCTTCTCTAATTGCTTCAATATATTTTTGACCTTCTTTTGTGTTTTCCTGAATATTTCGGAATTGAATATTATCCTGTTCTAAAATAGAGTTGGCAAAAATTTCCATTTTTTCAGCCAAATATTTATAAAATATGAAACCTAAGATATAATCTCGGAATTCATCCGCATTCATTTTACCTCTTAATGTATTAGCTATATTCCAAAGCTGTTGCTCTAATATTTTTTTTTGTTCTTCTGACATTTCAACTAATTGTAATTTAGATTAAGGATTAAAAATCCTTAAGAATGCACTAAAGTAGTAAACTTTTAAGTTGTATGCCTTATACTTGTAATGAAAAACGAATGGCTATATGTTTTGGGGGTTATTCTCTGAAAATTTATTTTAAAAGATCATCAAGAACTTTTCTGAAACGATCACTGTTCCAGTCTGCTGATCCGGTTTTATCAACAATAATATTTCCGGATCGGTCAATAAGATACGTTGTGGGAATTGAACGGGATTCTAATACTTCAGGAATCGAGCTGTAAACATAATAAACGGGTAAGGTATACTTATGTTTTTCCATAAATCGAACTACTTTATCTTCGTCATCATTTGCTATAAACAAAAACACAATCTCTTCTTTATAATCATTATACAGTTTCTGCATCCCGGGCATTTCTGCAATACAAGGAGGACACCATGTCGCCCAAAAATTAATCAGAATGATCTTGTCCTTATATTGTTCAAAGGAAACTGTTTCTCCTTTTTCATTTAGTAAGTTCCAATTGTAATTTTCTATTTTTTTCTGATCTGTTTTTTCTATTACGGAAGGACTAAAGGCAATTATTCTGTTAATCCATACTTTGATCGTGGTACCTAAGGGTGTAAACAGAAATAGGATTAGAAAAAGTAATACTGCTATATTTGTGATTCGGGATCTTAATTTATTTTTCATTTTTTCTCAGCTTTAGGGAATCCGTCTTTATAATATGGTTCTATATGAATATGTACGTCTATTACCTGAGGAACGGCTTCAACAATGGTATCTTTTACATTATGTGCAATAGTATGCCCTTTTTCTACTGTAAAGTCCTTATCTACCCAGATATGGAGATCAACATGATAGGCGGTTCCCATTTTTCTGCTTTTACATTTCTGAACTACGGCAACTCCGGGAACTGATTCTGCCAGTTTTTTAATATCAACTAATAATTCGGGTTCTAGTGTTTCGTCTAATAATTCTCCTATTGCGGGTCTTGCAATCTTATAGGCATTGTACATAATCAGACCGGCGGCAAACAAAGCTGCGTAATCATCTGCTACTTCATATCCGGGTCCGCCAATAATACCGATACTTATCCCTATAAATGCGGCTATTGAGGTTATTGCATCACTACGATGATGGGAAGCGTCTGCTTTTATAACGTCACTGTTCAGCTCTTTACCTACTTTCAGTACATATCGATATAAAATTTCTTTTGTAAATACCACTACAACTAATATTATCAGAGTATAGATAGCCGGCACTTTGTGGGGCTGTATAATATGTTCTATACTGTCTTTAATAATTATAAATCCTGCCAGTACCATCGCCAGTGCAATCCCTAATGAAACTAAAGCTTCTACTTTTCCATGTCCGTATGGATGATTTTCATCTGGGGGCTTTGTGGACCATTTTAAACCAAACCATAGTAATGTTGAAGTAAGTACATCTGCTCCGGATTCTATTGCATCTGCAATTAATGCATAGGAATGCCCAAAAATACCTCCCAGTAGTTTTACAACTGCTAATATTCCACTGGCAACAATTCCTATAAATGTTGTCTTAAGTCCTTTGTTTTGTTCTTTTTTAGAAGTATTAACCTCTTCCTGCATTATAACTGTTCTTTAAGGATTGTAAAAATGATTTACTGAAGAATTTTATTTATCAAAGATAAACTTTCTCTACAATAGAGTAAATCATAATCAAAAAAACATTTTTAGAATTAACTGATTAGTTTTTTTATAAAAAAACACATTGTATCATAAAAACAGACTTCTTTAATTTTTTTTTTGTTATATTTGCCTACTATAACATTCTTTTAACATAAAATTAATACAGAAATGAAAAAATACATATTATTTAGCTTACTATCTGTTTCGTATATCATTAAAGCTCAGGACTGTAACACTATACTTAACGAATCAGAATCTGCTACACAAAATGAAACCTTAAAAGTATCTGGTGAAGGAGAACTTATAATTTCTAGAAAAGGAGAAACCTCCGCTGCTAATCATTACTCTTTCTCTTCTACAAGTTTTCTGTTATATAGAGACAAGAACAACGATACAGCTCTTATAGAACTAAACCTTACAGCTGTACAGGCATTTACTCTTGAAAAAGGAGATCAAGTATTCTTCAAAACTCAAAAAGGAAGTATTATTAACCTGGAAATACCGGAAAAAATTGCTTCAAAAGATCTGGGATCTGACAAATGGGGAATAAATGCTATCTTGCCTATACCGGATTCTACTTACAACCAGCTTAAGGAAGAGAAAGCAGGTCGTTTTCTTCTTTTCCCAAATGAACATTACAGTAAGCTACAGGAAAAAGGAGATAATACTCTTCAGGAATACCTTAAATGTGTACTTAAATAAATTCAGGTAATTATAGACATACAAAAAAGCTGTTAAGAAATTCCTCTTAATAGCTTTTTTTGATTTAATCATTTATATTTTATTTTACATAAAAAAAGCGTTCCGAATATCGAAACGCTTTTTTATTACTGATATTACAATTTATAGTGATTACTTTGCTTCTCCGGCAGCGGCAATCAGGTTTAATGCAGAACCTGCTTTAAACCAACCAATCTGACCTTCGTTATAAGTATGATTTGCTATAATTGTGTCTTTAGAGCCATCTTTATGAACTACTTCAATTGTTAATGGTTTTGCAGGAGCGAAATCTTTCAGATCAATAAAATTGAAAGTATCGTCTTCCTGAATTAAATCGTAATCTGCTTCGTTAGCGAAAGTCAATCCTAATAAACCTTGTTTTTTAAGATTCGTTTCGTGAATACGGGCAAAAGATTTTACTAATACTGCTTTTACACCTAAATGACGTGGCTCCATTGCAGCATGTTCACGTGATGAACCTTCACCATAGTTATGATCTCCTACAACAATTGTAGGCACGTTTGCTGCTTTATATGCACGCTGAACCGCTGGTACTTCGGCATATTCTCCTGTTAACTGATTTTTTACAAGGTTTGCTTTTTGATTAAAAGCATTGATTGCACCGATCAGCATATTATTAGAGATATTATCTAAGTGTCCTCTAAAACGTAACCATGGACCTGCCATAGAAATATGGTCTGTAGTACATTTTCCGAAAGCTTTGATCAATAATTTAGCTCCTGTTATATTTTGTCCGTCCCATGGAGTGAAAGGGGATAACAACTGTAATCTTTCAGATGTAGGGCTTACTCTTACCTGAACTCCTGAACCGTCTTCTGACGGAGCCTGAAAGCCTGGATCTTCTGCATCAAAACCTTTTGGAGGTAATTCATTACCAGTTGGTTCATCTAGTTTTACTTCTTCTCCATCTTCATTGATAAGAGTATCAGTAAGCGGATTAAAACCTAAGTCTCCTGCAATTGCTAAAGCAGTTACTAATTCCGGAGAACCTACGAAAGCTAATGTATTCGGGTTACCGTCTGCACGTTTTGAGAAGTTTCTGTTGAAAGAATGAACGATTGTATTTCTCTCTTCTTTTTCTGCTCCTTCTCTATCCCACATACCAATACATGGTCCACAGGCATTTGCGAAAACGGTTGCTCCAATCTTATCAAAAGTGTCAATAAATCCATCGCGCTCGATAGTATATCTTACTAATTCTGAACCAGGAGTAATTGTAAATTTTGATTTAGTAGTCAGATTCTTATCTGCTACCTGTTTTGCTAAGGAAGCTGCTCTTGAAATATCTTCATAGGAAGAGTTTGTACAAGAACCAATCAAACCAACATCAATTTTTAAAGGCCAGTTATTTTTAATAGCTTCTTCTTTCATTTTTGAAATCGGTGTAGCTAAATCCGGTGTAAAAGGTCCGTTTAAATAAGGCTCTAATTCTGATAAATTAATTTCAATAACCTGATCGAAATACTGATCCGGATTAGCGTATACTTCTTCATCTGCTGTTAAATATTTTGCCACTTTGTTTGCTGCATCTGCTACATCTGCTCTTCCTGTAGAACGTAAATAACGATCCATTGATTCATCATACCCAAAAGTTGAGGTTGTAGCTCCAATCTCAGCACCCATGTTACATATTGTTCCTTTACCTGTACAGGACATTGCTTTTGCTCCTTCACCAAAGTATTCAACGATAGCACCGGTTCCTCCTTTTACAGTAAGAATACCTGCTACTTTTAGAATAACGTCTTTTGGTGCTGTCCAGCCGGAAAGTTTACCTGTTAATTTTACTCCGATTAGTTTAGGAAATTTTAATTCCCATGCCATTCCTGACATTACGTCTACTGCATCTGCTCCTCCAACTCCGATCGCTATCATACCTAAACCACCTGCATTTACAGTATGAGAGTCGGTACCTATCATCATTCCTCCCGGAAAAGCATAATTCTCAAGAACTACCTGATGAATAATACCTGCTCCTGGTTTCCAGAAACCAATCCCATATTTATCTGAAACAGATGATAAGAAATCAAATACTTCATTACTCTGTGTTTTTGCTCTTGCCAAATCGGTAACAGCGTCTACTTTTGCCTGAATCAAGTGATCGCAATGTACTGTTGTAGGAACTGCTACTTTGTTTTTTCCGGCATGCATGAACTGTAATAAAGCCATTTGTGCGGTAGCATCCTGACAAGCTACTCTATCCGGAGCAAAATCAACGTAGTCTTTACCTCTTGTAAAAGCTTGTGAGGGTTTACCTTCCCATAAATGAGCATATAAAATCTTTTCTGTAAGTGTTAGTGGACGACCTACAAGCTCTCGTGCTTTATCAACACGTACAGACATGTCAGCGTACACTTTTTTAATCATTTCAATATCAAAAGCCATAATAAAAATTTAGTTATGTTAAGTGTATTTTCTAAAAACATTAATCGGATACAAATCTACATATTAATACCGATATTTAAAAGATTTTCAGCAAAAGAGACCTTTCAGAAGATTATTATTGCCAAAAAGGTATTTTGAGTGCTCTTTATTGAAAAATATATGATTTTTTGATTAAATTACCTAATAATAATTATTTTAGAATCCTTTTATTGCTAAATTCGAAATCAGGGTTTAAAAAGAAAAAAGGTTCTTTGTGTTTTATTACAAAGAACCTTTCTAAATAAGGGATTCAGAAGCACTTAAAGCAATTTCTGAATAATCATTTCTTCGGAAATTCCTTCTGCGTCTGCTTTATAATTTTTAATAATCCTGTGTCTTAAAATTCCTTCTGCGACTGCTTGTACATTTTCAATATCCGGAGAATATTTTCCATTAAACGCAGCATGTGCTTTAGCTGCAAGAATTAGATTTTGTGATGCTCTCGGTCCTGCACCCCAGTCAATATAATTTTTTACAAACTCATTTGACAGTGGATTATCCGGACGTGTTTTACTTACTAATGTAACTGCATACTCAATAACATTATCGGCAACCGGTATTTTTCGAATCAAATGCTGAAAATCAATGATTTCCTGAGCTGTAAACAATGGATTAACGGTGACTTTAAAATCAGATGTTGTGCTTTTTACAACTTGTACTTCTTCTTCAAAAGAAGGGTAATCCAGCTTAATAGCAAACATGAATCGGTCTAATTGTGCTTCGGGTAAAGGATAGGTTCCTTCTTGTTCTATCGGGTTTTGTGTTGCCAGAACAAAATAGGGTAATGATAATTTATGATGATGTCCTGCAATTGTAACGGCTCTTTCCTGCATAGCTTCCAGTAAGGCTGCTTGAGTTTTAGGGGGTGTTCTGTTGATTTCATCTGCTAAAATAATATTTGAGAAAATAGGTCCTTTAATAAACTTAAACTGACGGTTCTCATCTAATATCTCACTTCCTAAAATATCTGAAGGCATTAGATCAGGTGTAAACTGGATACGTTTAAAATCAAGACCTAAAGCTTGTGAAATAGTATTTACCATTAATGTTTTTGCCAGACCGGGAACACCAACTAATAAGGCGTGTCCTCCAGAAAAAACACTGAGCAGAATCTGATCTACAACGGCATCCTGACCTACAATAATTTTTGCAATCTCTTGTTTTAATTCTTTCTGTTTTTGAACTAAACGTTCTATAGCAGCTACATCAGACATTCTTTTTTAATATTAAAGTGTATAAATCAAATCCTGATCTTCAGAATTTAATTTACAGCATTAAACATAATAACAAATTATTTTTTTAACCAATTATTGGTAAACTTACAGTTCCTGTATTCACCGTTAATTTTTATATAGGTTTCTTTGATCTTTTCTGCGGACCATTTCCCTATCTCTTTAATTTGTTTTTCACGTAAAGCTAACTCTTTTATTTTAATATAATCTTTTGCGTAATCTGCTTTATGCTCTTCAAAACGATTTGTTACTGTAACTAATTTGTATCTTTTTCTTCCGTTTTGATCCTGATCTAGTATAGGGAATGAAACTGCTCCGTCTTTCAGATCGGATACTTGATTGTATAATGCGGGATCCATTTTAGTTAATTCAAAGCGAGTCTCCATTGTTTTGGGATTCAACAGAATCCCTCCACTGTTTCTTGTTTCTTTTTCATCAGAAGAACCACGTGCTGCATCTGCAAAGGAGATTTCACCTTCTGTAATTCTTTTTCTGATTAGTTCAATCTTTTCTTTTGCTTCTTGTAAAGCTTCATCTGTGACCTTTGGTGTCAGTAATATATGTCTTACATCTAATTCCTGTCCTCTAATCTTTTCCAGATAAATGATATGATAACCAAAATCGGTTTCAAAAGGTTCTGATATTTCTCCTTCTGCCAGACTGAAAGCAACATCTTTAAATTCTTTTACAAATTGTGTTTTTCTGGTTATTTTGTAATACCCTCCACTGGATCTTGATCCTGGGTCTTCACTGTATAATACTGCTTTACTGAAAAAACTAGCTCCTTCTTCTACTTC
Organism: Flavobacterium sp. AK-301; assembly: GCF_058310215.1. Classification (NCBI taxonomy): domain Bacteria; kingdom Pseudomonadati; phylum Bacteroidota; class Flavobacteriia; order Flavobacteriales; family Flavobacteriaceae; genus Flavobacterium; species Flavobacterium sp. AK-301. The sequence continues at coordinate 126,165 of NZ_JBZEES010000004.1, forward strand.
TTTTTTAAATTCTTTTAATCGGTCAATTACTTTTTGTTTTTCTACTTCGGAAACTTTCGGATTCACTACAATCTGGGCTACTTCCATTTCTGCACCAAAAACAGGCAACTCTTTTTCCGGTATTCTTTTATAAAAAGCTCTTACTTCTTCAGGAGTTATTTCGACAGCATCTACAATTTTTCGTTGCATTTCCTCTGTCAGTTTATTCATTTTAATAATATCAAAGAACTCAGATCTGAAATCCTCCAGACTGTTTTTTTTATAATATTTAACAACTTTATCTATTGAGCCCAATTGTTCTACTATATAATCTAATCGCTGATCCAGCATAGCATTAACTTCGGCATCTTTAACAACAATACTATCCTGAGTAGCCTGATGTGCATAGAGTCTGTTCTCTAAAAGAGTACCTAACATTTCACATCTTGTAATATTTTCTACTGTTCCACCCTGACTGGATATTTCTAAATACGCTTTATCAATATCTGAATCTAAAATAACATATTCTCCAACTACTGCTATAACGCCATCAATCTTTGGTTTTGAAGTATTCTGAACAGGCTCCTTTACCTGAGGTACTTCCTCTGGAAGAATCTCTTGGGCATTTGTATTTCCTATTGAAACAATAGAAATACCCACGATCAGGCAAACCTTGTTAATTATAGATTTCATATATATTGTTTTTAATTGCATCATTAGTAATATCTTTTTCAAATTTTTTAATTAACTCTAATTGTCTTTTGTTTAAAATAACTTTTCTTAAAGTAGGTTTCACATAATCAAAAGGGCTCACCTCATTTTTATCCAATACTCTGTTCACTTTCACCAAATACACATTCAGAGAATCTGAATACTGAACTGTTTTTCCATTCTGAATATAATTACTTCTGTTATCTGATGTTATAAAGGGCAATTTTCCATAAACCTGGTCCATATCTACCCAGACAGAATCATTCAGCGCAAAACTATTAAATTGAATTGAATAAGTATTTAATATTTTTCGGTCTTCTTTATTATAATTCAAAAATTTAGCTTTTATTGTTTCAAATTTCGGATTGTCTTTTGCTAAATTTATAAATCTGAGTTTTACTAAACTGCTGGTCGTTTTGAAGTTTTCTTTATTTTCGTTATAATACTTTACCAATTCAGCCTGAGTAACGGTAGTATCAACAGTCCTCTGAATTATTTCTTCAATATAAGCTCTTGCATAAAGGTCAATTTTATACTGCTGAATCAGTTTATCAAACTCTGCTTTCTTTTCGGAACTTAAATTGATCTCGGCAGCATCAATAAGTAGTGACTGTGTTGCCCATCTATCGATATAATTTCTGATAATAACAACACTATCTTCTTTTGAAACCCCTTTAGGGACAAGGTTTACTAGTTCTTCTTTATATAAAAAAGATTTGTTTGCTCTGGCAACTGCTTCGGGTTTTATTGCCGGCTTAAAGAAATCACAGGAAGTAACTACTATTAATAATCCCGCTATATAGATGATTTTATGCATTATGATTTAATTCGTTTTTTTTCTTTTTCAAAAACAGCAATATTTAACAACTCTTGCGTTTTAATAATCTGTTTCCAATAATTAAATATTGCAATAATCGAAATATAATAAAAAAGTATAGTGCACCGATTTTCGGAACTATCTTTTAAATGGACTATTGTTAACGAACAAAAATAACAATTCCCAAACATTATACAAGTACAGATTTTTACTATTAACAAAAAATTATAGCAAAGTTTTATAAATATGAAATAAAAAGATTTTTTTTGAACCAAATTTGATTGAAAAATAGAAAATGTTTGTATGAATTTTCTTTCTTAAAGACCATAATACACTTGTTTTAAAGAACTCTCTTGCTACATTAGCTTTAATAATTTATTATTTAACGAATAAACATTACTTTTGCTGTCCATTTATTTATACATATGAGTTTTATAGAAGAAATAAACAGAAGACGAACTTTTGGTATTATTGCGCACCCTGATGCCGGTAAGACTACTTTAACAGAAAAATTATTACTCTTTGGTGGTGCAATTCAGGAAGCAGGTGCGGTAAAGAATAACAAAATAAAGAAAGGGGCTACGAGTGACTTTATGGAAATTGAACGCCAAAGAGGAATTTCTGTAGCTACTTCTGTATTGGCTTTTAATTATAAAGATAAAAAAATCAACATTCTCGATACACCAGGACACAAGGATTTTGCTGAAGATACTTTCAGAACACTTACTGCTGTAGATAGTGTTATTGTGGTAATTGATGTTGCAAAAGGGGTTGAGGAACAAACAGAGAAGCTGGTTGAAGTCTGCAGAATGCGTAAAATCCCGATCATTATTTTCATCAATAAATTAGATCGTGAAGGAAATGACGCTTTTGATTTAATGGATGAAGTGGAACAAAAACTAGGATTAGCAGTTACTCCTTTAAGTCTTCCGATAGGAATGGGCTATGATTTTAAAGGAATTTACAATATATGGGAAAAGAACATCAACCTATTTAGTGGAGACAGCCGTAAAAACATTGAGGAAACTATAGCTTTTTCTGACGTAAACAGCTCTGAATTAGACAAAATAGTAGGTCAAAAACCAGCAGCAACATTAAGAGAGGAATTAGAACTTGTACAGGAAGTTTATCCTCTGTTCAACCGGGAAGATTATCTGGAAGGAAGGCTACAGCCTGTGTTTTTTGGTTCAGCCTTAAATAACTTCGGAGTACGTGAACTACTAGATTGCTTTATTCAGATTGCTCCTTCTCCAAGACCAAAAGAATCGGAAACAAGACTGGTTGACCCAACAGAAACAAAAATGAGCGGATTTGTTTTCAAGATCCATGCTAATATGGATCCTAAACATCGTGACCGTCTTGCTTTTATTAAAATCGTATCAGGAACGTTTGAACGTAATAAACCTTATATGCATGTCCGACTAAATAAAAATCTGAAATTCTCTTCTCCGAATGCTTTCTTTGCAGAGAAAAAAGAGATTGTAGATATTTCTTATCCGGGTGATATTGTAGGATTACATGATACCGGAAACTTTAAAATCGGAGATACTTTAACAGAAGGGGAAATCATGAGCTTTAAAGGAATTCCAAGTTTCTCTCCTGAACATTTCAGATACATCAATAATGCTGATCCAATGAAAGCAAAGCAGTTGGAAAAAGGTATTGACCAGTTAATGGATGAAGGTGTTGCTCAATTATTTACACTGGAAATGAACAACCGAAAAATTATTGGAACGGTTGGTGCTTTACAGTATGAAGTTATCCAGTACCGACTGGAACATGAATATGGTGCAAAATGTTCTTATGAGAATTTCCCGGTACATAAAGCCTGCTGGGTAAAACCAAATGACCCGAAAAGTGAAGAATTCTTAGAATTTAAACGTATAAAACAAAAATTCCTGGCAAAGGATAAGTATAATCAACTGGTATTTTTAGCAGATTCTGATTTCACAATTCAGATGACACAGTCTAAATTTCCAAATATAAAGTTATTCTTTACGTCAGAATTCGAATAAATTATTTTTTAACAGTAGAATCAATACCCCTCGTTTTTTTACAACAAAAAGGTCTCCAATCCCAAATTAGGAGACCTTTTTAATTTTACAGATATAGTTCAAACAATACTTTGTTTATTCCATAATTCAAAGTACTTTCCTTTTTTTAGTAATAAATTCTGATGATTTCCACTTTCAACAATAGAACCATTTTCCATTACTAAGATAGTATCTGCGTTTGCAATTGTACTTAGTCGGTGTGCTATTACAATAACTGTTTTTCCTTTAGCCTTAAAATCATCAATTACTTTTTTTACGATTTGTTCAGCATTAGTATCTAAGGCTGATGTTGCTTCATCCATTAGTAATATTTCAGGATTTTTATATAAGGCTCTGGCGATCGCTAATCTTTGTTTCTGTCCGCCTGATAATAAAGTTCCATTCTCTCCAATTTCTGTTCCAAAACTATTAGGAAGTTTTTCTACAAATTCCGTTATTCCTAACTGTTTTGACAAATCTAAAACACGATGTATATCAGGAAAAGAATCTCCTAACGCAATATTATCAATAATAGTTCCGGAAAACAAATTTAATTGTTGCGGTATTACTCCAATTATGCCTCTTAAACTTTTATAATGTATAGTATTTAAATCATAACTGCCAACATGTATTTTCCCGCTTTTAATCGGATATAAATTTTGTAATAAGGATATTAAAGTAGTTTTTCCACTCCCACTTTCTCCTACAACAGCAGTTGTTTCATTTTTTTTAAAAAGAACATTAAAATCTTTAAAAACTTCAACTCTTGAGCCATAATTAAAACTCACGTTTTCAAACTTTATATCTCCGATATTTTCTCTTTGCAATTCTACTTTATTTTCTGTTTCTTCCCGTTCTAAATCCATGATCTCAAAAAGTCTATCTGATGCGATTAATGCATTTTGTATGGTCTTATTCATCCCTACTAAAGAGGCAACAGGAGAAGTAAAATAACCGATTAAAGCATAAAAAGAAAACAATTCCCCTGCTGTTATTTCTCTTTCAATAACATATCCTGATCCTACCCACAAAAGAATTATTGTAAAAAGGGAAGCTAAAAATTGCGTAGAAACAATCGAAAAAAGGCTATTCAACCCCGATTTATAAGTTGTGAATAATAATTTAACAAATCTATTTTCGGTTTTAAGGTTAGAAAATTCTTCTATACCAAATTCCTTAACGGTTCTGATATTGGAAATACTTTCTACTAACTGCGTTTCCAGATCGGCTGAATTTTCCATCAATTTACGCTCTGTTTTTTTATTGACTTTATTCATTAAAAAATAAATCCCTGAATAAAAAGGAATAATCAACAAAATAACTAAAGCCAGTTTCCAATAATAAGTAAACATTAAAGCAAATGAGAAAACAACTATAAATAGATTAACAATCAGCTCTATAGCTACATCGTTGATAAAGGCTCTTATTTTTACAGCATCATTAATCCGGGAGGTTATTTCACCGATTTGCATGGTGTCAAAAAAACGTTGGGGCAACTGTAGCAAATGTTTATAATAACCCAAAATAAGCTTAGCGTCAATCAGTTGCCCTGTCTTCATGACAAAAATACTTTTCTTGGAATTAATATACGCTTGGAGCAGGATTATGAAAAGCATAACAATACTTAATAAATTCAGTAATTTTCTATTACCTCCTACTAAAACATAGTCCGTTATTTTCTGAACATAAATAGACATTGCCAACCCCAGAATGGTAAAGATTATTGCGCCAAATAATGCCTGAATTAAAATCGTTTTATGGGGCTGAATCAGATCCCAAAAACGTTTTAACGGAGGGACTTGTTCGTTATAGGTTCTGAAATCATCATTTTTAGCAAAAAGAATTAAAACTCCGGACCATATTTTTTTAAAATCTTCATGAGAGTATTTTACCATTTTACCATAACCGGGATCCATAACCTCTATTATCGTTTTGGTAACTTTATAAATTACTACATAATGTTGTAATTGATCTTTCATAACCACATGAGCAATAGCAGGAAGCGGGATTTTATCAATAACATCCATACCCCCTTTTACACCTTTGGCTATAAAACTCATTTTTTCTGCCCCTTGAATAATTCCCAGAGCATTTGTACCCCGTAAATCCGTATTTGCCAACTGACGAATTTTTGCAATAGGGAGATTTACTTTATAATAATTTCCAATTGAAGCCAGACAAGCCGCTCCACAATCTTTTATATCGTGTTGTTTTATTTTTATTGATGCCATCCGGAGGAGTTATTTTTACGTTGTAGGCTACTAGTTTTTGGGTTCAGCCAATCATCCACTTTATCAAATAATAAATCAAACAGGCTTCTTCTGGTAATCATAAATTGAGCTGTCAGGGTCATTCCTTTTGACACAGAAGCTTTGTAACCGTTCTTTAACTGTAATTCAGGATTATCTATTCTACAGCGTACTTTAAAAAAGGTTTCATTTTGCTGTATTGTTATATTTTTATCTATTGCAATTACTCTTCCTGTAAGGAGTCCCCTCTGATTATAATTAAAAGCATCCACCTGAAACTTTACCTGTTGATCCTGTTGTATTAACCCAATATCATTGGGAGATATATTGGCTTCTACAATAAGCTTATCGTTGGGGGACAACATAGCAACGGACTGTGAAACATTTAAAAAAGAACCGCCCTGAATACCTGAAAAACTTTCTATAGTTCCCGAAATCGGAGCAATGATATAATAGTTCTTCGTTTCTACATTAATTTTCTGAATAGTTCCTTGCAGGTTTTTAATTTTCTCTTCTAATTCTCGTTTTTGATTATACCATTGTGATTTTTGATTTTTATCAAAACTGATTAGTGCCTGTACAGCCAAAGTATAATCAAAACTGAATTTCTCAAATTCAGATCTCGACACAACGTCTTTATCAAACAGCTGTTTGTAACGATCATAACCTATTTTAGCATGACTTATTTTACTTTGTAATTCCTTTCTTTTAGAAATATAACTATTCCGGTCTTCTTGTAGTGTCTTTGTTTTCAGACCTTTATTTTTATTTAAAAGGACTTGTTCTAAATCATCTACTAATGCCTGACTATCTTCTGATAGTTCCTGATTCGTTATTTTTTCTGTCAAAAGGCTTTCCTGAGTAAGCTTTACCAAAGTATCACCACCGGAAACCATAGTATTATTTTTAATATTAATATAGGTGATTTTACCATTTACCAGACTTGTTATGGGTACATTATCGGTTGTACTGCGCACAATACCTCTGCCTTGACTACTTATATCAATCTTGATAACAGGCAACAAAATAATACTGATAATAAAAATCAATAAAACGATCCCATAAATAGAAAAACTTTTCGTTTTATTTCTAACTATAAGATTTTCAATAGTATGAATAGGGTCTGAGCTAAATTTCATTTTAGAAAAAGTAATTTTTTATAGTTCAAACACAAAAACTATATTGTTAATTATTAAAAATATCTTTTAAAAAAAAAGTTAAAAAAAACCAACAGAAAGCATATCACTGTCTGTTGGAATAGAATCCATTAAAGGTTTTTTTTCTTTGCTAAATTTTACGGCTTTATGATAAATTTCACAAGCCATTACTCGATTTATAAAGAAGCAAAATATCTACCAAACTGAAAACCAAAGTAAAATAGAATATAAGATAAAATTAATAGATATACTATAAACTTATTAGTTTGTTCTTTAGCAAAATACCCGATTCTTAAAGCTAGATTTTTCATAAAATGATATATTTAAAATAATAATAAACAATGATAGTAAAAAATTTAAAGAAATGGAAATACTTTCGTATTTCCATTTTCAATTAACATATTAATGATTTCGAGCATATTCTCTTCCTGCTTCCCAACCAAAATAAAAAGCAGCACCCGCCAAAGCAAGATATGCAGGAATTACACCACCATTAACTTCTTTAGCTTCTTGAACACTTAGCTCTTCTACATTTAATTCTAATAAATTCATAATAAAAAATTTAAATCGTTAATAAAAAGCTTAGATTATTAAAAATAATTTTTAATAATCTAAGCATACTTTTCGTACAAATAACCTAGTATGAAACCTGTTATAGGAAATGTCAAAATTGCACCTCCATTAACTTCTTGAACCTCTTGAGCGTTAAGCTCTACTAAATTTAGTTTTTCTAAATTCATAATATAAAAAAAATTAATTAATACCTTACAATAGACTTTCTATTGCTTTGATAAATGCAAAATAAATTACTGTTATACTTTTTATAAGTATTTTGTATTTATTGAGTAATTTATTTCTGTTAGCTAACAACACTACAAACATAAGTCTATATCATTTTACTAAATGACGGTAAAACCATCAAATTTATACTGTTTTATTAGTATTGTCTGTTTTTATCAAACAAAAAAAGAAAGAACAGAAGCTTTATTTTATCAATCCGAGTTTTTTAGCCGCAAGAATTATACTCCGATTATCTCCGTCTGAAATACCCAAAGTATGTTTTATATTTGCCTTTCTTCTTTCTATTGAAGAAGCAGAAAGTGGCAGATAATCTACTAAATCTTTTGTTTTTACACCTTCTGTTATTAGCTCAACAATTTTACGATTATCAGAGTCCTTAAAAATATCATTTAAACTCATAATACGAATGCTTTCTTTTACGGTTGGGCTATGATATTGAGCCCCTTTTATAATGGAATCAAATGCGTAAATCAACTCCCTGTCATTAAAATCACTTTTTATTAATAATCCTTCCGGATTTATTTTTGTAAAAATATCATATATAATAAAAGCTTCTGTATATGAGGTTAATATCATTATTTTACTTTCCGGACGGTGTTTTTTTACCAGAACAGCCAGATCTTCACCGGAATGAATATTCTGACCTTCATAAACTGGCATACTTCTATCCAAAAAGATCACATCAAAACTTTTATAATGCAATGTATCTGTAATAATAGCATAGGCTTCTTTATAATTAAAAGCAGTCGTTATTTTAATTGTATAATCGGGAGTATCGGAATCCAAAACAACTTTATAGCCCTTGACCGTTACAGGATGGTCATCTACGATTAGAATGTTTACTATTTTTTTTATTTTCATATTTTAATTAAGATCTAAAATCTTTTTATTACACTTATTAACACATCCTATATCCACTACATTTCTGATTATTTTGCTTTGAAAAAGGGTTTCTGCCTCTATTGCGAATCTTCTCCTAATTCAAATAATTGAGCATGGATTTTCCAAATGCTTGTATTATTCCTTCTTTTTAAATTAGAATATTTATTACATTACACAAAATATTTTTTATATAAAAATTTAAATAAAACATCAATATTAATAAAATAATATACTAAAAACTAATTAAATACTAATTTTATCACCATTAATGTTTTATTTTTCAAAATTAGTATTTATAAAACAGACAGATGTTGTTTAGAATAAAACCTATAAAATACTGGTATTAAGCTAACTTACTTCACATTTAAAAAATCTAAAATCTACAAACCATGAAAAATTCAATAATAAGTTAGGATATGTTAAAATAAAGGGCTGAGATGTTATGAAGTTTTCAATTTTACAAGTATGTCATTATCTTCTTTTTATTATGAAATAAAATAATTTTTGCTTATTTTACTTACATTAGCAACTATAACTATTGTAACCATGATACAAATACATCATCTTAATTGTGTGGAAATCCAATCCTCTTTAGACATAAGAGTCATCGGGCATTGCCTGTTACTGGAAACCAAAAACAAACTAGTCCTGATAGATACCGGAATCGGTCTTTTAGATACGCAGCAACCTCTGGAACGAATTGGACAAGAGCTAATTGATATAGTAGGTTTTCGTTTTAATGAAAAATGGACGGCAATACAACAAATTGAACAACTCGGTTTAAATCCAGCTTTGGTAACTGACTGTATTATATCTCATTTAGACAATGATCATATCAGTGGACTTACTGATTTTCCAAACGCCACAGTACATGTTGGAACTGAAGAATATGACAATTTCAATTCGGATAATCCAAGATATCTGAAAACACCTTTGTTACACCATCCTAAAATTATAACTTATGAACCGTCGGATGATGAATGGTACGGCTTTGAGGCAAGACGAATTGATATACTCCCGGAAACTGATATTTTTCTTATTCCATTGTTCGGACACACTAACGGGCATTGTGGTATCGCGATCAGAAATAATGAGAATTGGTTGTTTTATGTTGGGGATGCTTATTATCTGAGAATTGAATTAGAGAATGATACTCATCCAGTAAATGAATTAGTAAAAACCAGAGCAGACAACAACGAATTACGAATCGCTACACTCAACAAAATTCGTAAGCTCGTAATGGAGCATCCTGAAATAAGTGTTTTTGGTTATCATGATGTTGAGGAATACAGTTACTTTAATACAAAGATAAAGTAATTGGTTATTTACAAAATAAAAAGAGGAAGTCCCAAAACTAAAATGAAGCTCTGAGAATTGAATATTTGAGACATCGTCTCGGTAAGAGTTCAAATGAAATCAAGAAAACGTCTTTTCTGACAACTCACTCGTTGCAGAAACTATAACTAATATCGATATATCAGAGCTAATCATTTAAAATAAGATTGTATAAACTAATTAGTGGTTTATGAATTCTAAAAGGAGGAATTTAAAAACAAAATAATAACGCTTATCATGCTAATAGATAAACATAATGGTGAATAAAATCGAGTATCTTTATCTGAAAAAACAGTTCCTTTAATCTTTTTAGTATATCCTACAAAATTAAAATCGCCTATTGCTCTTAGTAGAAACAAAACACAGATAACATACATACCATATTGTACTACTTTTCTATTTAGAAAAGAATCCCAGACACCAAGATTTCCCAATGTGATAAAAGCAGCTATTAAAAGTACAACAGCAACTAATACTGTTCCTATCTTACCGGGTTCAAACACATTGTTTCCGTTTGGATACTTTGGTAATGCTCCATCTATAAATTTTGTTCCTCCGAATACCCAATACAAATGGATTAATGAAAGAAGAATAAAAATAACTGAGTTGATTAAAACAAAGATCCCCATAACAAAACTATTGAATTGTTTATACTTTATAAAGATAACCAAAAATAAAGAGAATATGATTATTCACAAATTAAAAAAAAGCGTCTCAATTACAATTGGACGCTTTTTGTTTTACAGTTTAGTATTCTGTTTAAGAAAACCTTTTAACAGGTCACACAGGCTGTCGGTTTTATTTGTGCAAAGAAATCATTTCCTTTATCATCAACGAGGATGAAAGCGGGAAAATCAACTACTTCTATTTTCCAGATGGCTTCCATTCCTAATTCGGGATATTCAATACACTCTAAACTTTTAATACTGTTCTGTGCCAGAATAGCTGCGGGTCCTCCTATACTTCCGAGATAGAATCCACCGTGTTTTTTACAGGCATCGGTTACCTGCTGACTTCGATTTCCTTTTGCCAGCATAATCATACTTCCTCCGTTCTCCTGAAGTTCATCTACATAGGAATCCATTCTTCCTGCTGTTGTGGGTCCCATGGATCCTGAGGCGTATCCTTCGGGTGTTTTTGCGGGTCCTGCATAATAGATTGGATGGTCTTTTATATATTGTGGAAGTCCTTCTCCATTATCCAGTCTTTCTTTTAATTTTGCATGGGCAATGTCTCTGCCTACTATAATGGTCCCTGAAAGGGATAATCTTGTTGAAACAGGATATTTGGATAATTCTGCTAATATTTCAGACATTGGACGATTCAAATCTACTTTTACGGCATTACCTTCTCCTTCGTTTCTTAATTCTTCGGGAATATATTTACCGGGATTATCTTCTAGTTTTTCGATCCAGATTCCGTCTTTATTGATTTTTGCTTTTATATTTCTGTCGGCAGAACAGGAAACTCCCATTCCAACCGGACAGGAAGCGCCATGACGTGGTAAACGAACTACTCGTATATCATGTGCAAAATACTTTCCACCAAATTGTGCTCCGATTCCTAATCCTTGTGCTGCTTTGAGCAGTCTCTTCTCCATTTCAATATCACGAAATGCTTGTCCTCCTTCGTTTCCTTGGGTAGGCAGTTCATCATAATATTTGGTTGAAGCGAGTTTAACTACTTTTAGAGTAGATTCTGCTGAGGTTCCTCCTATTACGAACGCAATATGATACGGCGGACAGGCTGCTGTCCCGAGGGATTTCATCTTCTCAATCAGATATTCTTCTAATTTTCCGGGTGTAAGTAATGCTTTTGTTTCCTGATATAAATAGGTCTTATTAGCTGAGCCTCCTCCTTTTGCAACGCAAAGAAATTTATATTCATTTCCATTTACGGCATACAGATCGATCTGAGCAGGGAGATTACTGCCTGTGTTTACCTCTTTATACATATCAAGCGGTGCGTTTTGAGAATACCGCAAATTATTCTCTATAAATGTATTGTAAACTCCTCTTGAAAGGGCTTCTTCATCGTTACCTCCTGTCCAGACCTGTTGACCTTTTTTGCCCATAATGATAGCGGTTCCGGTATCCTGGCAGAAAGGTAAGATTCCTTTGGATGAGATTTCTGCATTTCGTAAAAAGGCTAAAGCAACATATTTATCATTTTCGCTTGCTTCGGGATCGGATAAAATCTTAGCCACCTGAGCCTGATGATCGGGACGAAGAAAAAATTCGGCATTGTGAAAAGCGTGTTGTGCTACTAAGGTAAGTGCTTCGGGTGCAATTTTTAAAATTTCCTGTCCATCAAATTTGGATATGGAAACATGTTCTTTTGTTAATAGATAGTATTCTGTTTTATCTTTTCCTAATGGAAAAGTATCCTGGTACTTAAATGGTTTTACTGACATTATAATACTACTTTTATAAGTTTATTTTTTGAATTGTCAAATATAAATAAACTTATCAGTTAAGACAAAAATGGTCTGTTATTCAGAATCTATCTTATTAAAGTAAAGTTTTTTGATTATATTTAGAATGATTTATTAATTGTAATTATTCAAATGTCCGAAAGTTTCAAAAATAATATTTTATACAAGTTGAGAGGTTCTGAAAGTGAGTTTGATCAGGTAAGAAACCTAATCCATCCTCTTCAATTAAAGAAAGGAACTATTCTTTTACGAGAAACGGAAATCTGTGACAAAGCTTTTTTTGTCTGCAAAGGTTTACTGTCATCTTATACTATTGATGAAAAAGGAAAGAAACACATTATCCAGTTTGCACCTGAAGACTGGTGGATCACAGACAGAAGCAGTTTTTATTTTAATGAGCCTTCTGACTTTAACATTGATGTTATTGAAGACAGTGAGGTCATTTATGTTAAAAAAGAATTTTTCGAAAAAGCAGAAACTGTCTTTCAAAATTTTAAATCTTTTGATACGCTTGCCCTACAGAATAATATTCGGCATATGCAGAAAAGAATAAACTACTTACTGAGCGCTACTGCTGAAAAAAAATATCTGGATTTTATTGCAACTTATCCGAATCTGGCTATGAGAGTTCCTTTGCAAATGATCGCTTCTTATCTTGGAATCACTCCTGAAAGTCTCAGCAGAGTTCGAAAAATTCTGGTACGAAAAGATTCTTAATCATGAATAATCTGCTTTGTAAAATGTCTAACTTTTACAGGGATTAATAAAAAGCCTCCTGACCGTTTATTAACACATTATGTAATATAACATCAGTCAGAGACTGATAAACACTCCTACGAAGTTAAAAACTTCGCAGAGCAGGGGTCATTTTTGTATTTCTTACCATAGATCAAGCACCAGCTATATCAATTCCTCTAAGTTTGTACTGTTAATGAGCTGGTCACAGACACTATCAAAAACTCTTCTGAATATTTGAAACGATTTTTGTTTTAGTTCAGTCTATTTAAAAAGGTGTCTGTCCGGATCTGTAAACATCAAACCTAATAATTACTTATAAAATTTTAAATTATGTCAGTAGTAACAAGAATTAATTCCGATGATGTAATAATACTTCTTATTGATCATCAAAGTGGTCTTTTTCAAACTGTAAAGGATATTGATATTGCAACATTACGTAACAATGTAACTGCTTTGGCAAAATTAGCAGCTCTGGAAAACATCCCTGTAATCACAACGGCATCTGTTCCGAGTGGCCCTAATGGTCCTTTAATGCCTGAAATCCATAAATATGCTCCTCATGCTGTTTATGTTCCTCGTAATGGGGAGATCAACTCTTGGGATACACCGGCATTTGTAGAAGCGGTTAAAAAAACCGGAAGAAAAAAACTGATCATTGCGGGTGTATTAACCAGTGTGTGTGTTGCTTTTCCGGCAATATCGGCGGTGACTGACGGTTTTGAAGTGTTTGCTGTAATTGATGCTTCGGGAGATATGAGTATATTATCTTCACAAACTACAATTGCCAGGCTGAGTTTAGCGGGTGTTGTTCCTATCACTACTATGGCGGTTGCCAGTGAGATTCAAAAAACATGGAATATTCCAAATCCTCTGGATTATGCTGAGGTTTACTCTAGTATAATGCCTAATTATCAGGCTGCAATTGAAAGCTATGAAATGGCTAAAAGTGTGGGAGAAACGGAAACGGTTTAAACCTTATAAACGAAAAGAGGCTGCCTAAAAAAGCAGCTTCTTTTCGTTTATAGAATTGAGTATTAATATTTTAGTATTGAAAAATTTCTATATTGTAAATCTCTTGTTTCTTGTTTTTCTAAACCTTGTAGATCTTATAATTCTACACAGCAATAAAGAACAATAAAATCTATTTATTCCTGTAACGGGACATACCTACAAGGTTTTAAAAACCTTGCAGGAAAACAACCTCTATTTCTTATTTTTAAATATTTTATTCTGATGTTTCTTTTAAAAAGGGACATCACTATCATCGTCAATACTATTCATATTACTGCCAAAGGCATCATGTGCTGACGGAAGGCTTTTTGTCATAAACGGATTATCATCCAGATTCATCTTTGACGGCAGATCGTCGAATCCATTACTGAAATCATCGAGGTTATCAAACTTACCCAGGTTTCCGATGAATTTTAATCGGATATTATCTAAACCACCATTTCTGTGTTTTGCAACAATAAACTCTGCCTGCCCTTGTGTTGGTGTATGTTCGTCATCATCCCATTCATCAATTTTATAATATTCAGGACGATAAATAAAGGAAACAATATCGGCATCCTGCTCAATTGCTCCGGATTCACGAAGATCTGAAAGTAAAGGTCTTTTACTTGATCCACGGGTTTCAACGGCACGTGATAACTGAGATAATGCAATTACAGGTACGCTTAACTCTTTTGCGAGTGCTTTTAAGTTTCGGGATATTGTAGAGATTTCCTGCTCTCGGTTTCCTCCTCCTTTTCCATTACCGCCGGCAGTCATTAACTGTAAATAATCAACCACTATGAGTTTTATTCCATGCTGTGATGCTAAACGTCTTGCTTTTGCACGTAAATCAAAAATTGATAATGAGGGGGTGTCATCAATAAATAAAGGTGCTTTTTCTAAGTTCTTTACCTTGATACTTAACTGTTCCCATTCGTGTTTTTCGAGTTTACCGGTACGTAATTTCTCGGAAGATAATCCGGTTTCGGAAGAAATAAGCCTTGTAATCAGCTGTACGGATGACATCTCCAGTGAGAATAATGCTACCGGATGTCCAAAATCAATGGCTATATTTCTTGCCATAGATAGCACAAAGGCTGTTTTACCCATACCGGGACGTGCTGCAATAATGATTAAATCACTCGGTTGCCATCCTGATGTTAGTTTATCGAGCATCTCAAAACCTGTGGCAATACCGCTTAAACCTTCTTTATTTGCTATTTCCTCAATTCTCTTTTTAGCTTGAATAACTAAACTCTGAGCGGTTTCGGAACTACGTTTTATATTTCCTTGTGTTACTTCGTATAGTTTTGATTCGGCTTTGTCCAGCAAATCAAAAACGTCTGTTGTTTCATCATAGGATTCTTCAATAATCTCTGAGGATATCTTAATTAAACTTCTCTGAATATATTTCTGCAATATAATTCTTGAGTGAAATTCAATATGTGCTGATGATGATATTTTCTGAGTCAGCTGAATCAAGTAATAATCACCTCCTACTGCTTCTAATTTAGCACTCTTTTTTAACTGAGAGGAAACTGTTAATAAGTCTATGGGCTGAGAATCGTTGAATAACTGAACGATTGCTTCAAAAATAAATTTATGGGCTTCTTTATAAAAAGCATCTGGTTGTAATATATCGATAACCTCATCTACCCCTTTCTTATCAATCATCATTGCCCCTAGTACTGCTTCCTCTAAATCCAGTGCCTGCGGAGGTAATTTACCTTTTTCAAGGGTTATAATCGTAGACTTATCTACTTTCATAGGGTTTATATTCCTTAGGTTTTCCATATTGCTAATGTAGCGAAAAATTAAAAATTAAATTATCTGAGTTATTAGCCTCAACTGTTCATAACTCTTGAAATGATGTTGATAACCACAAAAAAATCCGAAGCGATTATGACTTCGGATTAAATTATATATGAAATAGTAATTTATTCTTTGTATTCACCCATTTTACTGTATTTATCCATTCTTTGTTCTATCAACTTCTCTGTTGATAAATCTTTTAGCTCATTATATCCTTTCAGAATATATTTTTCTACTGTTTTGAATGTCGTTTCTCTGTCATAATGGGCTCCTCCTAACGGTTCGGGGATAATATCATCGATTAACTTTTGTTTCTTCATATCAAATGAAGTTAATTTTAATGCTTCGGCTGCTTGTTCTTTGAACTCCCAGCTTCTCCACAAGATTGAAGAACATGATTCGGGTGAAATAACGGAATACCAAGTATTTTCTAACATTAGAACTCTGTCACCAACGCCTATTCCTAAAGCTCCTCCTGAAGCTCCTTCTCCTACAATTACTGTAATAATAGGCACTTTTAATCGGAACATCTCAAAAATATTTCTGGCAATTGCTTCTCCCTGTCCGCGTTCTTCAGCTTCTAATCCCGGATAGGCACCCGGAGTATCTACTAAGGTTACTACAGGGATTCCGAATTTTTCAGCCATTTTCATAAGACGTAATGCTTTACGATATCCTTCCGGATTTGCCATTCCAAAATTTCTGTACTGACGGGTCTTGGTATTAAATCCTTTTTGCTGACCTATGATCATAAAAGACTGACCTCCTATTTTACCTAAACCACCAATCATTGCTTTATCGTCTTTAAAGCCTCTGTCTCCATGCAGTTCTAAGAAAGTATCCCCACAAAGTGCTTTTATATGGTCCAGAGTATAAGGTCTGCTTGGGTGTCTTGATAACTGAACACGCTGCCAGGCAGTTAGGTTTTTATATATATTTTTTTTAGTTTCTTCTAGTTTTTTCTCTATTTGCTTACAAGTATTTGTAACATCAATATCAGATTCCTGGCCAATAACCAAACATTTATCTAACTGATCTTCAAGTTCTTTAATAGGAAGCTCAAAATCTAAATATTCCATAGGATTTGTGCATTTTAGTTTTTAGTTCAAGCTACAAATATAAAATTTAATATCCGTGAACAAAAACAATAATTAATATAATTAGTTTTTACCTTTTTTATAACTCTTTATTATAGCATTCATTATGACTGTCGAGAGGATCACTAACGCTCCTATGTAAAATTCAAAATTCATACTTTCTTTTTCCGGGAAAAAAATTACTGCTAATAAAATTCCATAAACAGGCTCTAAATTAATCGTTAGCATAACTGTATAAGGGCTTATATGCTGCATCACTTTTACAGATTGAATAATAGCATATGCTGTACACACAGAGCTCAATATGAATAACCAGATCCAGTCTGATCCTGATAATGTAAAAAACTCAAGACTGAAACTATTACTGAACAACAGATATAGGGAAAGGAAAAACACTCCTCCTCCTAATTCATAAAATGACACTACTGACGGGGGGTATAATTTTGCTAGTTTACCATTAATAATCGAAAAAAGAGCGGATAAAAAAGCGGATATCAATGCTATAATAACCCCTGTAACCAAAATCCCTTCTACATTAAAAATAATATACAGACCACAAATCACAATTAATCCGAACAGGACTTCATACCAGATTATTTTTCTTTTATAAAAGACAGGTTCTAACAAAGAAGTAAAGAAAGCTCCTGTAGATAAACAAGCCAAGGTAATTGAAACATTTGACACTTTAATAGCCGTGAAAAAAGTAAGCCAGTGAACTGATAATATCAATCCACCTAAAAATAAAGCTACAAGTCCTTTTTTAGGAACTTGTATCGGGATCTTTTTATACCAGACATAAAGAGCAATGAATCCTACTGCAAACAACATTCTGAACCAAACTAGGGGTAAGGCATCTAGTGAGATTAATGAGCCTATAATAGCTGTGAAACCCCAGATAAAAACAACTAAATGAAGTTTTACATAACTTCTGATATTACTATTACCGTTTTGCATTACGTAATAAATATATAGCTAATAAACCAAAGGATACATTAGGTATCCAAACGGCAATTAAAGGAGGAATACTTGATTTTTCTGCCATTGTTCCAAAAATCTTATCAAAGAAAATAAAGGTAAAGGCAAGAGCAATACCTAAAGCTAGATTTGCTCCCATCCCTCCTCTTCTTTTCATTGAGGATACTGAAACGGCAATGATTGTTAGAATAAAAGCGGATACCGGCACGCTATATTTTTTATACTTTACAACTAAGTAAATATTGATATTGGAAGAGCCTCGTTGTTTTTCTTTTTCAATAAACTTATTCAATTCCGTCAGATTCAGAGTTTCTGCAATATAAATAACGGGGGTTAAATCGTCTAGATCAAAATTAAAAACAGTATCTTTTGTCTGCTCTGTATACAACACATCATTTAACTCTCCTACTTTTCTTTTATTAAAATTGGTCAATGTATAGGTACTATCTTTTGCATTCCACTTAATTCTTGTTGCAGTCAGTTTATACAGTAATTTATTGTCTTTGAACTTTTCCATAGAAAATTCATATCCTGTTTTAGAAACGGGGTTAAAATTACTCACATGAATAAATTCATCATCGCTAATCTGCCTGTAAACATCACTGCTCTCTCTGACTTCTGTATTCTTGTTTAAATAGGTGTATTTAAAATCATTAAATCCTTGACTTGCTTTCGGCACTAAAAAGAATCCCATTAATAATGAAAAAAGAGATACTATAGTGGCTCCAATAATGTAAGGTCTTAAAAACCTGGAGAAAGAAATACCAGAACTCAGAATAGCAATAATCTCTGTATTATTTGCCAGTTTTGAGGTAAACCAGATTACTGATAAGAATAAAAATATCGGGAATAATAAATTCGCAAAATATACTGTGAAATTAAAGTAATATTCTGCTACTGCCATGAAAGGCACCTTACTTTCCAGTATTCTGTTGATCTTTTCGGAAACATCAATTACAATACCTATAGGTATAAATAAAAGAAGCATAACTGAAAAGTTAAGCAAATATCTTTTTAATATATATTTATCAATTATACCCATTGGCTTCTGACGTGACTTTAATTATAATCTCTGATCCATTTGTTTTACCATCTTATTTTTCCATTCTGTAAAATCTCCTGCTAAGATATGTTTTCTGGCTTCACGAACTAACCATAAATAAAAACCGAGATTATGAATTGTAGCAATCTGTTTTCCTAAATACTCATTTGCAGCAAAAAGATGTCGCAAATAAGCTTTGGAATATTCTGTATCTACAAAAGTAATTCCCATTTCGTCAATAGGAGAGAAATCATCTGCCCATTTTTTATTTTTAATATTAATAGTACCGTGTGCTGTAAACAACATTCCGTTACGTGCATTTCGTGTAGGCATTACACAATCGAACATATCAACTCCAAGAGCCATATTTTCTAAAATATTGATTGGTGTTCCTACTCCCATCAGATATCGAGGTTTATCTTGGGGTAAAATATCACATACAATATCCGTCATTGCATACATTTCTTCTGCCGGCTCTCCTACTGAAAGACCTCCAATGGCATTACCTTGTGCACCTGCATTGGCAATATATTCTGCTGACTGTGTTCTCAGGTCTTTATAGGTACTTCCCTGAACAATCGGAAAAAGTGTTTGTTCGTAACCGTATTTATAAGGTAACTTTTCTAAATGATTAATACATCTATCCAGCCATCTATGCGTCATATGCATAGAACGTTTTGCATATTTATAATCACATGGATAAGGTGTACACTCGTCAAAAGCCATAATAATATCGGCTCCAATGGTACGTTGAATTTCCATTACATTTTCAGGAGAAAAGAAATGGTAGGATCCGTCAATATGAGATTTAAACTTAACTCCTTCTTCTTTAATTTTTCTGTTACTGGATAATGAATACACTTGATAACCGCCACTATCTGTTAAGATATTGCGATCCCAGTTCATGAATTTATGCAGTCCTCCTGCTTTTTCAAGTATTTCAGTCTGTGGTCTTAAATATAAATGATAGGTATTCCCTAAAATAATATCAGGATTAATATCTTCTTTTAATTCTCTCTGATGTACTCCTTTTACTGAGGCTACTGTTCCAACAGGCATAAAAATTGGTGTTTCAATTACACCGTGATCTGTGGTTATTTTTCCTGCTCTTGCTTTAGATAACGGGTCTTTCTGTAATAAATCAAACTTCATATCGGCTTTTTTCTAAGCGGCAAAGATAAATCATTTACGATATACGATTTATGATATACAATAATATTTTGACTATTCGATGGTTCGATTATTGGATAATTCGACTATCAGGTGATGATAACAAGGCTTTGCTGAACAGGATTATTAGATTTTTAGATAGTTTGATGGTTCGACTATCAGGTGTTAATAATCAAACTTTACTCTGCTTCGGCAAGCAGACACTAATAACATTTTACAAAACTATCAATTATCAACTAAAAACTATCAACTATAAAACGCTACATCTTTTTCAGTATATAATAAAATCCAATTGCTGCAATAACAGCTACAATTCCTGTTCCCCACCATAAAACGTCAAAACCGTAGTGTGATGCTATTTTTGTTCCGAAATAGGGGGAAATAATATAGGCGAGGGAGAAAGAGAAAGCTCCAAATCCCATATAAGCGCCACGGTTTTCTTTAACGGAACGCTTTACTGTAACGGTTGCAATGAAAGGTAGTACCAGTATTTCTGAAATACAGAGAACAAACATGGAAGAATATAATATCAGTTTGCCTCCATCAATTGTAAGCATTATAAAGGAAATACCACAAAGAATGGTTCCTAAAACAATCACTTGCATGGCACTCAATTTTTTTTCGGCAATATGAACTAAAAGCATTTCTAAAGCAAATACAACTACTCCGCTAAATCCTAAAATAAATCCGATTTCACCTTCATTCAGCTTATGTACTTTTTCATAGAACAGAGGTAATGTATTGAGTAACTGAAAAAAGCAGATAGAGTATAAAGCACACAGTATATTGAATATTATAAATTTTCTGTCGGTATAGGGTGAGCGTATTTTTTTATTCTGATCTTCTGTTATGTTATTTTTATGCAATGCTTGTTCATTTCCTTTTCGTCCATGAAAATAAAAATAAAAAAGTGCTGCTGCTGCTATTGCTGCAAATGCGTTTCCATAAAACAACCAGTCATAGGAAAAAGCAGCCAATAATCCTCCTAATGCAGGACCAATAGAAAAACCAAGATTAACTGCCATTCTGTTAAGAGAAAAAGCTTTGGTTATATTTTCAGGTTTAGCATAATAGGCTACAGAGACAGAGTTAGCAGGTCTGAAAGTATCGGTAATAATGCTTAAACAAAATACGCCTAAGGCAAGTGATTCGATTGTCTTGAAGAGTGGTAAAAGACAAAAAACAGGAACTGAAAGTAGCAAACTAAAAATCTGAACTTTAAAATGTCCTATTTTATCTGTCAGTTGCCCTCCCAGCCAGGATCCTATTACTGAACCTACTCCAAAACTTCCTAAAACAATACCAATATCATCGAGTTTAAAACCGAGTGATTTTGTCATGTATACTCCTAGAAAAGGCAAAACCATCGCTCCACTTCGGTTAATAAAAATAACTAATGCCAGCATCCACGCTGGTTGTGAAAGACCACGATAGGAATCAAGATATAATTGAAAAAAATTTTTCATTATAAAAAAAATTAGACTGGTTTTAGGGTTCTGTGAAAACGACACTCTCAATGAGACTATAAAATTATCACTATTTCAGCAGATTATCACATTTATTTCAATATTTTGTGAATAAAAATATCTTTTAATTCCTGTTGTAAATGCTAAAAGCATATCAATCAACAATTAAACAAAAGTGTTGGTACATCATCAAAATAAAACTACTTTTGTGATTAGTTTTAATTTACTTAAAGATCAATGAAGCCTAACACACAACAATTAAACGATTTAACAATTCAGGTACGAAGAGACATTCTTCGTATGGTTCATGCTGTAAACTCAGGACATCCGGGAGGATCTCTAGGTTGTACAGAATTTTTAGTAGCACTTTACAACAACTTAATGGATCGTAAAGAGGGGTTTGACATGGATGGAAAAAATGAGGATCTTTTCTTTCTTTCTAATGGTCATATATCTCCTGTTTTTTACAGCGTTCTAGCCCGAGCCGGTTATTTTCCTGTAAGTGAACTGGCTACTTTCAGACTTTTGAATTCCCGTTTACAGGGACACCCTACTACGCATGAAGGATTACCAGGAGTTCGTGCAGCTTCCGGATCTCTGGGACAAGGGCTGTCGGTTGCTCTTGGTGCTGCGCAGGCTAAAAAATTAAATGGTGATAAACATTTAGTATATAGTTTACATGGTGACGGGGAACTACAGGAAGGACAAAACTGGGAAGCTATCATGTATGCTTCTGCAAAAAAAGTAGACAATATCATTGCTACAGTCGACCTTAACGGAAAACAAATCGACGGTTCTACTGATGAGGTTCTGCCAATGGGAAGTATTCGTGCTAAATTTGAAGCTTTTGACTGGGATGTTCTTGAAATTCAGAAAGGAAATGATATTGAGGCAATTCTTGCCGGTATGAATGAGGCTAAATCCAGAACGGGAAAAGGTAAACCGATATGTGTATTACTACATACTGAAATGGGTAATGGAGTTGATTTTATGATGCATACTCATGCATGGCACGGAAAAGCTCCTAATGATGAACAATTAGAAAAAGCATTTTCTCAAAACCCGGTAACATTAGGTGATTATTAAAATCAGTATTTAAATATTTAAAATTAAATACTTTTAAAAACCATTAACAATTCGTTTGTTAATTGACAACTTAAGCAAAATGAAGAAATATACAAATACAGGAAATAAAGATACTCGTTCAGGCTTTGGAGCAGGGCTTACAGAATTAGGACAGAAAAACGAGAATGTAGTTGCTCTATGTGCTGACCTGATCGGTTCTTTGAAAATGGATGATTTTAAAAAAAATCATCCGGAACGTTTCTTTCAGATTGGTATTGCTGAAGCAAATATGATTGGTATTGCTGCAGGATTAACTATTGGTGGAAAAATTCCATTTACAGGAACGTTTGCAAACTTCTCTACAGGGAGAGTTTACGATCAAATTCGTCAGTCTGTTGCGTATTCTGATAAAAATGTAAAAATCTGTGCTTCTCATGCCGGATTAACATTAGGAGAAGATGGAGCAACACATCAGATTCTTGAAGACATAGGGTTAATGAAAATGCTTCCGGGAATGACTGTAATCAATACTTGTGATTACAATCAGACGAAAGCGGCTACATTGGCCATTGCAGATCATCACGGACCGGTCTATTTACGTTTTGGAAGACCAAGTGTTCCTAATTTCACTCCTGAAAACGGAACTTTTGAAATTGGTAAAGCAATTCTTCTTAATGAGGGAACGGATGTAACCATAATTGCTACAGGACATTTAGTATGGGAAGCTCTGATCGCTGCTGAAGCATTGGAAGCACAGGGAGTATCTGCTGAGGTAATCAATATCCACACTATTAAACCACTGGATGATACTGCTATATTAAAATCTGTTGCAAAAACAGGTTGTGTCGTTACTGCTGAGGAACATAACTTCTTAGGGGGTCTGGGTGAAAGTGTTGCGAGAGTATTATCTCTGAATCATCCTGCTCCGCAGGAATTTGTAGCGGTTCAGGACAGCTTTGGTGAATCTGGAACTCCAGATCAATTAATGGAAAAATACGGTTTAAACCGTCAGGCTATTGAAAAAGCAGCCTTGAAAGTAATAAAGAGAAAAAATTGATTACTTTTTTATTATAAAATAAAGAATCCGTCTGATAAATAAATTTCAGACGGATTTTTTATATATCTGCTTTGCGAAGTCCTCAAAGTATTGTAGGATAAATCATACATATAATACCATAAATTATATACAGAATTATACCTACAAGGTCAAAAAAAGACCTTGCAGGATAAATCGTATTATTGTAATCTCTTTTTTCTTGACTCTTGTCTCTATCTAATTTTCTGTTGATAGATTTATACTGTCATTAGCTGTAAATTCATTTTCAATTTTAGAGATAATAATCACTGCTATTGCATTCCCTATAAAGTTAACAATAGACCGGGCTTCGTTCATAAATTTATCTATACTAAAAAGAATAGCAAGCCCTTCGAGTGGAAATTTATTAATGATGCTCAGGGTTGTAGCTAATGCAATGAATCCTGAACCGGGAATTCCGGATGCTATTTTTGATGTAATCATTATAACTAATATAATACCTATAATATCTGATAACGATAACGGAATATTATATAACTGAGCTATAAAAATGGTTGATATAGGCAGAAATATTGACGCTCCTGTAAGGTTAAAAGAGTATCCTAATGGAATAACAAGACCTACAACGGTCCTGACACAACCTGCATTTTCTAACTTTGAAACAATTAGAGGAAATGCGGTACGTGAAGAGGAAGTACCTAAAACAATTAAAAGCTCTACTTTAATATAATTTAATAGTTTCCAAAGACTTATTTTATAATACCGTAATAAAAAACCCAATATTACAAAGATAAAAAAAGCCATAGTAATATAAGTTGTAGCTAATAATTTTCCTAAAGGCAATAAACTATTTATACCAAATTTAGAAACGGAATAAGCCATACTTCCAAAGATTGCAAAAGGAATCAGATAAAAAAAATACAGTAGTATTTTATATACTGTATTCATTATCTTTTGTAAACGCAATACGACTGTTTCCCGATGTTTATAAAAACTGATAGCAACTCCCAGTACAATTGCAAACAGAAACAACAATAATTGTCTGTTGAAAATCAAGTAACCATACCAGTTATACTCTAATAAGTGTTCGGCATTAGAATATACGGGGATATTTATAGTAAGATGTTCTCTGTCAATTTTACCCGGCTGTACTAAAAGAGCTGCGACAACACCTATAAGTATTGCTAATGTTGTAATAACTTCAAAATAAATAATTGCTTTTAGACTCACCCAACCTACTTTTTTTAAATTACCCACACTACTAATTCCTATTATAATAGTCAGGAAGATAATGGGCTGAATTAAAGGTTCTATCAGATAGAGAAAATTAATTCCAAGGAATTCCAGTTTAATACCTTGTTCGGGATAATAATGCCCAAACGCTATTCCTAACAACAATGCCAGAAATACATAAAATGTTAAATTTCTAAAAAAACCATTAGAAACCTGTAGATTGGATTGTAATCTATATTTATTTTTATTATCCCACACTAAAAAAAATAGTATTAAACATTAATTATACCTATAATTAAAGCGGCAAACAACATCACTACGGTTGAACCAAATGCCCATTTAAGTGTAAATTTCAAATGATCTGAGAAATCCACTCCTGCTAAGCCTACTAAAAGATAGGTAGACGGAACAAGAGGACTTAATAAGTGTACTGGTTGACCAATTA
This sequence comes from Flavobacterium sp. AK-301, assembly GCF_058310215.1. Lineage (NCBI taxonomy): Bacteria > Pseudomonadati > Bacteroidota > Flavobacteriia > Flavobacteriales > Flavobacteriaceae > Flavobacterium > Flavobacterium sp. AK-301. The sequence continues at coordinate 151,635 of NZ_JBZEES010000004.1, forward strand.
ATGATGCACTGCCTATTTCTAATTTAGCAGCACCAAGATACATTCCTGTTTCTGCTATCAGAGGCAATATACCAAAATAATACGCATCATTACTTAAAAAAAAGGTTAATGGGGCACTGGTTAAAGCTGTGATAACAGGAAAAAGGTTACCCCAGGTTTCGGGAACTACTGATATCATTGAATTTGCCATAGCTCCCATCATTCCGGTACCGGATAATATTCCGGTAAAAATACCTGCGGCAAATATCATTGCGGCTACAGACAGCGCATTTCCGGCATGATTTTTCAGTATTTGTTGTTGATCTTCAAGTTTTGGATAATTGATAATAAGAGCAACACAAAAAGCAATCATAAAAGAAATTGCTAATGGTAATACATCAAGTATCATGGATACTAACAAAGCAATTGTAAGTGCTAAATTAATCCAAATCAGTTTTGGTCTTTTTAACTGATAATCTTCTGATTCAGACAAAAGATCATTATTATCATGCCGATTTAAATCATTCTTTCCCCTGGCAATCTTTCTTTTTTCTTTTTTCCCCAACCAAAATGCAACAAACACCACCCATAAAGCACCCACAGCCATTATAGGTATCATGGGTACAAAAAGCTCTGAACTATCCATAGACATTGTCGTCATTGCTCTGGCAGTTGGTCCACCCCACGGCAGTATATTCATAATACCTCCGCCAAGCATAACAATACCGGTCAACACGAGAGGACTTATACCTTGTTTTTTATATAGTGGCAACATTGCTGAAACTACAATCAGATATGTAGTGGCACCATCTCCATCCAGTGAGACAATCAACGTTAGAATAGCTGTTCCTACAGTAATTTTTATCGGATCTCCTTTTACTAGTTCTAATATCTTATTTACGAGTGGATCAAAAAGCCCGGTATCTATCATAAGACTGAAAAACAATATTCCAAAGATGAGCATAACTCCTGTGGGAGCAATATCTTTAACTCCTGTCATCATTATACTGCCAAGTTCTTGATAAAACCCACCAATACAGGCAAAAATAATAGGTATAACGATTAAGGCTGTTAAAGGAAATAATCGTTTTGTCATTATAAAGTACATAAATGTAACTATCATTGTAAATCCGAGAATTGTAAGCATAATGTGTATGTTTTTAGATTAGTTTAGTTTTCTGATTGTTTCGTGAAATCGAAAGAATTCCTGAATGAGAAAAAAATGTAATTAGAGGTATTACCTGGTCCTAACTGATTAATAAAACCTAGTTCTAATGCAGATTTTTTACTTGTATTTATCCCCAAACCTGCGGTAATTCTATTACTGTCAAACTGTTCTTCTTTTACTACTCTCATACGAATTTCGTTTTTAAATATTCCGTAAAAAACATTCGGTTTATCTTCACAGTTTAAAGGAAATTTTAAGGATAAAAGGTAACGGAACCTCACAACAAAATCATTTGGATTAGTTAAAAAACGTTCTTCTATTCTATACCGATGTATTAAAGAGGTACGACCAAGACGGTTTTTTATGGTCAGCTGCTGATAAAGGCGATTTTCATGTCTAATTTTTTTTTCGTCATCATCAATATAGGATTCTAATATCAAAAACATATATCCGGCAGCGGGATAGAGATTATTTTTCTGTTTTCGCTCTAAATAAGTTGATACAAGAAATAGTCTTGTATCTTTTAACACATCAAATGAACGATACTGGGATAAAGCGGTAAAACTATATCTATCACTTAGTTTTCCGGTCATAGTATACTGATACCACGCATTATACGTGTCTTTTTGTGAATAGCAGACTATATTGAACATCAAAAAAAATGAACAAATAATTATAAATCTTGGTAATATTCTAAATCCTAATGACATATTTTAAGTTTTTATTAACATAAATATAGAATAACCAAGAATTAATCTCTCTATTTATTCAACAAACGACCGTTTTCATCAGTGAACAACTCAAATTATTTTTCCAGGAAAACAACATTATATATAATTTTTGATATATATTTAAAAAAATTCTCTAATTATTAATTTAAAAACATATGGTTTTACTAATAAATATCGTGATTCTGCTAATTGCCTTCCGCTTACTTTTTGAGCAGAAGATCATTAGCGGTTTAATGACAAAAAAATGGAGTAATCTCATCACTATACAGCATATTATATTTCTGATAATATATACTACTACTATATTTTTCTTTGTGTGTTATTTCAATATAATGCCTTTTATTATTTACCAGATAACGTTTATACTTGCTTTAAATCTAACGCTGTATATTATATGCTATTCTTATCTGGTACCTGCTTATTACCAAACTAATAAATATCCTGAATATATCTTATATGTACTGATACTTTTCATTGTTTCAAGCTTGACAAGAATACTTATAGAACCTTTATTTTACAGCAATTCTACGCTAACAGACCTGAACGAAAATATATGGATAATCAGCATTTACGGATCTCAAAGCATCGTAATTCTGGTCGCTTCTTTTTTAGGAATATCAAAACACAAGTTTATAATAGAAAATGATTACAGGGATTTGGAATATCAAAAAAACAAAACTGAAATCAACTTACTGAAATCAAAAATCAACCCTCATTTTTTATTAAATACGCTTAATAACATCTATTCAAATAATTATACACAGGGTAACACCTCTGCTGTAGCAATTTTACATTTGAGTCAACTCCTTCAATATATTATTTATGAAACTGATAAAAAGAAAATTACATTATATAAAGAATTTGAAATAATGAAAGCTTTGGCAGGATTGTATAAACTAAAATACAATACTGAATTATTAATTGAATTTTTAATTGAGGAGGATGATATACAGGAACAGATAGAGATACCTCCTTCTATCTTTTTTACACTTTTTGAAAATGCATTAAAACATTCTTCTATTGGTAATGAGAAAGATGCTTATATAAAAGTTGTATTTAAAAGGATTGATAATGAAATTATTTTTAAAATCATTAATTCTATTTCTGAAAACAACTATTGTGCTAATCATAGTTATAAAGGTATGGGAATGTCTACTCTTAGAAAAATACTGGATATTGAATATGCTAAAAAGTACTTATTAATCGAAAAATCATCGAATAAAATGTATTTTTCTACTTTAAAAATAAAAATATGAATGCGTTAAGAGCTATCGGAATCGATGATGAATATTCCGCATTGGAGCTAATCCATAACTATTGTAGTAAAACTGAAGATATTGATTTACTAAAAACTTTTATTCATCCTGAGGAAGCAATATCATTTTTAAATAAAAACAATATTGATATTCTGATACTGGATATTAATATGCCTTTAATGGACGGTATTGATTTTCTACAAAAAACCGGAAACAACATGCTTTGTATTTTTATTACGGCAGAACAACAACATGCCGCTAAGGCTTATGAACTGGATGTAATAGATTATCTTATTAAGCCTGTAAGTTTTGAACGTTTTGAAAAAGCAATTATCAAAGCAAAGGAATACCATCGATTTACCAAATTTAAGGAGGAGGAGAAATTCATTATGTTTAAATCAAACTATATTATTAATAAAGTAAAATTAGATGACATTCTCTGGATTGAGGGTTTTGGAGAGTATATAAAAATTATATCTCGTTATAAGAAATATATGGTTTTAGAAAGAATAGCTAAATTTGAGGAGATGTACCGCCATTTAGGTTTTATCAGAATCCATAAATCATATCTGATCTTAAAAGGGCATATTGTCTCTTTTAACTCTCGTACTGTAATTCTTAAAAATGGAGAAAAACTACCTATCGGAAGAAGCTACAAGGATAATCTGAAAATGAATAGCTTTTAGTTGGTTGTTGGTTGTTGGTTGTTGGTTGTTGGTTGTTGGTTGTTGGTTGTTGGTTGTTGGTTGTTTTTAAATTATAATCATAAAAAATCCCGCAAATGCGGGATTTTTTAGTTTTTAATCAACTGTATTTTTAATGACAGGCAGGATCTAAATGCTTTTTTAATGTACCGCCCGGACAGGTTGGAATATTATCAAAACTATATAAAACTCCGTTTTCATCTGTAATTTCTTTTCTGGTTGAGAAACCGTCTCCATCATCATCTGTATCTAAGAAGTTAGGAATACCATCTCCGTCTGTGTCATCATCATAGAAATCTCCATTTCCATTAATATCTTCGTGTATTGAAAGAATACCATCATTATCATGATCCATATGTTTTAAAGACATTAATTTTACAGCAAAAATTAATGGAGAATAAGAAGGAACTTTACTTGAAGGGCTTGAATTAAAATATGCTAATCCGGAAGGCAAGAAAAACACACCTGCTCCATATTGTCCATAATCTATCGTTCCATCCGGATTCTCTGTAAAAGGTCCTCCTGTTTTAAATAAAGGCATCATATTTCTCATTCCTGAAATGGTTCCTTCACTTTCTACCACTCTGGTACCCGAATTATTAGGAAGAATTCGAACATCCTGAATCAGCCATACCGGATTTGGAGCATAATCGAATTGGATATTATTCAGTAAGATTCCATTATATGCCATAAAGGTTGAATCTACTTTTGTTGGGTTTTCTCCTGATCCTTCTCTGAAACTAATATAATATACTTTATATTCTACGGGATCATCTATTAGGGTTCCTGCAAAATCTACAGTGCTTTTTCTTATTCTGGTATCGTTTTTAACTGTTTTAAACTGTAATGGGTAATCTGTTTGTAATCGAACAGAAGTCTGTGTTCCTCCTGTAGGAATTTTAGCGAAAGTAACATTATAGTCAGCATCTACTGTCATATAATGGGTGTCTAAAAAAACGTCTATTGAATCGATATCAGCGGCATATTGTACTGCTCGATCTCTGGGAGGTGCAATGGTAACGCCATTATCATCATCTTTTTTACAAGAAAATATAGTGATACTCAAAACGAATAAAACCAAAAAAACCTTAAATCTATTCATTATTACTTATTTTTGGGGTGCAAGATACAATTTTGATTTATTTTTGTATGACTAATTAACGCTGAATTTTCTAAAATAACATGAGAGTAGATAAATATTTATGGTGTGTGAGGTATTACAAAACCAGAAATATAGCCACGGAAGCTTGTAAAAAAGGACATATAACGGTAAATGGACAGGCTGCAAAGCCTTCGAGGGAAGTTTTTCCTACGGATAAAATCACATTGAGAAAAGACCAGATTGTTTATATGCTAACTGTACTGGATGTTCCTGCAAATCGCGTGGGAGCAAAACTGGTTGATATTTACAGAAAGGATGAGACTCCTGCGGAAGCATTTGCGCATCTTGAACTTCTGAAACTATCAAAGGAGCATTACAGAAAAAGAGGGGAAGGAAGACCTACTAAAAAAGACCGCAGAGATTTGGATGAATTTGGTAATGACATAGAGGATGAAAATGATTCTGAATAAAAACTATTGGGAAGATCGGTATTTTAATGAAAAAACCGGATGGGATGTTGGTTCTGTAACTACTCCCATAAAAGAATATATTGACCAGCTAGAGGATAAATCAATTAAGATACTAATACCGGGAGCGGGCAACGGATATGAATTTGAATATTTACTGTCCTGTGGGTTTAAAAACAGTTTTGTCATTGATATTGCGAAAGCTCCGTTAGACAATATTAAAAATCGAATTTCTTCTGTACAGGATTCACAACTTATTGATTGCGATTTTTTTAATCATCAGGGAAAATATGATCTGATACTGGAACAGACTTTTTTCTGTGCTATACCAAAGGAACAAAGGGAAGATTATGCTAAAAAAATGAAGTCTTTATTGAATCCGAATGGGAAATTAGTCGGTTTACTTTTTCAGTGTTCTTTTCCGGGAAACGAGCCTCCTTTTGGCGGTTCAAAACAGGAATATGAAAGATTATTTGGGAAATATTTTACAATCAGAGTACTTGAAACTGCCTATAATTCAATAGAACCCCGAAAAGAAAACGAACTCTTTTTTATATTTGAACAAAAATAAACCGCCATGAGTAAAAATATTATACTGAACCACCAGGAAATTGAACATAAGACTAAAAGAATCGCTTATCAAATTTATGAAACCTTTGTGGATGAAAAAGAGATCGTGATGGCGGGAATCGCAAAAAACGGTTATATTTTTGCGGAAAAAATAGCGACTGCGGTTGAAGAAATTTCGGATTTAAAAGTTATTCTCTGTGAGGTAAAAATCGATAAAGAGAACGCTAATTCAAGTATAACGACTTCTCTTCCTAAGGAGGAATATCAGAATAAAGGTCTGGTTCTTGTTGATGATGTACTGAACTCGGGCACTACGCTTGTATATGGTGTTAAACATTTTTTGGATGTGCCTTTGAAAAAATTTAAAACGGCAGTCCTTGTTGATAGAAACCACAAAAAATACCCTGTTAAAGCTGATTTTAAAGGGATCTCATTATCTACTTCTTTGCAGGAGCATGTACAGGTTGTATTTGATGAAAAGGGAGATTATGCTTATTTAAGCTAAAATCGCTACAATTTCGTCTACAATGGTATCACGAGATTTTCCGTCTACTGAAATCTTGTGTTTTGCCTGATTATAATAATAGCTTCTGTCAAAAAGATGTTTTGCAATGAACTCTTTTAATTCACCTGCTTCTTTAGAGGCGATTATAGGGCGTTTTGCCTTGTCCAAAGTAAGTCTGCTATACAATTCCTCAACTGAAGCTTTCAAGTACACAGAAACGACATTATCTTGCTGTAGAAGCTCATGGTTATTGCTATAGCATGGGGTACCCCCTCCTATGCTTAATATAAACTCATCGTCAGACTGCATTAATTCATTAAAAATGATACTTTCGAGTTTCCTGAAATAGATTTCTCCTTTTTCTTCAAATATTTCCTTAATGGACATTTCTGCTCTTTTTTCGATAATCTGATCGAGGTCTAATACTTTGAATCTTGTCTTTTTTGATAATAATTCGGCAATAACGGACTTCCCCGACCCCATATATCCTAATAAAATAATTTTTTGCATATCAATAAATCCCTATAAACTAAGCTGTTAATATATTTGTAATAAAAAAAAACAAATTTATAATAAAAATGCTTGGTAAAATAAATAAATACACCTTATATTTGCACCCGCATTCAAGGAAAGAATTTGACTCGATAGCTCAGTTGGTAGAGCACATCACTTTTAATGATGGGGTCCTGGGTTCGAGCCCCAGTCGGGTCACAAATTTACATACTTTCCCTGATAGCAATGACTCGATAGCTCAGTTGGTAGAGCACATCACTTTTAATGATGGGGTCCTGGGTTCGAGCCCCAGTCGGGTCACAAA
>NZ_JBZEES010000004.1:158943-267615 GCF_058310215.1 Flavobacterium sp. AK-301
GACTCGATAGCTCAGTTGGTAGAGCACATCACTTTTAATGATGGGGTCCTGGGTTCGAGCCCCAGTCGGGTCACAAAAAGTTATTTGCCTCAGCGAATAACTTTTTTTTGTTTAAGGCTACGTGGAGAAATGGTAGACTTGCCACCTTGAGGTGGTGGTGTTCGAAAGAACGTGCTGGTTCGAGTCCAGTCGTAGTCACTTCTCAAGACAAATCGGAAAATTTCTGATTTGTCTTTTTTATTTTATATCCACCCTGTTCTTTTAAATCAAACCAATCAGAACTCCCCTACTTTACAGGAATAAACGACTCTTTTATTCAATTAATTTTCCAAAATAAGAAAATACTGTATTTCTTATCATAGATCAAGTGCCACGAGATCTCTGCTACTTAATTTTACACTACTTAAACGTCATGAAACACTTATTATAACAACTGTCTCTCTTTAAGTTTTAAAAAATAAATAATAATCTGTAAAACAAAAAATTATGAGTAGTTTACCTATCCGCAATCAGAAAAATGATCACTTATTAACACCTGAAAATGCAGCATTGATAATCATAGATTATCAGAAAGTACAAGTCAATTCTATTGCTTCAATGGACAGACAACAATTAGTAAACAATATTGTCGGATTAGCTAAAATGGCTAAATTATACAATTTGCCGATTATACTTTCTACTGTTAATGTTGAAACGGGATTCAATACAGAAACCATACCTCAACTAAAAAGGGAACTGGACGGAGTACCTTCTTATGACAGAACAACAATCAATTCCTGGGAAGACAAGGAATTTGTGGAAGCTGTTAAAGCAACGGGAAGAAAAAAATTAATTATGACTGCTTTATGGACGGAAGCATGTCTTTCTTTTCCTGCTCTTGATGCATTAAAGGAAGGTTATGAAGTATATCCTGTAGTGGATGCTGTTGGTGGAACATCATTGGCTGCTCATGATGCGGCATTACGCAGAATGGAACAAGCAGGTGCTCAACCAGTAAGTGTTGTACAGTTATTCTGTGAGCTACAACGTGACTGGAATCGTGCTGAAACATCTGAAGAATTTATGAAATTATTTATTCATACTGGTGGAACAGCAGGAATCCAATTTGGATATGATGTAGCGGAATAAATTTGTTCATCATATATTAAAAAAACAGTGTTACTATTCATAGATAGTAACACTGTTTTTTTAATATATGATGTTTTTTTTATAAAGTCAATCTGTCATATCATTAATCTTTACATCTGCAACACAATCTTTTGACATTTTTTAAAGTCATAAAATCTGTCAGATTAGGTAAAAACGAGATCTGGAATGCTTTTTGTAATTTTCAAACATTCTGAAATTTCCTAATTATAAAATAAATGAAAAAAATAATAAAACGAATAATGACTATACTACTTTCACTAATCCTTATACTATCTATTGCTGTATTTGTATTCGTTCAGCAACCTAAGTTTGGGAAAACTCCGGGTAAAGAACGTTTAGAAATAATAAAAAAATCACCTAATTATAAAAATGGAAAGTTTCAAAATTTAAGCCCTACCCCCAGCCTCACGGAAGGAGCTAATCCTTTATCGGTTCTTAAAGAATTTCTTTTTACCAAAAAAGAAAGAATGAAACCCATTGATACTATTCCTTCTGTAAAAACAAATCTATTGGACTTAAGTCCGGACAAGGATATATTGGTCTGGTTTGGGCACTCTTCTTATTTTATCCAAATTGATGGAAAAAAAATCTTAGTTGATCCTGTTTTCAGTAATTCTGCTTCACCTGTTTCTTTTACGACTAAAGCTTTTAACGGAACCAATGCTTATACAACGGATGATATTCCGGAAATCGATTATCTTTTTATTTCTCATGACCACTGGGATCATCTGGATTATGAAACAGTCCTGAAATTAAAATCAAAAATTAAAAAAATAATATGCTCTTTAGGCACAGGAGAACATTTTGAATACTGGGGTTTTGATAAAAATAATATTATTGAGAAAGACTGGAATGAGGAGGTTTTACTAGAATCCGGTTTTACTGTTTATACTGTTCCTGCAAGGCATTTTTCCGGAAGAGGTTTTTCAAGAAATGTATCTCTATGGACTTCTTTTGTTTTAGAGACTCCTACAACTAAGTTATTCATAGGTGGTGATAGCGGATATGATAAACACTTTGCTGAAGCAGGGGAAAAGTTTGGTCCTTTTGATTTAGCTATCTTAGAGAATGGTCAATATGACAAAAGCTGGAAATACATCCATATGCAGCCTGAGGAAGTAGTACAGGCAGCAAAAGATCTGAAAACCAAAAAACTATTTCCGGTTCATTCTTCAAAATTTTCATTAGCAAATCACTCTTGGGATGAACCACTGAACAGAATAACGGATTTAAGTAAAAATGAAGCTATTCAGCTGCTGACTCCTATGATCGGAGAGCCTGTAAGCTTAAAAGAGGAAAATCAGGTTTTTTCAGAATGGTGGAAAGAGGTAAAATAATCTTAAAAAATAATCCAATGAAAATCGCATATATCATTTTTAACGGAATAACCTGGCTTGATTTCATAGGTGTTTATGATCCGATAAGCCGACTTAAAACTTTAAACTATTTACCTAATTTGACCTGGGATATTTGTTCTTTTACTGATACAGTTACTGATAATTTTGGTCTTAAAATCATACCGGATAAAATCCGAAATCCTCTGACTGGTTATGATGTTATAATTATTCCGGGTGGTTTTGGAACAAGGGAGTTACAATTTAACAACGAATTTATTTCATGGATTAAAACCGCTGAAAACACTGAGTATAAAATTTCTGTTTGTACAGGAAGTCTTATCCTTGGCGCTTCGGGATTCTTGAAAAACAAAAAAGCAACTACGAATCATCAGGAATATAAAGCTTTGGAGCCTTATTGTGCTCAGGTTATAAAAGAAAGAATTGTAGAGGATAATAATGTGATCACATCAGGAACAGTGACTTCTTCTATTGATCTGGGACTTTATTTATGTGAAAAATGGAGTGGAAAAGAGGCAGAAAATAAAATTAGAAAACAAATGGATTATCATGGATAAACTCCTGTAATAAAAAAATCCTACAAGGTTTTAAAACCTTGTAGGAAAACAACTTCTTCTCATTTTAAAAATATTGATTTATTTTTTTGAGGCTTTTTTTAGTTCATTACCTCCGGGTATATTCATTTTATCGGTTAGAACTGAAATCTCATTAATATCAAAGTTTCCTGTTAATGACATTAATACAGTCTCATTTCCGTTTTCTCCTTCTACAAACATCAACAACTCTCTAATTTTTGTATCTGGTGTACCTGATTTAACATATATCTTTACGTTTTTCCCTCCGTCATTTACACGCATCAACTCTTCTAGTGCGTTTGAAGATAAATATTTATCTACTGTAGATCTCATATCTCCGGCAACTTTAGTGCTTGTGGTTACAAATACTTTTAAATTATCCAGCTTTTTAAGTAAGTTCAGATATTGTTGAGCTTCTTTGTCATTTTTATTCATTTCGACTTTACCCATCATCTCAAACATTTTTTTACTCACTACAACTGCAGTTACATTATCCTGCCCATCGAATTTATCAAAGGCTGTTTGCGAGAAAAACAAACTTGGGATTACTGTTAACACTATTGTGATTATAAACTTCTTCATTTTTGTCTATTGTTTAAAAATTATTTTTTTTGTTTTTTGATATTCTTCAATATGCTGCATACTTTTTATACCGGTATTTATATTCTTGGACAACATAGATAAGGCTTTTTGTGTTTCTTTAAAAGCTACTTCGGGATCATTAAATGTACCCAATTTTTGTTGTTTATTGTTTACATAATATATATATGCTCCGGACAAAAATACAATTGTTACGCCAATTGATAACCATAGTACTCTGTGTTTTTTAGTTTTTAAAACATTCTCGTCGGCAATGTCGGCTGTTCCTTCAAAATGTTTTTCTTCTACTTCTGTTTTATCAGATTCCATAATTATGCTTTTTAATTATTGCTTCTCTTACTTGTTTTCTTCCTCCGAAAAGGGCTACCTGATCTATTTACTAATCTGAAAAGTTACTATAAATTATCCACAAATTCCCTGCCCTTTTTGATTTTAACTAATCTAAACAATGATTTTATGTTACGGCTATAACAAAATCTTCTACGTTATTATAGTTTTATAAAACTTGTTTTCTATTCCATAATTTCACGATTATATTTTCGGTCGCCCCCTGTACCTTAAGAAAATACAGTGTGATTTTTGTTACAAAAAAAAATGTTTTCTCATTAAAATCAATATATTTACGACTTTAACTAATCTTCAATTTATGAGAAAAATATTCCAATATCTTATAGTGTTATTTGTACCATTATTTCTTTTTCAGGCATGTTCTGATGATCTGGATGATAAAAAAATTCCTGTTCAGGATTTTATATGGAAAGGGCTTAATCTTTATTATTTATGGCAGGAGGATGTTCCTGACTTAACAGATGATAAATTTGCAACGCAACAGGATCTTAATCTTTATCTTGCCCGCTTTTCTGACCCTACTGAATTATTTAACAGTTTATTATATCAAAAGGGAACTACGGATCGTTTCAGTGTTATTTTTAGTGATTATACTGTATTGGAACAGGTTTTACAGGGAACTTCAAAAAATAATGGTGTAGATTATGGGCTGGTCTATAAAAATGGAAGTTCTTCGGACATTTTTGGCTGGGTAAGGTATATCCTGCCTAATTCTAATGCTTCGGATAAGGATATTAAGAGAGGTGATATTTTTTATGCGGTAAATGGTATTCCACTTACGGTAAATAATTATAATAATTTATTACAGGCTGATAGTTATATTCTGAATCTGGCGGATTATAATAATGGTGCTATTACTCCTAATGGAAAATCGGTTACGTTGACAAAAACAGCGTTTTCTGAAAATCCGGTTCTGATACATCAAACGTATACGGTTAATAATCACAAAATAGGTTATCTGGTATATAATGGTTTTTATGGAGAGTATGATGGTGAAATGAATGCTGCCTTTGGACAATTTGCTACTGATGGTGTTACGGATCTTGTTCTTGATCTTCGTTATAATTCCGGTGGATTAATTACTTCTTCTGCCCGACTGGCTAGTATGATTACGGGTCAGTTTACGGGTCAGGTATTTGCTAAACAGCAATGGAACAGTAAGGTTGAGGCTTATATTAATAAAACAAATCCGAATGCTCTGATCAATTCTTTTACGAATCAGTTACAGAACGGAGCTGCAATTAATAGTCTGAATTTAAACAGGGTATATATTCTGACCTCAGCGAGAACTGCTTCGGCAAGTGAATTATTAATTAATGGTTTAAAGCCTTATATTAGTGTTATTCAAATAGGTGATGTTACTGTTGGTAAAAATGTGGGCTCTATTACGTTATATGATTCTCCTACCTTTGGTGCTAATAATAAAAATTCAGGTCATAAATATGCTATGCAACCTCTTGTGCTGAAAACAATTAACAAAGACGGTTTTGGCGATTATCAGGATGGTATTATTCCTACTATTTCTTTAAAGGAGGATATAGGAAATCTGAGTCAGTTGGGAGATATTAACGAACCTTTGCTGAGTACGGCAATTAATCAGATCACAGGAAAGAGAATGCGTTTTGATTCCGGATCGGGTGCAAATTTCAGAACTTTCAGGGATGCGCGATTTATTGATAACAGAATTCAGAATGAAATGTATCTTGATGAGGTTCCTCAGGAAATTTTAAATATGATTACTCCTTTGCCTTAGTAGATCACATAATATTTTTATTATATATCAAAAAAACCTCAACAACGTTGAGGTTTTTGTTTTTATAACTATTGTTCTATTTACAGTTCGTCTAATGGAACGGTTACTGCTGATTCTTTTGACAGAACGTGTTTATTTCTTACTGCATCGATAAATTCTATTTCGAGAAAAGGTAATAGATTTTGTACTAACTGCAAGGTTTGGCTAATATGAAAAAAAATATCGTCTGTTTCGAGTCCTGACGCTCCTTGTTCGCCATATTTCGCGGCATATCTACTGGTTTGAACCAAAGAATTTGCTGTGGTTAATAAATGGGAATAATCACCAAACGGAACTTCTATTGTTTCGGTTCCTTTAGGGAAAACACTTCCTGCTTTTCTTGACAGGGTTAAATAATTGTCAAGGTTTTTCAAGACATCAAGGTTTATTGATGTTGGAGTGTTTTGGTCTTTTTGGTTGTTCATAATGTAGTAATTTAAAGAATAAAACCCTTATACTTTAGTCGTCTTAATGCTTACTACGGCATTTGCGGTCGTTTCCAAAACCGCCTAACATGGTATAAGGGCAATATGTAATCTCTTAATGTAGTAATTTTAAGAATTGTAAATGTAGAAACTATTTCCGATAAAAAAGGTGTTTTTTTTAGATAATCGGATATCATGAAATACAAATCTTAATAACAGAAAACCCGGAAGTCTTTGAAACACTACTGCAAGATCTTACGTATTAAAAACATATTCTCCTCTATACCTCTGACAGTCAAATAAAAAAACCTTTGGCTTATCTTTTTTTCGATACAAATAAGATTTTGTAAATATAAAACAGCTTTGTTTTTATTGTTTTATTTTCATACATTATGTTTATTGTTTGCTTCTGTTACATTATATTAGCATTTTTACATATATTTTTATACTAAAATAACATTAAAACAAACAATTATCTAACAATACAAAATATGATGGAATTTCAAAGAAAGAACATTGAAAAAAGAGTAGTAATACGTATCCCTATGTATGATAAATTTGTGCATTACTCCGACTTGGAAATACATCAGGAGATACTTCAGCACAGTCGATTTCAGTTTTTATGGCGCATATCGGGAAGTTTAGAGACTAAGCCTCTGGAAGACTTTGGTTATTTCAGAAATAATATGGATAATCAAATTTCTTTTTGTTTTTATACCACCTCGGGAAAAGAAATTCTGTATAAAGGACTAATTACGGGACTGAAAATGATAAACAGAGATGGTGTAACTCAAGGATTCATGGTCACAGGAACCAGCCATACCATCGCTATGGAGGATCTGAAACATCATCGACTACATCTCAATAAAAATTTAGCCACAATTGCTAAGGATAGTATGGCAGGACACATGTGCGGTTTATGGGAACCGGAAAATATGACACCGGTTTATCGGGACAAAATCCCGAGCTCTATGCAGGCAAATGAAACGGACTGGGAATATATGACCCGTTTAGCAAAACAATATGGGGAATGGTTTTACTGGGACGGAGTCCGCTTACAGTTTGGACAAATAATGGATTCTAAAATGACACTGGTCAACGGTGTAGATATTCGAAGTCTGGGTATGGAAATCGGATTAGTGAGTAATAAATCGGGATTATCGGGCTATGATAAACGGGAGGCTCTTTCTGTAAAATCAGAACTGGAACAGACTAAAAACCATACTTCGGACGATCTGATGAAAAGTGCTATTGATGCTCAGAGTTCGCAATACAGACGAACAATGAATGATATGATTCCTTTTCAGGCTTACAGCCCTCTGGTAAATAATCAAAAGGATGTTGATCGTATGAGCCAACTGGACACTGCGGGAAAAGCGGCGCAAATGGTATTCTATACTGTGGAAACCCGAGAACCGATCAATGTGGGTACTATTGTAACGATTGTAAACAAAACGGTAACGCATTATATTATTATAACGAAATGCAGTTTTTATAGTGTGGGAAAAGGGAATCTGCGCAATGAATTTACAGGGATTCCGGCAGATTGTATTCATCCTCCGTATACGGATTCGCAAGCCAGGGGTTTTGTTTATGATCAGCCTGCCCGGGTACTTGATAATAATGATCCTCTGGGTATGGGACGTGTACGTGTTAAATACTTTTGGGGCGAACGCTCGGGCGAAAATGAAAGCGACTGGATCAACGTGCAAACGCCTTATGCCGGAAGTGACAGAGGACAGTATTTTATACCGGAAATTGGAGACGAGGTATTCGTTTCGTTTCAGGGCAATAATCCGGATGCGCCTTATGTGTCGGGGGCAAATTATAACGGAAAAGCAATTTCCGGAGCGGCGCATCCCAATAATGATTTTAAAATCATAAAAACCCGATCAGGGCATTATCTGGAATTTGAAGAGTTAAAGAATATTAAACTGGGGGACAAAAAAGGAAATCTACTGCATATTGACAGCACAGAAAACGCTTTTAATATAGAAGCCTTAAAAACAGTCACTATCAAAGCTCCGAATATTAACCTGATCGCAACGGAAAATGTTACTACTACGGCAGGAAAAAATATTACTGAAAAAGCAGGACAGGACATTATACAAATTGCCGATGGTGAATTACAAGAAATCACAAATGCTAAAACCGAAATAATAGAGGGTAAAAGCTCGACTTATATTAACAAACAAAAACGGGAAGTAGCACAAAAAATAAGTATTACCGCCACGGAAGAGGATTTATTATTAAACAGTGCTAAAGATATTAAAGTAAACAGTGGAGAAAAATCGAGTATGAAATAAAAATAAAAAAATATGGCAATTATAAAAAAATCAGGGACTAAAACAACCCATATCAAAACGAATTATACTATTGTGGCAAAGGAAATAGAAACCGTTGCGGCTTCTGTAAAACTGACTGCAACTAACGGAACGCTACAACTAAACAGTACTAAAAAAGTAATATTAAACAGCGAAAAATCATGATAACAGCAGCTATTATATATGGGGATTATATCCCGCCAACAATAACGGAACCGTGGGAAAAACACCCTTACAGAGATCTTTCCTGGGCTTATTATACCCAGAGTATCAATAAAAAAATAAATGGTCTAAAACATTGTGTTACCGCTGTAACCAGCCTGCAAAAACATGCTTGTTATGATGCACCAAAAAAAAAAGAGCGGAATAATATGCAAGAAAAAATCTATTATATCAGTGCTTTAACGTTTTATATTAATAATATAGGGCAAATTATAAGTGGTGAACGCCAAATTACCACATATAAAATACTGGCTATCGAGCAAGGAGGTTCCATTATTTATACCTTAGATCAGAAATATAAGATAACAACAAAAGTGACTAAAATGATTGATGCTTCTACCGGATTGCATGCTAAAGTAATAGAACAAAATAAAGCACAGCTAGCAAATGGACTGATATATGATCTGGGCACACTGGGCGATTATGTAAAGGAAGCCTGTAAAGTAAACCGAACATTAGATATTAACTATACTTATGCTCTGGTAACAGAGGCTAGAAATGAAATAAAAGGCGTTTTAGATAAAATTGCAATAGCCGGAGGTATTACCAGTTTTATACCGCTTTCTACCGGTGCTCCTGCAATATTGATAGCACAAGAAGCAATAAACTTATTTTGTTTTTTATTGGGATTTGAAAGTCAAATAAATAAAACAGATGATGTTTTCCCTATAAAAGGACCGTATCAAATAAAAGGAACTACCTATAATCAGCGTTATGAGGCTGATCATGGTCAGGACGGAGAACGCTATCAACGAAAGCAAGGAAAAAGAACGGTTAGTAACGAAGATATTTTAAAACAAATTAAAAAGTTTCAAATCAATTTTATCCAGTCTAATCAAATTAAAACAACAGCACAATGAAAGTATTGTTTTTAACCTTTATAAGTCCCTTTTTATTTTCCTGTGGAAAAACAGATCGAATCAATCATTATAGTAATACTCCGATAACTGAACAAGAATTACTGGAAAATGGGTTTTATAAATACAGTTCAGAGCCATGGATAAATCATTATGGTGACAGTATACAAGAAACCGCTTATTCTAATGTTATGCCCAGAAAAGATATTCCGACTCCTCTTCCTTATTTTGGTGAAGAAAAATGGACACAACAAATGAAAAATTATCTGGAAAACACCTTAAAAGACAGAATGATAACCTATCTCTATAGAAATGATACACTGATATATAAAGAGATTTGTATGCCCCCCCCCCCTAAAGATGGCAATAAACCGGCTCTTTTTAAAAACAAAGAGGATATTAATCATTACTATGATAGTTTAAAAATTCCATATCAGGAAATATCAACAGAAAAATTATGGAATAAAGAATATAAGGATAGTACTAATCTTTATATAACTTATACTATTAATAATTATAAAACTTATTTTTTTATAGATAATAAATCTAATTGCAATATAATACAGATTTGTTATTTAAAAGATGACAATCCTAGACGAATAGCTTATTGGGTAAGTAGAGTCTATGAACAATACTCTCCTTATCGATATGTAAAGCCATGAAACACCTGTATTTAGCACTTATAAGTATATTTTTGTTTTCCTGTAGAAAAACAGATACTATAAACCATTATAGTAATGCACCGATAACCGAAAAAGAATTACTGGAAAACGGATTTTATAAATATACGAGGGAACAGATTACATTTCAACGAAAAAGAGATACTTCCTATAAAATAGGTGCTTTTAGAACTATGGCTTATTCTAATGTTATGCCTAGAAAGGATATTGCATCTCCTCTCCTTTTTTTTAGCGAAAAAAAATGGACACAGCAAATGCTAAACTATATGAAAAATAGATTAAAAAACAAAATGGTAACCTATCTTTATATAAATGATACGTTAGTCTATAAAGAGATTTATTCTTACCCCCCCCTACAAAAAACAGTAAACAAATCTACTTTAATCGAAAGGAAGATATTAACCGTTATTATGATAGTTTAAAAATTCCGTATAAGGAAATATCAACTGAAAAATTATGGAATCGAATAGAAAAGGATAGTACTAATCTTTATATAATCTATACTATTAATAAGTATAAAACTTGTTTTTTTATAAGCAATAACGATCACAATATAATACAGGTCTATTATTTAAAAGAGAAGGATCCTAATTTAATAGCTATTTTGAATAGTAGAATCTATGAACAATACTCACCTTATAGATATGTAAAGCCATGATGAAATATCTCTATTTAATATTTATAAGCATATCCTTGTTTTCCTGTAGAAAAACAGATACCATAAACCATTATAGCAATGCACCAATAACGGAAAAAGAATTACTGGAAAACGGATTTTATAAATATACCTGGGAATGGGTTGCACTCCGTCGTGGAAGAGATACTACCTATGAAAGAGGTCCTTTTAGAGATGTTGTCTACTCTAATGTTATGCCCAGAAAAGATATTCCGGCTCCTCTTCCTTATTTTGGTGAAAAAAAATGGACACAACAAATGGAAAATTACCTGGAAAACAAATTAAAAGACAGAATGATAACCTATCTCTATAGAAATGACACACTGGTATATAAAGATATTTGTACCCCCCCCCACCTAAAAACGGCAATAAACCGGCTCTTTTTAAAAACAAAGAGGATATTAATCATTACTATGATAGTTTAAAAATTCCATATCAGGAAATATCAACTGAAAAATTATGGAATAAAGAATATAAGGATAGTACTGATATTTATATAACCTATACAATTAATAATTATAAAACCTATTTTTTTATAGATAATAAATCTAATTGCAATATAATACGGGTATGTTATTTAAAAGATGATGTTCCTGACAACACTTGGATAAGCAGAGTCTATGCTCAATACTCACCTTATCGATATGTAAAACCATGAGATTAAGTGTTTTTATCAAAAAAACTAATTTTAATAACCAAATAAGATTTCAACAATGACTAAATTATATAAAAATAAAATTATGAAAACAATTTATATTATTATGGTTTTTCTTTTACCTGTAATGCTCCATGCTCAAAAAAAAACAGGAAAAACTATAAACGGATTAAAAGAAGGGGAATGGATTTATTATAATTCATATAATGAAATAGCCTCAAAAGGAAACTATAAAAACGAAAAAAAAGAAGATGAATGGATAACCTATGAATATAGTGGAAATTACAAAATAGAGAATTACAAAAATGGAGAAAAAGAAGGTAAATGGATTTCTTATTATAAAAATGGTAATATAAATTTAGAAGGGTATTATAAAAACGAGAAAAAAAATGGTGAATGGATTTGCTATTATAAAAACGGAAATATGTTTTTTAAAAAGAATTTCAAAAAAGGAATAGAAGATGGTAAATGGGTTTCTTATTACCAGAACGGAAATTTAAAATTAAAAGGGAATTATAAGAACGGAAAAAAAGATGGTGAATGGGTTCAATATTATGAAAATGGGAATTTTATAAAAGGAAATTATAAAAATGGAGAAAAAGAGAACAAATGGACTGCTTATTTTAATGATGGAACTATATTTTCGCAAGACAATTATATAAACGGAATTGAAGAGGGCACATGGACTTCTTATTATAATGATGGCACTTTAAAATCAAAAGGAAATTTTGAGAAGGGATTAAAAGAAGACGACTGGATTTTTTATTTTAAAAATGGCGATATCAAAGAAATCAGAAGGTATAAGAATGATAAAAAAGAAGGAGAATGGGTTGTTCATCATGAAAGTGGGTACATTCTAAAAGGATCTTATAAAAACGATGAAATAGTAGAAGACTGGAAAACATACACTAAAAATGGTCAGTTGAGAGGGGAAGAACCTGCTAGGGAAGAAACTCTTATTTCTGAATAAAAAACATTATAAATATAACTTCTTTTATAATCCGAAAAAGAAATTTATAAACTAAATCAACATGGATAAAATAGAAGTAATTTATATTAACAACGTAATAATTAATCCGAAAACCAGGATTTTTTTAGAGTTCTTAGAGGATAAAGGTATTATCTACTATAATATACCTGACTATGAAATTATTGTTTTTAATGATAAAACAACCGATATAACAATAAACAATATAACGTATTCAATTGAGGCACACTCGATAAGGATAATTAAGAGATTTAAAGTTTATAATATGTGTTTTTTTGACCTGTCCTGTATTACCGATTTAAAAATAAAAGAAGCTTTTATAAGGATACAAGCGGAAAAAGAATGCTCGTCAGCAGACAAAAATAACGCTTCTTATTCTCTTTTGAATAATTTGTTTCTAAACACAAAATGGAATTAAATATTAAAATAAGTTTTATACGGTGATTTTGCATTAGTGATAGAATCTGTAAATGCCATAGGTGCATATCTTGTACCGCCTAAATTTGAGGAGCCAAAATGGCTCCTCAAATTATCAAACTCTTGTTGACTGAGCTCAAACATAAAATCTTCGGGCAAGTCTTCACTGTTCTAATTTAATATATTATTTTTTTAAATACCATTCCTTGTCTCATGGTGTAGATCTTGATTATCAGAACCTGATTAACGGGTGTAAAATTATGAATTGCCACTGCATTTGTATTTAATTTTTTTTGTCTGTAGACTTCTTCTCCTCCGAGATTAAAAATAGCAACTTCTCTGATTGTATCTTTTTTTGCTTCAATATTTAAAATTCCGTCCTGATTATAAATAATTATCCTTTTATTTTCTGAAGGAGTTTTTTCTGTTTCTGCTGTATTATACAGAATCTCAAATCTTTGATTGAATACTCCGTTTTCTGAACTGAAATTATAAGCTTTACTTCCTAAATTATGTATTCGGTTTGTTTTATTGTCTTTTAAATAAACAGACTGACCGTTATTAAATATTCCTTCTGCTTTGTCTAAGGTTATTGTATACTCACCAGACTTTAAAACTTTATAGCCTATTGTTATTGTATCAGAGTCATTAAACGGGAGGGGTCTTCCCTGAACTGCGTATTGCTCTTTATTGATTAATGTATAGAAACTACTTTCGGGACTTTTAAAAATCCGGCCGTCAATTCCTTTATCAACACCGTTTGTTGCGTCTGTTCTGTAAGCGATTACGAGTTGACTGAAAATGCCTTCGTCATTGGTCAGATTTAGATGAAATTGCTGTTTTTCTGGTTTATCAGATTGGGCAAGGGTTTCTTCAACTGTAGAGAAAAAGGGGTTTTGGTGGTTTGCAAGCCGCATTTGGTTTGTAAAAACCACCTCAGCATTATCAGTAAGTGTATTTATAAAAAAGCCTTGTCCGGGCTGAACAACTGCTTCTGGAGAAATCCCGTCAGATCGGGTTGAGGTACTTCCGGCTTGTGTGTAAACGGCATAATTACCTGCTTTATAACTTCTGTCATTATTCATTGAATGATTTGGTATCCAGAAATAAACAGTTCCATCCATGGCTCTTTGGTTTTGTTCTATGAACTTATCTATGCTTATGGGTGACGGATAAGGATTGCCTATTAAATTATATCCTGATTGTTGTAAGGAAATGGTTTTTATTCCATTATTGGGCACTCCTGTGAAATCTCCAAAGTAAGGGGATTTAATCTTTCTTGACCATAAAGCGGGGGTTTGTATCAGGTATCCTCTGGCTGTTTCAAAATCGTTCTCTGAATCTGTTATTTCTTTTGTTCCTGAAACAGGATCGAAAACATGAAAGGTATTTGGATAGGTTTCGGGAGAGAAATCAAATAGCTTTTGCTTCTCGACAGGTGATGACCAACAACTATAATCGAAACGCAACATGGGTTCGCTTTCTGTCTGTACCAGAATCTCTCCTTGATTATCACTATCTTCTATTTGTAACAGACTGCCTTTGTTTTCGACAAAAACGGTGCCTCCTTCTACTTTCATCTCTTTTTCTATTATAACGGATGTACCGGAAGCAATGGTAAATTCTCCTGATTTTATGATCAGATTTCGAGCCGTGATCGGAGCCGACAAGGTGGTGTAATCTCCTTTGATAATGGCATCGAACGTTATGTCGGGACCTGTTATATTTGACCAGTTTTCTCCATTCCAAACAGGCGTTTTTACTTTGGCAGGTACATAAATCACATTAGAAGAGGAAGAAATACTGTTTGAACCTACTGCGCGAACTCTGTAGTAATATTCTTTTTCTTTTTGCAAATCGGTTATTTTACAGGAATTTACTTCTCCAATATTCAAATCTTCATATATGGTAACAAAGAAGGGGTCATACTGCCCTGAAATATGCTTCCCAAGATTATCAAATGTGTCTGTTTTAAATAACTCCCAGTCTTTAATAGAAAAATCTTTTGTAGGGTGTATCTTCCGGGGCTTTCTTACCAGAGTAACGTCTTTACCCCAATCTGATTTCTGGTTTATAATTCCTACTATATCTATTGGTAAGGAATCTTTATATAATGCTATTGCATCATTTCCTGTAAAGGTCATAACACTACTGTTTGTTTCTATATCTGCATAACTTTTAAGGGCTGTACTGGCTCTGGCATGAACAATAACATAGGTAGTGTTTTTTTCTATACTTCCTTTGAGTTTCAGTTTACTTGTAAAAGCTCCTTTTCCGTTGGTTTGCTTTTTTACTGAATAACGGGATAAATCTATTGTCCTGCCTGTATTATTATATATTTCAATTGCTTTATTGTTTGAACTTCCTTCGATATATTCTGATAGTATCAGATCTGAGGAAGGAACGGGAATACCAAAATTGGGAAATTCACTTACATCTAATCTATAGCTGACTGCGTCTTTAATCTTTGTCCAGTTTGCTGTAAAAGATATTCCTTCTTCTTCTGAGGCTTCCAGACTTACGGGTATATCGATTTTTAAAGTGATAAGACTGTCTGAATTACTGTAAACTACTCTATTAGACCCAACAACATAGGTTCTGTAAAAATAAAGGGTATTATCTGTCAGATTTTCTATGGTTGCCTGAAAAGTATTTTGTTCTGTAAACGTTGCTTTTACTGTACTATTCGTCCCGCTGTCAAAATCATTATTCTTATTGTATTCAAATCCTGCTTCTGTTATAACTAAACAGCCCTGATCTACAATACTACCTGTGAGTACGCCTCTATTATTTGTAATGGAATCTACTTGCTTATTGTTTACTGTCGGATTAGTATCGACCCCGTTTCCTGAAACAGAAATTCTTATCTCTGATGTCTTTTGGTATTGTATTATAACGGGATCATTATACGATTTAACCGAATCTGGGGTGAATTTTACATAAATTTTCTTCTCTTGTATTGTTCCTCTAATAGGTTCAATCTGTAAGGAAGTGTAATAACTCCCTTCTTTGATTTCACTAAAAGTAAATCCTTCCAGTTCGTTTATTTGTATTAATGAGGTCAATAAAGAACCTTTGATAGTGAGACTGTCTATCGACTCCGCTCCGATACATACTTCTCCAAAAGGAGCCGGGTCTGAAACAAATAAAAACGGGGATGTTGCCTGAGAAATAAGTATATTATCTATGAAAGCTCTTTTTGAAGTGGTTTCAATTGTTATGACTGAATTGGGTTTTCCTCCTGTCAGATCCACTTCTTTTGTTTCAAAAGGGTCATCTATTTTTGCCTTGTAGGATATAATCTGCTCGGAAAGTTCATCAACCGTAATTTTTATATCTCCTTCTACACTACTCCATCCTTTTACATCCAGTTTTAAGGTAAATATCCCTCCGTTTCTGCTTAAATCCAGTGCGTTAATCTTAATTGCTCCTGAACTGGAAGCAATTCCCAATTTTATAGCTTTACCTGCCTTATAAACATTATTGAGCACGGAGATTTTGTCATTACCGCTCCATTTGGTTTTTGATCCTGATGAAGTGGTATTGCCTGTTATTACTGAAGAAAAATCTTCTGAAAAAACAACAGTCTGCCCCCGAAAAGATGAAACTGAAATAAGAAAACAGAAAATAATTAATGGAGTGAAAATATACTTACATGAAGTTATACGCATTATGATTTCGCTTTAGTTTAAATAAAAAACAGAATTGATGTTTTTTTCTGAAAAAAACACAAACATAAGCGTTAATTATAAAACATTAACTCTAAAATAAATATTATCCCCCTTTATTAACTCAAATGGTTCTATAACAAAAAAAGCATCTGTTTACTTCATAAACACATGCTTTTACTAAATATTTTTTTGATCGTTTCTTCTACTTCTGAAGATAAACCCAGCCCACTTTTGCTTTGCTTCCATCTCCAAGATCCAGAATATAATAATAGGTTCCGTCCGGTAATGTTTCTCCTTTATCAACAACATTACTTACATTCGCCACGCCATCCCAATCATTCTGATACCCTTTTTTTGAATATACTAAACTACCGTATCTGTTATATACTTCTACCTTATTATTCGGATAGTTTTCTATACAATCAATTCTGAAAAAATTATTCAAATTGTCTCCATTAGGGGAAAACCCATTGTAAATAATGATACATTCCGGTTTAACCAAAACTTCTGAATGATTATTTATCAAGTCTATATCTGATGGATTTGAAGATTCTATATTTACTTTATTAAAATAATTATTGTTATCTTCTTCTTTATCATTGAGAACTTCGGTTTTTACAGTAAGTGTTGCTGTCTGGTTTTCTGCTAATATCGGTATATTCCATAATCCGGATATATTATCATAATCACCAATAGATACTTTTGAATTTACAAAAGCAAAACCTTCTGGTAAATTTTCACTTACAATAATATCTTTAAACATATCAGATCCTCTGTTCTCTACAGTAATTGTAAACGTAATTACATCTCCTATAAGCGGAGTAATATTATCTACTGTTTTACTAATGATAAGATCTGAACATACATTAACCACAACTTCTAATGTTCCGACACCATCTTTATTACACATTTTGTCATCTGTGTAAGAAACACTTACTGTTCCCTGACCTTTGTTATCCCATAGAATTTTTACAAAAGAATCGTTTTGTTTTCCACCTTCTGTTATTTTTCCGCCTTCTACTAACCAGCTATAATCTGACATTCCTTCTGCTGTTGTATAGACCACTTCTTCGCCGATACAAACCGTATTTTTACCGGAAACCATTATTGGTGCCGATTCATCATTAACTATTACGGTAACAGCCAGTCGTGTTGCACTCTCACAACTAATAACTCCCATCTCTGTTTTTGCTGCATAATAAACTGTTCCGGTCTTTAAAGGTGTGGTAATGGAAATAACATTACCTCCTGTTTGCTGATCATACCATTTAACATTGGAATCATTTATCTGAATATCTGAAACTACAGGGCTATTTCTGCTACAAAATTGTTGTATTACATAATTTGTTGTGGGAGGCTGAACAGAAATAATTTGTACTAACACCAGAATACCTGCAACACTTTCTTCTCCTGCAATGGTTTGAGTCGCATAATACTTTTTATTGTTTATAAGAGGCGTAGTGCTCGGGAGAGGTATTCTTAATACCGGATCATACCATTTTATATTTTGTCCTTGTATTGATAAATCAGCAACTGTTGGTATTGGGTTGTCACAAAAAGCCTGTGTATTGCCATATATTGGAGGCTGAATTTTTGTAAAAATAACTTTAACTTCCGACGACATCGGAGAAGGACAACCCTGAGCATTAAAAGCCACTACAGTATAAACACCCTGTAACTTTGCCAAATATTGTACTGCTGTGGCATCTTTAATCATCATATTATTATGAAACCATTGGTAGCTTACTCCATCAGTCGCATTTGCAGTAAGGGTTACTGTACTTCCCGGAGAAACTACAATTTCCTGATTACCGATTTGTGACCATAGAGATCCTTGCCAAAAAATCAGCATAAAAATGATGAAGATAAATGCTCTAATTTTCATAAGCATAGATTATAATTACCTATTAAAGGGTTTACTTTAATAAATAATTAAAACAACTTGATTCTGAATTAGTCTGTTACTCCAGTAATCGTAATTGTTGGTGCACCCGGAGCCGGAGAAACAACAACGGTAACAGGGTTTGCTCCATCCATTACTTGTCCTTTATAAGTAACATAAGTTCTTGCTCCTTTGTCTTTAATTGTGTTGATATATTCTACTTCTACAAAGAAAGTATAGGTACCTGCATCCGGAAAAATTGTAGCTGCTGCTGTAGCTGCTGTTCCCAAATCAATAGGTGCCGCGGTATTTCCGTCTTTTAAAGCATACCATTTGTAGGTCAATGTAAAGTCTGATGCCGCCGGATTTGAAAATCCAGAACTATATAACGGGTAAGTCGCGTCATACACGACAGACGAGTTAAAAGTAAGAGCTGTATTAGCCGCAGGAAGATCATTAGTACAATACGCTACAGATGTACCTCCGGCTACTCCTGCTGTCGTTGTTAATGGTGGTAATACAAACAGTATAATATCCTCATAGGCAGACTGACAAGTAACACCGGTATTAGCAACATTACCATATACTCTGTATTTATGGTAACCCGGTTCCAGTCCGTCTAAAGCTGTTCCTAAAGTCAAAGTCTGAGCTGATCCTAAAGAAGCTCCTTCATTCTCATTTCCTGCTGACTTTGTTACTTCATGCCAGGAATAACTTGTAAAAGTTTGTTGTGGCGTACCACTATCTGTTAAACTTGCGGACAAAGTCAATGTCGGACCAGTCGTTGCGGGATTATAGAAAAGAACTGCTCCATCTACTATCGTAACCGTCGGGGTACCTGAAACCTGTGTACCTACCTGTAAATTTGTCGGTGTTGAAATTGGAGACTGAAAAACAGGTGTCTGTGCAAAAATATGCAAAGAGCCTAATAACATAAATATCATTATGCTATTTTTAAAGGAGGTAATTAATGTTTTCATGGGTCATTTTATTTAATGTGATTATTTATTTGAGTTTGTTGTTTCCTGTTTTATTAATCAACAGCTAAAATACTCAGATCCGGATAACCCGGATTGGGATAAATAGTGATCGTAAATGCATAATCAATACTCTCACATGTGCTGCTTTTTACTCGAACAATACCATTATAAGTACCTGCGGATATTCCTGCCGGAACGGTTATTTCTATTGTTGCCGATAATGAATTATTATTTATATTAACTAATCCTGCTGTTATTGCAACGCTATCCCATTGTATACTATATGTTATCGGATTTCCTGTTGTCATTCCATAGGATAAAACAGCAAAAATTACTCCTCTGCAAATTCTTGGATTTGTTCCTAAAATAATTGTTGGTAAAGGATTTACGGTTATCGTTACTGCATTACTTGTTACGGTACACGCAACACTATTTAATGTTGAAGTAACAACGCATTGATAAGAAGTCGTTACCGTTAGACTTGGTGGACTATAAGTTGCAGAAGTAGCTCCGCTAATATTGCTATAACCTCCTCCGGTACTGCTTTGCCATTGATAACTCAATGTACCGGAACCGGTAGCTCCGGTACTAAAGGTTAAACCTGTCGGAGTACTTCCGGAACAGATCGTCTGAGAACCACTGATAACGCCCGAAGTGACACTATTGACCGTTATTGTTACTGCATTACTCGTAGCACTACACGCAACACTATTTAACGTCGAAGTAACAACGCACTGATAAGAAGTCGTTACCGTTAAACTTGGTGGACTGTAAGTTGCAGAAGTAGCTCCACTAATATTGCTATAACCTCCTCCGGTACTGCTTTGCCATTGATAACTCAATGTACCGGAACCGGTAGCTCCGGTACTAAAGGTTAAGCCTGTCGGAGTTCCGCCGGAACAAATGGTCTGATTACTGCCGATAACGCCGGATGTAACACTATTTACCGTTATTGTTACTGCATTACTTGTTGCGGTACACGCAACGCTATTTAATGTCGAAGTTACGATTCGCTGATAAGACGTAGTCACAGTTAAACTCGGTGGGCTGTAGGTTGCCGAAGTGGCGCCTACAATATTGGTATAACCGGAACCTGTGTTACTCTGCCACTGATATGTTAATGTTCCTGAACCGGTAGCTGCTGTACTAACCGTTAATCCCGAAGGAGTACTTCCGGAACAGATCGTCTGAGAACCACTGATAGCACCGGCAGTGACATTATTTACAGTAACAGTAACAGCAGTACGTCCACAACTGATATCAGAACTGGAAGCTCCTACATAAAATGTCTGAGTACTACTTAAAGCTCCTGTATTAAAAGTTGTTCCTGTTCCTAAAGCAGTTCCTCCTGATGCTACATTATACCAGCTATAGACCGTACACGAAGTATCGGGATTCGTAATACTCAGAGAAGCACTGCTTCCTGAACAAATTGGTGCAGGAGTGGGTATTGTAATTGTCGGGCAATTATAATAAGCATCATATATTCTCAAATCTGCACTGGATAATAAACCTAACAATCCACCACTTGTTATTGCAAAACGTACTGCATTAAAACATTGTGTTGGAGTTATTCTTATATATTGCTGCCCTCCAATTGTCATCGTTACAACATCAGCAGCATTTAAAGTAACTGCCGTACCTCCTGTAGAATTTGTAGTTGTATTTGCTGAAGGTGCATCTTTATAAGCTGTTACGGTACCATTACTGGCTCCTAATAATCCCAGAAGCCCTGCGTTTATAGAATTATCCAGACGAACATAAACAGAAGTTCCTGCTGGTAAATTTTGTGAACCATTAATAAATTTTAACTGATATTCTGCATAAGCATTACCTAACAAACCACCAATAGAAAGCTCTGCATAATTAACATCATTAACATTAGGTACAACCGCATTTCCCGGATTAGTAACCAACCCGGCTGAAAGAACTCCCAAAACCCCGGGTCCTGATTGTCTACTACCATAATTAGTAGCGTATACTTTTGTTTGCCCAAATGTTTTAACTGATAAAAAAAAGATAACCAGTAAAGTAAAACTTAGTTTTATAATAGAAAAGGACATTCTTACCTTACCCAAACTCATCTGAAGAGATTAAAATATATACTAAAATTACTTAAAACAATTTAACAAATATCAAGGAATAAAACACATTATAATCTTAATTAAATAAAAATAATTTCGTATAAAAACATACACACCTCCTTAAAAATAGTTAGAATGATGATATGTTTAAAAAAACACATCATCATTCTAACTAATTCAAAACAAAACAACATCAATACATTATTTCTCTATAATGATAAAATCTGATCTTCTGTTTACAGCATGTTCCGCTTCAGTACATTTTACTCCGTTACTACATCCATTTCTTAATACCGTTTCACCATAACCTATCGCACTTTCAATACGTCCCACATCAATACCTTTAGAAAGAATATATCTTTGGGTCGATTTAGCTCTGGCATCTGACAGTCTCAAATTATACTTGTCTGCACCACGACAATCAGTATGGGATTCAATTTTAATTTTTATGTTAGGAAACTTATCCATAACAAACACCACTTTATCTAATTCTTCCGCTGCCTGAGCAGTTATATCTGATTTATCATAATTAAAGAAAATAGGATTTACCTTTATTTTCTCCTTATTATCTTCTATAACAATCAGATCATTCAGATCCGTCAATTCAAAATCCACATCTTTTATCTCTTTAGAAGGTTCTTTTGTTGCGGTTACTTCTCGTTCTTCTGGTGTGTAATTTTCTTTTGAAGCAATGACTTTGTAAGTAGCGTTACAAGGAATCGTTAACTTATATGTTCCGTCACTATTTGTACTTACTTCATTTATTGTTTTCCCAAAAGCATCAAATACTTTAACAGTTGCTAATGCTATACCTATTTTTTTATTTTTATCTGTTACTTTTCCGGAAACAATCTGTTTACAAATTGGTTCCGATTTTGTAAAGTAATAAATATCATCATCTCCTTTACCCATAGTTCGATTTGATGATATATACCCATAAGTATTAGTCGGATCAATGATAAAAGCAAAATCATCAGCATTACTATTTATTACCGGACCTAAATTTTTAGGTTCAGAAAAATTCGATTGCCCTGTTAACTTACTTTCAAAAACATCAAGCCCTCCAAGCCCCTGATGCCCTTCTGAAGAAAAATACAAGATTCCTTCTGAAAAAAACGGAAACATTTCTCTCCCAATGGTATTGATTGTTGGTCCTAAATTTTTTGGAGCAGACATTTGTCCGTCTTCAAAAACCTCTACAACATAAATATCTGTTTCTCCATATCCTCCCGGCATATCTGAAACAAAGAACAACCATTTCCCATCAGCACTTAATGATGGATGTCCTACACTATACTCTTTACTGTTAAAAGGTAAACTCTCTTCTTTTACAATTTTACCATCTTTAATAGTCCCTTTTATTATCTGAAAGTTATTTATCCCTGATTTATCATTCAAAAGTTTATTTCTCTTTTTAAGAATGTTAGTAGCATAATAAATAGTTCCCAGATCTTTAGAAAAAGTTGTTGTTGCCTGATGATATCTGGATTCTATTTCTGGTAGAAAAATTTCTCCATTTGTAATTTCTCCATTGGCTCCGTTTTTTTCTGAAACATATAATTTCAAATAAGGCTGTCCATTCCAGGAATACAGTTTATTGCTAAACTTTGTAGTATCTCTGCTTGATGCATATACAATCTTATCACCATAGAAAGAAGCTCCAAAATCTGACTTATTACTATTAACACTTAAATTATATATTTTATATATTGGTGGTGCCGTTAATAAACTGTCTAAATTTTTCTTTTGAGCTACATAACGGGAAATATCTTTTTGAACACCTGTACTTTTTAAATATTGTTCCGTTAATAAATCTGCCTTCTCGTATTCTTTCTCTCCTTTTAAAGATTCAATATATCTCATTCTGTATAATGGAGAAATACTGTTTCCCTGAATATCATATAATTTCTGATACCATTTTAAGGCATTCTTACTATCATTAATATAATAATAAGAATCTCCTGCTTTCATTAAAGTCTGAACAGTCGGCTTGGTCTCATCAGCAAGATACATCTCATATGCTTTTGCTGCTTCTACATAAGAGAGATCTGTAAATAGTTTATCTGCTTTTTTTAGTTTTTGTTGTGCAAAACCAAATGTTAAACAAAAAAACAAACTAAGAGTAAATATTTTTTTCATAGGTTAGTTTTTTAGAAGAATCTTGGTGATTTAACGCGGTTTGATTTTGATGGCAATTGATATCTCAATATTATCTCATGTGACCCGTCATTATACTTATTGAAACGAGTAGTTGAATAATCATACGCATAACCCGCAAAAATACTTGGTGATATCTGAAAACCAACTAAACCACTTATAGCATTATCCCAACGATATGATAATCCTAAAGTGACTTTTTCCTGTATAAGAAAATTAGCTGAAATATCAACTGTAACAGGAGCTCCTGTAACTGCTTTCACCAAAAACGCCGGTTTAAATTTCAATGCATAGTTTAAATCAAATACGTATCCTCCCATTAAATAATAATGTAATCTTTCTGAAACTGTAGATTCTTCGACATCATCATAATAATCAGATCGAATAAAACTAGGTACAGAAGCCCCTACATACCATTTTTCAGTATACAAAAAAGCTCCTGCTCCTACTGTAGGTTTTATCTTATCACTTATATTCTGATTCAACAATGCGTCAGAACCGTCATAATATCTACCTTTTGACCAGTCAATATTTAACATTCTGGCTCCTCCTTTTATACCTAAAGCTAACTTTGTTTCGTATCCTAAAGGAAGTGTATATGAAAAGCTACCGTCAAAATACAATTCATTAGATGGTCCAAGTTTATCATTCACAACACTAAGACCTAAACCTACTTTTTCATTTCGCAAAGGAGTGTGAATTGTAAAAGCCTGCGTTTCCGGAGCCCCGTCAATACCAACCCATTGTGATCGGTGGAGCAATGTTGCTTCTAACGAACCAGTAGACCCGGCATAAGCCGGATTTACTGATAACGTATTATACATATATTGCGTGTATTGCGGATCCTGCTGAGCATTTGCCTGCACAACAGCCAGAATACATAACAATAAAAAGTATCTTTCTTTTAATATTTTACTAATTTCCATATATAAAGGTTTTAGTGTTAGTTGGAATAAAAAACTATTGCTTTTTAAATTCATAATTATCTAATAATATATAACCATCCTTTTTTAACCCCCTGGTCAGACCCAGTATCAAGCACATAGTAATAGGTTCCTACCGGCAACTGATCATTTCTGTCTATTGCTGAATTTTTATTCGCAATTCCAGTCCAGTCATTTTTATAACCCCTTGTCTCAAATACCAGAGTACCATATCTGTTATATACCTGTAAAGTATTATTTGGATAATTCTCAATACACTCTATTTTGAAATAATCATTAGAACCATCACCATTAGGAGAAAATTCATTATAAACGATTAAACATTGTGGAGCAACTGAGGCTTCCGCCTGATTATTAGTTACATTTAAATCTATCGGAGTTGAAACATCAACTCTAGCAATATTCAAATGATCTCCTGAACCCAACACTTTTGCAACAATCTGCAACGTTGCTGTTTCATCGATATTCAATGTTGGAATATTCCATAAACCACTAATATTATTATATACCCCATTTGAAGCTATTACTCTTACAAACTCATATCCGTTTGGTAAAAGATCATTAACTGTAACATTTTCAAATTTACCGGTTCCGACATTGTTTACTTTAACTGTAAAAGTGACATTATCTCCTACAAAAGGTGTCGCATTATCAACTGTTTTAGATATTGTTATATCTGAACACACACTAACTGTTAAATCCATTTTACCGGAACTAATAGCTGAAGTACTCGTTTCTTTATAACTAACAGAAACTGATGCTGCTCCCAGAGTTGTCCAGGAAACTTTTATAGAACTATCTGTAGTTGTTCCTCCTGAAATTACAGTACCTCCAACTATCACCCAAGTATAATCTAACATCCCTGCATCTGTTACATATGTCATTTCACTAAAAACACATGCTTTATTACCACCATTAATATCTACAATTCGAGTACAAGCTGTTACAAAAACTTTCACTGCTAAACGAGTTGTGCTTTCACAACCGGCAACTGTAGAAGTAGCATAATAAACATTTCCATCTGTTAAAGCTGTTGTAGACGGAACAACATTTCCTCCGGTTAATGCATCATACCAAATTATTCCGGTTCCGGTTACCTGAATATCTGCAACCGTTGGATTATCTCTTAAACAGAAATCCTGAGCCACTTCTGTTGTAGTTGGCATAGAAGGATTATTAACCGTTACAGTTACTGCTAAACGAGTTGCACTCTCACAACCTCCCATTACAGATACTGCATAATAAACTGTTCCATTTACTAAAGCAGTTGTAGCTGGAACCACTGTTCCTCCCGTTGCAGCATCATACCAAATCACTCCGGTTCCAGTTACCTGAATATCAGCAACCGTTGGATTATTCGCTAAACAGAAATCCGGTGTGGTATCTGTTGTAGTTGGTGTAGACGGCATATCAACGATTACAGTAACTGCTAAGCGAGTTCCACTTTCACAACCAGCAACTGTAGACACCGCATAATAAATTTTTCCATTTACTAATGCTGCTGTATTCGGAACTACTGCTCCTGCTGTAGCAGCATCATACCATACTACTCCTGTTCCTGTTACCTGAATATCTGCAACTGTCGGATTTTCCGCTAAACAAAACTCCTGTGTAGCACTTGTTGTTGTTGTTGGCGTAGATGGATTTGAAACCGTTACAGTTACTGCTAAACGAGTGGTACTTTGACAAGCTCCAATTACAGATACTGCATAATAAATTTTTCCATTTACTAATACTGTTGTATTCGGAACTACCGCTCCTGCTGTAGCAGCATCATACCAAACTATTCCCGTACCTGTTGCCTGAATATCGGCAACCGTTGGATTATTTGCTAAACAGAAAGTCTGAGCAGCACTTGTTGTAGTTGGTGTAGATGGATTTGAAACCGTTACAGTTACTGCTAAACGAGTTGCACTTTCACAACCGGCAATTACTGAAACTGCATAATAAATTTTTCCATTTACTAACGCTGTTGTAAACGGAACTATCGCTCCTGCTGTAGCAGCATCATACCAGATTACTCCCGTTCCCGTTACCTGAATATCGGCAACCGTTGGATTATTCGCTAAACAGAAAGCCTGAGCAGCACTTGTTGTAGTTGGTGTAGATGGATTTGAAACCGTTACAGTTACTGCTAAACGAGTTGCACTTTCACAACCTCCGATTACAGATACTGCATAATAAATTTTCCCATTCACTAATGCCGTTGTATTCGGAACTATCGCTCCTGCTGTAGCAGCATCATACCAAACTATTCCCGTACCTGTTGCTTGAATATTGGCAACTGTTGGATTATTTGCTAAACAGAAATCCTGAGTAGCACTCGTTGTTGTTGGCGTAGACGGATTTGAAACCGTTACAGTAACTGCTAAGCGGGTTGCACTCTCACAACCTGCAACTGTAGACACAGCATAATAGATTGTTCCATTTACTAATGCCGTTGTATTCGGAACCACTGTCCCTAAGGTAGCAGCATCATACCAAACCACTCCAATACCTGTTACCTGAATATCAGCAACCGTTGGATTATTTGCTAAACAGAAAGTCTGTGTAGCGCTTGTTGTAGTTGGTGTAGACGGATCATTAACAATAACCGTTACTGCTTTAAGCTCTCCTGCTTTATTAGGACAGGTTGTTGTACTTGAAACTGCAACGTAATATGTAAAAGGACTATTTACACTTGACAATCCTGAAATTGTCAGTTCCCCGGTAGTACTATTAATTGTATAAGTCACTCCTCCCACTGTTCCATTAGAAATAGCCTGTGTTTTATTGTTATCTAAATACCAAGAGAAAACAGGACTGGTCAAATTATTACTTGTTGGCGTTAATACAGCATTCTGATTTTGACATACCTGAGTATTATTAATTGTAATATCAGTTATTTGAGAAGAAGGCAAAATTGTAAAGGTTACAGCCTTTCTGTCCGCTTCCAGTGTTGGACAAAATTCATCAGAACTTACTCCTGCAAAATAAGTATAGGTTCCCGGAACTAATCCGGTTATTGCTAATGTAGAAGTTGTCTGACCAGTAAT
This sequence comes from Flavobacterium sp. AK-301, assembly GCF_058310215.1. Taxonomy (NCBI): domain Bacteria; kingdom Pseudomonadati; phylum Bacteroidota; class Flavobacteriia; order Flavobacteriales; family Flavobacteriaceae; genus Flavobacterium; species Flavobacterium sp. AK-301. The sequence continues at coordinate 186,760 of NZ_JBZEES010000004.1, forward strand.
TAACTGACTGGTAGCTCCATTAAAACTATACCAATAATATATTGGATTCGTAAGTACCGGTGTTGGACTTAATGTCGCCTGTAACGTTACATTACCATCTTCTGAACATATTGTTGTATCATTGCCACCGTTAATTGAGATAGCATTGATCGCGCTTGCTGGTGCAGCAGGTCCCACTACTACAGTAGCTACACCTCTTGATAATACTTCACAACCATAACGAATCGGCTGAATATAATATTTATAAGTTCCTGCAGCTAATGTCGCCGGAACAGTAAAAGTTGGTCCGTTTGCCAGAACAACTCCTCCAATTGGTGAATCATACCATCTGAATGTTGTACAAGCATCTGTTTGACTTTCTAATACAACGACATCCCCTGGACAAGAAACTATTTTATTAGTAGGATCACTACCTATTACTTTTGTATTTGTAACACGTTCAACAGTATGAACTCTTAAGAAATCCAATACTGAAGCAACACCACCTAATCTAAATCGTACACGATCGTATGGTTCAGACTGTGGAGCCACAATCACTACCGCTAATGCCCCACCACTTAACAAGTCTACATTTAAAAAAGTACTTGTATTATCTATTGGCGCTCCTACAGGAGTATTCCCCATATAACGCTGAATTGTAAATCCTGTCAGTAAACTAACACCTAATACAGTACCTGGTTTTGATATCACTACTTTTAGCGTATCATTCACTGCTGTTGGTGTTTTAAAAATAACGGTCATTTCTGCTGCTGCTAACACCCCTGCTCCACTATACATAGTTGCATAAGTTGCAACATCTCCATCTGCAACGTTCCAGGCATCCGTAACACCTACAGTAGCAGTCAAAGCTCCTATACCCAAATCAACAGATCCATATAGAATATCTTCTATATCCCCCGGTGTACATGTAATTGAGGTAACTTCTTTTTCATAATGGGCCTCATAAACTTTAGCGTTCTGAGCAACACCCACTAAGGCTCCCACTGAAATTCTTACTCCATCGTATGCTTTAGGTCCTGTAATATCAGAAGGTACAAAAGTATACTCAAATGAATTATCTCCTGATAATAAATTCAGTAATGCTCCTGATACGGGCTGTATTGTACCTATATCTATAGGAGTACCTAATCCGTCACGTTTTGTCCCAACAACTGAAATAGCTCCGGCTAAAGCCACACCACTATATTCAGCTCCTAATTTTATAGTAACCGGTGTTCCGGCTGCAATGGTAGTATTCCATTCTAAAGTTTGCCAGGTTGTTCCAATTCCTAATAAACCAACTCCTGATGTAATGGTTGAATAGGTTTGCGGATTACCATCTATAGCTAAAGGTCCATTTGTAACTCCTCCTGTAATAATAGAACCTGAACTCTCTGTTTGAGCATAAACTCTTTCCTGTAACACAGGACAACTATTTGGGTCAATAACAGTTACGAAAACAGTCCCACTAACAGAACAGGTACCATTACTTGCAATGGCTGTAAATGTATAAGATCCTGCTGTAGCAAAAGGACCGGCAACATTAGAAGGTAGTGCATTTCCTGTAGCATCATACCAAACAATTGTTGCGTTAGAAGTAGCCTGTAAAGTAACTGACGCTCCTATATTAACTGCAACCGCCGGATTAGTAATTGTAAGTGTCGGTAAAGGATTTATAGTAACGACTACCGGAATTTTCCCTGAAGAACATGTCTGAGCTATATTCTGAGCTTCAATATAATAGGTTCCACTTGTCTGAATAGCATTGGCTGCTGTTAGAGTAATTGGATTATTTGAAGAATCAAAGAAATTGTATGTCGTATTTCCTGAAGAATCATAATTCACAATTGCATCTCCTAATCTTGCGGTACCACATGCTACTAATGGTGTTGTAACATTTAAAGTTGCAACTGTAGGATAATTTACAACTACTTCTTTTAATGTATTAACCTCGCTTTCACAAGCACCATTTGATAACGAAATATAATATGTATAGGGTGCATTTGCACTACTTAAACCACTGGCAGTAAGTGCTCCGGTTGTAACATCTTTAGTATAAGTAACTCCCGGATGTCCTGCAAAACCTGTTATGATTTCTGTTGTTTTATTCTGATCTGTATAATATCTGAATTGTCCTCCTGCTATTGTAGTAGTAGGCGATAACACAATTCCTCCTGCACAGGATGCTGTCAAAGGACTTGAAATTGTAATATCTGCCGCTATCGGAATAGCATTAACATTTACTTTTACCGGTAAACGGGAACTATCTGTACAACCACCACGAGTTACTTCAAGATAATAAGTTGTTGTTGCATTTAAAGTAGGTGTTGTATAACTTACATCACTATCTAGTAAATTACCTCCTACTGCTGCATCATACCAGGCTACTGCATCCCCTGCAATCGTTGCAGCGGTCAGTGTTGTTGACTCTCCTGCACAAATTGTAGCTCCTGCTCCTGTTACAGTCGGTTTAGCATATATATAAGAAGCTCCGTAAATATTTAACTCTGATACTAAAGTTGCTACTCCACCGTTAAGACGTACTTCTATACGATCAAATGGCTGTGTTGCTATAAAACGTACTGTAAAACGATTTCCTGCTAAAAGTTGGATATTCAATAATCCCGGATCAACCGCCACATCATCATTATTGTTTACTACTCCATTATAGGTACTTAAACTAATATTATTCAATAAACCTAAATCTAATAATCCTACAGGCAGTCCCAGTTCTACAACTATAGTATCTCCTACTTTTCCAGCATTACCAAAAATTAATGTTTGCTGATAAAAGGCACCTAATAAACCTACCGGAACAGATAATGTAGAAGCACTATTATCATTACCATCTACTGCATTTCCTGCATCTGTTATATTACATAATACACATACTCCACCCGGTCCGGACGTTTCACTTGAAGCCGCTAAACAACTACTGACAGGAGCCCCAATAAATACATTAATAGGAACACGTGTTGCACTAACGCAAGTACTTACAGTATTTCTTGCTTCTACATAATAGGTTGTATTAACCGTTAAGTTTGGTGTCGTATAAGTATTTGTTCCTACAGCTAAAGGAACACCACCCGTAGATGTACTATACCAATCCAAAACTACATTTGCTTCTGAAGTACTTGCCTGCAAAATAACGCTCTTACCTGATTGAATAGTTACATTTTGTGATGCTACAACAGGAAGTGCCGGTGCCGGCATTACAGTAACATTTACCGTTGTACGTGTCGGACTGGTACAATTTCCTATAACTGCTTCTATATAATAATTTGTATTTGTTGTTAAAACAGGTGTTGTATAACTACTCCCTGTAGATAATAACGTACCTCCTGTTGCGGCATCATACCAATTATATGTTGTTCCTGCAACCGGTGACACTATATTTAATGTTGTTGCTTGCCCGGAACAAATGGTTGTTCCTGAAGGATCTACTGTTGGAGCAACAGGATTATTAACTGTAACTATAACAGGTAATCTTTCACTGTTAATACAGGTTCCACGACTAATCTCAACATAATAAGTAGTATTGGCTGTCAAGGTTGGTGTTGTATAACTTGCATTACTACCTAATAATGAACCTCCTGTTGCAGCATCATACCAACGAACGGTTTCTCCAAGTCCGGCAGTAGCTGTCAAAGTAGTAGCAGTGCCTGTACAAATGGTTGTACTTCCTGATATAGCAGGCTGAACAAACTTATAAGAAGCTCCATAAATATCTACATTTGACAATAAAGATGCTAAACCTCCTAAACGTATTTCAACACGATCAAAGATTGCTCCTGCAGTAATACTTACCTGAATTCGACCACCTGGTGAAAGATTCACATTTAACAAAGTATTAACCCCTACACGATCATTATTATAAGTAGCCCCATTATAAGTAGCTAAACTGATATAATCCAATAACGTTATATCTGCCAACCCTAATATTCCCGGTATTCCTAACTCAACTGTTATAACATCTCCTACCCTTCCGGCATTATTGAATTGTAATGTTTGCTGAATATAACCATTTATTAAACCTAGAGGAACTGTTAACGTTGTAGCAGTATTATTATCTCCATCTACAGAGTTCTCAGGATTAGTTACTGAACATAGTAAACATAAACCATTTTGATTTGTTTGCTGACTATTTGCCTGTAAACAATCCCCGGTAACACTTCCTAATACAGTAACTGTAACAGCAGAACGAGTAGTACTTAAACAACCACTTACCGTATTACGTCCTTCGACATAATATGTTTTTGTAGCTGTTAAAATAGGAGTAGTATAACTTGTGCTGTTTTTTAATAAAGCAATACCGCCTGTTGGTACATCATACCAATCTAATACAGTATTAGCCTCTGAAGTAGAAGCTTGTAAAGTTGCATTCTGACCAGACTGAATAGTAACACTTTGTGTTAATATTGTCGGTAAAGCAGGTGTTGGAGATACTGTTACATCTACCTGAGTACGTGTTGAACTGGTACATGCCCCAATTACTCCTTCCACATAATAACTGGTTACCCCTACCGGAACAGTTGAAGTATAAGAGTTTCCCGTAGCCAACAAAGTACCTCCGGTAGCCGCACTATACCAATTATAAGTAGTTCCTGAAACAGGAGCCTGTACACTTAATGTAGTAGAAATCGTTGGAGTACTGGAACATAATGAAGTTCCTGATGTACTGATTATCGGAGCTATCGGATTAGTTACATTTACAGTAACCGGTGTACGCACAGCACTTTCACAACCAGCACCTCTTGTTACACTTATATAATAGGTAGTTGTTGCCGTTAAAGCAGGCGTTGTATATGTATTTCCTGTTGCCAGTGGTGTCGTGCTTGTAGTTGAACTATACCATGCAAGCGTTGTACCGGAAGCCGGTGTTGCAGCAAGAGCTATACTTTGTCCAGAACATATTGTTTTAGAAGCACCTCCGGTAACTGTTGGTGCAGCTAACTGTAATTGAACATCATATATTCTTAAATTCACTAATAGACTTAAAAGACCTCCTACTTGTATCTGTATCTGATTAGTATCCCCAGTTAGAACAAAAGTAGCGGAAGCAATAGTTCCATTAGGCAATAATGCTACGTTTAGAATAGGGTTATTTAAAGGAATAGCAGAACCGACATTAGTTCCATTGTTTTTTGCCTGAACGGTTACATTAGCCAGTAAGCTTACATCTAATAAACCATTTCCTGTAGCAAAATAGATAACAATCGCGTCTCCTGCTTTAGCCGTTTGGTTTAAAGTCATCGTCTCTTCTGCGAAACAAGCTAATCCTACCGCATTTGTTAATGAAGCATAAGTTGTTAATCCGGGATCAACGTCAAATGCATTCAACGGATTAGTCACATCCGTCCCAACACACAATAAACCCCCATCACTATTTGTCTGTGAAACAGGTCTACAAATGGTTTGAGCTGAAGATGTAGAAAAAACAAATAATAGGAAAATTAAAAATCCTAAAAATTTTAAACTTCCAATTCGATTTAAAAAGTAATGTATTTTCATATTATTGAGTGATTAGAAGATTGACAAGAAAAAACAAGTAATGAGAAATTATCTTTGTTATTAAAATCCATTAAAGTTTTTTGATTCTCACGAAAGACATTGCTTTGTGTGATATTAAAAGTTTTGAATATCCTTTTATCAGAAAGTCCATTATCCGGTATAATCAAATAATAGACATTATCACCTATTTCTTCTAACAAACTGAAGAGTTTGACAGAAATAAAACAGAGTAAATAAAAGTAATATTTGAAAAAAGTAATTTCGAAAGTAAAGTTCAATTTCATATGTTACATTTATTAGTTAATAATTCACGCAAATTGTCCATCATAATAATTATTTCTATTGTTTATAAAATATTGAGAAGAATTTATATATTTTTTATAATTTTATTTCAACAAATACCCTATTTTTGCAATTGTAATTTCTCGATACCGAATAATTACCCAAATTATCTTCTGTTTTTTAACACATATACATCAATATTCGTTTTAGTTAATAAAAAAACAGATAAATAATTATTTAACAAAATAAAAAAAAGACTATACAATAATTTTTATTTAATATCATTTTTTAATAAAAATAGCACCCTAGAAACAACCTATATTCTTACTTTGAGAATATTTAATTTTATTATAATACATAATAAACTAAAAGTTATTGCAATGGCGCTATTTTTAAAAGATATTGATATCGAAGATAAAAGTACAATACATTATGCGAATATGCAAGAAAATAATTCTCTAAACGCGAACTTAATCATTAAAAGATTAAAAAAAAGATTAAAAATTAAGACAGACATTGAACTGTCTAGTATTTTAAATATAAAACCGAACACAATATCTACTTGGAAAAAAAGAAATTCATTAGATTTTCCATCAATAATCACGATATGCGATCTATATGAAATTGATTTAAATGAAATTTTTTTAGGAAAAGAAGAGTTAAAAAGAGATACTACTGAAAATAAAGGAAACACTATTTTAATTTCTCGTGAAATGCAGTTTCAGTATACTACTGGAAATAATCCTGGCTTTTTAGAAGAACTTCCCAGATACAGTTTCCCTTTTATTGAAAATCATGAAAGCAGAGCCTTTCAGGTCATAGGAAATAACATGTATCCTACACTAGAAGAAAATTCTTATGCTATTTGTCAAAAAAGCAATATAAATGATCTTATTAACAACAAACTCTATGTAATAATAAACAGAGAGAAAGGATTATTCATCAATCGTATTAAACTAAACCCCAATTATTCTAAAAAAATAAAATTAGTTCATGATAACAAACCAATGTATAATGACATGGAAATGAATCTATCAGAGATAGATGAACTATGGGAAGTAAAAGCTTCTATATCTTATGATATAAATAATACAAATCAACCAAAAGAGATAAAGAATAAAATAAGCTCTTTTGAAAATTATCTGATAAAAAATAAAAAAAACTTATATTAAAAAAATATTTTACACAAAACAGAATAAAAAAACCCGAAATTTCTTTCGGGTTTTTTGTTGTTTATGCTTGTCCTGCGGGACCAAAATTAAAAGGAACAGGAGGTTCTTCTGCATCCTTAATTTCACCGTGAATTGCTTCAAAACGGCTAATATTCTCTCCAATAGCCTTCAACAGTCTTTTTGCATGTTGTGGCGTTAGAACAATCCTTGATTTCACTTTTGCCTTTGGAACGCCAGGCATAATATTTACAAAATCAAGAACAAACTCTGATCCTGAATGATTAATGATCGCTAAATTAGAATAAATTCCATCAGCTATATTTTCATCCAGTTCAATGTTGATCTGTTGTTGTTTAGATTCACTCATAATCTTAATAATTAAACTCCTCTTTAGAAGCTACTAGTTCATTGTATTCTTCTTTAGAACCAACTATAATATTTTCATAGTCTCTCATACCTGTACCGGCAGGAATTCTATGTCCAACAATTACATTTTCTTTCAATCCTTCTAATCCGTCTACTTTACCTGCTACGGCAGCTTCATTAAGAACCTTTGTCGTTTCCTGGAATGATGCCGCAGAAATAAATGATTTCGTCTGAAGAGAAGCTCTTGTAATACCTTGTAATACCGGAGTTGCTGTTGCTGTAATAACATCTCTGGCAACTACCTGATTTTTATCAGTACGTTTTAACAATGAGTTTTCATCACGTAATTCACGAGTAGTTATAATCTGACCTGCTTTTAAGTTTTCTGAATCTCCTGAGTCTTCAACTACTTTCATACCGTATAATTTATCGTTTTCAACGATAAAATCTCTTGTATGAACTAATTGATCTTCAAGGAATAAAGTATCTCCCGGATCTTCAATTCTAACTTTACGCATCATCTGACGAATAACCACTTCAAAGTGTTTATCATTAATTTTTACCCCTTGTAAACGATATACTTCCTGAATTTCATTAACCAAATACTGTTGAACAGCAGCCGGACCCTGAATTCTTAAAATATCATCCGGAGTAATTGCTCCGTCTGACAACGGCACACCTGCTCTTACGAAATCATTTTCCTGAACTAAGATCTGATTAGAAAGTTTAACTAAATATTTCTTTACTTCACCAAATTTAGATTCGATTACAATTTCACGGTTACCTCTTTTAATCTTACCAAAAGATACGACTCCATCAATTTCAGATACTACAGCCGGATTAGAAGGATTACGAGCTTCTAATAACTCAGTAATTCTTGGTAAACCTCCTGTAATATCCCCTGCTTTAGAAGAACGACGTGGAATTTTTACTAAAATCTTACCTGCTTTAATCTTCTCTCCATTATCAACCATAAGGTGAGCTCCCATCGGTAAGTTATAAGAACGAATCAACTCATCATCTTTACCGTAGATCAATAAAGTTGGAATTAATTTTTTATTTCTGGCTTCTGAAATTACTTTTTCCTGGAATCCAGTCTGCTCATCAATCTCAACCTGGAATGTTTGTCCCTGCTCGATATCTTCATAAGCAATTTTACCTGTAAACTCAGAAATAATTACTCCATTATACGGGTCCCATTTACAAATCACAGTTCCTTTTTCTACTACATCTTTATCTTTTACATAAATTGTAGACCCATAAGGAATATTATGTGTATTTAATACAATACCTGTATTTTCATCTACTAATTTTAATTCTGTAGATCGTGAAATAACAGTATTAATTGGGTTTCCATCACTATCTTCACCTTTAACAGTTTTCAAGTCTTCTATCTCTAATCTACCATTGAATTTCACAACAATGCTTGATTCTTCAGAGATATTACCTGCAGTACCTCCAACGTGGAAAGTACGAAGTGTTAACTGTGTACCCGGTTCCCCAATAGATTGTGCTGCAATTACACCAACTGCTTCACCTCTCTGAGTCATTTTACCTGTAGCTAAGTTTCTACCATAACATTTCGCACAAATACCTTTCTGTGCTTCACAAGTTAATGGAGATCTCACTTCTACTTTTTCAATTGGAGCCGCGTTAATTACTTTAACTAATGCCTCAGTAATTTCTTCACCTGCTTTAACTAAAACTTCAGAAGTCAACGGATTGATTACATCCTGTAAAGTTACACGACCTAAAATTCTTTCCCCTAAAGTTTCAACAACCTCTTCATTCTTTTTCAACGCAGATACTTCAACACCTCTTAATGTACCACAATCCTCGATGTTAACAATAACATCCTGAGAAACGTCATGCAATCTTCTTGTTAAATATCCAGCATCCGCAGTTTTCAAAGCAGTATCCGCAAGACCTTTACGAGCACCGTGAGTAGAAATAAAGTACTCAAGGATAGAAAGACCTTCTTTAAAGTTCGATAAAATCGGGTTTTCAATAATCTCACCACCACCGGCAGTTGATTTTTTAGGCTTAGCCATCAAACCACGCATACCTGTTAACTGACGTATCTGTTCTTTAGAACCCCTTGCTCCAGAATCAAGCATCATATACACAGAGTTAAAACCTTGCTGGTCCTCTCTAATGTTTTTCATCGCTAATTCTGTCAACATAGCATTCGTAGAAGTCCATACATCAATAACCTGGTTATAACGCTCATTATTGGTAATAAGACCCATGTTATAGTTCATTGAGATACCATCAACTTGTTCATTGGCATCTGCAATTAATTCTTGTTTTCTTTCCGGAATAATAATATCCCCTAAACTGAATGATAAACCTCCTTTGAAAGCGAACTTATAACCCATATCTTTCATATTATCAAGGAAAGCAGCAGTTGTCGGAACATCTGTTACATTTAAAATTCCACCAATAATATCTCTTAAAGATTTTTTAGTTAATACCTGGTTAATATACCCTGCTTTTTCAGGAACCACTTCATTAAATAATACACGTCCGGCAGTTGTCTGAATAATTTGATACACTAATTCTCCAGCTTCATTAAAATCTTTTGCTCTGATTCTTACACGAGCATTTAATTCAACTCTTCCTTCGTTTAAAGCAATATTAACTTCTTCCGCAGAATAAAAAGTAAGACCTTCACCTAAAATTTTATGTTCCGGAGTAGATAAACGTTCTTTGGTCATATAATACAGACCCAAAACCATATCCTGAGAAGGTACAGTAATAGGAGCTCCGTTTGCCGGATTCAGAATATTATGAGACGCCAACATTAATAATTGAGCTTCTAAAATAGCTTCTGGTCCTAACGGCAAGTGAACTGCCATCTGGTCACCATCGAAATCCGCATTAAACGCCGTACAAACTAATGGGTGCAACTGAATCGCTTTACCTTCAATCAATTTTGGCTGGAATGCCTGAATACCAAGTCTGTGCAAAGTAGGAGCACGATTCAGTAATACCGGATGTCCTTTAATTACATTTTCAAGGATATCCCATACAACCGGTTCTTTCTTATCTATGATCTTCTTGGCAGACTTAACCGTTTTTACAATTCCTCTTTCTATCAGTTTACGGATAACAAAAGGTTTGTAAAGTTCAGCAGCCATATCTTTTGGCAGACCACATTCAAATAATTTCAATTCAGGTCCAACAACAATTACCGAACGAGCAGAATAATCAACACGTTTACCTAAAAGGTTCTGACGGAAACGTCCTTGTTTACCTTTTAATGAATCTGATAATGATTTTAATGGTCTGTTAGATTCTGTTTTAACAGCAGAAGCTTTTCTTGTATTATCGAATAACGAATCTACAGATTCCTGTAGCATACGTTTTTCATTACGAAGAATAACTTCCGGAGCTTTGATTTCCATTAAACGTTTTAAACGATTGTTACGAATAATAACTCTTCTGTATAAATCATTTAAATCTGAAGTAGCAAAACGACCTCCGTCTAACGGAACAAGTGGACGTAATTCTGGTGGAATAACCGGAACTACTTTCATAATCATCCATTCCGGACGATTCTCTCTGTTCTCATTCGATTCACGGAAAGATTCTACTACCTGTAATCTTTTTAACGCTTCAGTTTTACGTTGTTTAGACGTTTCTGTATTAGCACTGTGTCTCAGATCGTATGATAACTGATCGAGATCAATTCTCGCTAATAAATCCATAATACATTCTGCTCCCATTTTGGCAACGAATTTATTTGGATCGAAATCATCAAGATACTGATTCTCTGCAGGAAGAGTATCTAATATATTTAAATATTCCTCTTCTGTTAAGAAATCAAGTCTGTTTAAAGCTTCTCCTTCAGGATTTTTAGCTATACCTGCCTGAATTACCACATATCTTTCATAATAGATAATCATATCTAATTTCTTAGATGGTAACCCAAGAATATAACCTATTTTATTAGGAAGTGAACGGAAATACCAGATATGAGCGATAGGCACAACTAAATTGATATGCCCTACTCTATCTCTACGTACTTTTTTCTCTGTTACTTCTACCCCACATCTGTCACAAACAATTCCTTTGTAACGGATTCTTTTATATTTACCACATGCACATTCAAAATCTTTTACAGGACCGAAGATTCTTTCGCAGAAAAGACCATCACGTTCAGGTTTGTGTGTACGATAGTTGATAGTTTCCGGTTTCAGCACTTCTCCTCTTGACTCAGCCAAGATAGATTCAGGCGAAGCTAATCCTATCGAAATTTTGTTAAACCTTTTTACAGTATTTTTATCTTTATTTCTATTCATCATAATCGTAGTATCGATTTATAAAAAACATTAAAAATCGGGAACAGCAGGACTGTTCCCAATTCTATTTTAATCCTCTAATCTAATGTCTAATCCAAGTCCTTTTAATTCATGCATTAATACATTGAATGACTCAGGTAATCCCGGTTCCGGCATAGTCTCACCCTTAACGATAGCTTCGTAAGTTTTAGCTCTACCAATAACATCATCAGATTTAACAGTCAAAATTTCTCTAAGTGTACTAGAAGCACCATAAGCTTCAAGAGCCCAAACCTCCATCTCTCCAAAACGCTGACCTCCAAATTGTGCTTTACCACCAAGCGGTTGTTGTGTAATTAATGAGTATGGACCTATAGAACGAGCATGCATCTTATCATCTACCATGTGTCCTAATTTCAGCATATAGATAACACCAACTGTTGCCGGCTGATGGAAACGCTCTCCTGTACCACCGTCATATAAATAAGTATGTCCAAATCTAGGAATTCCAGCCTCATCTGTAAATTCATTGATCTGTTCTAGTGAAGCACCATCAAAAATCGGAGTAGCAAATGTTTTGCCTAATTTTTGTCCGGCCCATCCAAGTACAGTTTCATAGATCTGTCCAATATTCATACGTGAAGGTACACCAAGTGGGTTCAATACAATATCTACCGGTGTTCCATCTTCTAAGAAAGGCATATCTTCATGACGAACGATTCTGGCAACGATACCTTTGTTACCGTGACGCCCTGCCATCTTATCACCTACTTTTAATTTACGTTTTTTAGCAATATAGACTTTCGCTAATTTCAGAATTCCTGAAGGTAACTCATCTCCTACTGTTATTGTAAATTTCTCTCTTCTAAGAGCCCCTTGAAGATCGTTCAGCTTAATTTTATAATTATGAATCAAATCATTAACCATTCTGTTGGTTTCATCATCTGTAGTCCACATTCCTTTATTTAAGTGAGCGAAATCCTCAACAGAGTTTAACATTTTCTGAGTGTATTTTTTACCTTTTGGTAAAACTTCTTCACCCAAATCATTCATTACTCCTTGAGATGTTTTTCCATTAACAATAGTAAATAACTTATCAACTAATCTGTCTTTAAGTTCGTCGAATTTCACTTGAAATTCAGTTTCTAATTTTGCTAAATCTTCTTTATCTTTAGAACGCTTACGCTTATCTTTTACTGCTCTGGCAAATAATTTTTTATCTAAAACAACACCATGTAAAGAAGGAGACGCTTTTAATGAAGCATCTTTAACATCACCTGCTTTATCTCCAAAGATCGCTCTTAACAACTTCTCTTCCGGTGTAGGATCTGATTCTCCTTTTGGAGTAATTTTACCAATTAAAATATCACCCGGTTTAACATCAGCACCTATTCTGATCATACCGTTTTCATCTAAATCTTTGGTAGCTTCTTCACTAACGTTTGGAATATCATTCGTTAATTCTTCATTACCTAATTTAGTATCCCTAACCTCTAATGAATAATCATCAACATGGATAGACGTAAAAATATCATCTCTTACTACTTTCTCAGAAATTACGATAGCATCCTCAAAGTTATATCCTTTCCATGGCATAAATGCAACTTTAAGGTTTCTACCTAAAGCTAACTCACCATTTTGTGTTGCATAACCTTCAGAAAGCACTTGTCCTTTTATCACTCTGTCTCCTTTTCTTACGATAGGTTTCAGGTTGATACTTGTACTCTGATTCGTTTTTCTGAATTTAATTAAATTATAAGTTTTCTCATCTGAATCAAAACTTACCATTCTTTCTTCTTCGGTTCTATCATATTTAATAGTAATGATATTAGCATCAACATACTCAACAACACCATCACCTTCAGCATTAATCAAAACTCTTGAATCTGAAGCTACCTGACGCTCTAAACCTGTACCAACGATAGGAGCCTCCGGTCTTAATAACGGAACTGCCTGACGCATCATGTTAGATCCCATCAATGCACGGTTCGCATCATCATGCTCTAGGAAAGGAATCAATGAAGCTGAAATCGAAGCAATCTGATTCGGGGCAACGTCTGTATAATCTATTTTAGCAGGATCAACTACCGGAAAATCTCCCTCCTCACGAGCGATAACTTTCTCATCAGTAATCTTTCCATCTGCATCCATAGCGATATTAGCCTGAGCAATCAATTTACCTTCTTCTTCTTCTGCACTTAAATATACAGGAGTTGAAACTAAATCAACTTTACCTTCAGTCACTTTACGGTAAGGAGTTTCAATAAAGCCCATACCGTTTACTTTCGCATAAACACCTAAAGAAGAAATCAAACCAATGTTTGGTCCCTCTGGTGTTTCAATAGGACATAAACGACCATAATGAGTATAGTGAACATCTCGCACCTCAAAACCGGCTCTTTCTCTTGAAAGACCTCCAGGTCCAAGTGCAGATAATCTTCTTTTGTGTGTAATCTCAGCTAAAGGATTCGTCTGATCCATAAATTGAGATAACTGGTTCGTTCCAAAGAAAGAGTTAATTACAGATGATAATGTTTTTGCATTGATCAAATCGATCGGTGTAAAAACTTCATTATCTCTAACATTCATACGCTCTCTAATGGTTCTTGCCATACGTGCTAAACCAACACCAAACTGTGCAGACAATTGTTCTCCAACTGTTCTTACACGTCTGTTAGATAAGTGATCAATATCATCAATCTCTGCTTTAGAGTTGATTAATTCGATCAAATATTTTACAATAGTAATAATATCCTCTTTGGTAAGCACCTGCTTTTCCATAGGGATATCTAAACCTAATTTTTTATTCATTCTGTAACGACCTACTTCACCTAAGTTATAACGTTGGTCAGAGAAGAATAATTTATCTATAATACCACGAGCAGTTTCTTCATCAGGCGGTTCTGCGTTACGCAATTGACGATAAATATGCTCAACAGCTTCTTTTTCAGAGTTTGTAGGGTCTTTTTGCAGCGTATTGTGGATAATGGCATAATCTGCCTGATTATTATCTTCTTTATGCAACAAAATAGTTTTAACGTTAGCATCAATGATTTCTTCCACATTATCTTTATCGATAACAGTATCTCTGTCAAGGATGATCTCGTTACGTTCGATAGAAACTACTTCACCAGTATCTTCATCTACGAAATCTTCATGCCATGTATTTAATACACGAGCAGCTAATTTTCTACCGATATATTTTTTAAGCCCTGTTTTTGAAACTTTGATTTCTTCTGCAAGATCAAATATTTCAAGGATATCTTTATCTCTTTCAAAACCAATTGCTCTGAAAAGAGTGGTCACTGGTAATTTTTTCTTTCTATCAATATAGGCATACATTACACTATTGATATCAGTAGCAAATTCTATCCAGGATCCTTTAAAAGGAATTACTCTGGCAGAATATAATTTTGTTCCATTTGCATGGAATGATTGTCCAAAGAAAACCCCTGGTGATCTGTGTAATTGTGAAACAACAACACGTTCAGCACCATTGATTACAAAAGTACCACTAGGTGTCATATAAGGAATTGTACCTAAATAAACATCCTGCACAATTGTTTCAAAATCTTCGTGTTCCGGATCTGTACAATATAGTTTCAACCTTGCTTTTAAAGGTACACTATACGTTAGACCTCTCTCTATACATTCCTGAATTGTATAACGTGGTGGATCAACAAAGTAATCAAGGAACTCCAATACAAATTGGTTTCTTGTATCTGTAATCGGAAAGTTTTCCATGAAGGTGTTATAAAGACCTTCGTTGCCTCTTTCATCGGATTTAGTTTCAAGTTGAAAAAAATCTTTAAAAGATTTAACCTGAATATCTAGAAAATCCGGATAAACAGGAATATTTTTTGTTGAGGCAAAATTTAATCTTTCAGTCTGATTTGTTATCATCAATGGACAAAATTTTGATTAAAAAAAAAGTAATAAAAACGTATAAAATATATTATACGAAAAATGGTTTAGGCCTTTGAGAGTCTCTTCTCAAGGCCTAAACCTAGTTCTATAAACTTAAGTGTAGCTTATTTAAGCTCAACTACAGCTCCAGCTTCTTCTAAAGATTTTTTAAGACCTTCAGCCTCTTCTTTAGAAACACCTTCTTTAACGTTTGCAGGAGCACCGTCAACTACTTCTTTAGCTTCTTTAAGACCTAAACCAGTTAGTTCTTTTACTAATTTCACAACAGCTAATTTAGAAGCACCAGCATCTTTTAATACAACTGTGAATTCAGTTTGAGCATCTTCTGCAGAAGCGTCTCCACCTCCAACAGCAGCTGGACCAGCAACTACAGCAGCAGCTGCAGGCTCAATACCATACTCATCTTTTAAAATAGTAGCTAATTCATTAACTTCTTTAACTGTTAAGTTAACTAATTGTTCTGCGAATTGTTTCAAATCTGCCATTTTTCTATCGTTTTTTAAATAGTTTGTAATATATAATTTATAAAGTGCGTACGCGCTTGATTATCCTTCTTTCTCGGATAATGTTTTAAGAATTCCTGCCAGTTTTCCACCACTTGATTTAAGAGCTGAAACAACATTTTTAGCAGGAGATTGAAGTAATCCAATGATTTCTCCAATAACTTCTTCTTTAGATTTAAGTGCAATTAATGCATCTAATTGATTGTCTCCAACAAATACAGCTTCACTGATGTAAGCTCCTTTTAATAAAGGCTTATCTGATTTTTTACGGAATTCTTTAATGATTTTTGCAGGAGCATTACCATTCTCTGCAATCATTATTGAAGTGTTTCCTTTCAATACTGATGGTAAATCACCATAATTATTGTCAGAAGCTTCCATAGCTTTTTCAAGCAATGTATTTTTAACTACTTCTAATTTAATATTAGCTTTAAAACAAGCTCTTCTTAAGTTTGAAGTCGTTTCTGCATTTAAACCAGAAATATCTGCTAAATAAACAACATTAGTTCCAGCCAACTGTGCAGTTAAATCTTCAATAACTCTTGATTTCTCTTCTCTAGTCATAATAAAATATTTTAACTACCAATTAAACCGCTTTAGGATCTAACGCAATACTAGGACTCATAGTACTAGAAATGTGTATACTCTTAATATAAGTACCTTTAGCTGCAGTTGGTTTTAATTTGATTAATGTTTGAATAATTTCGTGAGCATTTTCTACAATCTTATCAGCTTCGAAAGAAACTTTTCCAATCCCAGCATGCACTATACCGGTTTTATCAACTTTAAAGTCAATTTTACCTGCTTTTACTTCTTGAACAGCTTTTGCTACATCCATAGTAACTGTACCAGTTTTTGGGTTAGGCATTAAACCTCTAGGACCTAATATTCTTCCTAATGGACCTAATTTACCCATAACACTTGGCATAGTGATGATAACATCAACATCTGTCCAACCATCTTTTATTTTTTGTAAATAATCATCCAGACCTACATAATCAGCACCAGCAGCAGTAGCTTCCGCTTCTTTATCCGGTGTAACTAATGCAAGAACTTTTACATCTTTACCTGTACCGTGAGGTAATGTTACCACACCTCTAACCATTTGATTTGCTTTTCTTGGATCTACACCCAAACGAACAGCGATATCAACTGACTCATCAAATTTTGCAGAAGCAACTTCTTTAATTAATGCTGAAGCATCTTTTAAAGAATATAGTTTGTTCTTTTCAATTTTTGATACAGCCTCTTTTTGTTTTTTTGTTAATTTTGCCATGTCTTTTTCTTAAATTAAAAAGGAGCGTCTCCTGTTACAGTTATACCCATAGATCTAGCTGTTCCGGCAATCATACTCATAGCAGACTCAATAGTGAATGCGTTTAAGTCGTCCATCTTGTCAGTAGCAATAGCTCTAATTTGATCCCAAGTAACGTTAGCTACTTTTTTACGATTTGGTTCACCAGAACCAGACTTTGCTTTTGCTGCTTCTAATAATTGGATAGCAGCAGGTGGTGTTTTAACAATAAAATCAAAAGATTTATCTTTGTACACAGTAATTTGTACTGGTAACACTTTACCGGGTTTATCCTGAGTTCTGGCATTAAATTGCTTACAAAACTCCATGATATTAACTCCAGCAGCCCCCAAAGCAGGTCCAACCGGTGGCGATGGGTTCGCAGCACCTCCCTTAACTTGTAGTTTAACTACTTTACTAATTTCTTTAGCCATTTCTTAAAAAATTTAGCACATCGATCAATTGGAAGCGATTGATGTGGTTTATGTAACATTATTATTAATAATCAAATTGATTAGGTTCCATATCTCTACAGGAAAGTCGTGTATCTGTTTCTGTAACGGTAAGACCTAATTTTTTCATATATCGTCTAAAAAATTCAATTCTATCTAAAACCAAAGGATCTTTTGTCTTGTTCCCTAAACCACATTCCACACCTCCATTAATTACATTTATGGTTTTTGCAAACCCTCTATTGGTATGTATTACTTCATGACAACTTGGTTTTGATCCTGCCGGCATATTCCAAAATGAAATTGCAGTCATAAAGGCATTTTTTCCATTTGCCAAAACCGTTTCCGGGGAAACCAAAAGCACATTTTTATCACCATATATAATAAAACTTGCTGGTCCGTAATTGTAATTATAACTCAACTGTATTGGTCCTCTTCCATGATAAGTTTTACCCGGAGTTGGCGGAAATTCTTTATTAGTATTATCCGAATAACCGGTACAACCTCCTAACTCACAACCTACTTCTTGTTTAAAATATAAACCTTTATCTTTTACAGTATCATTTGTACCACCTCCTGTTGTTTCATGAGAAATATTAGCTAAAAAAGCACACAACTCTTTTTTATCTTTAGCAATATTCCCTGAGTTTAAAAAAGCTGAAAAATCAACTGTACCGGCTAAAACCTCCGGCTTTGAAATATTCCACTCGGCATCATAATCACCTCCTACTTTTAATTCCAAACTCGTATGTGTTAACAGATTTGTTCTTTTTATTTTATAGGTATAATTAATTAAACTTAGATCCGAATTTTGTCTTTTATAAATCTGGATTTTTATATTATTTAATTCTTTCAATGCATCTACTAAAGACTGATAAGAATAAAACTCGGGTCCGTTTTGCGTTAAAGTAAAATCCGCACGATATGGAAAAAGTGCATCAAATTCATCTTTTGTCATTAATTTTTCAAATCCAACACCAGTACCGGGCTTTTCAACTCCAGAATTGTCATCTTCTACTCCACCATTTTCTATTCCGGCATCATCTTTACTACAAGAACTCACCAAACTCACCAACATTAAAAAAAGAACGATTTTTCTCATCTACATTTTATATAATCTTATACTTTTTCAACCTGCATAAAGCTCAATTCTAAAGGTGTTTTTCTTCCGAAAATTTTCACCATTACTTCAAGTTTGCGTTTTTCTTCATTGATTTTCTCAACAGTTCCATTAAAACCATTGAAAGGTCCATCAATAACCTTCACTGTTTCACCTAAATTGAAAGGAATAGAAAGATTATCAGTTTTCACCGCTAACTCATCTACTTTACCTAACATCCTATTTACTTCTGATTGTCTTAAAGGTACAGGATCTCCCCCTTTAACTTCTCCCAAAAATCCGATAACACTAGTTATAGACTTGATAATGTGAGGAATTTCACCGGCAAGATTTGCTTCAATCATAACATAACCAGGAAAATAAACTTTTTCTTTACTAATTTTTTTCCCGTCTTTAATCTGCACTACTTTTTCAGTAGGCACAAGAACCTGAGAAACATAATCAGACATACCAAGTCTATTAATCTCTGTTTCGATGTAAGCTTTAACTTTGTTTTCTTGTCCGCTTACTGCTCTTACAACATACCACTTTTTCACATTATTGTCAGTCATTACAAAAAAATTAAGCTTTTAGCCAATTAAAGAATCCACCTAAAACCTTTGCGAAAACAACATCTACTCCCCATGTTGACAAAGCGAATAGAATTGAGAAAACGGCAACAACAATAGTTAAACGTTGTACTTCTGCCCATTCCGGCCAGGTAACATTTGACTTTAATTCCCCGAATGCCTCTGTTATGTAATTGATAACTTTTGTCATTATGATTTTGTTTTTGCACGGGCGGAGGGATTCGAACCCCCATCAACGGTTTTGGAGACCGCTATTCTACCCTTGAACTACGCCCGTATAAAAAGCCAGTAAAGTAAAACCTTTACTGGCTTTCAAATTTATTATGTTTCCTATAAAATTTCAGTAACCTGACCAGCACCAACTGTTCTACCACCTTCACGGATAGCAAAACGTAAACCTACGTTTAATGCAATTGGGCTTAATAAAGCAACGTCAATAGTTAAGTTATCTCCAGGCATAACCATTTCTACACCAGCTGGTAAAGAAATAATACCTGTTACGTCAGTTGTACGTACGTAGAACTGTGGACGATAATTATTATGGAATGGTGTATGACGTCCACCTTCTTCTTTTTTCAAGATATAAACCTCAGCTTTGAACTTATCGTGTGGTTTAACTGAACCTGGTTTACAGATAACCATACCTCTTTTGATATCTTCTTTTTGAATACCTCTTAAAAGGATACCTACGTTATCTCCAGCTTCACCTCTATCAAGGATTTTACGGAACATCTCAACACCTGTAATAGTAGATGTTAATTTTTCAGCTCCCATACCAATGATTTCAACAGCATCTCCTGTATTAGCAACACCTGTTTCGATACGTCCTGTAGCAACAGTTCCACGACCAGTAATTGAGAATACATCTTCAACCGGCATCAAGAAAGGTTTTGCAACATCACGCACTGGCTCTTCAATCCATGCATCAACTTCTTCCATTAATTTCAATACGGTATCAACCCATTTTTGCTCTCCATTTAAAGCACCAAGAGCAGACCCTTGAACTACTGGACCATTATCTCCATCATACTCATAGAAACTTAATAGGTCTCTAATTTCCATTTCAACAAGCTCTAATAACTCAGCATCATCTACCATATCCACTTTGTTCATGAATACAACGATTCTTGGAATACCTACCTGACGTCCTAAAAGGATGTGTTCACGAGTTTGTGGCATCGGACCATCTGTAGAAGCAACAACTAGAATAGCTCCATCCATTTGAGCAGCTCCAGTAACCATGTTTTTTACGTAATCCGCGTGACCTGGACAGTCAACGTGAGCGTAGTGACGGTTAGCAGTTTCATACTCTACGTGAGATGTATTAATAGTAATACCTCTTTCTTTCTCCTCTGGAGCGTTATCAATTGTATCAAAGCTTCTTGCCTGACAGTAACCAGCATCTGATAATACTTTCGTAATAGCAGCTGTTAAAGTAGTTTTTCCGTGATCTACGTGTCCAATTGTACCTATATTTAAGTGCGGTTTGGAACGGTTAAAATTCTCCTTTGCCATTTTACTTAATTTTTAATCTTAGTTATATATTAGTGTTCAAATTCTTACTTTACTTTGAGCCAATGACGGGAATTGAACCCGTGACCTCTTCCTTACCAAGGAAGCACTCTACCCCTGAGCTACACCGGCAAAGAAATTTTTGTTTAAGGTTTAATGTTCTGAAACCTGAACCTTATTAAACTTTATTTCGTGGGGAGAGCAGGATTCGAACCTGCGAAGGTTACCCAGCAGATTTACAGTCTGCCCTCGTTGGCCGCTTGAGTATCTCCCCTAAACCATATTTATTATCAATCTTAAAAAGAACTGAGCCGATAGAGGGACTCGAACCCACGACCTGCTGATTACAAATCAGCTGCTCTAGCCAACTGAGCTACATCGGCATATCAATAAAAAAAGTCCGCTATTTCTAACGGACTGCAAATGTATTAGATTTATTTTTTTAATCAAAACTTTTTTCGATAAAAAATCAACATTATATATGCGTTCTTATTTTTTCTTTTCTTTTAAGTAAAGTTCTCTCTAAAGAAGCTGAAGCCAGATCCATTCCTTCTTCAAATTTTTTACATTGTTTCTTAACTACAAACTCATCTCCAGGAACATGAATTTTAATTTCAACTATCTTATTTTCTTTATCGCTGGTGTTCTCTACTTTCAAAAAAACATCTGCGGAAATTACTCTATCATAAAACTTATCTAATTTATCCATTTTCTCCTGAATAAACTCTACCAATTTTGCATCAACATTAAAGTTAACCGCCTGAACATTTACTTTCATAATCAAATCTTTTATAGTTAAACACTAGAATCATCATTTATTCCTCGGATGGGCTTCTCCATAAACTTTTTTAAGTTCCGAAAGACTACTGTGTGTATAGACCTGCGTAGAAGCCAAACTTGAATGACCCAACAATTCTTTTACAGAATTTAAATCCGCCCCATTATTCAGCATATGAGTCGCAAACGTATGTCTTAATATGTGCGGACTCTTTTTTACCTTCTCTGAGACCCTACTAAAGTAAGCATTTATTAATCTATAAACAAAGGAATCATACAATTTATTCCCTTTTGAAGTCAGGAAAAAATAATCTTTATCTGTAATTTTACTCAAACCGGACCTCTCTGATAAATAAATCTGAAACTGCACTACAACAACAGGTAAAACCGGCAGAATTCTTTCTTTATTCCGTTTCCCGACTACTTTTAATGTATTAGTTTCAAAATTAACATTATACATTTTCAGATTAATCAACTCTGCTCTCCGTATGCCTGTAGCATAAAAAAGATCTATAATCAGTTTATCTCTAATTCCTTCAAAGGTATCGGGGAAATTTTCCGGAAGCAAAACTTCTGAAAGCTCGGATTCTGAAAAAGGAGTTTGTATTTTTTTAGGTGTTTTTAAAGACTTATGTTTTGATAAAGGGCTTACCTTTATTTGTTTTATTTTAAGCAAAAACTTATAGAAAGCTTTCAGAGAAGCTATCTTTCTGTTAACTGAAGTATTCGAGATTCCACAATCTATCAAATCTACAATCCAGCTTCTGATCTGATTATAATTAACCGATACCAAATCAGCCTGATCATAACGTAAAAAAAGAAAAGATTCGAAAGAAATAATATCTTTCAGATAGGCATTAAGCGTGAGAGGAGAATAATTTTTCTCCATCTCTAAATAAACATGAAAAGATCTCTTAATATCATCCATAAAAAAACCGCTAGCATACAAAGTTATTAAACTTTACAGACTAACGGTTTATATTTTTAGAAAATTATTTCCTAATTTTCTAGATTATCTTTCATATTTTGAATATAAGCTGCTTTTTGAATTTTCACTCTATTCAATACAGAAGGTTTCGTGAATTGTTGACGAGCTCTAAGTTGTCTAACAACTCCGGTTTTGTCAAATTTTCTCTTATAGCGTTTTAACGCTCTATCTATATTTTCTCCGTCTTTAATTGGTATAATCAACATAATATAACACCTCCTCTCGTTTACGGATGCAAAAGTAAACTATTATTTTGAATTATGAATTATAAGTTTTGAATTATTTTTATGATAAAAATAATTCTCTTATCCTACAAACTATTCTCTAAAAAACAGTCTACAAAAAAACGCTATAAAACCTTCGTTTTTCTATTGCAGAAAATCAGTCTTTCAATAAATTCCTGGAAATAACCACTTTCTGAATTTCTGTTGTACCTTCTCCTATCGTACAAAGCTTAGAATCCCTATAGAACTTCTCTACGGGATAATCTTTCGTATAACCATATCCTCCATGAATCTGTATTGCTTCTGTAGCTACTTTTACACATACCTCGGAAGAATACATTTTTGCCATAGCACCAAGTGTTGTTACGGGTTTATTATTGTTTTTAAGAAAAGCTGCTTTATGAAGCAACAGCTCTGAAGCTTCAATCTCTGTTGCCATATCTGCTAATTTAAAGGATATCCCCTGAAAGTTACTTATCGGTTGCCCAAACTGATATCTTTCTTTTGAATATTTCAATGCTGCTTCATAGGCTCCTTTTGCAATCCCTAACGAAAGTGCTCCAATCGAAATCCTCCCTCCATCAAGAACTTTCATAGCCTGAATAAAACCTTCGCCAACTTTACCCAATCGGTTTGCATCCGGAATACGGCAATTATCAAAAATCAATTCTGCTGTTTCACTGGCACGCATTCCTAATTTATTCTCCTTTTTACCACTTGAAAACCCTGGTGTTCCGTGTTCAATAACAAAAGCGGTCATTCCTCGTGAATCTCCTTTTTCTCCGGTACGTACAATAACTACTGCTACATTTCCTGACTTGGCATGGGTAATAAAATTTTTAGCTCCATTAATAACCCAGTGATCTCCTTCTTTTACAGCAACGGTATTCATTCCCCCAGCATCTGAACCGGTATTATGTTCTGTTAATCCCCAGGCACCAATCCATTCTGCTGTTGCTAATTTTGGTATCCATCTTTTCTTCTGTTCCTCGTTTCCAAAGGTCAGAATATGATTTGTACAAAGGGAGTTATGCGCTGCAACAGACAATCCTATAGATGGATCAACTTTTGAAATCTCTTCAATAATAGTAATATATTCATGATACCCTAATCCTGATCCTCCTAATTCTTCAGGAACCAGCACTCCCATAAACCCCATTTCTCCTAATTTTTTAAACAATTCTACCGGGAAAATCTGAGCTTCATCCCACTCCATAATATAGGGTCTGATATTTTTTTCTGCAAAATCTCTTATGGACTGAGCAATCAGCAATTGCGATTCATTATAATTAAAGTTCATTTTACTAGTGGTTTTTTTACAATTCCAAATATAAGGCAATAATTTTTATTTTATCAACAGGAAATCCGCTAATTTTTATTAAATCATCAACGCTCGATATTCTATTATTCATGCTTCGATAGGTAACAATCTCTTTTGCTAAAGCATATTTGAAATACGGGAATTTTGATAATTCTTTTATAGATGCGTTATTAATATTTATTTTCTTTATAATCGGCTCTTCTATAATATTAAAATATTTATTTAAATTATTAATAACCTCTGATGATAATCCCCAAATTTCCCTCATCTGCCCCATATCTACAAAAAAACCTAAAAGCTCTCTCTGTTTTAGTATTCTCTCTGACAAAGCAAATCCAATACCATGCACTTTAATCAAATCTTCCTGAGTAGCTTTATTAATATCTATAATTTCTATCTGCTTTTCTTTTTTTACTTCAGAAAAGGAAGAATTATACTTTTTATTTTCTTTTTTATTTACCCAGTCCGGAAATTTAAACTGAGGAGACAATACTTCTAAAAGAGAATCTGAAGCCTGTGTTATCTGCTGGAATTCTTTGGCAGAATTGATATATTTATCCTTTTTTCGAAACGCTAAAAGACGATCAATTTCAGACACGGTCATTCCTAATCTGTACCCTTTAAAATCTGTAATGAAATTAGGATTGAAAGTATGTATCTCTGAGTCTTTTTCCTCTTTAGCTAATTTGAGAGAATCTACTTCTTTCTGCAAAGAAAGCCACTCATTTTTTTCTAAAGTATCGGATTCTATTTCTGTAAAATCAACAAAAAAGTAAACAATCTGAATAATAACAATTATTATTAAAAACAAGAAAACACTACTTCGTTGTTGTGATGTAAATTTAAAATGAGATTTAAATGTTTCGAGAGCCATATGAGTTAGATTATTGGATTATTAGATCTTCAAACACCGGATAATCAGATTTCACAGAATAATCAACACACATTGCTTCAATACTTTTATGTATTTTCCAAATCTAAATATGTATTTAATTTCAATAGTTCACTTCAATTATTCCTACACTATAAATCAAAAACAGAACTGCGTTTTGCATAAAACATATCTTTTAACTTTATCCAAAAAGCCAATGTTAAATAGACACCAAACCATAATCCTACGGTAACAAATGATATATAAATAAAAAAGAGCCTTACACTACTGGCACGCATACCTAATTTATCTGCTAATCTGGATGAAACCTGAAAACCGTTTTTTTCAAAAAAATAACGCAAACGAATAATAAAAGACATTTTCAAAATATTTAAAAAAGTAAATTTAAGTAAAATCTATTAATATCCTAATTTAATAACAACAACAGACACCATCATCTATTATTTCAACAAAGAAGCACCTATAGTACATTCCAGGCAACGATTCATATTACAATATTCATTCTTTAATTGTAACAATGCCTGAGTATCAAAAGCATTTTCAGCCTTTATTCCATAGAATTTAAATTTATCGATAATTGTATTTTTTTCTGCTGGCACTTCAACGAGCATATCAATAAGAGCATCTGAATCTTCTGTTTCTAAACTTTCATTATAGGCAAACTTCAGAGGAATGATCGTATTTATCACAATTAAATCTATAAAAGAGCCTGACAGAGACTTTCTACTTCTCTTACTTTCTTTATCGAATTGATAATGTGTTTTCCAATAATCTGAAACGGAAACATCAAAAAGATCATATATTTGTTTTAAAGAACGACTCTTAATAATTTTAGAAAACAGATTTTTATGCTTACTATATAGCTGACTCAATTGTGAAAGTCTGATCGTTGGAAAATTACTTGGTCTGTGTTGAAAAAACTGAACGGAATCTATATGTACTTCTTCTAAATTATATTTATCACGAATAAAAAACCATCGTTTCTTAAGATCCTGAAAATAAACATCTTCTTTTTCAAAATCTAAAAGACCTAATCTTCCAAAAAATACAGCTTCTAAATTTTCAAATTCATTTTCTTTTTTAACAATTGAAAAAGGAATAGATCTTGCCATTTTTAAGAATAACTCTCCATTGATATTTAGACCGAAATTTTTTGCCAGACTATAAAACAAAACTGCTTCCCAGTCATTTACTGTTTCTTCTTTTAGCTCCTGAATCGGAATCGATTTTCGCTCCAATCGTTCAAAAAACAATTGTTCTTGCCACTTTTTTAAAATAAAAGAATCTATATCTACTAGATCTTTCTCACAATTTATCCAAGTTTTAGAAGTCATCAGCTGTTGATAATTTTCTACTATTTCTTTAGACACATATTCACTAAGCTCCAATACGGGAATTTCTGAATTGTCTTTTCTAAAAACAGCCATATCATGTTGCCAGACAACATGCAAAATCACATTTTCATAAGCCTTATCTGTTTCATGGTGATGAGCATACCAATCTGAAGATTTAGAATGAATCTCTACATTACCTGCCCACTTCTGATCCTCAATAACCACTTTAGCATTAAAAAAATCAGGACCCGATTTCTGAAGATATTGCCCTGAATCTAAGAGAATAATTGTATCTCCCTGAACAGTACACAAATCAGTTATTTCAAACTTCTTAAACTTCCATATATAATGTAAAAAATCTTCTCTCATATTCCAAAAAAGTTAACAGATTGCAATATAATTAAATCAAAACCAAATATCATATATATAAACTATAAATAAAAAGAAAAATATTACATATACATTTCAATAACACATGATAAATATCATTTTTTATTACACTAAGATTAACTAGATTTAACCAGATCTTTATTTAGAGACCTATTCTGGAAAAATTTAAGTCCAATAATTAAAATAATATATAATTTAAAAAGCATGAAACAACTTCTAATTTTAAGCTTACTATCCGTTTTTATTTCCTGTAAAAAGGAGAAGGATACCACTTTCAATAAAAAAGCCATTACTCCAAAATCAGAATTACTGGAAAAAGCATCTAATTATTTCAAATCATTATCGTCAAAACCTTATGAAGCTATAAACCCTGATGAAGCAGCTCTTGGACAAATACTTTATTTTGATACGCGTTTATCTAAAAAAGGAAATATTAGTTGTAATTCATGTCACAATTTAGATACTTATGGTGTAGATAATCTACCAACTTCTCCTGGAGACAATGGTATTTTTGGCGCCAGAAACTCTCCTACCGTAATTCATGCTTCTCTACACGGAATGCAATTCTGGGACGGGCGAGCAAAAGATGTTGAGGAACAGGCAGGAGGACCTATTCTAAATCCTGTTGAACACAATATCCCTAGTGAAGAGTATCTGGTTAACAAATTAAAAAGTGTAGAATTATACCAGGAATGGTTTAAAAAAGTATACCCAAATACTGAAGATCCTATAACATATAAAAACATTACAAAAGCAATAGGTGCATTTGAAAGAAAACTAAATCCGGAGACTCGTTTTGATAAGTATCTGGATGGAGATGAAACTGTTTTTAATGATCAGGAAAAAAGAGGTCTTACTACATTTATGGAAACAGGATGTATTACGTGTCATAATGGAATCGCTGTTGGAGGACATATCATGCAAAAATTTGGAGTATATAAAGACTATTGGTTATTAACCAACTGCGAAACAATTGATAATGGTTTATATGATCTTACTAAAAAGGAAGGAGATAAATTCATCTTTAAGGTTCCAGGCCTTAGGAATGTAGCGAATACTGCGCCTTATCTGCATGACGGCTCTGTTAAATCGCTGGAAGAAGTTATCAAAATTATGGGTAAAGCACAAACTAATATTGATCTGACTCCTGAACAGATTAGCGATATAGCTGCTTTCCTGAAAACTTTATCTGCTGATATTCCTGATGAGCATAAACAATCTCCTTTTTTAGCTTCTAACTAAAACTAATTCATAAATAACAAAGCCGTATTATAAGAAATATATAATACGGCTTTGTTATTTATGTAACCGATTGAAAGTTTACTTTATTGAGCTAATAATATCATGCTTTGTAATGATATGATATTTATTATTTCCCAGATCAACTAAAACAGCTTGATTATCTTTATTAATCAGCTTAGAAACTTCTTCAATAGGTGTATTTACTTTAACCATTGGATATGCAGCTCCCATAATTTCTTTGATCGGTTTTTCTGCAATATCTTTATCTTCTACATAACTGCGAAATAAATCTGTTTCGTCTACTGAGCCTACAAAACCTGTAGTATCAATTACCGGAATTTGTGATATCTTATATTTACGCATACGCTCAATCGCATGAGAAACCAGCTCTTCTGTACGCACTATAACTAATGGTTTATCCAGATGATCTTTAATTACATCTTCTGCCTTGGTAATATCTTCATCCAGAAACCCTCTTTCACGCATCCAGTCATCATTAAACATCTTACCTACATAACGGCTTCCACTATCGTGAAAAAGTACAACAACAACATCTTCTGGTTTAAAATGTTCTTTTAACTGCAACAATCCTTTAATTGCTGCTCCGGCTGAGTTACCAACAAAGATACCTTCTTCAAGAGCCAATTTACGGGTATAAACCGCAGCGTCTTTATCTGTTACCTTAGTGAACCCATCAATTAATGAAAAATCAACATTTTTAGGAAGAATATCTTCTCCGATACCTTCTGTTATATAAGAGTAGATCTCATTCTCATCAAATATACCGGTTTCATGATATTTTTTAAAAACTGACCCATAAGTATCTATTCCCCATATCTTAATATCAGGATTTTGTTCTTTTAAGTACTTCCCTACTCCTGAAATAGTCCCTCCTGTTCCTACTCCTGAAATAAAATGAGTTATTTTACCTGCTGTTTGTTTCCATATCTCCGGTCCTGTCTGTTCATAATGTGCAATTGTATTTGATGGATTATCATATTGGTTTACATACCATGCATTTGGAGTCTCTTCTGCTAATCTTTTAGAAACAGAATAATAAGATCTTGGATCTGTTGGCTCCACATCTGTAGGGCAAACAACAACTCTTGCTCCTACTGCACGAAGAATATCCATTTTTTCTTTTGACTGCTTGTCTGAAATCACACAAATCAGTTTATATCCTTTCACAATTGCTGCCAGAGCCAATCCCATTCCGGTATTTCCGGATGTACCTTCTATAATAGTTCCTCCCGGTTTTAAATTTCCATTTGCCTCTGCATCTTCAATCATTTTAACTGCCATCCTGTCTTTTACAGAATTACCAGGATTAAAGGTTTCGACTTTTGCTAAAACTAATGCCTGAATATCTTCAATAGTTTTATTTAATTGTACTAATGGAGTGTCTCCTATTGTTTCTAGTATATTTTTAGCGTATTTCATTTTAGTGATTGGCTGTTAAGTTGTTAGTTATTGGTTGTTGGTGTTAGAATAAAAACACTCACTCCTTAATTTTAAGAAAAGAAATTCCAAACTAAACCAAATCGGATTATAAAATCACGATATGGATAATTGGGAGCTGAATAATAGTCATATCCTGTAAAGCTTGAATTAAAATGTTCTGCTTTGAGATAAATTCTGGTCTGACGGATCTTAATATTTATAAAAACATCCATCAGAGGAAAATTCCCTATTTCTTTTTGTTGCTGTATATAAAACTCTCCTATTAAAGGATTATAATTATTAGCATAATACTTTGTAAAATAATTAAATGTTACTCCTGTCTGAAAGAAAAGAGCTTTCTTAAAAAAATAATCGGTATAATATAATGTATTGCGGGTAACAATTTCCGGCACATTCAGAATTTTATCACTCTGATCCACTTTCTGATATAATACTGTATTATCTAATGCCCATTTTCCAAATTTAAATTCTTTACTTAATTTCAAAGACAAATAATTAATCGTTTTATCATATTGTTTAGGAGTGACTAACAGTACTTTTTCATCTAAACTATTATCACTAAAATACAAATAATCTTTCATAGTCGATGCCTGAAATGAAGCTGAAAACCATTGAGTAGTAGCTACTGCTTCAATATTATTAATTTTTTCATTATTAAAATTATTAGACCAGTTATAATTAATATAACCACTCTGATACAAATTATAATTATGGTTCGGTAGCTTATTAATATTCTCATAGAACACTAATAATTGATTCTTATCATCAAACTTATAATTTAAAGATGCTTTAAAATTAGATAATGACTGATCTGAAAGTGATCTTGAATAAAATATTTTTCCATTCCATTTTTCTTTCAGGTATAAATACTGCCCTCCTACACTATTGATCTTATCGTTCATATTATTAGGAACAACTGCATTTGCCGATTCATCAGAAAAAATCATTCTGTTATAATAATAGTTATATCTGAAATCATCTATAAAAAACTGTATTTCTCCCAAGCTTGTATTATGATAGGTAGCGCCAATTTTATTATACATCTTGTTATACCTCACTTTATCTTTAATATTACCTGTAAAATAGGAATCTCCAAATCTTGTACTTAAAGTAGGCTGATCAAATTCAAATATTTTATTTTCATAATTGAACTGATGGTTTATAATCAGATTATTTTCTCCTTCTGTAGGATTTATTCTAAAAGAATGATCCACAAAATATCTGTTTCCTTTTAATAAAGAGGAAGCATCTCTGAAATAAACATCTAATCTTGCTCTTTCCTTATAAATCCCATCTGCTCCTTCAAAATCTCCGGTATTGGTTATCCCTCCATTCTCATCATTCAGAATATCCTGCGCTGTGAAATGTGCATTTATCCGATATCTGTTATTCTCTGTTCTGTAGCTTGTAATAAACCTGAAATTTCCACTGCTTGAAAGGCTGTTTATATACTTACCTATGGAACGCAGACCTTTATAAGCTATTGATAAATTTAATCTTTTAGAAGTATTTAATGTTATAAAAGCATCTAATGTCTGTCCTTGTTCCATCACAGACTTGTAATATAATTCTGTCATCGGAGTAGCCACAGAATAATATTTAATATCTTTTACTTCCATAAAATTAAAATGTTTGGCTTTAAATCCAAACTCAGGATAAGGAGAAAAATCACTTAAACCAAAGTCTAATGTATTATAGGTCTGCCCTTCATTCGCAAAAGGCAGTAATCCAAAATTATCTTTACGTAGATAATTGAATTTATAATCTTTTTGAATGGTTAGTGAAGTATCAACAAAAGTAGTATCTCTTTCTAATGTTATAATTCTGTATTGATCTATAGGAGCAGTCTCGGCCTTTACTTTTGCCTTCGCTTTATCCGATTGCTCTCGTAAGCTTAATTCTTTGGATGCCTTTCCTTTTTCGGTTGGTTCTTGCTGTGCAAATAAAATGACAGGAAAAAAGAACAAAAAAGTCAATATTAATTTCTTCATCATAAACAGAATACCATTTGGAGCAAAGATAATTTTTTTTAAGTAATAAAAATCATAAAAAGAGCCTGTTCAAATTAATGAACAGGCTCAGTAAACAATCAACCTTATTAATGATGACTACTCAAATAAAAGTTAATCGTACTATTCTACCTATTAGGATTAATACCCATTATTCTGAGTCAAATTTCCTCCTGATAAATCCACCTCACGTGCCGGAATAGGAAAAATCGTTTTATTCTGACCTGGAGCAGACTCTGGAATTTCTGTCATTCCCGGTCTTCTCAGATTCTCTCCATTTCTTAAAAGATCCATTCTTCTATGCCCTTCAAAACATAATTCTTTTCTGCGTTCTTTCAAAATAGCAGCTAAAGAAACAGAAGCAAGAGGTCCCAGATTTGCCCTTTGTCTTAAAGCATTTAAATCATTTAACGGTGTGTCTCCTACTGAAGAACCATTTTTAAAGTTTGCTTCAGCTCTGATTAAATACATTTCTGTAGTTCTGATTACCGGAACATCATCTGTTTTAGTTATACCATCTGGAAATTTAGTTGTAAATAATTTTGAATCTCCATTGAAAGTATTCCCCATTCTTGAAGCAGCAAACCTTAAATCTCCCGGTTCAGAATTAAAATCATCAATAAGGTTTTGCGAAAACGGTGCATCACCACGTCCTCCAAATTCCACTCCGTTTAATAATCCTGAAAAACCTTCATTCCCATTTTGTGGATCAGCTGCTATATTTGCAATGATAAAAATCAATTCCGGTCCTGTTGTATCATAAAAAGAATAATCTGCCGCTAATGCAACACCCGGAGTATTTATTACCTGATTTGCATAATCTGCCGCTTTTGCATTATCTCCTTTATATAAATACAATCTTGCTAACAAAGCCTTAGCGGCTTTAACTGTAGCTCTGTCAGTATCTGTATTCGTAATTGTTGCTATAGCATCTAATAAATCCTGTTCTATAAAATTATAAACTTCTGCTAAAGTAGCTCTGGGATATGATTTCACAGGACCATCAAATGGTTCAGCAACAATAGGAACAGCTAGATTAGCTCCATTTTGTAAATTATAAGGATGAGAAAAAAATGTAGATAAACTAAAGTGCGCTAAAGCTCTCATAAATTTAGCCTGTCCGATAGCATCTGCTCTCTCTTCTGGTGTAAATGGATTATCAGCTGAAGTTTCAGGGACATTTGGCACATATTTAATTACAAAATTTGCTCCTCCAATTAATTTATAATGAAATCTCCATAGGTTTTGTATAGAGGTATTTCCTGCATTCGTCGAATATTGGTAAACATCCTGAAAGGTAGGAAATGAACCACTAAACTCTACGTTATCTGACTGCCATTCTCCCATTAATTGCGGAGATCCTCCAAAGGCATCAATATCTTGTGCTAAACTGTAAACTCCTGTTAATGCGCCTAATGCCTGTCCCTTATTTGAAAATACTACTTCTGATGTAGAAAGATCATCCGGACTTAAATCTAAATCATTCTGACAAGAAAATAAAGCAGAAACAACAAGAAATCCAGTTATTAAAATGTTATATTTTTTCATTTTTTAAAGTATTAAAATGTTAATCTTGCTCCAATCAAGAATGTTTTTGACTGTGGAGCAGAAAAAAATGTTTCTCCCTGACCTAAATTAGTAGATCTGTCACTAACCTCTGGATCAATTCCTTTCAACTCACTTTTTTTCAGAGTATAAAGATTTACAGCTGTAAAATATAACCGAACGGTGTCCACAAAGCCAAATTGGTCTGTCATTTGTTTTGGAAGTGTATATCCTAATGTTATATTTTTTAATCTGGCATAAGAACCATCTTTTAACTGTGCCGTTGAAGCTTGTTGAAATGTATTACGTGTTGTACTTGTCATTGATGGAGCATGAGCGTTATCTCCCGGTTGTTTCCAGTAATCTAACATATCTACTCGTTTATTGAAACCTCCTCCAATTCTGTCTGTAAACTGTAATCCTGTTACATAAATATCATTTCCGTAACTAAAGTTGATTAAGAAATTCAAATCGAAATTCTTCCATCTAATGTTATTTGTAAAACCTCCTGTAAAATCAGGATTGGCATCACCAACGATTACTCTGTCATTAGAAGTAGGTGTAGTAGTTGTATTTCCGTTTTTATCTAACCACTCTGCGTTTCCTGTTTGAGGATTAATTCCTTTGTAACGAATTAAAAAGAATGTATTTACAGAATGTCCTTCAATAGCTCTCTGATAACTACCTCCTGAAACAAATCTTCTTCCATCCGGATCAACAGAAGCTCCCGGTAAGGATAATACTTCATTTTTATTAATTCCAAAATTGATAGATGAAGTCCATTCGAAATTCTCTGTTCTAACGTTTACAGTAGATAAATCAATATCAAAACCTTTATTTACCATTTTACCGGCATTTTTAGTTAATATCGTAAGTCCTCCGTTAACAGATTCTATTGGAACATTTAAAAGTAAATCATCTGTCTTTTTATTATAATAATCGACATTTAATTTTACACGGTCATTAAAAAAGCCAAATTCAACACCTATATCATATGATTTACTTCTTTCCCATTTTAAATCCGGATTAGGAGCTGTTTCCTGAATCAAACCAGAACCTCCGTTATAATTTCCTCCTACTCCTCCGGAAAAACTATCTAAAGCAGCAAAATCTCCTATTCTGTCATTCCCTGAGGTTCCATAATTTCCTTTTAATTTTAAATAAGACAACCAATTATTGTCTGATAAAAAAGATTCTTTAGAAACAACCCACGCACCACCTACAGACCAGAAATTACCAAACTGGTTATTGGCACCAAATCTTGAAGAACCATCTCTTCTAAAAGATCCTTCAATAGAATATTTATTATCATAGGAATAACCTGCTCTACCAAAATAACCTACTAATCTGCTTCCGGAAGTAGTGTTAGATGTTATTGTTTTATTAGAACCAGAAACAACGTTTATCAAATCATCTGAAAGAAATCCTGTTGCTTCTACTGTTATACTTCTGATATCTGTTTGTTCATAAGATATACCTGCAATTGCATTAACATCATGAATATCTTTAAATCTTTTATTATAATTCAATGTATTGGTAAACACATATTTCTTTTGTTGCCCAACATTATTATAACCATATCCTCCCGGTGTATTAATCTCAAACGATCTTTCAAACTGCTCTAAATTAATTCTGTCAATACCAAAATCCGTTTTATAAAACAATCCGTCAAAAAGATCTATTTCAGCAAAAACATTTCCATATACTCTAAAAGTATTTGCATCATTAATATCCAATGCTTCAATAGCAATAACATTTGGTAAACCTAAAGTCGCAAATTTACCATCTGCTAAATAAGGTGAAACTACAGGACTTTGTAAATAAGCAGTCGTCATCGGAGCATTTGTATTATTTTCAGCACCAACTCTGTCAATCTTAGTTTCTGAAACGGCTAAATTCATACCTACTCTTAACCAATCTTTCGCAGCATGTGTTAAGTTTAATCTCGCACCATTTTTTCTTAAACCGTTTCCTCTAATGAATCCTTCCTGATCTTTAAAGTTTGCTCCTAAATAGAATGTCGTTTTTTCTTCTCCTCCGGAAACTGCAAAATCTACATCTTTAGAAATTCCTGTTCTGGTAACTCCTTTAACCCAGTCATATGAATCTGTAGAAGTACTTGGAGCACTACCTCTGTCTATTAAATATTGTCTAAACTGATCTCCAGACATAATATCCATAACATCCGTTTTTTCTGATATTGATGTAGATACATTTACAGATACATTTGTTTTTTGATTTTTTCTACCGGTTTTAGTTGTAATTAAGATTACACCGTTAGAACCTCTTGATCCATAAACTGCTGTTGCAGCTGCATCTTTAAGAATAGAAAAAGACTGAATATCGGCTGGATTAATATCGGCTAAAGGATTTAACCCCATATTTCCCCCCTGATTATTCGTCATATCTCTATCGTTTAAAGGCACTCCATCCACAACAATTAACGGTGATCCTCCTGCACTAATAGAAGCAACTCCTCTAATTTTAATTACGGGAGCAGAGCCTAATACTCCTGAAGATCCCACTACCTGAACTCCGGCTGCCTGACCTTGCAACAACTCTTGTGGTGATACTGCCGGTATATCTTTAATTTGGTCAAGACCTACAGTAGACACACTCTGAACCATTGTACCTTTGTCCTGCTTACCATAAGCAACAACAACAACCTCATTTAATGCCTGAGAATCTGCCTCCATTGCAATATTTACGGTATTAGAAGCACCAACAGTAACCGCTTTGGTTTTCATCCCTAAAAAAGAGAATTCCAATACTTCTCCTTCTTTGGCATTGATAGAGTATTTACCATCAAAATTGGTCTGAACTCCTTTGTTTGTTCCTTTTACAACAATATTAACTCCAGGAAGAGGTAAGCCTCCCTCTGTAATTGTACCGGTAACAGTTTTGTCTTGTGCGAACGAAAACTGCATTGAAAATGCTAACAGTAATGTTAGAATCCATTTAAACTTCGATCTCATATTTAATTCATTTGGGTTAGTTATTCAACAAACTTGCAAAGAATATATTAATTAACAAAACATTATTTATTAACAATAAAAATAAATAATGATTAAAATTAATGTAAATTAAAAAGACTTAATGTAATAAATAGACGACTTAAAGAGGTTAAATATAAACTATTTTTTAATACTTTTATAAACATAAACTTACACACAGAAATACCAATCACACATTGAAATTATGAGATAAAGCCCTATTTTTGAGAGATAGAATGAATATTTTAGGTTTCCATTAACTAGAAAACCATATAAACAAAAGAAGAATAATACAAAATTAAGATTACACTTATTTAAACTTTGTATTTTAAAAAAATACTATTAACTTAATATAAATTATTTTATTTGAAAGTTTTATCTTACTGATAAAAAAGTGAAATCATAAAAGTTTAACATTTAACAGACGTAGATATTTAAATATAAAACAAAAAAAACAGCTCTCAATTAAAAAATTGAGAGCTGTTAGGTATTAATTTTATTTTTTAGAGCTAATGTGCTATCTAAAAATAACCAAAATTCTGAACCAGATTAGAATTTGGAGAAATTTCCTTATAAGGAATAGGGAAAGCAAAATTATAACTACCATATTTAGGGCTTTCATGTTTCTGCTGCTTTGAAACATTAGGAATATCTTTTTTTGTTCTGGCTAAATCATCGAAACGAAACCCTTCAAAAGCTAATTCCTTTTTACGTTCTTCTAAAACATTATCCAATGTCGCTACAGTATACGAAGAAGCATTACGCTTTGCCGGAATCATATTAAGATACGTTAATGCTTCAGTCGGATTTGAATCCAACAATGCTTCCGCATACATTAAAACAACCTCTTCATAACGAATCAAAGGAACATTAGATGCAGTTACAGGATACTTACCTGTATTACGAAGAGCTGTAACTTCTCCTGTTTTTTTATCAACTATCTTAGTCATTATTTTAAGCCTTACATCTGCAGGCTCATAACCATTATAAAAGAAATCATCAATCACCTCAATATCACCATAACTACCTCTATATATATTAGCCAAACTATTACTGCTATTATTATCTGCCGCATTAAAAGCTAACTCAAATATTGAGTTTTTATTTGTTATTGAAGCAAAATTTGAAACAAAAACATCTGGCTCTGCTATACTAAATTTACCAGAATCTATTATAATTTTTGTTTCTGCTGCTGCTTTATCTTTATCACCAAAATACAAACACACTCTTGCTTTTATAGCATGTGCTGCATATAGAGATATCTTTTGCTTCTTGGCATCATCGTACTTTGCATTCATTAAAGTAATAGCTTTATCTAAATCAGCTAATACTTTTTCTTTTACCTCAGCCACTGTATTTCTAGCAGGATAAAGATTATTCAGATCTCTAAAAGTTGTAACATAAGGAATCCCCAATGCATTATCTCCTCCCATACCTGTTATGTTTTGTTGACCGTATAATTTTAACAAATCAAAATGTGCCAAGGCTCTTAAAGTATAAGCCTGACCTATAACATGATTAATCTTTTCTACATCACCGCTTATTTTTGCTAAATCAACATTAATAATCAAATTCGTTGATGCTATCACCTGATATATTCTTTCCCAAGTATCAGCCGCATAAGCATCTGTAGTAATCATTTTCATATTACCAACAGAAAAAAAGCGATTACTTCTTGCTGTTGAATATGCAATATCACTACGCACCTCATTATAGATAATATAATCTCTGCCATAATACTGCGGTTTAGATAGTTTATCATGAGCTCCAATCAAAAGACCAGACAAATCTCCTAAATTCTCAATCTTATCTGTTTCTTTACCTTGATTTAAAGAAGGCTCTAAATCATCTTTAGAACAAGATGACCATAAACTAACAAAAACTATGGTTAAAACTGTATATATTACTTTTTTCATACTTTTTAAAATTTAATATTTAC
This sequence comes from Flavobacterium sp. AK-301, assembly GCF_058310215.1. Classification (NCBI taxonomy): domain Bacteria; kingdom Pseudomonadati; phylum Bacteroidota; class Flavobacteriia; order Flavobacteriales; family Flavobacteriaceae; genus Flavobacterium; species Flavobacterium sp. AK-301. Next base: position 224,845 of record NZ_JBZEES010000004.1, read on the forward strand.
TCCAAATGTAAATGACTTAACCGGAGGGGTTGACAAACCTGTAAATCCATCTGCACGAACTTCAGGGTCTAATTTTAAACCACCGTCTTTTACCCAAGTATAAAGATTAGTCCCTTTTACTGTAAAAGTCACTCCATCTAAACCAACTAACTCAACAACATCAGAAGGTAAGTTATATCCAAAAGTTAAATCTTTTAAACGAATATAATCTCCATCATATAAATGTCTGGAAGAAGTTGAATGGAAATTATCATTTTTATCAAAACTTAATTTAGGAACATCAGTCACATCCCCCGGTTGTTGCCATCTATCCATTAAAGTTTCAACTCCTGTATTAGTTCCTAAAGAATAATTATACGTTCTTGAATAAAATTGAGCGTATCTATCATAAATTTTATGTCCTCCTGCAAAATAAAAACTAGCATCCATAAAAAAACCTTTATATTCTACATGGGTAGAAAATCCTCCTGAATATTTTGGCAGAGGACTACTTCCCTGATCTACACGTTTTGCCTTATTATAATCTGATGTTCTTTCTCCATCTTCTCCATTTACATACCACTCAGGAGCCCCTGTTTCTATATTTACCCCCGCCCAAGTAGGCATATACCAACTTGCTATAGGTCTTCCTACTTTTCCTGTTCTATAAGATGAACCACCATAAGGATCTATTTCATTACCATTAGCATCTAACGCTAATTTTGTAACCTTATTTTTAACCGTTGCAAAATTACCTGAAACAGACCATACAAAATCATTCGTTCTAATAACTTCATAACTCAACTCTAACTCAAGCCCATTATTTTTCATTTCACCTGCATTCTGCATTTGTGAAGCAAGTCCTGTAGTAAGTGATAAAGGAACATCTAATAATAAATCATATGTTCTTCTGTTAAAATATGAAAACGAACCTGATAACCTTCTGTCAAACATAGAAAAACTCAATCCGACATCAAAAGTTTCTCCTTTTTCCCATGTTAATTTATCATTACCAAATTGACTTGGATAAATCGCTCCCTCTTCTCCATAAGCCTGATCATAAGATAAAAGTGACTGATATTTATTAGGATCAATCGCCGAGTTACCGGTAACACCGTAAGATCCTCTCAAACGTAACTCATTAAATGGCGTATCTAACATAAATTCTTCATGATGAATATTCCACGCTAAACCTACTGAACCAAAATTTCCAAACCTTTTATTTTTTACAAATTTAGAAGACCCTTCACGTCTGAAAGTCGCATCAACAACATATTTATTATCAAAATTATAAGACAGTAAACCCAAGTAAGATACATTATACCAATCCACCAAAGTAGAATTTGCATTCCATGCTGCTCCCGCAGAATTAACATTCGTTAATCCATCTGTTGCAAAATTCTCTCCATATCCATATAAATAATTCTGCTGATTATTTTGATATTCAAACAAAGCAGTTGCATCAAAATTATGTTTTTCATCTAATGTAAATTTATAACTTAATGAATTTTGAGAAACCCAATTATAATTTCTTCTAATTGAATTTTCTGCATAACCATTATAAGCTCTACCATCTCCATGATAACGATTTCTATATGCCTTATAAGTATTCATTAAAAAATCCAAACTTATACGAGAAGAAAAAGTTAAATTCTCCATCAATTCCCAATCTACTTTTGTATTAGAAATTGCTCGGGTCATTTCATTTCTGGTAATATCATGATTCAATGTATATAATGTATTATGCAAAGAACCTACATTTGTTATATTATACGAACCATCAGCATTATAAGGCTGATAAAACGGACTCATCATATAACGTGTTAAATAAGGATTTCCAAAATACGACCCTCCTTCTAACAAAGGATTCTGATTCGTATTAGACACATTCATAGAAGTTGTAAAACCAACTTTATCTGACAATTTTCTGGTAAAATTAAACGCTCCACTAATACGCTCAAAATCAGCACCTATAACAGTTGCTTCTGTTTTATTATATCCTAAAGACGCATAAAAAGTAGATTTTTCATCTCCACCAGCAGCTGATATAGAATAATCTTTCATCACAGCATCTTTATTTCTTAATAATTTATCCCAATTTCCTTCTTTCCCATTCCAGGTAGAATACCCACCAGTATATTTTAATAAATCATTTGCGGGATTTAGAAGAAATTCCTTTGCTCCATCTCTTTCAAAACCATTAGTCGAACCAAATTGATTATAAACTGCCTCTAAAAGCAATTCTTCTTTATGTTTTGCACTTAGTGGTTTATTCTTATTATAAGCATCATTCTGAATACCTACAGTAGAAGAAAAATTAAATGAAGTCTTTCCTTGCTTCCCTTTTTTAGTAGTAATAACAATAACTCCATTTGTCCCTCTTGCCCCATAAGCTGCTGTAGCAGATGCATCTTTAAGCACTGTAATAGTTGCAATATCCTTACTATTAATAGAAGCTAACGGACTTAATGAGGTAGCAGCATTTTTATTACCCCCCATATCATCATTCATAACCGGCACACCGTCAATAACATATAATGGTTGATTACCTGCAGTTATAGAACTTACTCCACGAATTCTAATATCTTGTTCAGCTCCTGGTGTTCCGGATGAAGAAGACACCTGTAAACCTGCTACCTTACCCTGCATAGCCTGATCTACACTAACAACAGGTACATTTTCAAATTGTTTTGCATTTAACTGCACAGAAGAACCTGTAACCTGATCTACTGCTTTAGTAGTATAACCAATATTAACAACCGCTAATTCCTCTGCATCTTCTTTCATCACAACATTTACAGAAGCAGAAGCTCCAACAGTAACAGTTGATGTTTTCATACCTAAAAAGGTAAACTCTAATATATCTCCTGTTTTTGCTTTAATAGCATACTTACCATCAAAATCGGTCTGTACGCCATTACTGGTACCTTTTACTAAAACGTTAACTCCCGGCAGAGGAAATCCACCTTCGGTAACCACACCTGAAACAGTTTTCTCTTGTGCGAACGAAAACTGCATTGAAAACGCTAATAAAAGCGCGAAAATCCATTTAAACTTCGATCTCATTATTTATTTTATTTGAGTTAGTCATCACAAACATCTTAATAAAATCTTAAACAAACAAACCGAAAAAAATTAAGTTTTTTATAAAAACAACACCAAATAAGGATAAAAAAATATTTATTTTAAACAAAAGTCTAAAAACACATTACATATATATAAACTTTATAACTAGGAATAGGAATTAAATAAAAATACAAATCGTTAATTTTTTTTATCTTATATTAACATTTACAACATAAATACCCTTAATTAAAAGATGGTTATTTTTGAAATAAAAGACTCATAGCCTTTTATCATTAGCAAATATTCATATTTCACAACTACAAATACATAATTAAACACAAGAAAAGGGCTTACAAAAACAATTTCGCAAAAAGAGTTAAATATCTTATAGTATTTTTATCTTTACATTATTTCTTCATAAAAAAATAAACTAATGCTTCTAAATAAACACTCTGAATTCTCTATTGAAACCGGAACAGACGAAGCGGGAAGAGGATGTCTTGCCGGACCTGTTACCGCAGCTGCGGTCATATTACCTGAAAGTTATGTTAATGAGTTACTAAATGATTCTAAACAAATTAGTGAAAAGAAAAGAGATCTCTTACGACCTATAATTGAAGAGAACGCTATTTCATTTGCTGTAACGCATATCGAACCTATAATCATTGATGATATCAATATCTTAAATGCTTCTATATTCGCCATGCAGGAAAGTATAAAAAAACTTTCTCCTTTACCGAATTATATCATTGTAGACGGAAACCGATTTAAACCGGTTCTTGATATTCCATATAGTTGTATCATAAAAGGTGACGGTAAATATTTAAGTATTGCTGCCGCCTCTATTCTGGCAAAAACGTATCGGGATGAATACATGAACAGAATCCATGAAGAATTTCCAATGTACAACTGGAAAAAAAACAAAGGCTACCCTACAATGGAACATAGGGAAGCCATTAGAAAATATGGTATTACTAAATACCATAGGAAATCTTTTAAACTATTACCGGAACAACTGAAATTGGAGTTGTTATAAGGTAATTTGAAGATGAGATAATTTGAAGATTTGGAAATTTTCTTAGAAGAAAGAAACAAGAAGAAAGAGAGTTACAATCTTTCTGTATATTGATTTGAAACCCAAGCCTGAAAGAGCGAACAGATGAAGTAATGAGGTAATTTGAAGATGATTTTGGAATTACTCCAAAATCATCTCAGACTCAAATAAAGCGGTAAAATGTTTTAATATTTTCTGTTTCACTTCTTCTACATCTACTGAAGAAACACCTAATTCAACATTTAATGAGGTAACTGCTTTTCCTCTGATACCGCAAGGAATAATATTATCAAAATAACCTAAATCGGAATTTACATTTAATGCAAATCCATGCATGGTTACCCAACGGGAGGCACGTACACCTAAAGCGCATATTTTTCTGGCAAATGGCGTTCCTACTCCCAACCAGACTCCTGTTTCTCCTTCACTTCTTGTAGATTCCAGTCCATATTCTGCTAAAGTAAGAATCATCACTTCTTCTAAAAAACGAAGATATTTATGAATGTCGGTAAAAAAATTATCTAAATCTAAAATAGGATATCCAACAATCTGCCCGGGACCATGATAAGTGATATCCCCTCCTCTGTTGATCTTATAAAAAACAGCTCCTTTGGACACCAATTGTTGTTCGTTCAACAGTAAATTACTTATATCTCCACTTTTACCTAAGGTATAAACATGAGGGTGTTCAACATAAAGAAAATAATTAGGCGTTGGTAACTCCAGTTCTTCTCTTCTGTTTTTTATTTTTAAATCTAAAATTTCTTTAAATAACTGTTCTTGATAATCCCAGGTATCTTTATAATCTTTTAAACCTAAATCCTGTACTATTATTTTTTTATTCATCTAAATATACGTCTATCATTTCTAGTCTAACAAAGATACAAACTAAAAAACCTTTCTGCTTCATAATTAAAAATCAAAAAAACAATTTAAAAAGTCTTTTCTGATTTCCCAAAAACAATATTAAACTAATTGTATTTTGGATTATTTAAAATAATCAGAGCTGCTATAACACCCGGTATCCAGCCACAGGCAGTTAAAATCGTTACAATAATAATAGATCCGCATCCTTTATCCAGAACTGCTAAAGGAGGGAATATAATAGACAAAAGTACACGCCAGAAACCCATTTTATATTTGATTTAGCCATTTAAACATTAGACTACAAACTAAAGCATTTGTTACAGAATAAGAAACAAATTTTTCAAACCGACTTCGCTAAATAACAAAACGGATAAACGATTCCTTCAATAAACACTTTTTCACTATCTTTGCTCCCTTTAAAAATAAACTTCAATTACATGCAACTTTCAGAACAAGAGATTATCCGTAGAGAGAAATTGAGCAAGTTGAGAGAACTTGGCATCAATCCGTATCCAGCAAATTTATTTCCTGTAACGCACACTTCGAAACAGGTTAAAGATAATTTTGAGGAAGGTAAGAAGGTTGTTATTGCAGGTCGTTTAATGTCTACTCGTATTCAAGGAAAAGCTTCTTTTGCAGAATTACAGGACAGTGAAGGTCGTATCCAGATCTACTTGAACCGTGATGAAATCTGCACAGGTGAAGATAAAACGAAATACAATGAAGTTTTTAAAAAACTGATCGATCTGGGTGATTTTATCGGAATTGACGGGGAATTATTCACTACGCAGGTAGGTGAAAGATCTGTTCGTGTTAATGATTTTACACTATTAAGTAAAACATTACGCCCTCTTCCTTTACCTAAAACCGATACAGACGGAAATGTACATGACGGATTCACAGATCCTGAATTAAGATATCGTCAACGTTATGTTGACTTAGTAGTTAACCCACAGGTAAAAGATGTTTTTATAAAACGTACAAAGCTTTTTAATGCAATGCGTAATTTTTTCAATGACAGCGGTTACTTTGAAGTTGAAACACCTGTATTACAACCTATCCCGGGTGGTGCCGCAGCACGTCCGTTTATTACGCATCATAATTCTCTGGATATTCCTTTATATATGAGAATTGCGAATGAACTGTATCTGAAAAGATTAATCGTTGGTGGTTTTGATGGTGTTTATGAGTTTTCTAAAAACTTCCGTAATGAGGGAATGGACAGGACGCATAATCCTGAATTTACAGCAATGGAAATCTATGTGGCTTATAAAGACTACAACTGGATGATGGAGTTTGCAGAAAACTTACTGGAACATTGCGCTATTGCAGTAAACGGAACGAGTGAAGTTGTATTTGGAGAGCACAAAGTGAGTTTTAAAGCTCCTTATGCCCGTGTTACTATGACAGATGCGATTATTCAGTTTACTGGTTTTGATATTTCGGGAAAATCAGAAAAAGAATTATTTGATGCTGCCCGCTCTATGGGAATTTCAGTAGATGAAACGATGGGTAAAGGAAAACTTATTGATGAAATCTTTGGAGAGAAATGTGAAGGAAACTTCATTCAGCCAACATTTATAACGGATTATCCGAAAGAAATGAGCCCTTTATGTAAAGAGCACAGAGATAATCCGGATCTAACGGAACGTTTTGAATTAATGGTTTGCGGTAAGGAAATAGCAAATGCTTATTCTGAACTAAATGATCCAATTGATCAAAAAGAACGTTTTGAAGCGCAATTACAACTTGCAGAACGAGGTGATGATGAAGCAACTGAATTTATTGATTATGATTTCCTTCGTGCTTTAGAATATGGTATGCCTCCTACATCGGGAATGGGTATCGGAATGGATCGTCTGATTATGTTCTTAACGAATAATCAGTCTATTCAGGAAGTTTTATTCTTCCCGCAAATGCGTCCTGAAAAAAAACAGATACAGATCGAACTGGAAGCTGAAGAAAAAGCGATTATTGAGCTTTTACAGAAAAATGATAACGCTATGGAACTGAACCTTCTGAAAATAAAATCAGAATTAAGCGGTAAAAAATGGGATAAAGCAATGAAAGCTCTTGCGCAACACGGACTTACAAAGGTTGCTGTAAACGGCGAAAGCAAAATTGTAGAATTACAAGAGTAATAATTCTATTATTCTAAAAGAACAGACATCAATACAGCCTCGAAAGAAAACTTTCGAGGTTTTTTATTGAATTTAGTTTTGTATAATTAATATGACTTGTAAGAAAAAATAATTTGCCTAACTTTGGAAAATGGAAAGACCAACCCTTATAGTTAAAAATTTTGGACCTCTAAAGGATATAAATATCGAAATTAGAGAAATGGTTGTATTTATTGGCGCACAAGCAACCGGTAAAAGTACTTTAACTAAATTACTAGCTATTTTAGAGGATGAGGAGTTTAGAAGAAATGACAAAATTAGTTTCGAAGATGAATTGAAAAAATATAATATTTTTTCATATCTAAATAATGATTCAATCATTAGTTACAAAAACATTAGTCTTGAGAAAAGTCCTTTTGGTTTTGAATATTCAAAAAACAAATATATTAAAAACAATATTGAAAATGTTCTTTCTCACATTAAAGAATTAGATGATCTAAAAGATTTCAATAAAGAAGAAATAAAATATATAGAGTCCAAAACTAAAAACTTAATAACATCATTTTTACATATTCATTCTCTTATCTATAAAAAAGAAATAGCGTATCTTTTCAAAACTCCTGAACAACAAGTAAAATTTAAGAATTTCATAAAGAAAAGAAAAGATTTTCAAGATCTTTCAATAGAGAATGTTAATGAAATACTTAGTATATTAGAAAAGGCAAACTCTGTTTATGACTATATTGAATTATTTGAAAATATTATTAAGTTTTTCCCTGGTTTATATTTGTTTGACTCTATATATATCCCTTCTGAAAGAAACTTTTTACATATTATAGTAGAAAACACTTTAGGGTTAATCAATAATAATGTTCAGATTCCAAAACATATATTAAGTATTGGTCAGGAATATGAGAAAGCAATTCACACTATTAAAGAACTGCCTTTAAATATTATTGACAAAAAAATAAAATACAAAAGGGAAGGTCAAAAATCATATATCTATCATGACGAAACAAATAAAATTGATTTATTAGAATCTGCTTCAGGATTACAAACTATTATCCCTATTCTTCTTTTAGTAGAATACTCCAAATCATTAAAAGAAAAATACAATTTTAATTTCATCATTGAAGAACCAGAACTAAACTTATATCCTAAAGCTCAACATGAGCTTATAAAATATTTAATCAAAAACTGTTTATTTTATAGAAAAAACCTAATTCTAACTACCCACAGCCCTTATATATTAGCCTCCATAAATAATTTACTATTAGCTTACAAAAAAGGGCAGGAAAACCAAAAAGAGGTTATAAAGATTATCCCAAAATCATCATGGCTAAATCCTAAAAGTTTTATTGCTTATGAGCTCAAAAACGGAAAAGCAAAAAAAATAATGGATGATAAACTCGGATTAATTAAAGAAAACATGATCGACACTGTTTCTGATAATTTTTCTGATGAATTTGATAAACTTTTAGATTTATGAATATTGAAACATTAATAGATTTTTTTTCTCATATAGAAAGTCCGGATTATTATACAATTTTAAAAGATTCTACGCATTATCTTGAAGACATAAGAGATGATGTAACCCAATTCAAAACTGAAACGGAATATTGGAATCTTTATATCGAAAATAATACCCTGAAAGAAATTCTACTTTTAGAAAACGAACTTCATATAATGAGAAATGAAACTACAAAAAAATGTGATTGGGTTTTATTTGAAAATAATACTTTTTATTTTGTTGAATCAAAAGATGTTAAACAAAAAAATAGAAGTAAGGAGAGAAAAGATGCTATTAAACAACTAATAGCAACAATAGAATTCTATCAATCAAAAATGAATTTAACTTCAAGTAATTTATCGGTATTTATTTGTTTCAAATCTAATTCAAAAATCATTAAATCCGGAGATCAAGCTAGAAAAGCAGAATTCAAGCAAAAATTTAATGCTGATCTTTATGAAGGAAATACAATCACTGTTTAAATCGGACAGTATCTAAAAAACAAACAACCTCAGGTAAAAAATCTAAGGTTGTTTAACTGTCCGATACTATTTTACTGGACTGCTTTTAAAACATCTACTTTTCCATATCCAAATTCAGGATCCTTAGCAGGGTAAAAGGAAGAAGATCGTTTTAGTTTATCTAAAACCTGTTCTCTTGTCCATGTTGGATTCTTAGCCCAGACTAAAGCGGCAACTCCTGCCATTGTAGCGGTTGCAACGGATGATCCGCCTACATATTCTTCTTGTTTCATTCCTAAAACCGGAACATTAATTTCGGCGTTTTCTCTTTCCATTACGACTGTAAAATCTATTTTACTTCCGCTATGGCATATATCGTATTTCTTTATTTTTTTACTGTCTTTTATTCCTGTAACAGCTACTACTTCATCCATAGAAGCAGGGAAAATAACTCCAACAAAACTAGTAACTCCTGTAGAAGTTCCTCCTGCACAAAAAATAAGCTTTCCTTTTTTATATGCATATCGAATACCATCTTCGATTCTGCCGATTGAGATTATATGCCCCATTGACATAGAAATAATCTTAACATTAGCATTATCTCCTAACTCTGTAAACGCTTGTTGAACACCTTTTTGGGAATGATAACCTGATAACAACACATTAGAGGCTGCTCTATAAGTAACTAAACTGGAATTATAGGCAACTCCAACGGGCATATTTTTGTTATTCCTTGGTGCTGTTGCTATGGAAGCCATTTTTGTTCCGTGTCCGCATTGATCATCGGGACCATCGACTGTTGTTGACCAAGGGAAATAGGAATCTACATAAACACCATGTTTTTGAAGTTTTCTTCCTGAAGAATGCCCATTATTAAATTCACTTCCCATTAAGGATTGACTGGAAGAAAGCCCTGTATCAATAATTCCTATTGTTACTCCTGAACCGGTACTATACTTCCATGCTTCCGGTATACTATGTTTATAAAAGTTCCACGGCACTCTGGCATTTGGTGTTACTATAGTATAATCTTCTTTGGATATTGCTTTACTATCGACGCCACATCCGGAACCGGAGCCGGAAAAAAGAGTATATTCTGATTGTACATAATTATAATTTGCCGGTTCGATATAACGGATTTTCTTATCTTGTAAAAGCTTTACAAATGTTTCTCTTTTACTGACCACAACATCTATAAGATTTATTTTTTCGTCATCATATAAGAACATTTCTTTTGATGTTCTCTTATTTTTTCCTCCTTCAGAATTTTGAATCATTTCTTTTAAACGTTCTTTTGTCCGTTTTTCTTTCAGGGTTCTCCTGTTCTCAAAATTATCTGAATCTTCGCCATAGCCGATTGTAACTACATTACCGCTATTAACAATTGCACTCCACAACATCTGATAGGTTCCGTCTTTCCAATTAAAATCTCCTTTCGTTTTTTGAACAGCATCTATTCGGGAATTAATTTCGGCAATAGATAAGGTGTCTTTTTCAAACGTTGCTAAAACATTAGATAATCCTGTTCCTACTGTAGTCTGATCTTCCTGCGTACAGGATAGAAACATAAAAACAATAGCTAATACTGATAAGTATTTTTTATTCATTATATAAAATTTAATGTTAATTTAACAAAAATATGAAATTAAATTAACATTAAATTGATAAAATATTAAACAACATAATTGATAAGAATAAACAAATGAAAAATCACATAAACTAAAGTAATCAGATAATCTAACAATTCTGTTTTAGCCCTGATTGCAACGGCATCCTTTAAAATAAGAGCTTTGTTTCTTCACAAAGCTCTTATTTTAAAGATATAGTGAAAAGCAGGAAACGGCTCCTAATAAAAATAAATTTACAAATTCAATTAAACCTTTTCAGATCGCAATGGTCTTATATGTATAAAACATAAATTGATATAAACTATGAAAAAATTATTTGTAATTGCATTATTGATTGTTGGAACAGCAACTTTTGCACAGGAAAAAAAAGGAGATCGCTCAAAAAAAGATATGCAGGAAACAGAAAGAATGACTCCTGAACAAAGAACTCAACTACAGCTTAAAAAAATGACTCTGGATTTGAGCTTATCGGCTTCTCAACAAAAAGACGTTGAAAAGATACTGACGGAACAAAGTAAAAAAAGAGAAGCGAAATGGGCTGAAATAAAAGACATCAAAAAGGAGGATCGAAAAAAACCTACTGCGGATGAACGTTACAATATGGCGAACCAGATGCTTGATGAACAAATTGCTATTAAGGAGAGAATGAAAAAAATCCTTAATGAAAAACAATTTGAAAAATGGGAAAAAATGCATAGTGACAAAATGAGTCACAGAATGCATTCTAAAAGAGCGGAAAGAAAAAGCAAAAAATAATTCGGTAAGTTTGTTATAAAAAAGAGGGATATATAAACTATATTCCTCTTTTTTATTTTATAATGATTTTGCTACCTTATCTACAGCGTGAATTGTAAAATCCAGATCTTCATAAGATAAAGCATCCGTGATAAACCAGGTTTCATATGCTGATGGAGCAATATATATTCCTTCTTTCAGTAAACCGTGGAAAAACTTTTTAAATGTTTCATTATCTCCTTTTGACGCTGTCTGAAAATCTGTAACAGGTACTTTATCAAAATGCACAGAGATCATCGAACCTACTCTGTTTATTGTAAAATCAACAGAATGTACTTCTAATTTTTCACGAATTCCCTTTTCTAAATAAGCGGTTTTAGCGGCTATACTTTCAAAAACAGAATTATCTTTATTTAATGCTTTTAGCATGGCTAATCCTGCTGCCATGGCTAACGGATTACCGGATAATGTTCCTGCCTGATATACCGGACCAAGCGGTGCTAGCTGATTCATAATTTCGGTTCTGGCAGCAAAGGCCCCTACCGGAAGTCCTCCTCCAATCACTTTTCCAAAAGTCACAATATCTGCTATAACTCCAAAGAGTTCCTGCGCTCCACCTTTAGCTAAACGGAATCCGGTCATTACCTCATCAAAGATCAATAAAATCCCATTCTCATCGCATAACTGTCTTAATCCTGCAAGGAAACCTTCCTTGGGAGGAATACAGCCCATATTACCTGCAACAGGCTCTACGATAATAGCTGCAATCTCATTTTCATTAGCTTTAATGATTTCTGAAACATTCCTCAGATTATTATATTGTGCTAATAAAGTATCTTTTGCTGTCCCTTGTGTTACTCCGGGACTGTTTGGCGCACCAAAAGTAACGGCTCCGCTTCCTGCCTGAATCAGAAAAGAATCGGAATGCCCGTGATAACAACCTGCAAATTTTATAATTTTATCTTTTCCTGTATATCCTCTGGCTAATCTTACAGCACTCATGCAGGCTTCTGTACCTGAGTTTACGAAACGTATTTTATCTATTCCGGGAACCATACTTACTGCTAGTGCGGCAATTTCTGTTTCCAGTACTGTCGGCATTCCAAAAGAGGTTCCTAATTTTGCTTTACTGATTACAGCTTCTACAACCGGCTCATAAGCATGCCCCAGAATCATAGGTCCCCAGGAGTTAATATAATCAATCAGACGATTACCATCCTCGTCATAAAGATAAGCTCCCTTGGCTTCTTTTACAAAAACAGGCGTTCCTCCAACTGATTTAAAGGCGCGTACAGGAGAATTCACTCCTCCGGGAATTACTTTTTCTGCTTCAGCAAAAAGCTGACTGCTTCTTTGATATAACATTGTATAACTAATTTATAGTTTTAATAGTTGTCCTATTGAAATAGTATTATCTGAAAGACCATTCTTTATCTTGATTTCTTCTACTGTAGTATTAAAGCTTTTAGAGATTGAATAAAGTGTATCTCCTTTTTCTACTTTATATGTACCTTTGCTATCATTTACAGTGATTGTGGTATCTATATCTGTATTTGTAATCGGTGTTTCAGCCACAACAACAGAAGGTTTATTCTCCGGAATTACTTTAGAAGGCGCTCCTGTTTCTAAAGGTTCTGAATCATATTTATATAATTGGTGTTTTTCTATCAGACCAATTAATTTATCCGGATATTTAGGATCTGTAGCATATCCCGCTGCTTTCAACCCTTTTGCCCAAGATTTATAATCATCTTTTTTAAGATTAAACAAACCTGCATATCTTTTTCTTGTAGTTAAAAACAAAGAGTGATCTCTATAAGATTCTGCAGGATCATTATATTTTCTGAAACATTCTTGTAGAGAATCATCATCATGCTTCACGCTTTCTCCTGTCCATTCATTATGACATTTAATCCCAAAATGATTATTTGCTCTTTTGCTTAAAGTCCCTGCTCCTGCTCCTGATTCCAGAATTCCCTGTGCTAATGTGATACTTGCCGGAATACCGTATTTCTGCATATTGTATTTAGCTGTTTCTTTATAAGCGTCAATATAATCTGCCACTACTCCACTGGTAACTATTGTTTTTGAAGTGGACTCCAATGTTTCTGTTGTATTGTTATAATTTGGTTTTTTTGAAACGGTGGTCTTATGGCTTGTCGTTGGTTTCTTTTTATTTTTAGAGATCTCAACTTTTAATTTTGATCGGTTACTCTTCACTTTTGACTTTGAACCTCCGCAACCAGCAAGAAGTACAACAACTAATAAAAGCATAATTTTTTTAAACATTGAACTTAATTTTTAATAGTTTTTTCTTTTCTAATTTCTTATTCATTCCTTCTATTCCCTGAAGACCGCCTGTATGAAGCATTAAAATCCTCGCATCTTCCTTAAAATAACCTTTTTGCATTAAATCTATAACGCCAAAAACCATTTTTCCGGTATAAACAGGATCTAACGGAATTTTATTTTGTTCATAAAAATGGTTTATAAACTGAATCAAATCTTCTGAAACCTTTCCATATCCTCCAAAATGGTAGTCTTTAATAAGTTCCCAGCGATTATTTTGTGCAAATTTACGAATATCATCTTGTAAAAAGCTACCTTTTAACGCCGGAAATCCTAAAATCTTTTGATGTGGCAACGAACTGTTAATTAATCCTGCAATAGTCCCTCCGGTTCCTACCGCACAACATATATAGTCAAACACGGCATCTTTATCTGTCAAAATCTCCTCGCAACCCTTTACTGCTAAGGCATTTGTCCCTCCTTCCGGAACAAGATAAAAGTCCCCAAACTTTGATTTCAGCTCTTCTGTAAAGGTATCTTCTGTTTTGTGTCTGTAAGTTTCTCTGGAAACAAACTCAAACTGCATTCCGCAACGTTGAGCAAAAGACAGTGTTGGATTCTCATTTATCTTACTTCTCAATTCCTCTCCTCTTATAACTCCGATCGTTTTGAGTCCTGCTATTTCACCTGCTGCTGCTGTTGCTGCAATATGATTGGAAAAAGCACCACCAAAGGTCAGTAAAGTATCTGCTCCTTTTTTTGTAGCTTCGATCAGATTATATTTCAGTTTTCTATATTTATTTCCTGAAACAAAAGGATGAATCTTATCTTCTCGTTTCACAGAAAGTCTTTCATTTGTTATTAACTGTACATTTTCTGGCTCTTTATATTCTATAAACATAATAATATATTCTCTGTTATAAATATTTCAAAAAAGACCATAACGCCCTATTTTTCAAGTATTCCGGATCTTTTTCATAAAAATAAGCTTCTTTTTCAAAGCTAATATTTTTATATGCTGTTTTTTTATTCTTATATTGCATCAGTCTAATCAGAAATTCAAGACCGTACCAAATAAAAAATGGTAAAATCAGTGTTTCTAATTGTTGTCGGATATGTATCTTTTCATGATTAACCAGTACAGCATTCTGCTTGTCTTTCATAGTATGTAATACAATAAAAGGAAACAGTGTTATACCGGTATACCCTTTAGGTACTAGATATTTTGATACAATTAGAAACATTGTTTTGTAATTTATAAACTATGGATAGCCAAAATACTAAAAATAAATTAACTGAAGGAGAAGATTTTTATTTAACTCCTGAAGGATATAAAGTTTTTACAGAAGCTTTTCATTTAAAACGTGGTTACTGTTGTAAAAACGGATGCCGACATTGTCCATATGGTTACGATAAAAATACAGGTACTAATAAAATTAATCCAAAGATATAAAAATGATCTGATTTGAAAATAAGAGCGCACAGAATGTCTCCTTTACCACTATGAAAGCGCGAAATGGGCTTTTTTTAATTTTAAATCAATTTACTATTATTATAAAACAAGAGAATTATGACTTTTCAAGAACAAATTTTAGAAGGTATTCCAAATCAGCTTCCAAAGCAAAGACCTTATGACCCTACAATAAACCATGCGCCTAAACGCAAAGAGATCTTAACAGACGAAGAGAAGAAATTAGCTCTTAAAAATGCACTGCGCTATTTTGAACCTAAACATCATGCGGAATTAGCGAAAGAGTTTCTGGAAGAATTAAATACATATGGAAGAATCTATATGTATCGTTTTCATCCGGATTATAAAATCTATGCCAGACCTATTTCAGAATATCCAGGAAAATGCGAACAGGCAAAAGCGATTATGCTGATGATTCAGAACAACCTGGATCACGCTGTAGCACAACATCCACATGAACTGATTACTTATGGAGGAAATGGTGCTGTATTTCAGAACTGGGCACAATATCGTCTGGTAATGAAATATCTGGCTGAAATGACAGAAGAACAAACCTTAGTAATGTACTCCGGGCACCCACTGGGTCTGTTCCCTTCCCATAAAGAAGCTCCAAGAGTAGTCGTTACTAATGGTATGGTAATCCCTAACTATTCGAAACCGGATGATTGGGAAAAATTCAACGCATTAGGAGTTTCTCAATACGGACAGATGACCGCGGGAAGTTATATGTATATAGGACCTCAGGGTATTGTACACGGAACAACCATCACGGTTTTAAATGCAGGAAGAAAAATTGCTAAAAACGGTGAAGGTCTGGCAGGAAAACTATTTGTTACCTCCGGTCTTGGAGGAATGAGTGGTGCTCAGCCTAAAGCAGGGAACATTGCAGGATGTATTACGGTATGTGCGGAAGTAAATCCTAAAATAACACAGATTCGTCATGATCAGGGATGGGTTAACGAAATTATTAAAGATCTTGACGAATTAGTAAAACGTGTGCGCAAAGCACAGGAAAATAAAGAGGTAGTATCTATTGCATACCTTGGGAATATTGTTGATGTATGGGAGAAATTCGACACAGAAAACTTATATATTGATCTTGGAAGCGACCAAACCTCCCTGCACAACCCTTGGGCAGGAGGATATTATCCGGTAGGTCTTTCGTTTGAAGAAGCGAACGATCAGATGGCAAATAACCCGGAGCTATTTAAAGAAAATGTACAAGAAACACTGAGAAAACATGCTGCGGCTGTTAATAGACATACTGCAAAAGGAACTTATTTCTTCGATTACGGAAATGCTTTCTTATTAGAATGTTCTCGTGCAGGTGCTGATGTTATGGCTCCAAACGGTATTGACTTCAGATATCCGAGTTATGTACAGGATATTATGGGGCCTATGTGTTTTGATTACGGATTTGGACCATTCCGTTGGGTATGTGCAAGTGGTGATCCGAAAGATCTGGCTAAAACAGATGCTATTGCTTGTTCTGTTCTTGAAGAAATGGCAAAAACTGCCCCTGCCGAAATCCAACAGCAAATGCAGGATAATATTAAATGGATAAAAGGCGCTCAGGAAAACAAACTGGTAGTAGGTTCTCAGGCTCGTATCTTATATGCTGATGCAGAAGGACGTATTAAGATTGCGGAAGCTTTTAATCAGGCAATTGCCAAAGGCGAAATCGGAACGGTGGTATTGGGAAGAGATCATCATGATGTTTCAGGAACCGATTCTCCTTACAGAGAGACTTCTAATATTTATGATGGCTCCAGATTCACTGCAGATATGGCGATTCATAACGTAATAGGTGACAGTTTCAGAGGTGCTACCTGGGTTAGTATCCACAATGGCGGTGGCGTTGGTTGGGGAGAAGTAATAAACGGTGGTTTTGGTATGGTTCTTGATGGCAGTAAAGATGCGTCAAGACGCTTAGAATCAATGCTTTTCTGGGATGTAAACAATGGAATTGCAAGAAGAAACTGGGCAAGAAATGACGAAGCAATCTTTGCTATAAAACGTGCCATGGCAACGCAACCATTATTAAAAGTGACCATCCCTAATTTAGTCGAAGAAAGTATTTTATTAAATGTTGAGAATACGATAAACGTATTAGGCTAAGAAAATAATAACAAACAACAATAAAGATGAAAGCAATCCGATTTATTCCCGTTCTTCTTCTCTTTATACTGGGGTCTTGTGCTTCAGTAAGGGTGGATACAGATTATGACAAAAATGCAGATTTCTCTCAGTTCAAAACCTATGCTTTTTATAAAGACGGTATTGATAAAGTGGAAATATCTGATCTGGACAAGAAAAGAATCCTTCGTGCAATTGATCTGCAGTTAACTGCTAAAGGAATGACCAAAAGTGAAAATCCTGATCTTCTAATCAACATATTTACCAAATCTAGAGAACAAGTTAACGTGAACCAGTTCAGTGCCGGATGGGGTTATGGTTGGGGATACGGGTGGAGTCCGTGGATAGGTGGAAATTATTCTACTTCCATAAGCTCTACTACGGAAGGAACACTTTATATTGATCTTATCGACGGTAGAAAAAAAGAACTGGTTTGGCAAGGTGTCGGAACCGGTGCTCTTAGTCAAAGTATGAACAGGAAAGAAGAAAAGATCAATGAATTCGTTGCCAGAATCCTGTCACAATATCCTCCGGGAGCAAACAAAAAATAAGTCGAATTAAAAATCATTTTTATTGTAACCATAAAGCCCTTGCCGGATATTCCGGCAGGGGTTTCTTATTTCCGTTGAAGAGGCTTATTTGTTTAAAGATCTACGTAAGGTTCGCAAAGGTTTTTTAATGCTAGTTATTGGTCTTTGGTTATTAGTTCATAGCAGTCTTTCTTCTTGGCTCTTGTTTCTTTCCTCTAAATCAAATATCGCAAATCATATATCAAAATCCTTTATCCTTAACAAATAAATCAATATATTCTTTCAATAACAATCGGATCTTTTCTATAGGCAGATCTTGTTCCGGACCAAGTAACAGTATTTTCATTCTGGCTCTTTTTTCAGTAATCAGGTCAGGATGATTAATCAGTTTTCCCTCTACAAATCCAATGTAGGGTTTCAGATGTTTTTTATGTACCCATAAATAACAACACATCTTCCCTCTGTAGCAATAAACAGGCATACCATATTTCCACTCTTCTGTTAAGTTTTTATCAGACTGAAGAATATAAGTTCTCAGAAACTGCAAACATCCTTTTATAGGTTCTTCCTTATTTAAAAAATAGTTATCTATGGATCGTAACATACTAAATTGATTACTGAACTGCATTCATATATTATCCGAATGGCTCTCTTGTGAAACAAATATAATTAAATCCAGGAAAATAATTATTTGTTATTCACTACAGATTTAAAGCTTCCCAACATACCTGGGTTATTTTAGTTGATAATTGATAGTTTTGTAATACTGAAAACTGAGACTGAAAACTATTTTAAATATTTTGAACCTCTGTCTGTCTTAAAAAACTCCCATACTTCATTTATAAATGAAATATCATTTAAAAGAGAGGTCTACTTTTACACTCTAATCAATATATTTAAAACTATGGAATACAATGTAAGAGTACTTTGGGAAAGAAAACCAGACGAACTTTTTACGGATAATCAATATGACCGAACTCATAAATGGATCTTTGATGGTGGTACAGAACTAATTGCCTCTTCTTCTCCTCAGGTTGTTCCACTTCCTTTATCCAACGAAACTGCTGTTGATCCGGAAGAATCGTTTGTAGTAACATTATCCAGCTGTCATATGCTGTTCTTTTTATCTCTGGCAGCAAAACACAACTACACTATTGATTCTTATGAGGATCATGCAGAGGGAATTATGAGCAAAAACACAGATGGAAAGATGGCAATGACTGTTATTACACTGAAACCAAAAACAACTTTCTCCGGCTCTGTTATTCCTACACAGAAACAAATAAAAGCTTTACACGCCACAGCTCATGAAAGATGTTATATCGCTAATTCAATTAAATCAGAAGTTATTATTTCAATATAAAATTTTACATTTATGAAAGATTTAGAAATTCGTTTAAAAAATCAGCCGGGAACACTGGCACAAATGGGAGAAGTATTGGCGGAAGCCGGAATAAGCGTCGAAGGTGGCGGTGTCTGGACAATCGGAAATCAGGGAACTGCTCATTTTTTGTTTGAAGATGGTACTGCTGCCCGAACAGTACTGGAAAAAAACGGAATTGAGGTAATCAGAGAAAATGAAATCCTTATTCAACGATTAAAACAGGATCTTCCGGGTCAGTTAGGTAAAATTACCCGACTAATGCAACAGGCAGACGTTAATATCGAAGTACAATATAGTGATCATAACAATCAGCTGATATTAGTAGTTGATGATATTGAAAAAGGTCGTATTGTTTCGGAAAACTGGATGAAAACAATATAATACAAAATATAGATGGAGTTTGAAAAACAGTTTGGTGAAATTGCTTCACTTATAGGGGATAAATCACGAGCTATTATGCTGTGGCATTTACTGGATGGCAGAGCATATACTGCAACTGAACTGTCTTTGTGTGCCAATATTTCTCCTCAATCTGCAAGTAATCATTTGCTCAAACTGGTTTCAGCTTCCCTGCTCACTGTGGAAAAACAGGGAAGACATCGTTATTACAGATACAGTCATCCGGATGTAGCCAGAGCAATTGAATCTATGGCAGTTCTGCTACCCTTACATTCTGAACAGAAAAGAAAAGAACGAACTGATCCCTCAGGAGTAACATATATCAGAACCTGTTATGATCATATCGCAGGAAAAATAGGTGTAGAAATTACTACAAGTCTTATTCAGAATAAAATAATCGAAGAGACTAATCAATATTATAAAGTTACATCTTATGGAAAAGAATGGTTTGCTTCTATTGGAATTACAATTGACCAGTTAAAATTACAAAAACGCTCCTTTGCTTATCCGTGTCTGGACTGGAGCGAAAGAAAACATCATCTGGCAGGTGCTCTCGGAGCTGCTTTACTCGAAACTCTATTGCAAAATGACTGGGTCAGAAGGATAAAAAACTCAAGAGAACTGATCGTTACAGCAAAAGGAAAAATAGAACTGAAGGATCGATTGAATCTGATTTATTAGTTTAAAGTTACTCTACATCTCAGGATTTAACCACAAAACCTTTTTAATTGATCATTTTTGGAAACTAGAATTAATAACTTTAAATAATAAGTAAAAAGCAAGGAATAATCTAAATCAATTTTTATCTGATTTCTATTCTGTCTTTTGACTCCTTTTACTTTCAAAACGGATACACTACTCAAAGCCTCATACGACATATTGTTTTGTATGGGGCTTTTCTTTTTAGAACAGAAACAAGGGTACTATAGTTCTAATAGAGCAGATTCTATAAAAAAATCATAACAAAAAAACATTTAATTCTATTTTTACATAAATATTATTTTTTTATTTTTTATTTTTGTAAAAAACAACATATATTCATATTATTTAAAGCTATATTTTTATTATTTTATCAATTTTAACATTTTTATAAAAATAAGACTTATGAAAGAAACTATACCTACTAAAAATAAAAGAACCTTAAAGAATGATCCGCAATACTTTGGAGCATTTCTTAATATGGCAAGATCAAATATCTACACCATCAACAATCATTTGGCAGAAAAATTTGGTATAAAACCATTATCCGATGAAGAAAAAATAAAAGATAGCTTTTTAGGCAAAAAGAATCAAACTAATTACAAAAGACAACAAAGTGCAATTTATGCCCAGTTAAAACGATTTCTTCCTATTGTTACAATTTTTGATGATGAAATGCTACCAAAAACAGAACAGATAAAAAAGAAAACCATAATCGGAAAACGTTTTGATGAACTGTCAGATACTTTATCAAAAGTTTTTAATGAACTCAATGACTTTCGAAACGATTATACTCATTATTATTCTACAGAAACAGGCAATAATAGAAAAGAAAAAGTATCGAATGAATTAAAAAACGTTTTAGAGCAGAGTTTTCAACTAGCCATTCTCTATACTCAGGAACGATTTAAAGACGTGTTTACAAAAGAGGATTTTGGACTTGCTCACTCTACAGAAATTGTAAAGGAGGATAACACCATAACACAGGAAGGGCTTGTGTTTCTGATCACGCTGTTCCTGGACAGAGAAAATGCCTTTCAGTTTATTAATAAAATAGTGGGATTAAAAGAAACACAACTCAAAAGCTTTCTGGCAAAAAGAGAAGTGCTGTCTGCCTATTGTATAAAACTACCTCATGAAAAATTCATAAGCGAAAACCCCATACAGGCATTCTCTCTTGAACTAATCAACGAACTGAACAAATGCCCTAAAGAACTGTATTATGTAATTACTGATGCCGAAAAGAAAAAATTCCAACCTCAGCTCAAAGAAGAAAAATTCAACAACATCATAGACAACAGTCTTCCAAATACCATCGATGATTATGAAACCTATATTGAGAGTATAACAAAAAGGATTCGTCACGAAAACCGATTCACTTACTTTGCATTAAAATTTCTGGACAAAAAAAATATCTTTTCTAAACTTCGATTCCAAATCGATCTGGGCAAAGTGATTCTGGATGAATACACTAAGCCTCTTAATGGAATAGAAGAACCCAGAAAGGTGGTCAAACACGCAAAAGCATTTGGACGTTTGCATGAAATCCGAAATCAGGAAGAAGATATATTAAAAAAGATTAACCATGGAAACGGTACAACCGTTTTTGAACAGTTTGCCCCACATTATAATTTTAACAATAATAAAATCGGGATTAGTTTTTCGGGAGAAAAAACCGCTATAGTATTAAATCAAAAAGATACTAATAAAAAAGTAAGAAACCATTTAAAACAACCGGAAGTAGATGCCTTTTTAAGTACTAATGAATTGCAGAAGATACTATTATTAGAATATCTGGAACAAGGCAAAACAGAGACCATTATTCAGGACTTTATTAAAAGAAGTGATACCACACTTTTTAACCTGAAGTTTATTGAAGATATAAAAGCACAACTTTCAGATTTAAGTGAATTCAAAAAAAGAAGTCAGGGGCGAAAAGCAAAATGGGCTTATATACCCGGCTCTCTAAAAGAACTACATAATAGAAAACAAGAACTCAACAAAATTCTGGAAAGCTACACTTTAAACGATAAACAAATCCCTTCCAGAATACTGGAATATTGGCTTAACATCACTGATGTGGAAGAAAAAACAGTCGTTTCTGATGCCATCAAAGGATTAAAAAGAGACTGCATCGACCGATTAAAGGATATTGAAAAAGGAAGGACTCCAAAAATAGGCGAAATGGCTACTTTTCTGGCTAGAGATATTGTAAAAATGATTGTTGATGAAAACAAAAAGAAAAAGATTACTTCTTTCTATTATGACAAAATGCAGGAATGCCTCGCCTTATTTGCGGATACTGATAAAAAAAATATTTTTATACAGATGTGCCATAAAGAACTGGGCTTAAATGACAAAGACGGACATCCATTCCTGCATAAAATCAATCTTTCACAATTCAGATACACCTCTGAACTTTACAAAGCTTATCTAGAAGAAAAAGGAAGAAAGATGGTACAACAATATAATTCCAGAACCAATAAATATACTGAAAGAGATCAGTCATGGCTTGAAATCAATTTCTATAAAAAAGAATGGAATGAGATACAAAAGAAAAACATGACTGTTGTAAAACTACCTCATAATCTATTAGGATTACCCTTTTCATTAAGACAACTGGCAAAAGAAAAGAACACTCTTGAGGATTGGTTCCATAATATTACAAAAGGGAGAAAGGGTGCGAAAAACACGGAAGACTGCAAAAAACCGATTGATTTGCCCACAAATCTATTTGACACCCCGTTAAAAGAAGCCTTACAAAAAGAACTAAAACAGAAAAACATTCCGTTTAATGCCGATCACAATTACAGCAAACTATTCCAAGTATGGTGGAGCCAATGCAGGGAGGATAAAACACAGGAATTTTATACCGCCGAAAGAGAATATATCTTTCAGAAAGAAAAACTTCGTTTCCACATCAACTCAAAGGATCGGTTCTCCGATTATTATAAACCTCAGTTTCTAAACAAAATAATTAATCTTAAAAGGAAAGAAAGAACGGAAGAACAAAAAAAGAACAGAAGACTGCCAAACATAGACCCGGAACAGGTAGAAAAAGCAATACGAAACAGAATAGCTGAGACTGAGAAACAAATAAGAATTCTACAGGAGGAAGACCGACTGTTACTGTTACTGTTTGAACAATTAACAGACCATACTCTAAATCTAAAATTAGAAAATATCAGTGAGATGCTCAATGAGACGATCTCTGTAAAAGAAACCATAATCGGTGCTCTGTCCTTTAACGCTATGGGAGAAACTATTAATAAAAACACTGAAAAAGAAACAATTACCAGAAGTATAACAGAGAATAGAAAACGAAAAGAATACTCTGTTTTAAAGAAATATATTTTTGACCGCAGACTACCGGAACTCTTCGAATATTTTGAACAAGAGACCATTCCGATGGAAATCTTAAAAAAAGAGCTCGATGCTTATAACAAAGCAAAAAACAGAATATTTGATGCCATATTTAAAATAGAACAGGAAATCATAAATACAGACAAAGAAACAATCAGGAAACTGAATGTTAATTCCAAAGGGGAAATGCAAACCGGCAACATTCCTCATAAACCTTATTTGCACTGGCTGTTACAAAAAGAAATGATCACAGAACAGGAGTTTACGTTTATGAATATGGTGCGCAACACATTTTCTCATAATCAGTTCCCACAACAAATAACGATGGGACAGGATATAACAATTAAAAATAAAAAGGAGATCGCTACACAAATAGCCGAAAAATATATTGCTAAAACAGAAATCCTACTGGAGGAGTTTGTTTATACTAACAACACAAATCCTTAATAAAATGGAAAAGCTTTCACTATACGAGTTTATGAAGAAAAACACTTTCGCTTTTTCTTCTGATTATTACATTAGTATTACAGCCCTTCCTAAAAAACGCTGCTGATTTCTATAGAATGAAAATGGCGGAACGAATATTTAATACTTTTTATATTACTATAGTAACCAAAAAAGAATAATAACACGATCTTTGAAGTACTGAAAACAATAAAACAGGCTGTTTTTTGTTCTAAAAAACAATCTTAAACCATTTATAATAAAGCAACTAAATTAATAAGTTGTAGTTATCCTTAATTGGAAGGGTATAAACAACAGAAATCTATTTATCCAAAAATAAAAAAAAGTTGTAGTTGTCCTTAATTGGAAGGGTATAAACAACAGTTCATATAAATCACGTACAAATGTAATGTTGTAGTTATCCTTAATTGGAAGGTATAAACAACTGAGTAACACAGTCTATTATGTCTACTTCTGTTGTAGTTGTCCTTAATTGGAAGGGTAAAAACAACCTTGATAGGTAATGGTAGTTTATTGAACAGTTGTAATTATCCTTAATTGGAAGGGTAAAAACAACACTGTTTTATGCGATAAACCATTTTGTATTATTGTTATAGTTGTCCTTAATTGGAAGGGTAAAAACAACAAAAAATCTTGTTCAATCTGAAAAAATTTTGTTTTAGTTGTCCTTAATTGGAAGGATACAAATAATTACTTTTTCATGATTCATGTTTTTCGTTATGTTGTAGTTATCCTTAATTTGTAGAGTAGAAACAACAAATGAATTCAAGTAAAGTTCTACATTATGCTATAGTTGCCCTTAGTTGGAAGGGTAAAAACAACAGCTAAAAAAGACATTTATTTTGTTTTTAATTACTGTAGGTGCTCTTAGTTTGTAGAGTAGAAACAGCAAAACCGTAATGTTGTTTAAAAATATAATGGTTGTAGTTGCCCTTAATTAGAAGAGTAAAAACAACATAAAATACTACCTCGTTCTACGGAAACCCCTCCCGCTGTAGAGAAATAAAAAAGAGAAGTAATTTCAAAAAATTCCTAACTTTACATCAAATCCCAATATGACATTCTATGGAAACTCGTTTTGAAAGTAATCCCATGATCGACAAACTGCCCCTGCATTTAAAACAGTTTATTAAACCGCAAAATTATGAGGACTACACACCGATCAATCAAGCGGTATGGCGATATGTAATGCGTAAGAATGTAGATTATTTAAGCAAAGTAGCGCATCATTCCTATCTGGAAGGACTTTATAAAACCGGGATCGGAGTAGAATCCATTCCCAGTATGTACGGAATGAACCGCATACTAAAAGAAATAGGCTGGGCGGCAGTAGCAGTAGACGGATTTATTCCCCCTAATGCTTTTATGGAGTTTCAGGCATATAATGTATTGGTCATTGCCTCAGACATCCGACAACTGGAACATATCGAATATACCCCTGCTCCGGATATTATTCATGAAGGTGCAGGACATGCCCCTATTATTGCTAATCCGGAATATGCAGAATATCTGAGACGTTTTGGCGAGATTGGATCCAAAGCAATCTCCTCTTCAAAAGATTATGAAATGTATGAAGCCATTCGTTTACTTTCCATTCTGAAAGAAGCAGAAGACACTCCAAAAGAACAAATCGAAAAAGCAGAAAAACAAGTAGAAACACTGCAAAATAATATGGGTGAATTATCAGAAATGGCACAAATCCGAAACCTGCACTGGTGGACCGTTGAGTATGGATTGATCGGAACTCCGGAAAACCCAAAAATCTATGGAGCAGGATTACTATCTTCCATTGGAGAAAGCGCCTGGTGCATGACCGATCAGGTCAAAAAGATTCCGTATAACATTTCAGCCGCCTATCAGAGTTTTGATATTACGAAACCACAACCTCAGCTTTATGTTACTCCCGATTTTGCTTATCTGAATCTGGTACTGGAAGAATTTGCAAATAAAATGGCTTTACGTACCGGCGGATTATCAGCAGTTCAAAAGCTGATTCGGTCTAAAGCAATCGGAACAGTTGAATTAAGTACCGGAATCCAAATCTCAGGAATATTTACCAATGTAATAGAACACGAAGGGAAACCGGTCTATCTACAGACTACCGGGAAAACCGCTTTATCCTATCGCGGTAAGGAACTGGTGGGACACGGAACAGAATATCACTCAGAAGGCTTTGGAAGTCCCACCGGAAAACTAAAAGGAATTAATATCGCCATTGAAGATATGAGCCCGAGAGATCTAAAAGCATACAGTATTTATGAAGGCGAAACCACTACACTGGAATTTGAAGGAGACATTATCGTTTCAGGAGAAATCATTACAGGTTCCCGCAATCTTCAGGGGAAAATAATTCTGGTGCAATTCAAAAACTGTACAGTTACACATCATGATACGGTATTATTTATGCCGGAATGGGGTGTTTATGATATGGCAATTGGAAAAGATATTATTTCCGGTTTTTCCGGTCCTGCAGATATAAACAGCTTTAATCTTATTACACATATCCCTTCGAGCCACACTATAAAAGCAAAAGCTTCTGCCGAAAAAACCAAACTAGAATCACTATATCGAAAAATAAGAACAATCCGTGAAGAAAATCTTTCCGAAGATTTAGAGCCAATATTCGACACCCTCTGTTCCGAATATCCAAAGGACTGGTTACTCCCTCTTGAAATTGTGGAACTGGCACATAAAAACGGCAATCCCGATCTGGAAACAAAAGCAATTACTCATCTGGAACAACTAAAAACAAAACGTCCGGAAACCATTCGCTTAATAACTGACGGACTGGATCTTATTTTTCAGAAAGCTAGCTATAAATAATTGAAGAACTATTCAGTCACAGTATTCAGTATACAGTTTCCAGTGTTCAAAAACTATCAATTATCAATTACGAACTATCAACTAAAACCCATTACTTCTTACTTTTCACATTTTACATCTTACAAATAATATAAATTTTCGTATTTTGTTCCGCAATTTAAAAATCTATTTTTATGGAAGAGCAACAATACGATGCGTTGGGTAATCCGATATACAGACATACAGAAGAAAGTAATGATGCCGTTGTAAAGAACAGCTGTAAATATCTAGAAGAAATCGAAAAACATGTAGAAAAACATATCGGAGAGGTACACATGGTCTTTCATGAGATTGTATCGGAATTTACACATATCGATGTACTTTGGGTACAACCTACAGAAAAATATCCTTATAATGTTCTGATAACTTCAGGAATGAGCGATAAGCCAATGAACTTACCGGATGGCATTGAGGATAAAGAAAACTGGGAACTGGCAGAAATGATGGTGCTACTACCCGCCG
Source organism: Flavobacterium sp. AK-301 (assembly GCF_058310215.1). Classification (NCBI taxonomy): domain Bacteria; kingdom Pseudomonadati; phylum Bacteroidota; class Flavobacteriia; order Flavobacteriales; family Flavobacteriaceae; genus Flavobacterium; species Flavobacterium sp. AK-301. The sequence goes on from NZ_JBZEES010000004.1 coordinate 252,325, forward strand.
ACTGGAAAATAAGCCAAAAAGACTTTGAGGATAATGCCAATTACTGGCCTGTCTATTTCCTGAAAATGATTGCCCGATTACCGCATCAGTATAACACCTGGCTGGGCTACGGACATACCATCCCAAATGGTGAGGAAGCAACTCCGTTTGCAGATAATACAGATTTGGGCTGTATGCTGGTTCTCCCTCCTATGCTTAGTTTTGATATAGATGTTTTACAATTACCTGTTAAAGAGGGTAACCGAATCAATTTCTATGCTCTAGTACCTCTTTATCGTGAAGAAATGGACTTTAAAATGGAACAGGGAGTGGATGCTCTTCTTGATCTGTTTGACAAACATAAAATTGACGATACAGTTATTATTAACAGACCAAATGTTTGTTTATAGATTTTTTAGAATCAAGAGCCAATAGAAAAGAGAAATATAACACTGCTAAAAACTGGTCGGGAGACCATAATCACGCTTAAGAAGCAGAAAACTTTGCAAAGCAAAACTGTATTACATACCGTAAACCTCTTTCTTCTTGGCTCTTGATTCTTTCTTCTTACCTCTCACCCTTTACAACAAAACCTTATCTATTGTTTCAGGTTCTATTACCTGATTTTTATACTCTAGCTTCCACCCCATTGAATTAGTTAATATCAGTAGTTTTTGCAATTCACTTATCAATCGGTTCTGAGCATTCGTTTTAAGAGTAGACGCCTCTACTTTCTTTGCTAAATCTGCTTTTACCTGTCGGTTTATTTTGTTATAATCATCTCCCGTAAAAGGATTTAGTCTGCTCTGATTTACATCATAGAACTGAATATCAGGATTAATCTTTATTTCCGGTTCGGGAATATTCTTAATCGTTACAATCTTATTCTTTTCGTCAATATCATACTGAATCTCTCTCAGATTATAAGCAACGGTTACATCTGCATTGATCACAATTAAAGCTTTCTTCTGAAAAGACAGAAAATCCAGAAAATATTTCTTGTTATCTTTATAGGTAACCACTTCAGAGAAATGCCCTTCTGTAACAACGAGCTTCCCTACATTTTTGATCTGCTCCTGAATCAGGTTACTGTTATGGAATAATGTTGCTTCTTCCTGATTTCTCGCATCAATGAACTTAAAGATCACAAAAACGATAAGAATGATCACTATTCCTCCTATTACCAGTTTCTTTTTCATAGATGTTATTATTCAGATATTATATTAAAATTCCATAAATGGAAATCGATTACTAAGATGGTTTATTTTCTCGGATAATCCGATAGAAAATTTCTTATATTCTTCGGATGCTACATTGAACGGTTTATGAGCTTTCCCTTTTTGAACCACTGCTACTTCTTTCATAACCGAATAAACAACAGGATCAATATGGCTTTCTTTGAAACGTTCCCAAATATAATCTATTGCAACGGTAGCAGGATGTAACATATCTTCTGCATAAAAACGATAGTCGCGCAACTCATCCATCATAATCTCATAACTCGGAAAATATTCGGCAAAAGGAGTCTCTGCTACCGTCTGGTAAAGAGCACTTACTAAATGTGCTTTGCTTACCTGATTTTGTACAAATCCGTCTTTGCTGTGTCGGACCGGAGAAACGGTAAATAGTATTTGTACTGAGGGATTCAGCTGATGAATCGCCTGATTGATGTTTTTTAAACTTTCTGCTATTACAGTTATACTTAATAATTCTTTAGTAAACTGTTGTTGTGGCACTTTATGGCAATTCGCTACATACTGCCCCGTTGCTACCTGTTTGTAAACCCAAGCCGTTCCCAGTGTAATAATAACATGGGTTGCTTCACTTATCTTTTGGCGTAACTCCTGAACTTTTGAATTCAAAACGGTTAATAAACGATCAGCATCGGCTGTGCTCAGATCCGAATGGGCATCGAAAGAATGCCAACGCTCATTATGAAAAAAAATATCCTGCTCTGTAAACTGCTTTTCTGCTACTGCAAAACGAATCAGTTTTTCTATCGCCAACGGATGAAACAATATTCCAAACGGATTTACAGTATTCTGAAATTTATAATAGTCCAGTTTTTCACTGATATTAATGGCAAAACAAGAACCCAAAGACACCACTCTTGAATGGTAATCAATGAGATGATCACTTTTCGAAATGGGTATTTGGGTTCTGAATTCCATTTTTTATTGATTATTTGATTGTCCGATCTTTCGATTATTCGAGAGCTCAATAGTTTTGTATCAATCCAACTGCTTCTTTTCTCTACGGCTAGATTATTCTAAAAATCCAACAATCCAACAATCAAGCAATCGAACTATCGTTTTATTTTATAAAATCAACTGCCTTAGACAATGCTTCTTGTATCCCGTCAACATTTTTACCTCCTGCAGTAGCAAAGAAAGCTTGTCCTCCACCACCTCCCTGTATATATTTTCCTAATTCACGAACGACCTGCCCTGCATTTAGATTTTTTTCTGTTGCCAACTCTTTTGAAATATAACAGGTTAACATTGGTTTTCCTTCATCAGCTGTTGCCAAAACAAGGAATAGATTATTTCCTAAACCACCCAGTTCATATACCAGATCTTTAGCTCCGTTTGCATCCAAATCAATCTGTTTTGCCAGAAACTGAATTCCGTTTATTTCTTCCAACTCCGTTGTCAGTTCTCCTTTCAGGTTCTTTGCTTTCTCTTTTAATAAGGCTTCAATCTGTTTTTTCAATTTAACATTATCTTCCTGTAAAGCTATAACCGCTTTTACAGGATACTGTGCGTTTTTTAAAGCAGTATTAATCTCTTTTAAAGTATTTGCCTGTGAACTGTAGAATGCTTTTACACCTTCGTCTGTAATTGCTTCTATACGACGGATTCCAGCTGCAACTGCACTTTCTGACGTAATTTTAAAATACCAAATATCAGCAGTATTCTTTACGTGGATTCCCCCACATAATTCCATACTCTGACCAAACTTAATGGCTCTTACATTATCTCCGTATTTTTCTCCAAATAAAGCCATTGCACCTTCATCAAGCGCTTGCTGAAACGGAATACTTCTTCTTTCTACTAATGGCAACTGCTCCTGAATTCTGGCATTTACAAAATCTTCTGTCTGCTGAATTTCTTCTTCCGTCATTTTAGCAAAATGAGAGAAGTCAAAACGCAAATAATTTGGACTTACCAAAGACCCTTTTTGTTCTACATGTGTACCTAAAACACTTCTCAACGCTTGGTGCAATAAGTGTGTAGCAGAGTGATTACTTGCTGAATCTGATCTTAATTTACCATCCACTTTAGCGACAAAACTTCCGGACACATTTGCCGGTAAGCTTTTAGTAAAGTGTAGAATAAGATTATTTTCTTTTTTAGTATCCAGGATTTCGATCGTTTCATTAGCAGCAGTTAAAATACCTTTATCACCTACCTGCCCTCCACCTTCCGGATAAAAAGGAGTATGATCTAAAACGATCTGATATAATTTACCATCTTTTTTAGAATCTACTTTTCGGTATCGGGTAATTTTCACTTCATTTTCCAACTGATCGTAGCCTACGAATGTCTCTGTATTTCCTTCTGTCAGAATCGTCCAGTCATCCGTAGCAACTTCGGAAGCAGCACGTGAACGCGCTTTTTGTTTTTGCATTTCTTCTTCAAAACCAGCTTCATCAAGAGACAAACCTCTTTCTCTCAGAATCAAAGCGGTCAAATCAAACGGAAATCCGAAAGTATCATATAATTCGAATGCTTTTTGACCGGAAACGGTTTTCTCTTTTGTAGAATCAATTACTGCTTCCAGTAAATGTAACCCCTGTTCCAGTGTTCTCAGGAAAGAATTCTCTTCTTCTCTGATCACATTTTCCACCAATTGTTTTTGTGATCTAATCTCAGGAAATGATTCTCCCATCTGATCACTCAACGTATCAACTAACTTGTATATAAAAGGTCCTCTTTCTCCCAGAAATGTAAACCCGTAACGGATCGCTCTTCTCAGAATTCTTCGAATCACATAACCCGCCCCTGTATTAGAAGGTAGTTGTCCGTCAGCAATAGCAAAAGCAACTGCACGAACGTGATCTCCAATAACACGAATTGCAATATTTACTTTTTCTTCCTCTTCGTTAGAAGCCTTACTATGATATTTAGCCCCTGTTATTTTTTCAATCTTCTGAATCAGAGGAGTAAATACATCCGTATCATAATTTGACGTTACACCTTGTAATACCATACATAAACGTTCAAATCCCATTCCGGTATCCACATGCTGTGCCGGTAATTTTTCTAAAGAACGGTCTGCTTTACGGTTAAATTCCATAAATACATTATTCCATATCTCTACTACCTGAGGATGATCCTCATTTACTAATTCTCTTCCGGGTTTCTTTGCTTTCTCTTCTGCAGAACGAATATCAACATGGATTTCAGTACATGGTCCGCAAGGTCCCTGATCTCCCATTTCCCAGAAATTATCTTTTTTACTTCCTAAAAGGATTCTTTCTTCCGGAACAATTGTTCTCCATATATCATAAGCCTCCTGATCTATAGGTAGTCCGTCTTCTTCATTTCCTTCAAATACAGTTACATATAAAATGTCTTTATCAATCTTATATACTTCTGTCAGTAATTCCCAAGCCCAGTGAATCGCTTCTTTTTTGAAATAGTCGCCAAAACTCCAGTTTCCTAACATTTCAAACATGGTATGATGATAGGTATCAATACCTACTTCTTCCAAATCATTGTGTTTTCCGGAAACACGCAGACACTTCTGAGTATCTGTAATACGATTACTCTTTGGAGTACCGTTCCCTAAAAAATATTCTTTGAACTGTGCCATACCGGAATTGGTAAACATCAGTGTTGGATCATCTTTGATGACAATAGGTGCAGAAGGAACGATTAAATGTCCTTTACTCTGAAAAAAACTAAGAAACTGTTCTCTGATATCTTGCGATTTCATATATTTCGGAATTGAAAAAAATTATATTTAATTTTAATTAGGCTATAAAAAGTTAATGAATTAAAAAATACCCTAAACAAACAAAACATTTTATTAAATTTGTTGAGTCTGTCAAATACTTAAACAAGAGTACCTTTTAACCAGGGTACAAAAATAGCATATTTTAAAACATGTCGAAGGTAAAATATTATTACGATCCGGAAAACTTAGCATACAAAAGAATAAAACCACAAAAAGCAAAAAAAATCAGCTATGCTGCTCTATTTATAATAGCATCCGCACTATTTGGTTTTCTGTGTTTTGTTGTTCTTATCAACTTTTCTTATTTTGAAACACCAAAGGATCGATTACAAGCAAGGGAAATCGACAATTTAAAACTCCGTTACTCTATTCTGAACCGAAAAATGGATCAGATCGACAAAGTAATTGAAAATATAGAGTACAGAGATAACAATTTATATCGCGTCTATTTTAACTCTGCTCCTATTCCTGAAGAACAACGAAAAGCAGGTTTTGGAGGAGTTAACCGATACCAAGATTTAGAAGGTTATAACAATTCTGATCTAGTCGTCAATACTACCAAAAGAATTGATATACTTTCAAAACGACTGGTCATACAATCTAAATCACTAGATGAAATACTTAAATTAGCCGCTACAAAAGAAAAATTATTAGCTGCTATTCCAGCTATTCAGCCTGTAAAAAATGAAGATCTGAAAAGAATGGCGTCCGGTTATGGTTACAGATCAGATCCTTTTACAAAAATTAAAAAATTCCATGCTGGGATGGACTTTTCTTCAAAAATAGGAACTCCGGTCTATGCAACAGGAGATGGAGTTATATACAGAGCAGATGATACGGCTACCGGATACGGAAACCATATTGTCCTTAATCATGGCTTTGGTTATCAAACCACCTATGCTCACCTTAGCGCTTATAAGGTAAAAGTAGGACAGCATGTAAAACGAGGTGATGTCATCGGACTTGTGGGAAATACCGGTCGTTCTCAGGGACCTCACTTACATTATGAAGTGCGTAAAGACGGAGAAGTCATTAACCCTATTAACTTTTATTACGGTAATATTTCTGCGGCTGAATATCTTATTATTTCAAAACTGGCAAGCCAGGAAAACCAATCTCTTGACTAATGCATTTAGAACTACCTGAAAAAAGATACTACAGTATTGGAGAAATTGCAAAAGCATTTAATGTAAATGCTTCTCTTATCCGTTTTTGGGATAAAGAATTTGATATTTTAAAGCCAAAGAAAAATGCCAAAGGTAACCGAATGTTCACACCTGAGGATGTAAAGAACCTCCAGTTGATCTTTCATCTGGTTAAAGAAAGAGGTTTTACGCTGGAAGGAGCAAAAACACACCTGAAAGAAGGGCAGAAAAAAACACTGGATAAATTTGAAATCATCCATAAACTAAAAGGGATCAGGGCAGAGTTATCAAATATCAAGGATAAACTTTAATATATCAAAGTAAAATATCTAACTTTATAATCAGCAATCATTTAACAAAAAAACAAACTCTAAAAATTACAAACTATGAAAAAATGGTTATTACCCCTTGGAATCGTTGTCGCTGTAGTGGCAGCTGCTATATTCTGGTCATTTGGCATAAAAAACAATGCGTTACGTCTTAATCAGGCTGTTGGAAAAGAATGGGGAAATGTTCAGACTTCTTACCAGAGAAGAAATGACCTTATCGGAAATTTAGTAAACACGGTAAAAGGAGCAGCTGATTTTGAAAAAGGAACTTTAACAGCTGTTATTGATGCACGTGCTAAAGCAACTGCAACAACAATCGATCCTTCTAATATTACACCTGAACAGTTAAAACAATTTAATGATGCTCAAGGTGGTGTAAGCAGCGCTTTATCCAGATTATTGGTTTCTGTGGAACGTTATCCTGAACTGAAAGCGAATCAGAACTTCCTTAAATTACAGGATGAACTGGCAAGTACAGAAAATACAATCCAGACTGCAAGAGTACGATTCAATGAGAAAGTACAGGAATACAACGGATATGTTCTGGCTATACCTTACAAATGGTTCTTAAGTGACTATAAAGAAAAACCTTTCTTCGAAGCTGTTACCGGTGCTGATAAAGCCCCTGAAGTAAACTTTGATTTTAAATAAAATGTCAAAAACAGAAGACTTTTTAAATCCGGAAGAAGAACAAGAAATCATTGAAGCTATTCGTATAGCTGAAAGAAATACTTCCGGTGAAATACGTGTCCATCTGGAAAAATCTACTTCCATAGACCCTTTTGACAGGGCTATGGAAGTTTTTCATCATTTAAAGATGGATAATACTAAATTAAGTAATGGTGTTCTCTTTTACTTCGCAGTAGAAGACAAAACATTTGTTATCTATGGTGACAAAGGAATCAATGATCACGTAGAAAGTAACTTTTGGGACAGCACCCGGGATGTTATGGTCACTCATTTTAAAAACAAAAACTTCAAACAGGGACTTGTTGATGGTATCCTAAAAGCGGGCGAACAGCTCAAAAAACATTTTCCTTCGCTTTCTGATAATACCAATGAACTGTCTGATGAAATATCCAGAGGCTAATGACAGCTATATATTCAAAAACATATCGTCTTCTTTTTCTTTTTCTCTATTTTACGCTGACACAGATCGGATACAGTCAATTCACTATTCCTGAAAAACCGAGTTTTCAGACCAGTGTTTATGATTACGCCAATATACTGAGCAGTCAGGAGAAATCAGATTTGGAACAAAAACTAATCCAGTATTCCGATACGACCAGTACTCAGATCGTTATTGTTACTGTTGAAACTATAAAAGGAGAAAACATAGGTCTTTTATCTGCTCAGTGGGCTCAAAAATGGGGTGTTGGTCAGAAAAATGAGGATAACGGTGTTTTTATATTACTGGCAGAAAAAGAAAGAAATATATGGATATCACCCGGATATGGCGTTGAGGATAAATTAACTGCCGGCGTTGTGGGTGAGCTTACCAGAAATATTATTATTCCGGAGTTTAAAGCCGGAAGTTACTATAATGGTCTGGACAAAGGAACAAAAGCTATTTTTGAGATTCTAAAAGGAACCTATAAAGGTTCCCGTCAGCAAAGCGACTCCTCCCTTTCCGGAGGAATATTATTTTTTATCATTATTATTATTGTCATATTCTTTATTTTATCCAAAAACAATAAAGGTGGCGGTAATTCCGGTAACAGAGGTGGTGGTTTTGATCTTGGTGATTTCATCATTCTGAGCAGTCTGGGTCGCGGTGGCTTTGGAGGAGGAGGCTCTTCCGGAGGTTTCGGTGGCGGAGGCTTTGGTGGTGGCTTCGGCGGTGGCGGATTTAGTGGCGGTGGAGCCGGAGGAAGTTGGTAACTTTTAGAACAAAGAAGAAAGAGTCAAGAGCAAAGAAAAATAGAATAAAAAAAGAGACTGTCAGTTTTTGACAGTCTCTTAAAAATTACCCCTCTACTATAAAAGGATCTAAAATTTCAGCCAACTCATTAAGCCATAAAATACTAGTCTCTGTATGTTCTAAATAATTACTTAGCTCATTATCCCGAATAATTGCTAATGCTAAGAGATGGTTTACTAATCGAATAAATTTTGCCATAGTAACCTTATCTATTTTTTCTACAAAAAATAAATTTAATTTATCACTTTGGGCATTTTCTTTTGTTTCATGCATAAAAAAGTCGTAGTTTAAGAATATAAACCCTTATGCTTTAGCAGTTCTAACGCCTACGACAGCGTTTGTGGTCGTTTCCAATACCACCCACATAACATAAGGGAGTCTTTTTATAAGTTCTTAAGGTCGTAGTTTAAGAAGAACAAACATAATCTAAAAAAAATTGATGTTTCGCTACAATAATTCTTTATAATATCTAACAGATTAAAAAAACCTGTTAGGATACATTTCATTTCAACACAATATATTGTATATCCTATATCTAATATAACTACTTATCATAGCATTATTTTAAACTAAAAACACCTTAAAAACAACACTTTATAAAATTTCATTAGCATTTTTGCTAAAGAAATAAGCGTATTTAATTCTTTTACTTGTACCTTTGTCGGGAAATAGTCGGGAAGTTTTTAATCTATTAAATTAAATTCTATGGCAAATGTACAATACCTCGTTAAAGGAAAAAAACCAATATCAACTATTTATGTTCGATTTTATCATACTAAGGCTATTGACATAACGACTTCAGCAACATTATTTATCAATCCTAAATACTGGGATCATGAAAAAGAAAAAATTAAAAATGTTATTCTGGTTCCTAACAGAGATCAAATAAATGATAAACTAACAGACTTAAAAAGGGCTATTACGGACAACTTTAATACAGATTTCTCTTCTGGTGAAATTATAGATAAATCTTGGCTTGACAAACTAATTCACAATAATTTTAATAGACCTAAGCAAGAGGTAAATTTAAAAATACCGAATCACTTTGTTTATTTTTCAGATTATGCTCAGTATTGGCTGGATAACAAAGCATCTACACATTATGTAAAAAAAGATAAGTATATGGGTAAATCTACAAAATCTGTATATGAATCTGCATTGAAATTATTTATTCCATTTGAAGAAAAGAAAAAATACAAGATAAAAGAAATAAATCTTGAATCTCTTCGGACATTTTTGTTTTATCTTGTTAAAGAAGAGGAGTACGCTCCTGTTTCGTCTGACAACACTGTTTCCAGAATAAAGTTTTTCTGTAATCAGGCAGAAAAAGATAATTTAGAAATAGATAAAAGTTTCAAGGAGAAAATTTTCCTTCCAATTAATGAAAATCTTCCTGATGATGATGAAGAATCAGAAGATTATATTGATCCTTATTTTTCAGAATATGAAATTGACTTAATCTATAATTATAATTTTAGTTTTAATGATGATTTGGATCATGTTAGGGATAACCTGATAATTGGTTTATGGACAGGATTAAGAATTTCGGATTTCTTAATTCGTTTAAAATTATCTAATTTCAATAAAGAAAAAACAAGGATATTTATTGATGCACAAAAAACTGGAAATCCAACGGTTATTCCGGTGCATCCAATGGTTAAAGCGATATTAGATAAGAGAAACGGAGAACTGCCTAATAAGATTAATGATATTGATTTTAATAAAAAAATTAAAATACTATGTCAAACCATAGGTTTTGACGAACAGATGTTAGGTGGTGTAACAAAGAGAAATGAAAAAACGGGGAAAACAAGAAAAGCAATTGCCATATATCAAAAATGGGAATTGATAACCTCTCATATTTGTAGACGATCCTTTGCAACTAATTTATATGGAAAAATACCTAATTCTGCTATAATGGCACTGGGTGGATGGAAAACTGAAGAAATGATGTTGAAGTACATCAAAAAGGTTTTACATGAATACGCAGATGCACTGGATGAAAAATGGAAAAATGATTATGCTAAATAAAAAATAAAGATATGAAAAAAACCAATGAAGTATTAAGGAATTCTGAAGGAGACACTTACAGTCAAAGGCTAAATAACATAATTAAAGCTTTGGGATATACCGTACCATTACATTTTGCAAACGATATTGGAATAACCACCAGTAATATATACAGGATAATTAATCATAACTCAGCTATTTCTAAAAATTTGATTCAAAAAATAATAGGTAAATTTCCTCAAATCAGCTATGAATATTTAAAAACAGGTACTGGAAATGTTCTAAAAACAACATACCTACCCAATACTTCTGAAGAAGATGAATCTTTAGATTCGGAAGTTTTATTGAGGTTAGAAAACCTGATAACAAAACAACTAGAAGCTTCATTGAGAACAGAAGAACTCATGAAACAAATTTTAGAAAAAATGAATAAATCATAATTGTAATTTTTAATTCAAACTAAAAAATCCTATCAAATCATCGATAGGATTTTTTTACGCTTGTCACGCCTGAGAAAAGAACTACAATCCTTTATCCCAACATTCAGACTTGCCTTCTTTTACGATCTGAGTATAATAGTCATGTCTGGTTTTAGAGATAGGATAAGATGAAATCTGTCCGTCTTTATTTGTTTTAACAAAATAGGTATATTCAGTAGTATTAATATCATACGTTCTATGTGTATCAATAACCAGATAACACTCCTCTTTATTATCGTCACTTTTAGAACAATTGTTAAAAATGACAATTGTTAATATTAAAACTAAAATTGAAGTGTATTTTCTCATAATTATATCCTTTAGGGGTTTTCCAAATGTAACGTAAATTCTTTTGATATTTATTACGGGTTTCCGTAAATGAAACAATTATTTATATTTAGTAACTTTAGCATGAGTATATTAGACACTTTACCTTTAAAACAAGGGCTTTCCTTGTACTATATTCTAATAAAATGTATTTTTATAGAATACAGTCTATAAATTTTCTTAATTTTATTAGTTTATTCAATTTATATTCGTTAATATTATCTTAATTATTTTAATCCTTTTAGATCAAAAAAACATAATCCAAACCGATACAATCTAATGAAAAAATCAATTTTAATTCTAGTAGTATCTTTATTTATACTCTCGATTTACTCTTGCAGTGTAGATGAGATTGATACACCACAAACACAAAGTGTAACGATTCCAGTAGGATCGGAATCAATTGCACCAATAACAAAAGAAAATGCAGGAGTTTTCACAAAGGCAATTGCAGATACCTTGTCACAGAAGAAAGAAAATAAAGCGCTTATGATGGAAGAAGGAGACAAGCATTTTCCTACTGACCCTAAAAGATAAAATATAAGTATACATTAATTTTTCTCATTGTTTCAAACACCAAAATATTTTTTATCCCCTAAAAACTATAATTCAATGAAAAAATCAATTTTAATTCTAGTAGTGTCTTTATTTATACTCTCGATTTATTCCTGTAGTGTAGATGAGATTGATACACCACAAACACGAAGTGTAACGATTCCAGTAGGATCGGAATCAATTGCACCGATAACAAAAGTAGACGCAAGCGTTTTCACAAAGACAATTGCAGATACCCTGTCACAGAAGAAAGCTCTTATGATGGAAATGGAAGAAGGAGATAAAGGGTCTGGTGATATTCCTATTCAAAAATAAGAAAGGTTATTATTGTTTTATTTGTTTTCTAATTATCTCAAATACCAAAACCGTTTTTTATTAAATAAAACCTTTTTAGGTTTTAAACTTAAAAAAGAGATTTTGAAAAAAACAATATACACTATTTTCCTTTTTATCCTTATAATAGGTTGTAAGGATCAAAAGAATACCAGCTATCAGACAAATCAATTGTCTGATAGCTTATCCTTGTATTTAACAAAAGTAAAGGATACAACCTTGTTACACTCAGAGTGTATAAGTTTTATTCAAAAAGCTTCAGGGGTTGTGCTTAAGCAGGAACAGGATTCTTTATTTTTTGATAATCTGTTTAAAATTGCCAATCAATACTATAATATTGGCGAAATGGAAGCCTATAAAATAATTTCTAAACTTATAGCAGAAAAAGCATATCAGAGGAAAGATAATCCTAATATAGCAAAAGCAGAGGAATATTTAGGAGATTATTTTTTTAAAAATAAATCTAATAGTGATAGTGCTTATTTGTGTTATTCTAAAGCTGAAAAAATTTATACAGAGCTAAATAACAAGGAAAGTATTGGGAGAATGTATTTGAACAAGGCTTTTCTTTATTATGATGAAGGCGATTTTTTGCATTCCCAAATTTCAGCTTTTAAAGCTTTAGTATATTGTAAAGATGAAAATAGTCAAGAGCAATATAGGATATATAATCATTTAGGTATTTTGTTTGATGAATTAAAGCAATATGATAATGCCATAAAGTTTTATAATAAAGCTTTAGATGTAATTCAGGACACTACTACATATAACGGGAGATTATTTAAGATAAATACTTTAAATAATCTAGGAGTAGCTTATAGGAATTCGGGTAAAAACAAAGAAGCAATCACTTATTATAAGGAAGGTTTACAATATACAAACTTTAATAAAAAAACGCCTTATATCCACGCTATGTTATTGGATAATTTAGCTTATTCTCAATTAAAGTTAAAAGAGTACTCTCAATTGCCGGATTTGTTTTATAAAGCTTTACATATTAGAGATAGTTTGCAAAATATTTCAGGCATTAATGTAAATAGAAGACATTTATCAGAATATTATCAGGACCAGAAAGATAGCGTAAAAGCGATTCAGTATGCACAGGAAGCTTATACTATTGCTAAAGAAAAAGGAACCGACCCTAGAGATATACTACTTTCATTAACACAATTAAGAAAAGTAGATTTATCAAAAGAGGTTGCTTATCTCTCTGAATATGTAAAAATTTCAGATAGCCTTAAAACAATAGAACCTTTATTACCTAATAAAATGGTTCAGGCTCAATATGAAGCCGAAGAATTGGTTATTGAAAAAACACAATTAGAAAAGGACAAAAAAAATTTAATAATCGGGTTTATTAGTTTAGTTTCATTATTGGTTATTCTTCTTTTAATTAGAGATTCTTTAGCTAAAAAGAAAGAATCTAAACTAAAATTGGAGGCAACACAACAAAAAGCAAATAACGAAATCTATGAATTGTTATCTGAGCAACAAACTAAGATAGAATCTAGTAGAGAGATTGAGAAAAAAAGAATAGCGAAAGAGTTACATGATGGGATTATTAACAGGCTGGTATGTATTCGTTATAATCTTCATCCCTTAAAGGATAACCCGGATACAGAAACGATACAGAATTGCATACCTCACATTAACGATATTCGCAATGTAGAGAAAGAAATTATTGATATTGCTTATGATCTGAACAGTTTTAATTTCTCCGAAAAAAACGACTTTATAGCTCTGTTGCAAGATCTCCTTGAGAAACAAAAGATACTATCAAAAACAGAGTTCATTTTAATTATGGATACTTATATAGAATGGGATACTGTAAATAACAATATTAAGGCGAACCTTTATAGAATAGTACAGGAATCCCTTCAAAACATCTATAAATATGCTCAGGCTAAAAAAGGTACTTTTAGTATTTCAAAAACAGATAATAACCTTAGACTTAGAATTATAGATGATGGTGTAGGTTTTAATACTGATAAAAAAAGAAAAGGAATAGGTTTAAAGAATATAAATATAAGAGTAGAAAATTTAAAAGGAACCTTCAATATCGTTTCTGAAACTAAAAAAGGAACTTCTTTATACATTATGATTCCTTTAGACTAAAAAATAATTAAGCCATGAAGCCAAATATATTAAATGCTTTAATTGTAGATGACCATCCTGCAATGGTTGATATTTATAAAGGAATTTTGAAGAAATTTAACATCAATATAATAAAGGCTCATAATTGCGAAACAGCTTATAAAATCATTACAGACACACTACATTACAAGACGCTCGATTTAATACTTCTGGATCGGAGTATGCCTTCTTTTAAAGCAAAAAACATCAACTCGGGAGAGGATTTAGCTTTATTGGTAAGAAAACACCACCCAAAAAGCAAAATAATAATATTAACCTCACATGCAGAATCATTTACAGTATACAATATTTTTGATAAAATAACTCCGGAAGGATTAATAATAAAAAGTGATTTTGATACAGAAGAATTACTTCCTATTTTTAATATAATTTTAAAAGGTGACATCTATCACAGTATATCTGTAAAGAAGAGCATTAAAAAAGTTATTGAAAGTGACGTTTTTTTAGATGCTGATAATCGTGATATAATTTCTTTTATAGCAGATGGCATCAAAATTCAAAATTTATCAAATCATATACCTCTTTCCCCTTCCTCTATAGATAGGCGAATAGCCCTTATAAAAGATGAATTAGATGTTACAAACGACCAGAGTATAATTACTATGGCTAAAAAACATAAATTGATTTAATTAATAAACTTCTGTTTTGTTTTTTCAAACAAAATAAATTTTCTTTCTCTTCATCCTGTTTTTACACTATATGAAATTTATCGTAGTCCATCTGGGGTAAAATTCGTCATAATTGAATTAAAATCAAATTATGTTTGTTGTATAAATGTTAAATACCTGCTAGCATTGATTGTCAAAAAAGATTATGGAAGAGTAATTTTAAATGAATTACTCGAGAAATCAGGTCTTACAAAAGATCAGTTTTCAGAATATCTTTATCAGACTTCTAATTTTTGCAGATCAACAAGATAAAAAACAACAAAAACCCAGTGATATGATTAAAAAATTATTTAAACAAATTCTTTTGAATTTATGTTTGATTTTTATTGCACAACAAACATATGCTCAGGAAATAAGAATTACAGGAAAAGTAATTTCGGAAGCAGATGGATTTCCGCTTCCCGGAGCAACTGTAGTAGTTAAAGAAAC
>NZ_JBZEES010000005.1:0-172087 GCF_058310215.1 Flavobacterium sp. AK-301
TCACTGCCTTTCTTTTAAGAACCCTTACTAGCAATAGTAAGGGTTTTTTGTTTTATAACAGTTTTGACTGTTAGATTTTTTGATTATTGGATTTTTCGAATCATTCCGCCGATGTAGAGCTGCGTTTTAACGCAGCTCTACTTAGATCAAATATCATAAATCGTATATCCATTTGGCTTTTTTACTTTTGACTTTCGACTGAACCTAAAAATATTGGATTGTAGAATTCTACAGAAATTGAATTTGAAATCCACAATTCTACAATACTTCTGAATTTAATACTATTCCTGAAATTTATTTAATAAGCTGTAAATCAGTATTTTGTTTTATGTATAGAAACAAGAATTGTTTCTGGCATCTTTTTTTCATACTATTCAATAAGAAACCAATCAATAATTATTAAAAAGTAAATATTATGAAAAATCTATTTTTAGTATCAGCATTAGTTTTAGGCTTAGGCTTTAGTGCAGCAGCAGCAGATGTTGCTTTAGTGAATAGAACTACGATTAGCGTAGATCAGGAAAAAGAGTATAATACCATTGAAGCTTCCGCGATACCTGCTGATGTTTTATCCCAGATAGGGAAGAAATATGCCGGTTATTCATTAGAAGAAGCCGGAGTAGCAAATGATGGCGAATACAGATTGGTATTGTCAAAAGAAGGAGCCAAAGTAACCGCTTTATTTACCGCTAAAGGAGAGTTCGTTAAAGAAGTATAGATCTTTACCAATCCTAATCAAAAGGTATTTAATTGTATTGAGTTTAGTTTAGTAAGATGATTAGGAAAGGCGTTTTGAGCGGATGTCTTTCCGAAAAACAAAAAACATCCCCATAAAGGATGTTTTTTGCGTTTAAAGAGAATAATTTAATAATCGTATTAGAATGAATTAAGTATTTATAACACTTATTAACATATATTAGTCACATTAAAATTCTATTTTTGCATCATAACAAATTATTGCTTTTTAGATGGTTTCAAGAATTTTAGTTATTGATGATGATACTTCTTTTTGTTTAATGCTTCAGACTTTTTTACAGAAAAAAGGTTTTGATGTAGTTAATGCCTTTACAGCAAAAGAAGCTACTGAAAAGATTAAAAGTCAAACTTTTGATGTTGTATTAACAGATATTAGATTACCCGATAGTGATGGTTTGCAAATTTTAAAATTAGTAAAAGAAAGTTCTTTCAATACTCAGGTTATTTTAATGACTGGTTATACAGAAATTAAAGCAGCCGTTAATTCTATGAAATTAGGAGCTTTTGATTATGTTGGAAAGCCAATTAATCCAGATGAAATACTTCATACTATAAATTCCGCTTTAAAAAAACAAGAAGAAAAAAAAGAAAATCCATCATCTGAGAAATCAAAGAAAACAGAAGCTATTTCTGGTTCCTTTGTACAAGGAATAAGTAATCATTCCAATCAGTTACATGAATATATTAGTCTCGTTGCACCAACCAATATGTCCGTACTGATTATTGGAGACAGTGGTACAGGAAAAGAATATATAGCCCATTCCATACACGTTCAGAGTAAACGAAAAGAAAAACCTTTTATTGCAGTTGACTGTGGAGCAATACCAAAAGAATTAGCTTCCAGTGAATTTTTCGGACATATAAAAGGATCATTTACAGGCGCTATTAATGATAAAACAGGACACTTTGAAGCAGCTAACGGAGGTACCCTTTTCCTAGATGAAGTAGGGAATCTTTCTTATGAAGTACAAGTACAATTATTACGTGCATTACAAGAAAGGAAAGTAAAACCGATAGGCAGTAATACAGAGATTAAAGTTGATATACGAGTTATTGCCGCAACAAATGAAGATTTGGTCGAAGCAGTAAAAAGAGGTGACTTCAGAGAAGATCTGTATCATCGTCTAAATGAGTTCTGTATACAAGTACCCAAGTTATCCGATAGAAAACATGATCTGATGATTTTTGCAAATCATTTTTTAGCATTAGCAAACACTGATCTCGAAAGAGAAGTAGAAGGCTTTAGTCCCGAAGTTATCACTATTTTTAAAAATTATGAATGGCCCGGTAATCTTCGTGAAATGAAAAATATAATAAAAAGATCCGTTCTGTTGACAAAATCAGATAAGATAACAGTAGACGTTTTACCCCGGGAAATGGTATTGACATCAGAAAAAGAGAATAGTTTTTCTTTATATTCCCAAGAAGACGAAGAAACAGCGATCCGTCAGGCTCTGGAAAAAACAAACTATAATAAAACAAAAGCAGCCGTACTTTTAAACATAGACAGAAAAACATTATATAATAAATTAAAACTATATAATATTGATCTTTAGCTAATTTCAGATCGTAACTCTGAAATTAGACTCTCAATTTTTTCAACTATAATTTTTATATAATTTTCCATTTCCTTTGGCTTGTGATTTAATGTTTTTTCCTCAATAGGTTCCAGTAGTTGTACAATAGAATAAACCTCCATTTGTTTTAACATTGGGATCATTTTATGAGCGATTTCAGACATTCCGTTTTTGTCAGATAAAGAAGCAGCTTCCATTAAAACAGCACAATTTTCGATACTGCCCGTTATAAAATTTTCAATGATTATTTTTAAAGATTCCGGATCGTTTTGAGTAAACTGATTTAGACTTTTCAGATCATATAATTTTCCGTTTTCTATAGGTTTGATTCGATCCTTAATAACAAGAGTCTCTTCATTTTCAAAAATATTTTTTATCAGTTCCAATAAGATTTCAAGTTCAATAGGTTTCGGATGAAAAGAAGTAAATCCCTTTCTTGTAAAATCTTCCGGATTAAGATCTCTTTTA
This sequence comes from Flavobacterium sp. AK-301, assembly GCF_058310215.1. Classification (NCBI taxonomy): domain Bacteria; kingdom Pseudomonadati; phylum Bacteroidota; class Flavobacteriia; order Flavobacteriales; family Flavobacteriaceae; genus Flavobacterium; species Flavobacterium sp. AK-301. The sequence continues at coordinate 2,802 of NZ_JBZEES010000005.1, forward strand.
CCTGATAAAGCAATAACAGGTATACCCGATATTGTTTTATCAGGGTTGTTTCTTATCTTTTTAATTAATTCAAAACCATCAATTTTAGGCATTTGGATGTCACTTAATACAAGATCAAACGATTCTTTCCCTAACCATTCCATTGCCTGCGAAGCATCTATCAGTGTTTTTATTCCTATAGGATAATTACTGAATATTTCCTCCATTAGACTCAATTGCATAGCATCATCATCAATAATTAGTATCTTTTTATTTTTAAAAAAATCATACTCTTTATTATTTCCGATTTCCTTAATAGCAGTATTCTTTGAGTTGGACAGAACCAGAGGAATAGTAACAGTAAAAACAGACCCCTTATTTTTTTCACTTTCTAATACTATCGTACCATTTAAAAGTTCTAAAATTCGAAGTGCAATCGTTAAACCTAATCCCGTACCCCCAAATTTTTTCTCAATTCCCGAATGTGCCTGAGTAAACTCTTTAAAAATTAAAGACTGCTGACTTTTAGGTATTCCGATTCCTGTATCTATGACCTGAATTTGTATCTGATTCTTGTTGTTTATAGATTTTATTTTTGCAGTGACCTTAACAGACCCTTCCTGTGTAAATTTGATTGCATTAGTTATCAGATTTGTGAGAACCTGTTTGATTCTGTAGGGATCAGAAATGTAGTTGTTATCTAATCGATCATCAATTATCCATTTCAGTTCAATGTTTTTATTCGTAGCATTCGGTTCCAGTGGTTCACAAGTATTTTCTATAAGATCCTTAAAATTAAAGCTGATTCTGTCTATTTTTATTCGGTTATTTTCCAGTTTTGAAAAATCGATCAGATCATTGACCAGTTTTAATATATAATGAGAAGAATGTTTTATATTATCAATATACTGATTTTGTTTTTTATTCAGATCCGTTTTTTCCAATAGATCAGAAAAACCAATAATACTGCCTAAAGGAGTCTGAATATCATGAGTAACAGTTGCCAGTAGCATTGTTTTACTGCGTAAAAGATCCTCTTTCTCAGAATTCAGATTTTCAAGCTGAGTTCTGTAATTTTGACTTTTGGTCAGATCCTGAATAATGATCCAGGCAAACAAGATAAGAAGACACAATGTAATAGCTCCCGTCCACGCAATAGTCTGCGTTGTGTTTTCAATAGCACGATTAGACTGTTCTATTTTCAGATATGATTTTTGAAGAATTTCTTTTTCTATACTACTTAGTATAATCCTTAACTGATCTGAAATAATACGATTTTCATCTAATAATTTTTGCTCTTTTTTGTATAATTCATATTTCAGTTTGTTTTCTTTAATCAATAGATCAGTCAGAACATTCTGAAAAGCAATCGCAAGAGAGTCATTAGAAACTGGTAATCGACTTAACGAGTCCAGTTGTTTAGCAGTAAGTACATCATTAAGGAACTGACGAATTTGTGTTTTATTATTAAATTTGACAGGTTTAGATTTTCTTACCAAAGAATCTTTAGTAGTTGATATTCTGCCAATAGCCTTTTCAAAAGTATTCTGTTTATTATAATTGTTTCTGAACAGTATGATTTCATTAATACTATTTTTTTTCTTAGCAAGCAACGATTGAATAGAATCAAATTTTGGTAACTGTTCAGTATCAGCCTCCCTCTTAATACTTTCAATTTGAGCATTAACACTGTCAATTAATTGGTTGTATTCTTTATAGTTGTCTATAGACCCGGTCAGAATAGAATTCCTTCCTACCGCTTCAGAAGCATATAAATTAGCAATAGCATTACTGATCTGAATTATTTTTTTATTATCATTGCTGATACCATCATTTGGAGTAGCAATCTTTAAAATTTCAGTATACACAAACCAAACAGAAATAACAGCGATCATAAATAATAGAATATATCCTATTATAACTTTAGATTTAAGTGATTTCGGTTTTTGAGGCATAATTAAAATACTATTTGTGATTCCTGCTGAATTGTAAATTTACTTCAAAAAAAATGCCCGACACAAAGGAAGGGCATTTTTTATTTAGTAGATATATTAAAACTATTCACTTAAGATACTTCTTGAAATAACGATTTTCTGAATCTCAGAAGTACCCTCATAGATCTGAGTAATTTTTGCATCACGCATCATACGTTCAACATGATATTCTTTTACATACCCGTTTCCCCCATGAATTTGTACCGCCTCCACAGCCGTGTCCATTGCCACTTGCGAAGCATAAAGTTTTGCCATAGCGCCACTCAGGTCATAATTATGGTGATTATCCTTATCCCACGCAGCTTTCATGCACAGATGACGAGCCGCTTCAATTTGTACAGCCATATCAGCTAATTTAAATGCAATTGCCTGATGATTGCATATTTCCGTACCAAAAGCTTTACGCTCCTTAGAATATTTCAAAGCTAATTCATAAGCACCCGAAGCAATTCCTAAAGCCTGCGAAGCAATTCCGATTCTTCCGCCTGCCAAAGTTTTCATAGCAAACTTAAATCCAAAACCATCTTCACCAATCCGGTTTTCTTTAGGAACCTTTACATCATTAAACAATAAAGAATGCGTATCAGAACCTCTGATTCCCATTTTTTGTTCCTTTGGTCCAATTTCAAAACCCGGAGTACCCTTTTCTATAATTAAAGCATTAATACCTTTATGTCTTTTTTCCGCATCCGTTTGAGCAATTACCAGATAAACATCCGCAGTACCACCATTAGTGATCCAGTTTTTAGTACCATTAACCAGATAATGATCCCCCTTATCAATTGCAGTTGTTTTTTGAGAAGTAGCATCACTTCCCGCTTCCGGTTCAGAAAGACAAAAAGCACCTATAATTTGACCAGATGCCAGACGAGGAAGATATTTTTGTTTCTGTTCCTCAGTACCAAATGTTTGTAATCCCCAGCATACAAGTGAATTATTTACAGACATAACCACAGAAGCCGAAGCATCGATTTTTGAAATCTCTTCCATTGCAATAACATACGAAATAGTGTCCAGACCACTACCCCCATATTCAGGAGAAACCATCATTCCCATAAATCCCAATTCACCCATTTTTTTGATCTGTTCTGTTGGGAAAATCTGTTTCTCATCCCTCTCTATAACGCCCGGTAGTAGTTCAGCCTGAGCAAAATCTCTGGCAGCCTTGCGAATCATTAAATGCTCTTCAGTAAGTTTAAAGTCCATAATATTTAGGTGCTAATATTTTGATATATTGTTTAAAAATCTTTCCAAATATACTTCAATAATATGAAGTTTTCAATTATGATTACTATTTTTAACCTATGAAAAAAGAAAACTATAACGTTATAGGAGTGATGTCAGGAACTTCATTAGATGGAGTAGATCTGGCGCATATTGTTTTTACAAAATATGGAGAAAAATGGAGTTTTCAGCTGTATCAAACAGAAACAATTTCTTACGAAGAAAGTTGGATTAAGAAGTTGAAAACAGCAATTAATTTTTCAGAAAAAGAGCTTGGTTTACTGAACGAAGAGTATACAAAATTATTATCCGGGATTATAAATACCTTTATTTTAAAAAACGGACTAGAAACAATTGATGTAGTCTGTTCACATGGGCATACCATTTTACATCAACCCGAAAAAAGAATAACATTACAGATAGGGAATTTACCCATGATTAGTAGTTTAGTTAAAAAGAAGGTCGTTTGTGATTTCAGAGTGCAGGATGTAGCTTTAGGAGGACAAGGAGCACCTTTAGTTCCTATTGGAGACAAACTCCTTTTTTCAGAATATGATTACTGTCTGAATTTAGGCGGTTTCTCGAATATATCATTCGAAGAGAACAAAAAGAGAATTGCCTTTGATATATCCGCAGTTAATACAGTTCTCAATTATTATGCAAATCAACTAAACGCTGAATATGACAATAGAGGGAATATAGCTCGTAGCGGTAATAAGAATAATCAGTTGCTGTTTGCTTTGAACAATCTCGATTTTTATAAAGAATCTTTTCCAAAATCATTAGGATTTGAATTTGTACAAGATACTTTATTTCCACTCATGGACCTCTTCTCAATTTCCGTAGAAGATAAACTAAACACTTTCGTAGAGCACATTGCCATTCAGATCGCCGCTGTTCTTACGAATAAAAAAGGAAGTCTGCTGATTACCGGAGGAGGTGCTTATAATACCTATCTTATAGAAAGAATCCAATACCATTTACCCGAAATGAAAATCGTTATTCCCGATTCTAAAATCATAGAATTCAAAGAAGCCCTTATTTTCGGTTTATTAGGAGTGCTGAAACTGAGAGGAGAAGTAAATACACTGTCCAGTGTCACAGGAGCAGACAGAGATCATAGTTCCGGATTTATTTTTGATTTTAAGTAAAATAAGAATAATATAACATGTGTTTTTTTAGAAGATTGTTTTTTATATTTGTAATGTTTTATAAATAACATAAAAAAATGAAGGAATTACTGAGTAAGTTTGAGAATAAAGAACCGGAGATAGTGTTTAACTGGAAAGATACTGAAACAGAAGCAGAAGGCTGGACAGTAATTAATTCATTAAGAGGAGGAGCCGCCGGAGGTGGAACCCGAATGAGAAAAGGTTTAGATGTGAATGAAGTACTTTCATTAGCAAAAACAATGGAAGTGAAATTCTCCGTTTCAGGACCCGCTATAGGAGGTGCAAAATCAGGAATTAATTTTGACCCCGCTGATCCCAGAAAAAAAGGAGTTTTACAAAGATGGTATAAAGCAGTCTCTCCATTATTAAAAAGTTATTACGGAACAGGAGGAGATCTCAATGTAGATGAAATCCATGAAGTGATCCCTATGACAGAAGAATGCGGTGTGTGGCATCCGCAGGAAGGTGTTTTTAACGGACATTTCAGACCAACCGAAGCAGATAAAATAAACAGGATCGGACAATTAAGACAAGGAGTTGTTAAAGTTATTGAAAACCCGTCTTTTTCTCCCGACGTTGCTAAAAAATATACGATAGCAGATATGATTACCGGTTATGGCGTTGCACAAGCAGTACGTCATTTTTATGATATTTATGGTGGTTCAGTAAAAGGAAAGAAAGCAATTGTTCAGGGTTTTGGAAACGTAGGATCAGCTGCCGCATTTTATCTTGCAGATATGGGTGTCAGTATTATTGGTATTATTGACAGAGATGGAGGAGTGATCAAAGAAAAAGGTTTTTCTTTTGAAGAGATCAGAACTTTGTTCCTGAATAAAGACGGAAATAAATTAGTAGCAGAAAATATGCTTTCCTTCGAAGAAATCAATCGCAGAATATGGACTATAGGAGCAGAGATATTCACACCATGCGCAGCCTCAAGATTAGTCACAAAAGAACAAGTAGATAATATGGTTGCTTCAGGATTAGAAGTGATTTCCTGTGGAGCCAATGTTCCTTTTGCTGATAAAGAAATTTTCTTTGGTTCCATAATGGAAGCAACAGATAAAAAAATAAGTCTGATTCCTGATTTTATTTCTAACTGCGGAATGGCAAGAGTATTTGCTTATTTTATGGAGAAAAAAGTGCAGATGACAGATGAAGCCATATTTAATGATGCATCAGACACCATTAAAAAAGCAATAGTAAAAGTCCATTCTTTAAATAAATCCAAAACAAATATTAGTGCAACAGCCTTTGAAATAGCGTTGAAACAGCTAGTATAAGTTTGTAAAATCCTATTTTGTGAATAGATGAATTAAATAACAATTTATTACCTTTACATTCGTTCTGTAAAAATGATGTTAAGCTTTTGGGAATTACAGAATTGGTGTAATTATTGTTTCCTGAAAAAGAAACAAAATATAAAATGTTTTTAGTTAGTAAAAGCGAATAAAACCATTATAATGGTTTTATTGATAAACAGGATTTAGATTTAAGTAAATTATATGAAGTATTTAGAGACAGAATCTCAGAGAAAATCGTTAACAATAACAACTATTTTATTTGTTATTATGTTTCTGTTGTTTTTTTACTTTAAACTGGCTTCCTCAGATATGCAGATTGCACAGTTAGAAGGTGGCGGTGGCGGTGGACAAGTAGAGGTAAATTTTGGAGACAGTGAATTCGGATCAGGAGACAATTATAAATCATTAGATTTAGGTAAACCCGAACAAAAGTCAGTCCCTGTCGTATCGGCAAATGAAGCTAAAGATTTAGTTACACAGGAATCAGATGAAGCACCTGTTATTGCTTCCGTGAAAAAAACAGATAAAACAGAAAAGAAAGAAGTTACAGAAAAACCAATTGTTAAAGAAGATCCAAAACCTTCAAAATCAACGTCAGACGCCTTAGCGAATATACTGAATGGGTCAAAATCTAAAGGAGGAGACGGTAATGATAAGATAGGTGGAAATAAAGGTAAGCTAATCGGTAATCCAAACGCACAAGGTTATAATGGTGGCGGCGGAACCGGAACCGGAAGTGGTGGTGGACATGGATCAGGTCACGGAACCGGTATCGGTTCCGGAACAGGAAGCGGTTATGGCAATGGTAACGGAAGTGGTTATGGTAATTATCAGTTAGCCGGTCGAAATGCATTAAATAAACCACAACCAAAATATGTTTGTAATGAGCAGGGAATTGTTGTAGTTCAGATTTCAGTTGATAAATCAGGGAAAGTTATCAGTGCAGAACCAGGTGTACGTGGAACTACTAATTTAGCAAAGTGTTTACTAGATCAGGCTAAAGTTGCAGCAATGAATACAAAATGGCAGTCAGATGATAATGCACCGGAAAAACAAGTAGGCAAGATTATCTATAATTTTAAATTAACAGAATAAATTCATAGACTAATTTATCGTTATATTGTTGAATTTTCTAATTCATTATCAATGAATAATTATCAAGAAACTTTAGATTGGATGTTCAATCAGCTTCCAATGTATCAGCAACAGGGCGCATCCGCTTACAAAGAAGATTTGTCCAATACAGTTTTACTTTCTGATTATTTAGAGAATCCTGAAAAAGGGTTGAAATTTATTCATGTTGCCGGAACCAATGGTAAAGGGTCAACATCACATATGTTATCTTCTATCTTACAAGAAGCAGGATATAAAGTAGGGCTTTATACTTCACCCCATTTAAAAGATTTCAGAGAACGAATAAGAATAAACGGAAAAGAGATTTCAGAAGAATTTGTTTGTCAGTTTATCAACGATAATAAATCTTTTTTTGAGAAAAATAAGTTAAGTTTTTTTGAGATGACAGTAGGTTTAGCTTTGGATTATTTTAATAAAGAGAAAGTAGATGTTGCTGTAATTGAAGTAGGAATGGGCGGGAGACTGGATTCCACAAATATTATTACCCCTTTAGTATCTGTCATTACTAATATAGGTTTAGATCACACAAAATTTTTAGGAAATAACCTTGCCTCAATTGCTTTTGAAAAAGCAGGAATTATCAAGCCTTTTGTTCCAGTTGTTATTGGAGAATATGTATCAGAAACAAGAAGTACTTTTTTGGAAAAAGCAGAAATGGAAAGTTCAAAAGTTTATTTTGCTTCCGATCTGATAAAAACAGAATATTACTCTCCTCTGTCAGGAAATTATCAGAAGCATAATAAAAAAACTGTTTTTCAAACCATTAAAGTTTTGCAGGAATTAGATGTTTTTCATATAACAGAACAGAATATTGAAGATGGTTTTGCCAATGTGATTATCAATACAGGTTTACAGGGAAGATGGCAGCAATTAAATGATGCCCCAAAAATAATTTGTGATACAGCACATAATAAACATGGTTTAGAAATTGTAATGAATCAGGTTTCAAACGAACATTTTAAAAACCTGCATATTGTTTTGGGCGTTGTAAACGATAAAGATTTGGACGAAATTTTACCCTTGTTTCCTAAAAAAGCAAAATATTATTTTTGCAGACCTAACGTGCCAAGAGGGTTAGATGCTTCTGTTTTAGAAAAAAAAGCAAGACAATTTAGATTAAAAGGATTTATATATAATTCTGTTTCAGAAGCTTATAAAGCAGCAGTTAATCAGGCAGGAAAATCAGATTTTATTTACATAGGTGGTAGCACATTCGTAGTTGCAGAAATTTTGTAATTTTTTTTATTTAATGCTTGCAGATTATAAAAAGAGTATTATATTTGCACCGCGATCAGGCACTATTAGGGCGATTAGCTCAGTTGGTTCAGAGCATCTGGTTTACACCCAGAGGGTCGGGGGTTCGAATCCCTCATCGCCCACAGAATTAAAACCTCATACAGAGTATGAGGTTTTCTTTTTAATTCTCACTAAGAAAAGGTTATAAAAAAATGCCGCTTATTTAAGCGGCATTTTTTATGGTAACAGGTTTAGTACCCTTTCTAAAGCCATTCCTCTGGATCCTTTTATTAGAATAGAATGGTTTTTGATCTCATGATTTTTTAAGTACTCACTTAGATTTTCAAATGTTTTGAAAAACTTAAAATTAGTTTTTTCGATTCTGTTAAGATAAAAATCATTACCAATAAAATAACAGGTAATCTGATTTTCATTTAAAAGTTTTGAGATAATATTCTTATGCTCTTCCGGACTTTCAGGACCTAATTCAAACATGTCTCCTAAAATCATTATTTTAGATTTTTTCTGTAGCTGAATAAAGTTTTCAATTGCAACAGACATACTGCTTGGGTTTGCATTATAAGCATCCAGTAGAATCTCATTTGTATTCTTTAGAAGTAATTGTGATCTGTTATTCGTAGGAGTATAACTTTCTATAGCTTCTTTTATTTCCGGATCGCTGATTTTAAAATACTTTCCGATAGCTATAGCAGCATTAATGTTGTTTGCGTTATATAAGCCTACTAAATGAGAGTTAATAGTAATTCTGTTGTAGAGTATGGATACAAATGGATCAGCGCTGATATTGGTTATAAACAAGTCTGATTCTGTTTTAATACAGCTGAAAGAGTATCTTTTAATAGATGTTGTTTTTTCGATCTGTATAGGGTCATCAGCGTTTATAAAAACAGGTTTATTGTTTTTTAAAAGATAATCATACATTTCACTCTTTCCTTTTATAACCCCTTCAAAACCTCCGAATCCTTCAAGATGCGCTTTCCCGAAGTTGGTGATGTAACCAAAGTCTGGTGTAGCAATTGTACAAAGAAGTTCGATTTCTTTTTGGTGATTTGCACCCATTTCCACAATACCGATCTCTGTTTTTTCATTAAACGATAAAAGTGTTAACGGTACTCCGATATGATTGTTCAGATTGCCGATAGTTGCTTTTGTGTTATATTTTTTTGAAAGCACAACATTGATTAGTTCTTTGGTGGTTGTTTTTCCATTACTGCCTGTTAAAGCAAGAATAGGTAATCCCAGATATTTTCTATGGAATGAAGCCAGTTCCTGAAGTGTTGTTAGACTGTTTTCAACTAAAATGGTTCTTTCATCTATATAGAAGTCTTTGTTGTCTATAATAACATAGGAAGCTTCTTTCAGTAAAGCTTCTTCAGCAAAAGTATTTGCATCAAAATTTTCTCCTTTAAGAGCAATAAACAAAGAGTTGGGCTCTATTTTTCTGGTATCAGTAGAAACCGATGTGCATTTTAAGAAGAGAGAATGTATTGCTTTTATTTCCATTTGAAATAGCTGTTAAACTATAAAAGCCCTAATGAAAGGGCTTTTATGGTGTATTATTAAACGCAAAAATTAATTTCTTGGTGTTTTCTTTTTGTCAGATTTAGAACCTACTCTTGACATAGCACATCTGAATCCAATATCATCAGTAGCCATATCCTGAGGGAAGTATCTTCTCTGAGCCGGATCAAGCCAATAAGCTCTGTCTCTCCATGAACCTCCTTTATAAACTCTTGAATCATCATTTACTAAAGTTGTTCTTTTGCCTGATTTATCATAGTTTTTAATCATGTTACCCAAGCTGTCTTTAGTGATCTTATGTTTAGGAGAATCATACATTCTTTTTGTATCATTTTTTCCTTCTCCGTCTTCTTCCGAGTCTCTAAAGTCAAAATAACGAGTAGATTGTTTATCACCATCTCTGAAATTTCTGTTATCACTTGTGCTGAAGTTCTGTCTTAGATAAGTTTCTTTTTCATCAACAGGAACCTGAGCTATCTGACCTGGGAAGTTTCTGGCAATGATTCTACCATTACTTAAAGTATCATATTGGATGTCTGAAGTAGTAACAATTGCTACTTTTCCGTCTTCACCAATTTGGTTTTTAGTATAGATATTACCTCTGTAATAGTTAAAGTCATTTGCTTCGTCATCAACCATAGGTCTGTAAACATCAGCCACCCATTCTGAAACGTTACCTGCCATATCGTAAAGACCAAAGTCGTTTGGAGGATAGCTTTTTACAGGAGCAGTAATATCAGCCCCGTCATCAGACCATCCTGCGATTCCGCCGTAGTCACCTTTTCCTTGTTTAAAGTTAGCTAATTGATCTCCTCTGTTAGCTCCTTTTCTGTTTTTTCCTGAACGGGTGTAAGCACCTTTCCATGGATATTTTTTCTTTCCTTTGTAAAGATTATATTCTCTGTTTCCTACCTCGGCTAGAGCAGCATATTCCCACTCTGCTTCTGTTGGTAGTCTGTACTCAGGTAAAATAACCCCGGAAGTTCTTTGTGCATAAAGGTTAGTCGCATCATCTTTATTTGCTAAAGAGTTCTTTTTACCTTTATAGATAAGTTCTTCATTACCACCATAAGTTTGTGTAGGGGCATTAAGGTATGTTTCAGTGCTGAAAGTGGCTTCTGCAGTAGCATCAACTATTTTGGCATCTGGTTTTAAATAACCTTCTTTTCCAAGAATTAACTCGTTTACACGGTCTGTTCTCCATTTGCTGAATTCAACAGCCTGAACCCAATTTACACCAACAACCGGATAGCTTGCATAAGCAGGATGTCTCAGGTAGTTATTAGTCATTGTTTCATTATAACCTAATCGGTTTCTCCAGACTAATGTATCTGGCAGTGCACCTTCATAGATATTTCTGTAATTTTCTTCTTCTGGAGGGAAAACTCTTTTTAACCAATCAAGATACTCCATGTACATGATGTTGGTTACTTCAGTTTCATCCATATAAAATGTTTGGACGTGTTGCTGATTAGGGGTATTATTCCAATCATGCATAACATCATCCTGAACTTTCCCCATTGTAAAAGTTCCTCCCTCTATTAATACTAATCCAGGACCAGTTATCTGGTTCTTGAAGCTAGAATTATATTGGAATCCTCCTTCTTTGTCGTTGATTTTCCAGCCGGTTGCAGAAGATGTATTCTTTGAGCTAGATTTTTTACTACAACTAGTAAAGCCTATAGTCAGTGAAAGAGCTATCAGCAACTTAAAAGCCATAATTTTGTGAATTTTCATACTTTCAGTAGGTAATTAATTTTTGAGCCGCAATGTAACAATTAACCTTTAGTTTTCAACAGCCTTTTTTAATAATATAATGTTTTGTTAAAGGTTCTATTCCAGAACGCAAATTTAGTATAAATATTATACTATTCCTCTTTTTTCAAAAAAAAATATTTTTATTCCTGTTCGTTTATGAGCGTTTAAACAGCTGTTAACCATGGTCAATTGTAGCTATATTACTTATTCTTTCTTTTATTGCTATATAATAGTTGTAAGTTTTTAACGTTTATAAATTATCGAGGAGATATTTCTGTTAGGATTGAAGATGAATTTTGATACCGTCATTAAATAATTTTTAATCTAAAAAAAGACAAACTTCTTTATAGAAGTCTTGGTTTTTGAGTGCTGATTATTTTTTTTATTTAATCAGCACGAGATTTTTTACAGATTTTTTATGTAGAGCTAAAATACTGAATGAAATGTTGTTGTCATGTGTTTTATTAAAAACCAGTTTCTATATTAAGGTTCAAAGTTTGTACAGCGTTAAGGAAATATTATATTTGTAAATAATTTTAAAAACGATAATGAAGAAATATTTTTTATTATTAATTAGTGTTGCTCTATTTCAGTTCTCTAATGCTCAAGATAGGGTTATTACAACAGCTGTTCCTTTTTTAACAATCCCGGTTGATGCGAGAGCATCCGGAATGGGAGATGTCGGGGTAGCTACATCTGCGGATGTCTTTTCTCAGCGGTATAATCCTGCAAAATATGCCTTTTCGCTTCAAAAACAGGGTTTTTCAGTTAGTTATACTCCCTATTTAACCTCAATTACAAATGATGTTTCTTTAGCAGAGCTTACTTATTATAATATGGTAAATGAAAGAAGTGCTTTTGCAGCTAGTTTAAGGTATTTTGGTTTAGGGGAGATTGAGTTGAGAGAAACATTTGATGGGCCTTCGAATACTGTTAAGCCAAATGAGCTTGCTTTTGATTTGTCTTACTCTTTAAAGTTAAGTGAAACTTTTTCTATGGCTGTAGCAGGTAGATATATTCGATCTAATTTAAAAATTCCTGAAAGCGGAAATGATGCTTCTTCTTCCAGTGGATTTGCGGTTGATATAGCTGGGTTTTATCAGTCCGAGGAAATTGCTTATAATCGATTTAACGGTCGATGGAGAGCTGGTTTTAATTTGCAGAATCTAGGGCCTAAGGTTAGTTATGATAAAGATGTGAACGATGTGAATTCTAATTTTCTTCCGGCTAATCTTAAAATAGGAGGAGGGTTTGATTTTATTTTAGATGAAGATAATACATTAGGAGTAAGTGTGGAATTAAATAAACTATTAGTTCCCACACCACAAAACCCTGATTTAAATGGAGATGGAGAAGTTACACCAGAGGAATTCAGGAAAAATAATGAAGACTATCGATCTATAGGTTGGGTGTCGGGTATTTTTAAATCTTTAGGAGATGCTCCTGGTGGATTTAGTGAAGAGCTGAAAGAAATTACATGTGGTGTTGGTGTAGAATATTGGTATCAGAATGCTTTTGCTTTAAGGACAGGGTATTTTAATGAAAGTTCAGAGAAAGGTGCTCGTAAATTTTTAACAATGGGAGCAGGGTTTAAATATGATATCGTTAAAGTAGATATTTCTTATCTGTTCTCTACATCAAAAGTTCAGAATCCTCTTGAAAACACGTTGAGATTCTCTCTGACTTTTAGTTTTGGAGATAGTTATAACAGATAAAATCATTAGAATGAAAGAAATAAAAATAGATGCAGTCTTTACAGTTTACAGTTCTTTTGATGAATTACCGGATGGAGTAGAGGCTTTGATGAAGAAAGCTATTGAAATCAGAAAGAAAGCATATGCTCCTTATTCTAAATTTAGGGTCGGAGCGGCTATATTACTGGATAATGGTCAGATTGTATTAGGCTCTAATCAGGAAAATGCAGCATTTCCTTCAGGGTTATGCGCTGAAAGAACAGCTATTTTTCATGCCGGTGCTGTTTATCCGGAAGCAAAGATCATAAAGTTGGCAATATCTGCTGCTTCGGATACAAAATTAGTTGCTTCGCCAATTCCTCCTTGTGGAGCCTGTAGACAGTCTATGGTCGAATATGAGTTTAAGCAAGATACCCCTATTGAAATGTTTTTTATGGGTGAAGAAGGAGAAATATATCGTTCAGAATCAATACAAAATTTACTTCCTTTCGTTTTTGATAAAAACTTCCTGTAAAAGAGACTAAAAAATCCATTTTTATTTTACTTCTAGCGAGGAAAGTGTTATTTTTGCGATTCGCGAATATGTGTGAGGAAACTATTTTGCGTTTACAAAAGCAATTTATTGATACTCTAAAACACTACTGTTAAAAGAAAAATAGCAAAATGAAAGAAATAACGAAAGAGGTTTATTTAAAGTGGTATGAAGACATGCTACTTTGGAGAAAGTTTGAAGACAAACTAGCTGCACTATATATACAACAAAAAGTAAGAGGATTTCTTCACTTATATAATGGACAGGAAGCAGTTTTAGCAGGTGCATTACACGCGATGGACTTGACAAAAGACAAAATGATTACTGCCTACAGAAATCACCCTCAGCCAATTGGAATGGGTGTTGATCCAAGAAGAGTAATGGCTGAATTATTAGGAAAAGCAACAGGAACATCTAAAGGATTAGGCGGATCAATGCATATCTTCTCCAAAGAACATGGTTTTTATGGAGGACATGGTATTGTTGGTGCACAGATACCTGTAGGTGCCGGGATTGCTTTTGCTGATAAATATTTTGAAACCGGAGGAGTTACCTTAACTTATTTTGGTGACGGAGCTGCAAGACAGGGATCTCTTCATGAAGCATTTAATATGGCAATGTTGTGGAAATTACCGGTTGTGTTTATTGTGGAAAACAATGGATATGCAATGGGAACCTCAGTAGAAAGAACATCTAACCATACAGATGTTTGGAAATTAGGTTTAGGGTACGAAATGCCTTGTGGACCTGTTGACGGAATGAATCCTGTAAAAGTTGCTGAAGCAATGACTGAAGCAATTGAAAGAGCACGTCGTGGTGACGGACCTACATTCCTTGAAATGAAAACATATCGTTACAGAGGGCATTCAATGTCTGATGCTCAAAATTACAGAACAAAAGAAGAAGTTGAAGAGTATAAAAAGATAGATCCGATCACTCAGGTATTGGATGTAATCAAAGAAAAGAAATATGCTACTGATGCAGAAATCGAAGTAATTGATCAAAGGGTTAAAGATTTAGTGAGTGAATGTGAGAAATTTGCAGAAGAGTCTCCGTATCCTGATGCCAGCGTAATGTATGACGTTGTATACGAACAAGAAAATTATCCATTTTTACCTCATAAACTATAATTCAAAATGGCAGAAATTATCACAATGCCACGTTTGAGCGATACTATGACCGAAGGGGTTGTAGCAACCTGGCTCAAAAAAGTGGGAGACAAAATAAGCGAAGGAGATATTTTAGCTGAAATTGAAACAGACAAAGCCACAATGGAGTTTGAGTCTTTTCACTCAGGTACACTTTTATATATCGGAATTAAAGAAGGAGAGTCAGCACCTGTAGATTCTTTATTAGCAATAATAGGGAAAGAAGGAGAAGATATTTCCGGTTTACTAAACAGTAAACCTTCAAAAGAAGTAGTTTCAGAAAAAACAGAAGTTCCTAAAACAGAAGTTAAAAAAGAGGATGTAGTAACAGCTTTACCGGCTGGTGTAGAAATTATTACTATGCCACGTCTAAGCGATACGATGACTGATGGTACAGTTGCTACCTGGTTGAAAAAAGTAGGAGATACTGTTAGTGAAGGAGATATTTTAGCAGAGATCGAAACAGATAAAGCCACAATGGAGTTTGAATCTTTTTATTCAGGAACATTATTGTTCATTGGAATTAAAGAAGGAGAAACAGCTCCGGTTGACAGTGTTCTGGCAATCTTAGGACCAAAAGGTACTGATGTTACAGGAATCGCTGAAAACTATAAAAAAGAAGGTGATACTTCTCCATCTACTGCTAAGGAAGAAAAAATAGAAGTTGTTGCGACACAATCGGTAGAAGATACTGTTTCCGAAGGACACAGAGTTTTTGTTTCTCCATTAGCAAAGAAAATTGCAGAAGAAAAAGGAATTAAATTATCTCAGATAAAAGGTTCAGGAGAAAACGGACGTATTATCAAGAGAGATGTTGAAGGATTCCAGCCTCAGGCACAAGCGAATATTGCTACTTCAAAAGTTGAAACATCTCAGGCACAAACAGCAGAATCTGTTGTTAAGCCTTTTGTTCCTGCAGGAGAAACATATATTGAAGAGATTAAAAATTCACAAATGCGTAAAACGATCGCGCGTCGTTTAGCAGAATCTAAATTTACAGCACCACATTATTATTTGACAATAGAAGTGGCAATGGATAGTGCAATGGCGTCAAGAGGAGTAATTAACGCGCTTCCTGATACTAAAGTTTCTTTTAACGATATGGTTATTAAAGCTTGTGCTATGGCATTGAAAAAACATCCTCAGGTAAATTCCCAATGGAAAGATGACGTAACCGTAATTAACCATCATGTAAATATAGGAGTTGCAGTTGCAGTTGAAGATGGATTAGTGGTTCCTGTATTGAAATTTACAGATCAGTTAAGTCTTTCTCAAATTGGAGCTAATGTAAAAGATCTGGCAGGAAGAGCAAGAAATAAAAAATTACAGCCGGCCGAAATGGAAGGAAGTACATTTACAGTTTCTAACTTAGGAATGTTTGGTATTACCGAGTTCACTTCAATTATTAATCAACCTAATTCTGCTATTCTTTCTGTAGGAGCTATTGTGGAGAAACCGGTGGTTAGAAATGGACAGATTGTTGTTGGTAATACAATGAAAATAACTCTAGCATGTGATCATAGAACAGTTGATGGCGCTACAGGAGCTCAGTTCTTACAAACATTGAGACAGTATTTAGAAAACCCGGTTACAATGTTAGCGTAACAAAGAGTTTTATTAAAATATAAATCCCGCATATGCGGGATTTATATTTTATTCACATAAGAAACTAGAATATGAAAAATATAATTATTACAGGTACAAGTAGAGGTATAGGTTACGAACTAGCATTACAGTTTGCCAATGCCGGACATCAGGTTCTGGCTATTTCCAGAAAAACTCCAAAAGCATTATTAGATCATCAGAATATTAGCTGTCTTTCTATAGATCTGTCTAAAGAAGAAGAATTAGGAGAAGTCAGTACTTTTTTATCTGCAACATGGAAACAGGTAGATATATTGATTCATAATGCCGGCTTGTTCCTTTCAAAGCCCTTTCCTGAAATAACACAGAAAGATTTTGAAAAAGTATATGGTGTAAATGTGTTTGGAGTAGTAGCACTGACTCAAATAGTTTTACCTTACCTAAAGTCAGGAAGCCATGTTGTGAGTATAAGTAGCATGGGAGGTGTTCGTGGAAGTATGAAATTTCCCGGTTTAGCTGCTTACAGCTCAAGTAAAGGAGCTTTAATTACTCTATCAGAATTATTAGCAGAAGAATATAAAGAACAGAAGATAGCTTTTAACGTGCTGGCTTTAGGGGCAGTTCAGACAGAGATGTTACAAGAAGCTTTTCCGGGCTATGAAGCACCGTTGACAGCGAAGCAAATGGCAGATTATGTTTATAATTTTGCTCTTACCGGAAATCAGTTCTATAATGGTAAAGTTCTGGAAGTTTCATCAAGTACACCATAATAAATAGAATTATTGTTTTTTATAAATGATGGTGACATAAAAAATATTTGTTATTTAGCTATCTCTAAAAAAACCTAGTTAATCTTATGTTTAAACATAAAATTAAACCCTTTTTCGAGTTTATTTTTACTACTCAATTTAATAAGGATATCCATCTAATAACAAAAATAAATATTTTTATATGTTTTGGATTAATTTGTAAATAGTGCCTCCTAATTTTTAATTTTAATTAATTTATCTATATTCAGTATTCGTAGGTAGCTACCACTCTTTTCAAGAATTCCCTCTTCCCGAAAGTCTGATAAAGTCCTGCTTACCGTTTCGGCTACAGTCCCCGAGAAAGAGGCGAGGTCTTCACGACTTATTTTAACTATCGTGCCGTCAGTGCTGTTCTGTTGTAGCCTTATAAGAGTTTCCGCAATTCTTTTGCGTACTGATAAATAAGCCACTTGCATCAGTCTAAGCTCCTTTTCACGGACGTTATTCGTAAGTATTTTTATAAATTTTGCTCCAACTTCAGGGTACATGAATAATAATCTGTCGAGTTGTTCATTTGGAAGGAAGCCAAGCGTTGTGTCCTCGAGGGCTATGGCAGTATCAGTATAAGCGTCATTAGAGAGTATAATATTTATGTCTAGATAATCATTAGCTTTGTAGATGCCTGTTATGAGTTCGTGACCATTTTCGGTTATTTTTACTGTCTTGACCCTTCCACTAATCATAAAATAAATTCCTATAACCCTGTCTCCTTCATGGTGTATGATCTGGTTTTTCTTAAAGGTCTTGGTACTTCGTTCTTCCATCACTTTTTTAAGGGCGTCAAGACCGTTGCCTGCTGAAAGTAACCTATTTAGATGTTTAGGTGTCTTGCTGTAAAAAAGTTGGTGTGCCTTTTTCTTCTTCAGTCGGCTTTCCACTGAACGTAGCAATTCAACATCGTTAAAGGGTTTTGTAAGATAATCATCCGCACCAAGATCCATACCTTTTCGTATATCGGAGTGTTCTGCTTTGACGGTTAGAAAAATAAAAGGTATTTCGCCTATCTGTGGATGATTATTGAGAGTTTCTAAAACCGTATAACCGTCTGCTTCCGGCATCATGATATCACAAAGTATTATATCTGGTGGGTTCTGTAAAGCCATATCAATACCTATTTTTCCATTAGTAGCTGAAAAAGTTTCAAAACCTGACAGTTCAAGTATTTCAACAATATTATCTCTTATGTCGTCATTGTCTTCGATTATAAGTATTTTTGTCATGTTATTGGAAAAGTTAGAGTAAAACTAGATCCCTTGTTTTTTTGGCTTTTAAACGAGATATCCCCTTCCATTAGTTTTACGTATTGGGTAACAATATTTAGGCCAAGCCTTGTGTCCAGAATATTATCTATATTTTGTACCTTGAAGAATGCTTCAAAAAGGTGTTTTTGCTCAGCTCGCGGTATGCCCATTCCTTCATCCTTTATAACTATCGTGCATGTATTGTTTTCAGTATCCATATTTGTCGTAAAAGTTATCGTGGTGTTCTCCATAGAATATTTGGAGGCATTAGATATAAGGTTGATTATGCTGTTCTTTAAAAGATTTTTGTCCAGTTTCACGATATTTTGTACTCCTGAATGGTTATAAATGATTTTTTGTCCCGATTTTGTTAGCGTTTGCATTTCTTTGACAATCTCAATGGAAAACAGTTTGATATCAAAATAAGACATAGTGACTTCTATTTTTCCCGTTTCAGCTTTTTTGATGTGTAGGAAATCATTCAGTATTATCGTGAGACTATTTATTGCTTTCTTTATTTTGTGTATGTGTTTTGTAACGCTACCATTGTTGAAAGATTCCGTATAGCGTTCCAGCAGGGATACAGAAAGATGTATGGTGTTTAAGAGTGCGCGGAATTCATGGGAAGCCATAGATAAAAGTTGGCTTTTCAATTTTCCAAGTTTCTTTTCTTTTTCAAGTGATTTGCTAAGATCTTCTTTTGTTTCAGTAAGGGTCTCGATCGTCTCATTGAGAGAAATCATATGTTCTTTTATCACGTCTTTTAAATGCTGGATATTTCCCATGAGGTAATTTTCTGTTTCTTTCTGATAGCTTAGGTCATGGATAAATCCAGTAAGCCTTCGAATATTTTCGAAATTCACTTCACTGACTCCAAACCTGAAAGGGAATATAGTTCCGTCCTTTTTCTTGCCCATTATATCCCATCTAAAACTTATAATATGGGATTGATTGACGTGCTTGTCCATATAACTGTTATATTTTTTTCTGTAGGAAGGTAGCATGAACATAGTGACATTTCGACCTATGACTTCATTGGAGCTGTAGAGGAAGAGCCTACAAGCAGAGGGATTTACGGACTCAACTATACCAAGTTCATTTATAGTTATGATGCCATCAATCGAATTGTTAATAATCGCCTTTAAAAGTACCGCATTTTTCATAAATAACCTGAATTCGGAATAAGAAAAACAAGAGAAATTTTTGAATAAAAGGCGGAAATTAGTGTATTTAAAAAATGAAAATTAGATGTTTAACTAAATATCCGTCTATATCTTCTAAGGATAAAATTACAGAAATTTTTATAAAAGCAAATAATTTTCGCAAATAATTTGATCAAAAAACAAAGAGATTAAAACTCCAAAGTCTTCTTTTTGGTAAAAAATATTATAATAGGATCGTTTATTATTTACAGTAAATAGCTAATCTCATCCCTTGTTATTCAAAAATGATGGTTCTGCTATAGAGGGTTTCAATGATCGAGAGTTCCGGACGTCTTGGGAATTTATAGTTTATGATCAGCTTTCGCACCTACTTTAACAAAATCCCAAATATCCGTCTCATTATTTTTCTCAGGTCGTCACAATAAGTTATAATAAAGTGAAATTACTCTGGTGATTATAGTTAAATAATGATATATATCATGGTTCTACAGCATTCTGTAGCTGGAGGAAAAATAAAATAGACAATATACTGATGGCAGACTTCCAGGACCAAAAAATGACGGAAGTCACTAATACAAAAAAATATTTTTTTTTTATAGTGATAAGGATCATTTATTATGATTCTTAATTATTGTGAAATTTGTAACGAATTCAAACTAAGATGGATGTATGAGTTTGGGAACATTGATGACAGGCGTAATCTTGTTTTGTAGGAAGGACGATGCCTGTGTATATCACGCCAAACTATGAAAGCAACAGTGTTGCCCGAGTTAGGTCAGTCACTTCATATCGAGAAGCGACTGGTAAATGGAATGCTCTGGCTGTATAGCACATGTGGTGAAGGAAGACATCATTGAGATTTCTGAGAATATGAAAAAAGAATAGATTGATGGAGGCATAGTACTGGATATAACCAGTAAATACATTGAAAAATAGATAAATAAGAAAACAAATACTTAAAAATTATAATATTATGAAGAATATACAATTAATGGTAATGGTATTGTTATGCAATTTGCTTTTTATGAGCAGTGTCCTGGCAGAGGAAATCCACAGTTTGGAAACTAAGGCTTCGTTATCCATATCAGGGACTTCGACATTGCATGACTGGGAAATGACTTCTAGTACTTCGACAGGAAAGTTAGTAGCTATAATAAAAGCAGGAAAACTGGATAAAATCACTTCATTGATGGTAGAGATGCCTGTTGAGAGCATAAAGAGTGGCAAAAAAGGAATGGACAAGAATGCCTACAAGGCATTAAAGGCTTCCGAGCATAAAACAGTGAAATTTGAGCTAAAGCAAGCTGTCAAATTATCAAGCGGTTATTGGAACTTGACAGGAAACTTTACTATAGCCGGAGTTACAAAAGTAGTGGTCATCCCGGTGAAGGAAACAATAGCTAGTGGCAAATTTACTTTTAGTGGTAATTACAGCTTTAATTTGACTGATTATAAAATTACGCCACCTACAGCAATAATGGGTACTGTTAAAACTGGAAATCCAGTAAAAATCACCTTTACGATTAGTTTTAAATAAGTAACATATAAAAAAAACACATGAAAAATTATTTTGCACTTACCGTTTTAGTAATGACAGCGACATTAGGTCTTGCACAGGAGCAGCCTCAAAAAATGGATAATTTCTATGCTCAGATCAAAGATGCTAAAAACACTTTTGAGGCTAAAAAAGATACGGTGACTACCTTCAAGAAGGTGTCTGTCGGTATTGGTGGTGCTTTTGCTCTCCAGTATCAAGCTTTCTCACATGAGAATTCAGCAGTGCCAGTTATGGTAAATGGCGTGAATACAAACCAGTTATATAATATTGGTAATAATTTTAATCTTGCAACAGCTAACTTAGATTTGAATGTTGCTTTATATGACGGGGTAAACCTCCACCTGAGAACATTCTTATCATCACGCCACCACAATGAAGCATATGTAAAAGGAGGATTCTTACAGGTAGATAAGCTTGATTTTGTGAAAAAGGGATTCCTAAAAGATTTCATGAAACATGCGACTATCAAGGTAGGGCATGATGAGATTAATTATGGTGATGCACACTTTAGGAGAAGCGATAATGCCAACACGTTGACAAATCCTTTCGTGGGAAATCTTTTGATGGATGCTTATGCTACGATGGTATTTGCTGAGGTATATTACCGTAAAGATGGTTGGACTAGTATGATAGGGGTAACTAATGGGAGACTTAACCAGAATGCGAACGGTGGAACGAGTCCGTCAATATATGCCAAGATAGGATATGACAAACAATTGAATAGTGACTTGAGGGTTCGCCTTACTGGATCTGTATATAATGTTGCTGAAACCCAGAGAACCGATTTTTATGATGGGGACAGAGCAGGATCAAGATATTATTATGTGATGGAGAATGAGGCAGCAACATCTACAAGAAATTTTAGGTCAGGTCAGATTCTTCCTGGTTTTACTAATAAGCTTACCGCTGTTATGATTAACCCGTTTATCAAATACAAAGGATTGGAATTCTTTGGGGTATATGAAAATTCAGGTGGAAGGACATCTGCTGAAACTAGCCGTAGGACTTTCCAGCAATATGCTGCTGAATTGTTGTACCGTTTCGGGACCGAGGAAAAACTGTACTTCGGAGGAAGATACAATGCAGTATCTGGTAGAACGATAGCAGGAGAAAGCGTAGACGTTACACGTTTCAATATTGGCGGTGGCTGGTTCATGACAAGAAATATTTTAGTAAAAGTTGAATATGTGAACCAGAAATATAATGGCTATGCAAACACGAATATCTTGAATGGTGGTAAGTTCAATGGATTTATGGCCGAAGCAGCAATAGTGTTTTAATCTTAAGTCAACACTTAACCATACCAAAAATAATCTACATGTTATATCTTTTACCATATTTGGTTTTCCTGTTTTTCACCCCGAGACAGGAAAACTTGGTAATCACTAAGCAATCTTTTACTATTTTAGGAAATACTTCTCTAGGGAGATTTGAGTGTACTTATAGTTCTGTTCAAAAAGACACATTGTCCTTTGAGAGCGTCGGCGTGGTTGCTCATTTGAAATATAAGATTCCGGGGAAGGAATTTGGTTGCGGTAATTTTATACTAAACCATGATTTCAGAAAAACGTTAAAAGTAAAGGAATATGCTTTTACTTATATTGAATTATCAGATATTGCAAGAAAAGGCAGTATTCTGACTTGTAACCTTACGCTATATCTTGCCGGAAAGAAAAAAACTTATCCGAATCTTGAACTACGGAAAATTTCAAAAACGATTAAAGGCTCGATCAGTGTGAATTTTTCAGACTTCGAGCTTGTCAGACCTTCGAGGTTAGGTGGTCTGGTAAAAGTGAAAGAAAAAATAAATCTTTCCATTCAGCTTTATTCCCGGTAGTTTATTGGTTACTACGTAGCTCTATTCGTTGGATAAAATTATAAACTATTTAAGATTGTTTTTAATTTCAATATTCCATCTTTTTACATTTAAAGTAACGAGTGAACTTGTTTTAGAAAATCATTTTCTAACAAAAATTTACCTATATGAGCATAGAGTTTCTTTGTAGGGACTTCATCTTTTTGAAAAATGATTTGATCCATGCCGGTTTTCAGATTTGTAATTTGTAAGTTTTCTTCTTTTTTTTGAAGGAGAATCAAAGATCAATTTCCCGTTTTTATTTAAAATCCTGTTTGTTTCAGATAAGAAATCAGAAGTGTTTTTTTGTTATGTGTGTTTTTTAGTAAACAAGTTAAAAAGTTTCTTTCTTGAGAAACAATATATTTTTCATAAGTATTTCCAAATCTGTTTTCATCATAATCAGAAGCTAAATCATTATAGTATTGCTTTATCTCAGTATTCATACTATTTAATAACATTATTATCTTGCCGATGTAATTAAAAAAAAATTAAATTTGTATTAATGAAAGAAGTTTTATCACCTTATTTACCGGAACATTCATTAGATATTGTGTTTGAATTAATTAAAGCAAATAATGTTAATCTAAAGATTGTAAATGAACGTGTTACCCGTCATGGAGATTACAGACGGGATCATAATGGCTCGCATCAGATTACAGTAAATGCAAGTCTGAATAGATATAGATTTCTGATTACTTTAATACATGAGATATCTCATTTGGTTGCCTTTGAAAAATTTGGAAGAAAAATAAAACCACACGGGGCAGAATGGAAGTACACTTTTCAGAGAATGATGCTTCCTTTTATTCGACCAGAAATTTTCCCGCGTCATTTATTACCTCTGTTGGCCAGACATTTTAAAAATCCAACAGCAAGTAGTGATACAGATATAACATTATCATTAGCTTTAAAACAATTTGATAAAGAAAACGATAAAAACTATATCTTTGAACTTTCGTATGGGAGTATGTTTAGAATCCATAACGGAAGGGTTTTTAAAAAGGGAGCACAACGAACAAAACGGTTTGAATGTGTGGAGGTGAGTTCCGGAAAAGTATATCTTTTTAACCCGAATGCAGAAGTTGAATTTTTAACAAATTAGAAATTATATTCTTTAATTGATTTATATTTTATTATCTCAGTTATTTCTTTACTAACGATACAATGAACGAGAATTATTACGCAATATTAATGGCTGGTGGAGTAGGATCAAGGTTTTGGCCTGTAAGTACAGCAGAATTTCCAAAACAGTTTCATGATATGTTAGGAACTGGAGAGACTTTAATCCAGAAAACATTTAGTAGATTATCAAAATTAATTCCTGCCGAAAATATTTTAATATTAACTCATGAAAGTTATAATGAATTAGTTTTAGAGCAGTTACCGGAAGTAAATCAGGAACAGGTGTTGCTAGAGCCTGCTATGCGAAATACTGCCCCCTGCATACTTTATGCATCTTTAAAGATAAAAAACGAGAATCCTGATGCTGTAATTGTTGTTGCACCGAGTGATCACTGGATAGAAGATGAGGATCAGTTTGTAGAAAATCTTGAAACAGCATTTAATTTTTGCGCTAAGGAGAAAGCTTTAATGACTTTAGGAATTCAGCCGACTTTTCCTAATACAGGATATGGATATATCGAATTTAATAAATTAGATGAAAACCTTTTAAAGAAAGTAGTTCATTTCAGAGAAAAACCGGATTATGCTACGGCAAAAACATTTCTTAAGAGTGGTAATTTTCTTTGGAATGCAGGTATCTTTATCTGGAGTGCGAATTCAGTTATAGAAGCTTTCCAGCAATATCAGCCGGCAATGTATGAGTTGTTTTTGAAAGGAAATGACTTTTATAATACACCTGAGGAAGATGGTTTTATCAATAAATATTATGGACAGGCAGAAAATATTTCAATTGATTATGCAATCCTGGAGAAGGCTGAAAATGTATATGTTCTACCTGTTTCCTTTGACTGGAATGATCTTGGAACCTGGGGTTCTTTGTATGATAAATTACCAAAGGATGAAAATGAAAATGCTATTATTAATTCTTTAGTGCTATTAAAGAATGCTTCCAATAATATTATTCGAACTTCAAAAGATAAATTGGTGGTAATAGACGGATTAAGTAATTATATTATTGTAGATAAGGATAACGTGCTTTTAATTTATCCTAAAGAAAAAGAACAGGATATAAAGCTGATTCTGAAAGAAGTGAATGAGAAATTTTAGTTGTATTATTTATATTTGTTCCAATAAAAAAAGCCTTTTGAATTAATTATTTAAAAGGCTTCTTCTATTCTGTATAAGAAATACTTAATGTTTATCTTTCAGCTCTTTTAAATGTGCTTCCCTTACTTTTTTAAATAGGTTTGAGGAGTATACAAAGTCTACAATGGCTTGATTTTCGGTTGTGAATACTTCTTCTTTATTCCCTTCCCAGGCTTTTACACCATTTTTAAGGAATATAATTTTCTCACCGATCTCCATAACGGAGTTCATATCGTGTGTGTTGATAACAGTCGTGATGTTATATTCTTCTGTGATTTCTTTAATAAGTTTATCAATAACGATTGATGTTTCGGGATCCAGACCAGAGTTGGGCTCATCACAAAATAAATATTTTGGATTATTAACAATTGCACGTGCAATAGCCACTCTTTTCTGCATACCACCGGAAAGCTCAGAAGGAAATTTTTTGTGAGCAGTTTCCAGATTTACTCTTTTTAAAACAGTATTTACTCTACTTTTTATTTCAGAATCTTTCTTCTGAGAGAACATTCTTAATGGAAAACCGACATTGTCTTCTACATTCATAGAATCAAACAGAGCGCTACCCTGAAAAACCATTCCTATTTCTGTACGCAAGTCTCTTTTTTCATCAGGGGTTAATTCGGAGTAGATTCTGCCGTCAAAAGAAATGGTTCCTGCTTCCGGAGTATGGATTCCCAATAATGATTTTAATAAAACAGTTTTTCCTGATCCACTTTGTCCAATAATAAGATTTGTTTTTCCTGTTTCAAAAATGGTTGAAATACCTTTTAATATTTTGGTGCCGTTAAATGATTTTTCTATATTTTCTATTGTGATCATGAACTTAGTAATAATTGTGTTAAAATATAATTTGCTAAAATAATAACAACACTCGTCCACACAAATGAAGTTGTACTTGCTTTTCCTACTTCTAATGCTCCGCCTTTCATGTAAAATCCATGAAAAGAAGGTATTGTAGCTAATAAAAAAGCAAAGACAAAGGTTTTGATAAAAGCATAAGTAATATGGAAAGGAATAAACTCTTTCTGTACTCCGGTGATGAAGTCATTACTTGCAGCAAATCCACCGTAAACAGCAGCCATCCAGCCTCCTAATATTCCTAAGAACATAGCTATTGAGATAAGGAAAGGATAAAGCAGTAAAGAAATTATTTTAGGGAAAACCAGATAATTCAGAGAATTGACTCCCATTACTTCAAGAGCATCGATTTGTTCTGTTACTCTCATAGTTCCGATACTGGAAGTAATGTAAGAACCTACTTTTCCTGCCATAATGATAGAGATAAATGTAGGAGCAAATTCTAATATAACGGATTGTCTTGTCGCAAATCCGATTAAATATTTTGGAATTAAGGGATTTGTTAAGTTTAATGCTGTCTGAATTGCAACAACACCTCCGACAAAGAACGAAATAAAAGCAACAATGCCCAAAGAGCCAATTATTAAGTCATCAATCTCTTTAAAGATTAATTGTTTCATTACGGACCATTTTGTGGGCTTGTTGAAAACCTCTTTTAACATCAGAAAATATTTCCCGATTTGTTCTAAATATCTCATTTATAAAAAAAATAATGGCTAAAGTACCAAATTTTATTGGTTTACTGAAGAAGAATATAGTATTTAGAATAATTTAGATCTCATTTTTTTCCAGCGATAATTGCGAATAAATTTTCCTTGTTCAGGATTTACTAGAAAAGAGATGTTGTTTTTTTTAGCTTTTAAGAATCCTTTTAAATAATCAATAAACAGAAAAGGTTTTTTCTTCATAAAAGCCAGTTTTAACGAAGCAATGGTCGTAATAAGAAATCCATAGCGTAAGCTGTAAAAAGCTTCACCTTGTTTATATCTTGCAGCTTCATTATAATTTATTCCTGTTGGTTTGAGATGCTTAACGATTAGACTTTCGTCAGTTTTTATTTTCCATCCGTGAAATTTTGCCAGTAATTCATCTACAGTGTCCCATCCCATCGCAGGTTTTAGTTTACCAATATCTAAAAAGCAGGCTTTTCTGTAAGCTTTAAAAGCGCCGCGAATGTGATCTTTGTCGGTTAGATTTTCTAATATCCATTCACCATTTTTTTCAATATAAGCAAAACCTCCGGTCATTCCGATCTGAGGATCTGATTTGAAAATAGCAATAATCAATTCAAAATAGTTTTCCGGTAATATCAGGTCAGCATCCAGTTTAATGATGATGTCATAATTTTCATCCAGTGTTTCATAGCCTTTATTAAAAGCCTGAATTACTTTGCTTCCCGGTAAATGAGCCTCTGTTGAGTTACTGTTGATTAATTCTATCCATTCGTATTTTAGACAATAATCAGATACAATAGAGGCGGTTTCATCTGTCGAATGATCATTCACAACAACAACTTTTGTTGGTAAAAGAGTCTGATTAACGATAGAACGGAGCGTTTTTTCAATATAGACCGCTTCGTTATGTGCAGGAATCACGATGTAAAATCTCATGATTGAATTTTTTCTGCGTAAACAATATAATATCTTGGGGTAAATCGTCTTAACAGGGGTCTGATTCCGATTTTTTTTACCGGATTAGTCCATTTTTCTCTGTCTAGTATTTCCCATCCTGTTTTTTCTAAAAGCCAGTCCAGTTGCCAGTCTTCAAATTCATGGTAGTGTCTGTCCCACAGATCTGTTTTACTCCTGTATGCCGGGCTGAACCACAATCGAAGAGGGATTGAAATAATAATTTTATCGGATTGGATATTTTTTAAGATAGTGTATGGATTTAAAAGATGTTCAAAAATTTCAAAAGCAGTTGCTACATCATATTTTTTTTCTTTGAGAACTTGATAATTCTCATCCAGATCTTCTCCAGTTGTGTTAGAAACAGAAAATCCTTCCTGCTTCATAATTAAAGCAAAAGGATTTTCTGTACCTAAATCTAAAATAGTTTCAGAATTGGAAATATGTTTTCTTAAAAAAGCTAAGGTGTGATTATATCTTTTATTAGGAAAAGTTTTTTCGTACATAGTTAATATCTGTAAATAAAAGCATTGATGTTCATTCCTGCTCCAACGGATGCAAAGATAAAAACATCTCCTTTATTTAGTTTCTGATTTTCAATTATTCCTTTTGTTAACAGGTCGTATAATGTGGGGATTGTTGCTACACTGCTGTTACCAAATTTATGAATGGTCATTGGCATTATATCTGCAGGCATTGTCTTACCATACATTTTATAGAAACGGTTAACAATTGCTTCATCCATTTTTTCATTTGCCTGATGAATCAGAATTTTCTTCACTTCATCAATTTTGATTCCACTTTTATCCAGACAATTTTTCATTGCTTGTGGTACCTGATTTAGTGCAAATTCATATATTTTTCTACCATGCATTTTAATATAACGAACATCTGGGTCTAACTCTTTATTATAAGAATTTCCGAAAAATAAGTAATCAGATTCATCATAGGAGAACGTAGCACTTTCATAAGCCAGTAATCCTTCTGCATCATTTGTTCCTTCAATAATGGAAGCTCCGGCACCATCAGAATAGATCATGGAGTCTCTATCATGAGGGTCCAGTACTCTCGATAGAGTTTCTGCTCCAATAACTAAACAGCGTTTTGCCATCCCTGATTTAATAAAAGCATTGGATTGTAATACACCTTCAATCCATCCCGGACATCCAAAAAGGATATCATATGCTACACATTTTGGATTTTTGATACGGAGTTTGTTTTTTACTCTTGTGGCTAAGCTGGGAAGAATGTCAGACTGAATTGCATTAGGTTTTACATTTCCGAAGTTATGAGCCAGAATAATATAATCAAGTGTTTCGGGATCTATTTCAGCATCTTTAATTGCTTTTTCAGCAGCTATAGTTGCAATGTCAGATGTAAGTAAATGATCGTCAGCATAACGTCTTTCTTCAATACCTGTTATGTCTTTAAATTTATTAATAACGACTTCATTAGGGTATTTAAATGGAGTTCCGTCTTCATTTAAAAAGATATGTTTATCAAAGTCTTGATTAGTAACTTTTATCTCAGGAATATAGCTCCCCGATCCAATTATTTTTATATTCATTATAACTCTATTATGAAATTCGTTGCTAAATTATAAATAAATAAACCAATACAACTATAAAATTTAGAGAGAACACCTATTATTGTGATATTTTTTCTTTTGGACTGCTAAAGCTGTAAAAAAGTATGGAATAGGTGTTTTTTTGTGGTTTATTTAGATATTAGATATTTTTTTTTCTTGAATTATTGAGAATGAGTAAGTGGTATATTAGTCTTTTCTGTATCCCAAATAGTATATAAATAAAAGCGTCCCGTTTTTCGGGACGCTTTTACACTTTTTAGTGTTCCATATAAGCTTCTATCGGAGCACATGAACAGATTAAGTTTCGGTCTCCGTAAGCATCATCAACACGACGAACAGAAGGCCAGAATTTATTTTCTGCAATATACTCTAATGGGTAAGCTGCTTCTTCTCTTGTGTAAGGCAGATTCCATTCATTTGAGGTAAGCATAGCTAATGTATGAGGTGCATTTTTCAGTACATTGTTTTTATCATCAGCAGTAGCTTCTGCAATTTCTTTTCTGATAGAAATTAAAGCATCACAAAAACGATCCAGTTCTTCTACATTTTCACTCTCTGTAGGCTCGATCATTAATGTTCCGGCTACCGGAAAAGAGACAGTTGGAGCATGGAAGCCGTAATCCATTAAACGTTTTGCTATATCTATAACCTCAATACCGTTTTGTTTAAATGAACGACAGTCAACAATCATTTCGTGAGCAGCTCTTCCTTTTTCTCCGGAATAAAGTACTTCATAATGACCATTTAATTTTTCTTTGATATAATTAGCATTAAGGATAGCGTGTTGAGTAGCGCTTTTTAATCCGTCGGCACCAAGCATTGTTATATAACCATAAGAGATTAGACAAACCAAAGCAGAGCCCCATGGAGCAGAAGAAATAGCTGTAATTGCATTTTCTCCACCTACAGATACTATTGGATTAGTAGGTAAAAACGGTACTAGATGTTTTGCAACACAAATTGGTCCTACGCCCGGTCCACCACCACCGTGAGGAATGGCAAAAGTTTTATGTAAATTCAGGTGGCAAACATCGGCTCCGATTGTAGCAGGATTTGTTAAAGCTACCTGTGCGTTCATATTTGCTCCATCCATATATACCTGTCCACCATTCTCATGAATTATTTTAGTAATTTCAATAATAGCAGATTCATATACACCATGTGTAGACGGATATGTTACCATTAAGCAGGATAAGTTATCTTTATACTGGATTGCTTTTGCTCTCAGATCTTCAACATCAATGTTTCCTTCTTCTGTTGTTTTGGTCACAATTACATTCATGCCTGCCATAACAGCAGAAGCAGGGTTTGTTCCGTGAGCAGAAGCAGGGATTAAAGCAATGTTTCTGTGGTGGTCTCCTCTGGATTGGTGATAGGCTCTGATGACCATTAAACCGGCATACTCGCCTTGTGCTCCGGAATTTGGCTGTAATGTAGTTCCGGCAAAACCGGTAATAACATTTAACTGTTGTTCTAATTTTTTAAGCATAATCTGATATCCTTGTGCTTGTTCGGAAGGAGCAAAAGGATGAATGTTACCCCAGTTAGCCATGCTTAAAGGAAGCATTTCTGCCGCTGCGTTTAGTTTCATTGTACAGGAACCTAAAGAGATCATGGAATGATTCAACGCTAAGTCTTTACGTTCTAATTTTTTAATATAACGCATCAATGCTGTTTCAGAATGATAGTTGTTAAATACTTCATGTTGAAGGAAAGTACTTGTTCTTATCAGATTTGAAGGTATATTATTTTCTTCTGAAAGTTCTACGATTGGAGTAGCTGATTTTCCGGTTAGTTCTGCAAAAACAGAAACAATATCATTCAGGTCGTTTATAGAAGTGGTTTCATTAACTGATATAGAGATGGTTTGTTCATCAATGTAATAGAAGTTGAGTTCTTTTTTCTCAGCAATTACTTTTACTTTTTTAGCGTCTGTTTTTATCAGAAGCGTATCAAAATAACTGGTGTTAGTTTGAATAATACCAATTTTGTTTAAAGATTCAGCTAATGTTGAAGCGGAAGCATGTATTTTATTTGCAATATATTCTAATCCTTTTGGTCCATGATATACTGCATACATACCTGCCATAACAGCTAATAAAACTTGAGCAGTACATATATTTGAAGTTGCTTTTTCACGTTTTATGTGTTGTTCACGTGTTTGTAAAGCCATACGTAGAGCACTATTACCATTAGCATCCTGAGATACCCCGATAATTCTTCCCGGCATACTTCTTTTATATTCTTCTTTTGTGGCAAAATAAGCTGCATGAGGTCCTCCGTATCCCATTGGGATTCCAAAGCGTTGTGTTGTTCCGACTACTACATCAGCACCTAATTCTCCCGGAGAAGCTAGTTTAACTAAGCTTAAGAAATCGGCAGCAACAACAATTTTGATGTCTTTTGTTTTTGCCTTAGCAATGAAATCAGCATAATCGTAAATCTGACCGTATTTTCCCGGATATTGTAATGCTACACCAAAGAAATCATCAGAGAAATCAAAATTTTCATGATTTCCTATTACTAATTCAACCCCGATAGGTGTAGAGCGTGTCTGAAGAATAGATAGTGTCTGAGGTAGAATTTCTTCTGAAACAAAAAACTTATTGATATTGTTTTTCTTTTGATCACGTGTGCGAACATCGAACAATAACGCCATTGCTTCTGCTGCAGCAGTTCCTTCATCAAGGAGAGAAGCGTTTGCAATTTCCATTCCGGTCAGTTCTATTACAGTGGTTTGGAAATTAAGTAAGGCTTCTAAACGTCCCTGAGCAATTTCTGCCTGATATGGAGTATAGGCAGTGTACCATCCCGGATTTTCAAAAACATTTCTTTGAATTACAGCAGGAACGATAGCAGGGTGATAGCCCATGCCTATATATGATTTGAATATTTTATTTTTATTCCCTAATTGCTGAATATGATTTAGATATTCGTATTCAGTCATAGCAGGATCTAAGTTTAATGGCGCTTTCAGACGAATGTCATCTGGGAGTGTTTCATAAATTAGTTGTTCTATTGAATCTACATTGATAGTTTTCAACATGTGTTGTAGGTCATTTTCTCTTGGACCTATATGTCTTAAAGCAAAAGAATCTGTTTTCATTATAAATAGTATAAGTTGTATTTAATAAACGAACAAAAATAGGTATTAAAAAGGGATTTAAATTGTTTTTATCTGTTGATTTTGTCTATTTTATCAACTAAAAGAATATGTTGTTAACAGTTTGGTTATTTTTGTTGCTATGAAATATATTAAGGTCTTTTTTGATTTCTATATTCAAAGCAGTATTCATGTGGCTTTAGCAGTATTTGCTTTAGTGCAAATGACAAATCATATGTTTTCAGTTCCGTATGATTTTCCTATTGCTTTGTTTACTTTTTTTGGAACCATTACAGGGTATAATTTTGTAAAATATGAAAGGGTAATTATTACTAAAAAAAGAAGTATCAGTTTTACGCTTAAATTGATTGTCTTGTTGAGTTTTTGTTCTTTTTTGATAGTGGTCTATTCTTTTTTTCAATTACAGGAAATAACTCAAATAGTAGCAGTCGTTTTTTTAGTTTTTACACTGTTGTACACAGTGCCTTTTTTCCCAAATAAAAAAAATATTAGAAATTGGAGAGGTGTAAAAATTTATATGGTAGCTTTTTGCTGGGCGGGTATTACTATTATGCTGCCTTTACTGAATGCAGGGGCAGAGCTTACTGGGGATGCTGCTTTAAAATTTGTACAAAGATTTTTGCTGGTTATCGTTTTAATCTTAATTTTTGAAATTATTGATCTGAAGAAAGATGATCCTTCCCTGGAAACAGTACCACAAATTATCGGGGTTAATAATACAAAGATCTTGGGGTTATTTTTATTAGTCCCTTTTTATTTTCTGGAATTATTAAAATCAGAAGTAGATATAGGTCAGCTATGGATTAATCTTGTTATGGTAATTGTAACAGCATTATTTACTATAAAAGCCAGCCCTGATCGATCAAAATATTATACTACATTCTGGGTAGAGGCTATTCCTGTATTTTGGTGGGGGATGGTTATTCTTTATGGATAATGGATTGTGTTGATGTAGAAATAAAGAAGCTGTCTGAAAAAGTAGTTTTTTCTTTGCTGAATAAGCTTTTCTTTAAGTATAACTGGTTTTTAGTTGTGAATAAAAATAATGTTGTTGTTTGATTGGCGTGTTGTTTTTAAAAGTAAATCAAGGTTATTACTTTGTCTGTTTTCCCTTTCAGAATTGGTTTAAATTTCTTTCTTTATTTTCTCTTTATTTTCTAACATATCATAAATATCTGTTGTTTTGGTAATTGTTAAAATTTAATTATATTATTTTTTAACATGAATTATTTTTTATTCAGTATTTTTTAAATAAAAAATATATTATATGTTTTTTTTGTAAAAATTAATACTTTAATTTGGTAATTAAAAGTTATATTTGTTTTTATAACGTTTAATTTTAACAATTGTTGAACTATGATTTATATGTTTTTTAATAGTGCTAAAATCTGTTTTGATTAAGTATTTATTAATGGAGGTTATAAAAGCAATTTTTTGTTTTTAAGGGAATATAAACAGTACAGAAATAAAATTGTACTATCAATAAATATAATAATTATGAGTTTTTTAGCAAAATTACAAATTGATGGCGAAGAATTCACGGTGTTGAGATTTAGTATCCATTTCAGTCAGAAAACCAATACAATTGATCGACCGGAAGATATTGCTCGGGGTGGTCGTCTTAAAATAGCAGTGGAATCTGATCGAAAAACTGATTTTTTAAACTGGATGCTGAGTAATTCAGAAACGAAAGACGGAACAATTATCTTTTTTAGAAGGGATGCGATGAGTAAAATGAAAGAATTAAAATTTACTAAAGGTTTTTGTGTCGATTTCAAAGAAGAATTTGACAGTACTACAAGTAGCCCTATGATCACAGAAATGGAAATTACAGCTAAAACAATCGATTTTTCTAATGCGAAATATCAAAAAGGTTGGGATTTGGAATAAGGAGCTTTCTTCAAAATAGAAAAGAATAAAATATGAATACATTAAAACAATATGAGCATAGAGTAGTTATTACGATTCCTACCTATGGTAAAATGGTGCATTTCTCTGATTTAGAAATACATCAGGAAATGTTGCATCATACTCAATTCCGATTCTTATGGCATGTATCAGAAGATTTTACAATAAATTCTGTCCAGGTATTTGAATATTTTCAGAATTTCATGGATATGGATATTTTATTTTCGTTTTATACCACAATCGGTAAAGAAATAACTTATACAGGTGTTATAACTGCAATGAAAATAGATAATATAGATGGAGCAACAATTGGTTATTGGATTACAGGGAAAAGTAAAACAATTTTAATAGAAGATTTTCCGCACAGTAGTCTTCATCTAAATAAGACTTTAGCTCAAATCATAACAGATACACTTAAAATACAAGTTTCCGGATTATGGAATCTAGGTGATATAATCCCGCGTTATGAAGAGAGAATTGCCAGTTCTATGCAGTCTAATGAATCAGATTGGAGTTACCTTACCCGATTAGCAAAACAACATGGAGAATGGTTTTATTATAATGGTGAAAAAATAAAATTCTGTTTAAATGAATCCGGAATACTATTAAAAAATGGTGTTAATTTGCGTAAATTTGGAATGGAAGTTGTTTTATCCAGTAATAAATCTGCTTTATCAGGATACGACTATAATCAGGCTCTGTTACTTCAAGCCGAGCAAGAACATACTAAAGATCATTTTTCGGATGATTTGATGGTTAATGCTATTCAGACTCAACATGGTCAGTACAGACGAAGATTGTCTGATATGCCTTATTCTTATTATACACCTGAAGCAAAAGATCAAAATACTGTTGATCGTATGAAGAAATTAGATACTTCAGGTAAAGCTTCCAGAATGGTGATTTACTCCGGGATTACCAGAGAACCTATTCATATAGGCAATATCATAACGATTGATGATGAAGGAGTTTCTCATCATGTTATCATAACAAAATGTTCTTTTTACAGTTCAGGGGTTGGTAATTTAAAAAATGAGTTTGAAGGTATTTCTGCGGACTGTCAGTATCCTCCTTATACTGATCCGTTAGCCAGAGGATTTGCTTATGATCAGTCCGCTGTTGTGATAGATAATAATGATCCTAAAGGACTGGGACGTATCAAAGTAAAATACTTTTGGAATAATAAAAACAGAGAAAATGAAAGTGACTGGTTACGGGTAATAACACAGCATGCAGGAGGTGGTAAAGGGTTTTATTGTATTCCTGAAATTGGTGAAGAGGTATTCGTAACCTTTCAGGGGAATCATCCGGATGCCCCTTACGTGTCAGGGACAAATTATAATGGAAGAGAACTTTCAGGTTTTGCTACAGAAGGGAATGATTTGAAAGTACTACAAACCCGAAGCGGAATCAAAATAGTATATAATGACGCCGAAGGTAGTCTGACCCTAGAAGATCCCAGCGGCAATATATCTAATATGGATGGAAATGGTACTATTACTATTGATGCTCCAAAGAGAATAATATTAAACTCCACGGATATAGAGATCAATGCGAGTAATAATCTGCTGATAAGTGTAGGTAATAATCTTTTGATGAGTATCAGTAATATGTTTAATACTTCAGCTTCTTATTTGAAGAATACCGTATCAAACGGGATATCGATGTTTAGTGATACATCTCTGTTTAGTAGTAAGAGCGCAATGCAAATGCAATCAAATGAAATCAATGCTTTGGGAATGAATAAGCTTTTTCTCCATAGTAATCGAATGATTCAGGCAAATAGCACAGGCGTTATGGATTTAAAGAGTTCTGGTGTTATGCATTTGGCTCAGGATGCTAAAGTTGTAGATAATGCACCTGTAGAAGAAATAGCATTAGCGGTGGTTGATTTTCGTCCGACTGATTCATATGATGGCGAATTTGGTTTTGATTGGTTTCGGGTGGGTGATAATGGTTATTATGATTATAAATTTGAAGATGTTCTTCGTGGAGGAGTAAAAGAGATTATTTATGAAGGAGATAAAATTATAGATGTAAGATTAGATGAACATGCTTTAAAGAATGATGAGTATAGAAAAAATATGATTCCTGTACTTAAAGATAGAAGGAAAACAAACCCCAATATTACAGATACGGAATACTTTGTTCCCATATTAAATTTATATACAAAACAGTTTCAAAATAGTATCAAAACAGGGAAGAAACCACCAATTTCAGCAACACTCAAAGTTAAGGTAGCCATAGAGGATAAATTAGAAATGTTAAAACTTGAGTGTACATCCAAACATATTAAAATAAAACCAAAGATATTGAAGGATAAAGAACCTTGTTCAAAAAAAGATTCTATTGATGGCAGTATTACAATAACTTGTGATGCAGATATTGATGGTTTTGATTCAAATCAGGAAATATCAGTTTGGGCATATCCCGAAAGTTCTAAAAACAAATCGAAAGCAGAAAAGGAAAATGATCGAAAGCTGGCGGGTAAAATTGTCATTGGAAGTAATTCGAAGAAACATAGAAATACAACTAAAGTATTAGTTATACCGGTAAAGACAGCAATAGATTCCGGAGATGATGATATGGGTGTATTAGGAGATTTATTACCAAATGAACTTGAAGAGCTTCGTAAGTATTTTTATCAGGCTCTTACATTTGCTGATTATGAGAAGTATGACGGTGTTTTGGATCTTAGTAAAGATAAAGAGTTTCGTGTTACAACGAATAAAGATACAGGAGAAATAAAGTATGGAACTTATATTTTTCAAAAATATGTAGATTATGATTATGAAGCACCAATAACAACAGATAAAGGAATATATACAGATGAGCTTAATTTTTTTGAGTATTTAAAAAAGAAGTTTATTGATGAATTAGAAAAACAGAAAATGGAAATAGATACTTATAGTGACTATAAATTAGTGTTTATATTTGACGAGATTGATTTCCGAACAGGTTCTAGAATAGTTGCTAATATTAATAGATTAGGAAGACTTGATTTTGATGTTAAACTAGAGGAAACAGTAGCTGAAGGCTTAGTAAATGATATTGGTGGAAAAGACGGTGATGCAATATTAGCTTTATTCAAGAGAAGAGGAGCTTCGACTATAGCTCATGAAGTCCTACACTTACATGGATTGTTCCATTCTTTTGATCCTAGATCTCCTTATCTTTTTAAAGCAGAAACTACTGATAACATAATGGATTATGGTAAGCAGCCTAGAAAACACCTATGGCAATGGCAGTGTAAGATTGTAAATCCTAAACTAGAAAACGAAAGATAATGAATAGATTTATTTTAAGAACAACTCTTTTTTGGATTTGTGTCTTGTATTCGGTAAATAGTACAATTATAGCACAGAATAATAATATTCTAAAATCATCTTATATGAGAAAATTTGATATAGTAACATTTGAAAAAAATAAAAATAAAGGGTTTGGTTATGAGTATGAGTATCGATTTGAAAAAGGAGATTCATTAATTCGTTTAGTGGAATCCTCAGAATATTATGGGGAACTAATTACGTATAAAAATAATCCTTATGAAGAAAAAACAGCCTTTTATAAAGATTCTTATACTATGAGAAGTACGGGAAAACGTTTTTATAGTTTTTATGTAGGAGTCTGGCAAGTTTATAATCAGCAGGGAGAGCTTATAAAAGAAACAAACTATGAGTTACCATTTAAATTTACGATAAATGATCTTGCCTGGAAAATTAAGAGAGAATACAATCTTGATATCTTTATTAAAAACTATGAAAAGATTTCGGTTCGTCGAAGTGAGAGACCCTATCCTAATTATCAGGTTATAATGGATTTGGAAGAAAGAGTGATTGAAGTAGATGGTGTAACTGGAGAGACTATACTGGAATTGACTCCCGAAGGTAAAAAAATAATATATAAACACCGTTAATAAAAATAGTTATGCCTAAAATTGTTACTGAACAAGCTCAAATGGAATGTACTTTAGGTACAAAATCGATAGGGTTAATTGTAACCAGTCAGACTTTTATAAAGATAGAAGAAGGATTAATTGCAACAGAAGAGGATAAAGCCGGTAATGTAAATATTCCAAGTTTTGGGAATTGTAAACGTAGTTCTGGTAATCCAACGTGTGCTCCTGTACCTCAGGACTGGCAGGATACTACAATAAAAGAATCTATTAACGGAATGAAAAAATTAACTAAAGATTCTTCGTGTATATGTTCTTTTGGTGGAAAAATAACTTTTACAGATACAGGTAAAAATGTATTTGTTGATGGAGAGTAGTGGCATTATAACATAAACTGTGTAGCCATAAATATATAGTTACACAGTTTATTTCATAGTTTCAAAAAATTATTTTGTTTTTTGTGCCAGAATAGCTTCTTTTAATTCCGCTTTAGCTTCTTCTACTTTTTTTCTTTTCTTTTCGATTTTTTCAGCTTTTTCGTGATCTCTGATTGCTTCGTTTAAATCGTTTGTTTTCTCTTTTACTTTCTCTTCTTTTTCTTTGATTTTTTTATCAAAGTCATTGTATACTTTGTTTGTCGTACAGTTTCTTTGAGTATAATAGATGGCGTCTTCTATTCCTTTAATTTTGTGTTGGTTGCCATACTGTTTAGCATATTCTAATTTTGTGTTTAATTCACATAACTTTCTTTCACAACCTTTTAATCCTTTACAATTACTTTGTGCAAATCCAATAAAAGAAACAGCAAAAAATGCTACTGATAAAATTCTTGTTTTTAATGTCATAATTTTAATTTATTTCTGTTTTCTAAGTTTCTGTTAATAAATATTGTTTTAGGGGAAATATCTTATCTATATTTTTTAACCTGTTCTAATTCAAATAGAGCCTCTTCCAGCTTTCTTTTTCGTTTTTCGATTTTCTCCCATTTTTCATTTTTCATGATGGTTTCATCAAGTTCTTCTTGTCTTTCTCTGACTTTTTTTTCTTTGTCTCTGATTTTTTTATCTATATCATTCCCATAATAATCATTGTTATAATGGTTGTCAGCGTAGCTGTTACCATAATTATAACCGGAATTACAATTCCTTTTAGTATGATATATGGCGTTTTCTAATCCGCGAATCTGACCATATCTTCCATATTGTTTTGCGTAACCAAGTTTTCGGTTTAATTCGCATAGCTTTCTTTCACATCCTCTTAAACCGCCACATTCATCTTGGGCAAATCCAACAATAGAGAAGGTAAGAAATACTACTACTGATAAAATTTTTGTTTTTGAAATCATAGCTTTTTTTTAATTATTTAATTTAGTTTTACTTTTAGTTTTGAGAAATAAAAAAGGTCTGTTTCTTTATTCTTTTCAAAAATAAATCTACCGCAAGAGCCTGTTTGTTGTCTCGTTTAGTAAGTTTTCACATTTCGTTAACATAAAGCATGCCATGATTTTTTAGTGCTGAAAAAAGAGCCTGTTTAAAAATTGTACTTTATATTTTCTATTAATTCTGTATCACTATTTTAGAATGAACTCCTGTTTATTCCGGATTTCCATAAATGTCTTGTCCTGAAATAAGTTTACACAAAAGTGTAAAAACATGGAAAGATATTCCTCCTGCTGGCGCGAGCTCCTAGTTCTTAATGTTTTAGTTTATTTATAATTTTAGGAAATAGTTTTATTGTGGTCACGAGCAAGATGCTCGCGCCAGCGAGGGGACTTTCAATATGAATATATTAGACACTTTACTTTTAAAACATGGGCTGTCCTTAAACTAAATTCTACTAAATTGAATTTTTATAGAATACAATCTATAAATTTTCTTAATTTCCTTAGTTTTTTTAATGTATATTCGTTAATATTACCCTAATTATTTTGATGCTTTTAGATCAAAAAAACATAACCTAGACTTATACAATTTAATGAAAAAATCAATTTTAATTCCAGTATCCCCCGCTAGCGCGAGCATCTTGCTCGTGCTTTAGCTGTTAGTGTATTTAGTCAAAGTTTTACTGTGATCACGAGCGAGACGCTCGCGCCAGCAGGGGCATGCCATGATTTTTTAGTGCTGAAAAAAGGCGATACTCCTAAAAGTATCGCCTTTTTTATGAGGTTGATTTTCATTGTTTTATAGTAGTCCTGCTCTTTTTAATAAAGCTTCAGGTTTTGGTTCCTGACCTCTAAAACGTTTGTATAAGACCATAGGATGTTCTGTGCCTCCTTTTGAAAGTACATGATTTTTAAATTTTGTAGCTGTTTCTCTGTCGAAGATTCCTTTTTCTTTAAAATATTCAAAAGTATCAGCGTCTAGAACCTCTGCCCATTTATAACTATAATATCCGGCTGAATATCCCCCTTGGAAAATATGGGAGAAGGCAGTACTCATTGCATTTTCTTTTACATCGGGATAGATTTGTGTAGAGGCAAATTGTTCATTTTCGAAAGACTTTATACTTTTAATAGCGGAAGGATTCTGACTGTGCCATCCCATATCCAGAAGACCAAAACTTAGCTGGCGCATAGTTGCCATTCCTTCCTGAAAGTTGGAGCTTTCTTTGATTTTATTGATATACTCCATTGGAATGGTCTCTCCTGTCTGATAATGCTGAGCAAATAATGCTAATGTTGCAGGTTCATAGCACCAGTTTTCCAGTACTTGGCTTGGTAATTCAACGAAATCCCAATATACATTTGTTCCTGAAAGCGAAGGATAAATAGTGTTAGCCAGCATTCCGTGTAATGCATGTCCAAATTCATGGAATAGTGTAGTAACCTCATTAAAAGTTAATAATGAAGGTTTTGTTGCCGTTGGTTTTGTGAAATTACATACAATAGAAACATGAGGTCTTTCATTTTTACCATCTTTGTTATATTGAGATTTAAAAGAAGTCATCCAGGCTCCGTTTCGTTTTCCTTTTCTTGGGAAGAAATCGGCATAGAATACAGAAACCAGATTTCCATTCTCTTCTTTTACTTCATAGGTTTTTACTTCTTCATGATATTTGTCAATATCAGATACTTCTGTGAAAGTTAGTCCATATAGTTTCTGAGCAACAGTAAAGGCTCCGTTTAGTACTTTCTCTAACTGAAAATAAGGTTTCAACATTTCATCATCCAGATTGAATAATTCCTGTTTCAGTTTTTCAGAATAATAGGCACCATCCCATTTTTCAAGTTGTTTTATTCCGTCTAATTTTTCTGCAAAGGCAGTTAACTGTTCAAACTCTTTTTTTGCAGCAGGTTTCGCTTTTACTAAAAGATCATTTAAAAATGTTTTTACTTTTTCCGGATTTTCTGCCATTCGTTCTTCCAGAACAAAATGGGCATGACTCTTATATCCCAGAATAACCGCTCTTTCATAACGAAGTTTTGCTATTTTCAATACAATTTCCTGGTTGTCCAGTTCATTGTTCTGAAAACCTTTTGCTCCGAAGGCAATCGCCATTTTTTTACGTAATTCACGATTTTCAGCATAGGTTACAAAAGGAATGTAGCTTGGGTAATCCAATGTAAATATCCAGCCTTCTTTTTGTTGATTTTTAGCCAGTTCAGAAGCTGCTTCTATAGCTCCTTCGGGTAAACCTGCCAAATCTTTTTCTTCCGTAATGTGTAATTGAAAAGCGTGTGTTTCTGCCAGTATATTTTCACCGAACTGTAAACTCAGTTTAGATAGTTCTTTATCGATTTCACGAAGTTCGTTCTTTTTATCTTCGGTCAGATTTGCTCCGTTTCGGGCGAAACTTTTATAATTTTTATCCAGTAATGTTGTTTGTTCCGGCGTAAGGTCTAGGTTTAATTTTTGTTCGTAAACCGCTTTTACTCGGGCAAACAGTTTTTCATTTAATCGTATATCGTTGCTGAATTCAGATAATAGAGGAGAAACTTCAACTGCTATTTTCTGAATAGTATCATTGGTCTCAGCAGAATGCAGATTAAAAAAGATGCTTGAGATACGATCCAGTTTATCACCACTAAAAGATAATACTTCTATTGTGTTTTTAAATGTAGGCGTTTCTGAATTATTTATGATGGCATCAATTTCCGCTTTAGCAGTATGGATGGCTTCTTTAAAAGCAGGAAGAAAGTCTTCCGTTTTTATTTTAGAAAAAGGAGCGGTGTCCAGTTTTGTATCAAAAGGTTGTAATAATATATTCATGATTGTTTTATTCTTGAGATTTTATAAAGAGAGTAATAAATGACTGTGTATTTATTGCCGTTTTAGTTTTTCGGATGATTTATAGACTGATTCTTTCAGGCTTTCTTTATAAGCTATAATTTTGTCAAGAACGATTTTATCATGACTTCCTATAATCTGAGCAGCAAGTATTCCTGCGTTTTTTGCGCCATTTAGTGCTACTGTTGCAACCGGAACGCCTCCTGGCATCTGAAGGATAGATAAAACAGAATCCCAACCATCAATCGAGTTACTGGATTTTACAGGAACACCTATAACCGGTAGTGGTGACATTGAGGCAACCATTCCGGGTAAGTGTGCCGCTCCGCCTGCTCCGGCAATAATAACGGAAATACCACGAGTATGTGCATTTTTGCTATAATCAAATAGTTTTTCAGGTGTGCGGTGTGCAGAAACAATATCTACCTCTATGTCAATATTAAATTCTTTTAATATATCTATTGCTTCCTGCATTACAGGCATATCAGAGATACTGCCCATTATAATTCCTACTTTACTCATGTTTTTAAGAGGTTTAAGGTTTAGTGTGTTTAAAGTTTGTTGAGCTACAGATAATATCTTACATTTTACATCTCACAAAAAACTATCAACTATCAATTATTAATTATCAACTATATTAGCTGACAACTCTAATCGTGTTTTTTACTTTTTCAGCAATTTTTCGTGCTTTCGCAATATCCTCATTTACAATCGTAACATGTCCCATTTTTCTGAAAGGTCTGGTTTGCTTTTTGCCGTATATATGTGGTGTTACACCAGTCCATCTTAATATAGTTTCTATGTTTTCATAAGTAACATCACCGGAAAAGCCTTCCTCTCCAACTAAGTTTACCATGATTCCTGCAACTTTGCTGTCTGTATTTCCAAGAGGAAGATCAAGTATAGCACGTAAATGTTGTTCGAATTGTGATGTATAACTTGCCTCAATACTGTAATGTCCGCTGTTGTGTGGGCGAGGAGCAACTTCGTTAATTAGT
Organism: Flavobacterium sp. AK-301; assembly: GCF_058310215.1. Lineage (NCBI taxonomy): Bacteria > Pseudomonadati > Bacteroidota > Flavobacteriia > Flavobacteriales > Flavobacteriaceae > Flavobacterium > Flavobacterium sp. AK-301. Next base: position 46,228 of record NZ_JBZEES010000005.1, read on the forward strand.
ATCTGATCGTCTTCTGTCTGAAACATTTCAACAGCAAGAAGACCTACATGATTGAATTTTTCTGATACGTTTAATGCTATTTCTCTAGCATTATCAGCTACTTTATCCTCTATTCTTGCCGGGCATATTACATATTCCACCTGATTTGCTGTAGGATGAAATTCCATTTCAACAACAGGATAAGTTTTGATTTCTCCGGAAGGGTTTCTGGCAACAATCACTGCTAATTCATTTTTGAAAGGTATCATATTCTCTGCAATACATTCCACATTTGGAAGTCCTGACAGATCACTCTCGTTTTTTATTACTTTTACACCATTTCCATCATAACCGAACTGAGTACTTTTCCATACAAAAGGAACAGCAATTGTTTTATCTTCTACTGCTTTCTGTAAAGAGTTCAAATTTTCAAAGTGTTGGTAAGGAGCTGTCGGTATATTGTGTTGTGTATAAAAGTCTTTCTGAATACCTTTATTCTGAATAAGTTTCAGGGTTTTAGGAGAAGGGTATACTTTTATACCTTCTTCCTCTAATTTTTCTAAAGCTTCAATATTAACATGTTCAATTTCAAAAGTAAGTACATTGACTTGTTTTCCAAATTGGTAAACGGTATCAAAATCCATTAGGTCTCCTTTAAAGAATTGATTACAGGCTATTTTGCATGGAGCTTCATCGCTTGGATCCAGAACATAGGTTTGTATATCAAACTTTCTGGTTTCGGTCAACAACATTTTACCCAGCTGTCCGCCACCTAAAATGCCTAATTTAAAATTGGAAGAAAAATAATTCATTGTGTTGTATGTCGTTTGTATTGCCAAAGATACTTTATAATGAATTAATAGTAAAATGCTATTTTAACTACTTTAATTATTTTTGAAGATGCTTTATCAGAATAAACTTAGAAGGTCATTTGTTGCTCTGTTTTTAAATTGAATATAACCTTCCATTATTATTCCTTTTTGTTCTGCTTTTTTTGCCTGAATTTGTAATTTTTTAATCTTTTCGGTATGCTTTGTTATTGATTCAGGAATGCCGGAAGTTGTAAGTTTATCAAAATTGATGTAAACAGAGAAAAAATAATCAGAGGTCTTTAAGGCTGACGTTTTTTTAAATTTATCAGAAGTGCTGAATCCTAAGTATTCTGATTCAGCAAATGTTTTGAAAGCATATAAAGGAAATACTTCCTGATTTACTGTTCCGTCTGATTGTATAAGATTCTGATTTTTCAGGTAATGTGTCATCGGAACTACATCTGATCTTAAAGAAAGATAGATTTCCGGTACCTTTGATTCCTTAACAGTTTGTATTTCTGTCATTTCAAAATCATCATCATATTCGTAGGTCGTAATTGTGTCCTGTTGAATAACAGATTGTACTATTTCCAGATCAGTATAGTCTTTATAATATTTTAAAATACTGTCTGTTTGTATTGTATACTCTCCGATGTTGTATTCTTTTTTTAGTTTTTTTGGATCCAGAGCAGTGTTCAGTCCTATTTGTACGGTATTTCCCTTGTTGAATATTCTGTGTTCAGTATGATCCGGAATTATAAAAGGACCAAAAGGAAGAACAGATGTTGTTAAAACTAATTTATCTTTTATAAAATCAGCTTGTATTGTAGCGTTATTGTTGAGGTAAACGATGTGATTCTTTTGTTTCTTTAGTTTTTTGATCCGTTCATCACTATTAGAAAGCATATTTTTAGAATCTAAAATATCTATTAATATATTCTTCGTGTTCTCTCTTTGAAAAGAATAAGAAAAAGCTATTTTGTTGTTTGTATAAGCAAAAGTGATTTTTCCATTATCAGTATTACCGAATAGAATTCGGTTCTCTATTTTCGTAAAAGTTGAGGTAAAATGTTTTTTGATAAAACGTTTCACTTTTGCAGAATCAGAAATAGGGAAGGAGCAGAAATAAGTGTCGTCGGATTTTGAGGATATAGTATATATCAAAAGATCTGAAGGGATGCTAAATCCTGTTTCATTCCATTTTTTATGAGTTTCTTTTTTTTCCGAAGAGGATTTTTTAAAAAGATTAAAAACGGCTTCTTTAGCCATAGTTATCAAAATGGTATCAATGTCGACTTTTAGAATAGTCTGAGCCTCTTTATGTATTGTGTCAGAATAAGAGCGGTATTTTCTGTACTGTAAATAACCTATAAATAGTAATAGCAGGAAGAAGACCCCTGCTATTACTATTATACTGTACTTAATGTTCTTTTTGTTCATTTAGTATTTTAAACTGTCTATTAAAGAAAATAAATATTCCAGTGCGTTTTTATTCTTATCAGGAGTTTCAATGATTACTTCTCCGGAAACAGTATTTCCTTTAATACGTGTGGCTTTTGCGTATATGTCACCGGACTTGCTCAGAGCAGTATTAATCTTCATTGATTGGAACAGGTCTTTAATTTCCTCAATACCATTTAATTTACCGTTTAGTTTTTTAGGACTGAAATAACCTGAAAAATAATTCTGTGACAATAGTTTTTTGTGTTTTGATGATAGAGAGGATTTAAACTGATTGTTTTTTATATTCTGCATATCTGTTAAAGAAGTCCCGAAAAAGAAAATATCATCTTTGATGGTCATATACATGTTGATGATGTTGTCTTCGTTTTGTTTGATAGGTGCTACTTTGTAGATTATATTATCCTGAGTAGTAAGTATATTCTTTTTAACACCATAACGCATCAGTTTTTGAGTTAGTCTGGTATCATCCGAAGAAAACATGAACAGAAAATCAGGAAGAGTTTCTTTCTTTGTTTTTTCTATTTCAATATATTCATAATTATCATTATACTGATAGTCGATATAAGGAACTTCTTTTTGCGATATGTCTGTAAGGATAAATAATCCGTCTCCTTTGATTACTTTACTTATGGCTTCTTCATCAATGATTAGAGAGAGAAAATCAGAGGCTAATTCAGCTTCATCTTTGTAATCTCCGAAAAGAGTATTTACATATATATTCTGTATTATTTTTGGGAATTCTTCCAGATAAGCCTTTGTATCCATACTGTATCCCATATAGGCTATCATTTTATTTTCATTGATATATTTGAAGAATTTTTTATTAATTTTCTTGTTGTATATTTTCTTGTAGCTTTCAGCCATATCTTTATCTACATCCATGTGATAGGTCATACGAGCCATATCCTTTTCCATAAACAGTTTGACCTGCATACCGTGATACCACTGCATGAAATTAATGTCTTTAGAAAAATAATAACTTGTAGAAGGAATGAAATAATTATAAAGGTTACCAAGGTTTGCAACCCATAATGAAGCCATTGCTTTATTGTCGATACTTTTCAGATAAGAAGAGTTTGTTAGTATGGAAGCTTTATTGTTACCGAAAAATAGTTCATCTGCTTTCAGAGTAGTCCATTTTGACTCCAGACTGTCTCTTGTTCTCAAATCCTTATAGTAATCGGTGTTATCTTCAGGAATTTGAGTAACTTCATGTTCATCGTTATCATAATCTTTCGAAAGAGGAGTAGTTGCAGGTAAAGTATCATAAACTGACGGATGTAGAACTTCTTTTTCATAAACAGGTTCTTCAGCTTTAGTAGCTTCTGTTTCCTCATAATCTTCATAATAAGACTCATTAGTAGCAGTAGAATCTGCTACCGGATAAGCATCCTCATAATAATTATAGTTATAAGGTTCATTATAGGTCAGTCCATAGTGAGCAGCAATTTCTTTATTATCAAAGAAAGAAGTTCTCAGATCGCCTGTGATAAAAAGAGCAAACTGGTCATTCCATTTTAAAACCATATTGGAATTGTCTGACATTGTTCGGATATTACCAGAAGCAGTTTCAATTTTTTTGTCTTTAAACAAATTGCTAAATTTATCTGCATCTTTCAAAGGAATTAAAACGCAATTGTATTGAATACTATCTGTTGACAGATTGAAATAATATACAGAATTCATAAGGTCAATACCTGTATCCTCAATACTGCTATACGCTTTATCTGAGTTTTTAAATAACTCCTTTATTGTTTTTTTACCAATAACAGAAGAGTTGAATCTTTCAATTGATAGCAAGTCGAAAAAGGTATTACTTTTTACAGAAGCAACAACCAAGGCTTCCTTCGGTATTTTGGTGGCTAAATCTTGAGCCTGAACAGCAATAAGAGTTAAGGACAATAAGATTGTCCAAGAGTATTTGTTTATCATACTTATTTGGATAATTGAATGGTATTTGAAATATTTGTTTTTCCGTTAATTAGATCTAAAACAGGAGACTGAAGCATGGTTGCTTTTTTTGATTTTGATATTTTAGCTAATGTGTTCCTATTCGATACGATATCATTTTCAAACCTGTAAATAGAAGTGTAAACGGCTGTTTTGAAAACGGTTTTGTCCTCTGTTTTTAATTTGTCATATTGTTTTTTAGCAGTATCAGTATACTTGTAGTTTCTTGAAAATATTTTTGTTGTTTTATTAAAACTATAGTGTGAAGTATTTACAGCCGTTATTTTTTGTTGTTCCAGTATCTTTTTTGTAAGATCATTTATATTTGATATATCTTTAAAAGAGAAACTGACAAAAGCAATATAGTTTTTGAAATCAACTGATTTTTTAATATTAGTTATGCCCTCTGTTTTTTTAAGAAAATCAACCGCCTTGTCTAAGTTTTTCCGAATTTCCTGTTCATTTGGAACTTTATGACCGTTTATGCTGTCTAAAAGCAGGATAGAAGCAATCTTTGTTTTACTCTGACTAAAGTTGCATGTAATTACCATATCACCAGTTCCGTTGTTTTTTAAATTAATTTCCTCAATGATCTGAAAACAGGAGGTCAGACTTAAAAGCAGAGGAACAAAGAAAAGATATTTTAGTTTTTTGTGCATGATGTATTTGTTGTCATAAACTTTAAAAAAACAAACTTTTGTTGATAAAAATACAAATTATTTCAAACAAACGGTAATCGTCTTAAAAAAATGATATATCGGGGTTGTTTTAGATTGCTGAAAAATACAAAACGAACAAGATTTACCCTTTATTAAGTTTTGTTGTTTGCTGTTTTTTGTATATTTTTAGAAAAAATTACAAATCAGTTAAATTATTTCTGTGGTCTGAAAGATACTGTTTATCATGTAGTAAGAGGTAATTATGGCAATAATCTTAATTATCAATACAGACTACTCAATTCTAATTCAGTATATTTGCGAAAATTTTATAATTCATTATGCAAGAGATTCAGATTCATGACAAATATTTTGTCCCTTTTATTTCTGCTCAGGAAATAGATAAAGCTATAGCAGATATGGCAGAACAGGTAGCATTAGAGATGGGAGATGAGATACCGGTTTTTGTAGGTGTATTGAATGGCTCTTTTATGGTAGTTTCAGATTTTATGAAACATTATAAAAAGTCCTGTGAAGTAAGTTTTATCAAACTGTCCTCTTATGAAGGTACTACTACGACTAATCAGGTAAAACAACTGATTGGACTTAATGAAGATCTGGAAGGTAAAACAGTAGTTATTATAGAAGATATTGTTGATACAGGGAATACCCTTGTAGAATTGAAACAAATGTTTGAAGAGAAAAAGGTAAAGCAGCTAAGAATAGCTACATTATTTTTGAAACCGGAAGCATATAAAAAAGATATAAAAATAGATTATGTTGGTATAGAGATCCCAAATAAGTTCATAGTAGGCTATGGTTTGGATTATGACGGATTGGGCAGAAATATACCGGCGATTTATCAAGTTAAATAAATACACATTCAACACGATTATGATTAATATTGTTTTATTTGGAAAGCCAGGAGCAGGAAAAGGAACTCAAGCAGAATTTTTAAAAGAAAAATATAATTTGACCCATATTTCAACCGGAGACGTATTTCGTTTTAATTTAAAAAATGATACTGAACTGGGAAAACAAGCCAAAATTTATATGGATAATGGCGATTTGGTTCCGGATCAGCTAACTATAAAAATGTTACAGGATGAGGTAGAGAAGCATCCGAATACTAACGGGTTTTTATTTGATGGTTTTCCAAGAACATTAGCGCAGGCAAGAGCATTAGATACCTTTCTGGAATCAAAAGGATGGAAAGTTACGGCCACAGTTGCTTTAGAAGCGGATGATGAAGTATTAGTTCAGAGATTACTGGAAAGAGGTAAGACCAGCGGAAGAGCAGACGATCAGGATGAGGTAAAGATCAGAAATCGTTATGAAGAATATAATGAGAAAACAGCTCCTTTAATAGAGTATTACCAGAATAAAGATATATTTCATTCCGTAAATGGTATAGGTTCTATTAATGAAATTACAGAACGTTTAAGTACTGTTATAGAAAGTCTATATATACAAAAATAGAGAAGCAGATTTTAATTAAATTATGGAAATTACGGTTGTTTTATTTTTAATAGTATTAAAAGGTGTTTTTTCCATGTCCGAAGTTGCTTTTATTTCGGTTAAAAAGAATAGATCAGAAAAAGGGAATTCAAAAATAAAAATAGGTTCAGAATCTGCAACTACTTCAGGTCGGTTTCTTTCGGCATTGCAGATAGGGACTACTTTGGTTTTGATTCTTATAGGTGTTTTTTGCAGTACTATTTTAATTCAGGAAACGGCTGTTTTTATTGCTCAGAATGAAGTTTTACTTCCTTATGCAGAATCGGTTGCTTTAGTGATTGTTGTTCTTGCAGTTACATTTCTTACATTGGTTTTTGGAGAGTTGTTGCCTAAAAGGATTGGTTCTACTTATCCCGAAGTTATTTGTAAACTGGTAGTTACACCCTTAAAATATCTTTCAATAGCAGCAATTCCTTTTATTTGGATACTTACTCAGATTACAGATTTATTATTAAAAGTTTGCAGAGTAAAACCTTTGGCTGAAGTAAAAATAACAGAAGAAGAGATTAAGGCAATTATAAAAGAAGGAACAGAGGACGGAGAAGTTCAGGAAATCGAACAGAATATTGTTGAGCGTGTGTTCCATATTGGCGATAGAAAAGTAAATTCGTTAATGACACATAGAAAATCAGTTATTTCCTTACCTTTGAATGCCGATAAAGAAAAGATAAAAGAATTGGTATTTAATGATTTACATTCTGCTTATCCCGTTTATGATGAAAACCACGATGATATTGTAGGTGTTGTTAGATTAAGACACCTCTTTGCCAAGTTTGAAAAAGAAGATTTTAATCTGAAATCAATCCTTACAGAAACGCCCTTTATTATGGAGCATACTTCTGTTTATAAAGCTCTGGAAGACTTTAAGAAAAGTCATGTCCATTATGCTTTGGTTTCAGATGAATACGGGATTTTTCAGGGGATTATTACACTAAATGATATTCTAGAGGCCTTAGTAGGTAATGCTTCTGATTTTTATGAAGAAGATTTTCAGTTAGTCGAAAGAGAAGATGGAACATGGTTGGTAGACGGACACTATTCATTGCATGATTTTCTGATCTTTTTTGGTTTAGGAGATATGATTAGTGAGTATGATGTGATAACAGTCAGCGGGCTGATTATGACTGAACTTTCACATATACCGGATGAAGGAGAAAAACTGATTTGGAAAGATTACGAACTTGAAGTGATTGATATGGATGGAGTAAAGATTGATAAAGTTATAGTTAGAGCAATCCGGTAAACTCTCAGAATAGAACAGAATAAAATAAAATAAAAGAAGGCAGATGAAGTAACGTAAATTGAAAAATAATTTCAATATGCTGTTAAATAGCTCAGAGTACTATTCTTAAAACAGAAAAGATGACAGAAGGGAATTTTGTAGATTATGTAAAAATATATGTTTCTTCCGGTAAAGGAGGGAAGGGTTCTACTCACCTGCACAGAGAGAAATTCATTGAAAAAGGAGGTCCTGACGGAGGAGACGGAGGACGCGGAGGACATGTGTATTTAGTAGGTAACAAAGGATTATGGACGTTGTTTCATTTAAAATTTGCCAGACATATCAAAGCCGGTCACGGAGGAGATGGTTCAGGAGGAAGAAGTACAGGTGCTGATGGAGAAGATAAATATATCGAAGTGCCGTTAGGAACCGTTGTGCGTGATAAAGAAACAAATGAGATTCTTTTTGAAATTACAGAAAACGGAGAGCAAAGAATAGTTGCCAAAGGAGGAAAAGGAGGATTAGGGAATTGGCATTTTCGATCATCAACCAATCAGACGCCACGTTATTCCCAGCCTGGTTTACCTTCAGAAGAACTGGATATTGTTTTAGAGTTAAAAGTGTTGGCAGATGTTGGTTTAGTAGGATTTCCTAATGCAGGAAAATCGACATTACTTTCTGTTTTGACTTCAGCAAAACCAAAAATAGCGGATTACCCTTTTACTACATTAAAACCAAATTTAGGAATTGTTGCCTATCGTGATTTTCAATCTTTTATAATTGCTGATATTCCCGGTATTATAGAAGGAGCAGCAGAAGGAAAAGGATTAGGGCATTATTTTTTACGTCATATAGAACGTAATTCTACTTTATTGTTTCTGATTCCTGCAGATGCGCCGGACATCAGAGAAGAGTACAATATTCTTATCAATGAGCTGACGAAGTATAATCCGGAAATGCTCGATAAAGAACGTATTGTTGTAGTTTCAAAATGTGATATGCTGGATGATGAACTGAGAGTGGAATTAAAAGCGGAATTAGATCAAACTTTTAAAGGAGTACCTTATTTATTTATTTCCTCTGTAGCGCAACAAGGTTTACAGGAATTAAAAGATAAATTATGGCAGATGCTTAATCAGGAAGTAAAATAACGTATTTACATAAAAGTGATTATAAAAAAAGGTGTTTCAAATCTGAAACACCTTTTTTGTTTTATTTTGTCTGTGAACTGGTTTAGTTTAAAGAAGGAATTCTTAAAACCTGACCCGGATAGATTTTATCAGGATGCGTTAACATAGGTTTGTTTGCTTCAAAAATAATAGTATACTTATTTGGATTAGCATAAAATTGTTTAGAGATTTTAGATAAGTTGTCTCCTTTTACTACAGTGTAGTACTGTGCTTCTGGAGCAGCTACTTCAATAACAGTCATTTGACTTTCTACCTGATCTACACCAGTAACGTTACCGATAGCTAAAAGTATTTTTTCAGCATCTTCCTGTTTATTTACTTCACCTTCAACTAAAACATTATCACCTTTTAAAGTGATTTTGATTCTTACGAAAGGTAAGCCCAAAGCTTTAACATGAGCAAGTAAAGCATCTGCTTTTAATACCGCTTTTTCTTCAACCGGAGCAGCTTCTTCTTTTTTACCAAATAATTTTTCTCCTGCGTCTTTTACAAATGAAAATATTCCCATGATTTTTTAATTTTAATTAATAATAATTAGATTACAAATAATATGCCAAGTTATATTAATAAGAAGTCTTTATTAATCAGAAATAAAGGTACCCTAAAATAGAATACCTTTATCTTTTTTTATCAAAAATTTAAAATAGATTGGGATTTATTTAAAAACGTAAATTTTTGATTGCATTAAACTCTGTTGAAGCTACTTTAAACTGGGCTTTTACTTTATTTTTAACCCCTTGTGTTGTTTCAAGCATTTTTCCAAAATTTTCTTTTCGTTTATCCGTTAATGCTTTGAACTCTTCATGTTTTTGTTTTGCAAGATCGTTTATTTCCTGTATCTCATTAATAAGAGTCTGAAGCGTTTCCGTTTTGATTTCTAAGCTGGATGGATCATATTTTGTTTTGAACTCTTTTAAGAGTTTAAGAATACCAGAAAAGTTTTGTAATTGCTCATCATATTCTTTTTCAGAACGATGGAGTATATCCGTAGTATCACTTGTTTTAACCATAGTAGGTCTTTCTTCTCTTATTTTTTTCACTAAAGTGTTTACATTAGTGTATTCAGTACTTTCTGCTCCTTTACTTTCCAGTAGATATGCATTGATTAACGCAATACTTCTTATAAGTGAAGTAGGACTATTTGAAAAAGCATTTTTACGTCTTTGAAGAGCTTGGTTGAATTCCTGCTGTTTTACAGAATATTCTTCCTGTGCTTTTGTTAATTCATCAATAATGATGCGCAAGCTCCCTGTAGTAAATTCATTTTCTTCCGGTTTATAATCAGCAAGAGAAGTAACGTGCTCATGTAATTGTTCCGCATGAGATAATTTTTCCAATAACGAAGTTTGTGATAAAATTGCCATTTTTTTATAATTTATTGATTCATAACCTCTAAAGATAGCCCGAATAAAAGGAGATAGCAAATATTTGATGTTTTTGGCTTGTAAAAGCAGAGAAAATATCTGAAATACTATTTTTTGTTATAATGAAAGTAAGTTCATTGCTTTTTGAAATAGATATAGAATGTTTTTGTTTTTCATGGAGAAATAAAAATTAAAGTTAAAAATATACTTGTTTTTTTAGATTAGTATCACTTTATTTTATGCTATTCTTAAAATGAATTATATTCGCATAACAAAAATTAATTCATTCAGGTTTATGAAAAAAATTATTTTATTCTTAACAATGTCTCTGACGGTCATTCCGATGAAAGCCGATGAAGGGATGTGGTTTTTGATGTTTATCGAAAGATTGAACCATAGAGATATGGAGAAAATGGGCTTACAGTTAACAGCTGAAGAGATATACAGCGTTAATCATTCAAGTCTGAAAGACGCAATTGTTCAGTTTAACGGGGGTTGTACAGCAGAGATCGTTTCAAAAGAAGGTCTTGTTTTTACAAATCATCACTGTGGATATAGCGCTATTGCAGAACTATCGACACCAGAGGCAGATTATCTAAAGAATGGTTTTTGGGCTTCTAATAAGAAAGAAGAACTAAAGCCTAAAAAACTATCTGTTCGCTTCTTTGTAAGAATGGATGATGTTTCTAAGAGAATTTTAGGGAAGGTTAATGATAAAATGACCGAGGCAGAAAGAGAAAAAGCAATCAATCAGGAAATTGCTTTGATTGAGAAAGAAAATAATGAAGGAGGAAAATACACCGTATCCGTTCGTCCTTTCTTTAATGGAAATGAATATTATTATTTTGTTTACCAGGATTATAATGATGTACGTTTAGTAGGTACGCCTCCTAATAGTATCGGTAAATTTGGAGGAGATACAGATAACTGGGAATGGCCACGTCATACAGGTGATTTCTCTATCTTCAGAGTGTATACAGATGCAAAGGGAAACCCTGCTGAATATTCTCCAAATAATATTCCTTTAAAACCAAAGCACTATCTACCGGTTAGTTTAAAAGGTTTTGAAGAAAATGATTTTGCTATGATTCTGGGTTATCCCGGAAGAACAAACCGCTGGATGCCGGCAGGAGGAATAGAGCAAAACGTAAAATATGCCTATCCTGCATGGGTTGAAGCTTCAAAAGTAGGGATGGACCAGATGAAAAAACATATGGATCAGTCAGACAAAATACGACTTGATTATGCTTCGAAATATGCTTCAGTTGCTAATTATTGGAAAAATCGTCAGGGTATGATCGATGCTTTAACGCAACATCAGACTGCTAAAGCAAAAAAAGCCAATGAAGCGAAGTTCAACAAATGGGCAAACAAAAAAGCAAATAAAGAAAAGTATGGTAATGTAATAGCAACAATAGATAACTATTATGCTAAAACCAATGAAAAAGCGCGCCATGATAATTATCTGACCGGTTTATTGCGAAGCAGTACTTTTGCAGCTCTTCCATACCGATTAGGAAGTATGGCGAATGAATATGCTAAATTAGGAGAAGCAAGAAAAGCTATGGTATCTTCACAAATACAGTCTGAAATTACGGATATGTATGATGGAACAGATACAGCAACTGAAAAAGATATATTAATAGCAGAATTAAATCTATATGCAGCTAAAGCAACCGGAGCAGGTTTAGCTCCTTATATTGCTGAACTGGCAAAATCGAATAATGGAGATTTTACCTCTGTTGTAAATGATGCATTTGATAAAAGTATTTTTACTTCAAAAGAAAAATTTGAAGAGTATCTTAAAAACTCAAATGGAGTAACAGTAGAAAATGATCCGTTATATAAACTGTCTTCAAGTTTACTAAACAGATATAGAGAGAAAACCGAAGATCAGGTTCAGCTTGATAATGATTTCCAGAGATCATTCAGATTATTAGTAGAAGGAATGCGTATTGCAAATCCAACTACAAAATATTATCCTGATGCAAACAGTACATTACGTTTGTCTTATGGGAAAGTAATTTCATTGCCGACAGATAAAAGAAATGACGCCAAAGTAAATTATTATACTACTTTACAAGGTACAATTGCGAAATACAAACCCAATGATGAAGAGTTTGATCTACCTAAAAAACTGATTGAATTGAATGATAAAAAAGACTTTGGGCAGTATGCAGATAAAAATGGTTATATGCCGGTAAACTTCCTTACAGATAATGATATTACCGGAGGTAACTCAGGATCTCCCGTAATTAATGGAAAAGGAGAGCTAATCGGTTTGGCTTTTGATGGTAATATTGAAGCTATGGCAGGAGATGTGATCTTTGATCCGGAATTACAACGTACTATAAATGTAGATATTCGTTATGTGTTATTTATCATTGATAAATATGCAGGAGCTACAAATATTATAGATGAGTTGACTATCGTTAAGTAACAGCGAAAGAAAAGATTTAATCGGTTCGGAAACCTGTGCTAAGCAATTAGTACAGGTTTTTTAATATGAAGCCTTAACAACCTGTTTCGTTTTGCAGATAGTTTTATGATGATAATTGTCATATCCTGTTTATCAGGATTATTTTATATTTATAGTGATTAATAAATAGACCACACAACAAGTAATTATGTTAGATAACAAAATTTTTAGAATACTTTTTGATTTTTGTGGCACTATAACACGTCGTGAATACTGGGCTGGGCTGATACTTCTATTGATGATAACATCAGCCAGTTTGATCGGAATGGTTTCCAGTTTGTTTAGTAGTGTATTAAGTGGAAAGCACAGCTCGGAAGCACTTTTGTTTTCCGTTCATTTTGGAGGAGCATTAAACATGCTTCAACCGGAATTTATTCCCTATGTTTTTATACTTCTGTTTGGTTCATTTGTTATTACAATAAAACGATGTAGAACATTAGGTCATCATACATATACAGGGTGGATATTGGGACTGTTTACCTATTTACTGTTTGCAGCATTGCGTACATTGCCTTATATAGGAGTGGTGATTTCTGATTTAACAGGTTACTCCTCGTTAAGAGGAGAGGGAATACGTCCTGTAATGTTGTATTTAGCAGGTGTTCTGGCTCTTTTTATTATACTGGGTATCATACTGATCATCGTTCTTTCTCAGAAAGTAGAGCCGGATGACACTGTTGTAATCTCAAAAAGATATGATCCTTTCAGGTATATATTTGATTTGTGGAAGCTGATCGTTGTTTATGTAGTTATAGGGGTTATTGTGGTGATATGGTCTCTGCTTTTGTCAAGAAATGACCTGTATGTTATTGGACAATTAGCAATGATACAGGCATTTCTTCTCTTTGTCTATTTATGTATTTATATTGCTATAACCATACGAAGAGCACTGGATGCTGGTGTTAATATAATAACTTTTTTAAGTATTCTTTTTGTTTATATAATGACTACAGGAGGAATGGTCTATTTTGTTAAAGAGTCTATTTCTTATAATTCTATTGTGTTATATGCTTTTATACCACAGTTTTATTACTGGCTGGTAAACATTATAACTGTATTGGGATTTGTGTTGTTAGCATTACCAAGCAAAGAAGTTCAGGTAACAGAAGCCTAAGTTGTTTGTTTTACTATTTTGTATGTGAAAACCTTAGCATTATTAAGCTGAGGTTTCTCTAGTTTTATTTAATCATAAACAACTATTTCATTCTAACTAAGAGAGTATGAGCGTTCTGATTTAATGTAGACCTGAAATCAGTGGAATAATTTCTGTGCTGCAAATGTTAAAGTAGTTTGATTTTTTTTTAAATAGCTAATATTTCATAACGCACTGTTTTTCAGTGTATTTATGGGGTTTGTTTTTTAATAAGATTGATGATTTAATATTATCAGGTGTTAAAAAAAATAAATTCTTTTTTGTTTTTATAAGATAAGATTGTAAATTGACTCAAATGTAAGTTGATTCAAATTATAGTATAAAATAAAAGTAAGTTATGAGGAAAATTAAAGAAATAGTGAAATCAAGTAAATTTTCTAAATTTGGTTTTGGTGCTGTAGTTATGTTGTTTGTAATGCTGATTAGTTCTTGTAGCTCTACAAATAAATATAATGCTGAGCAGATAAGTTATAATCATGTTTCTTCCCCTGGGGAAAAAACATATAAGAAATTAGCAAAAGGATATGCTAAAATAATAAAAGATAGAACCCCGATTGATTTAATCGCTGATTCTGCTATTGTTATCCCAAACAGATGGTATGCTACAGTGAATTTTAATATGCGGAAACCTGATTTTATTATGCTTCATCATACAGCGCAGGATTCCTGTTCACAAACATTAGAAACATTTTCTTCAGAAAAGAAACAGGTTAGTAGCCATTATTTGGTTTGTAAAGAAGGTAATGTTTATACATTATGTAATGATTATTTAAGGACATGGCATGCAGGATCGGGAAAGTGGGGTAATGTTGTTGATATGAATTCTTCTTCTATTGGTATAGAAATAGATAATAACGGATCAGAACCTTTTACAGAAGGTCAAATAAAAAGTCTTATTGTTTTGTTGGACAGTTTACAAAAGAAATATAAAATTGCCAGAGCAAATATTATTGCACATAGTGATTTCGCTCCGAAAAGAAAAGAAGATCCAAGTGTTTATTTTCCTTGGGATAGACTTGCAGAACATAAATTTGGTTATTGGAGAGACGAAGTTTTACTTCCCCCACCTTCAGATTTCAATTTTATGCATGCATTAAAAATGATTGGATATGATATTAGTGATGAAGCAGCGGCTATAGTAGCTTTTAAAAGACATTTTGTGCAAAAAGATATTAGTGCAATCATAACACAGTATGATAAAGAGGTGGCATATAATATTTGGAAAAAAATTATGGAATCACCTCTTTGATTTTTTATAAAGTCTAATGTATGATAAACCTATCTTGTTTTACAAAAGGAAGATAAGACAGGTTTATTTTATTTTAAAGAACCATCTCATTCCGACTAAGAAAGTATTAGTGTCCTGATTTGGTATAGAGCTTAAATCAGCACAGTAATTTCGGTTACTGTAAATATAAACAGCATGAAATCGCAGGTCTTTTAATGCTTTTTCTTTAAATGGATAATATTCCAGAGCTCCCTGAATACCTATATTTTCATAGAATCCATTTATCTGTTTACTTTCTCTCTTATCCCAGACTCCTTTTAGCTGAGGTACAAAAGAACCAATATTGTACTTTAGGTTTATGGCTAAGGAACGATTCTTTACAGGCTCTATTTCTGTATTGGGAAGTACTTCTACATTTCTGTCTCCCATATACCAGTCAATTTCAGTTGTAAAATTCTTGATATTAATCTGAGTTCCTGTTGTTAGCCAGTTATATGTTTTTTTAGCATCATATTGATAAGCTGCCAGTCCATATCTTGTTTTGATAACCCCGTTAAATAAACTTCCTTCCCATAAAAGAAGTCCTGCAAAAGCTTTATCGAAGTATTTTTCCGCAGTAAATTGAGGTGAATCAGAGTTGATTACCTGAAAATTAAAAGTTTGGTTTCCTATTTTATAAGCTGTATTTATACCGGTTTTATAAGCGTCTATATCAGTATTTATTAAACTGGATAAATAAACGTCTGCAAAATTGTAGAAGATTTCAAATGTTCCGAGTTGAGCCCATTGTTTTCCTATTCTGAAAGACCATTTTTCTCCGGCATCAAGTTCTATAAAAGCAAAATCCGTTGCCGGGCCGTAATTGTCCCTCAATGCAACCGGAGAGCTATTTAGTCTTTGGCGAATCAGATAGCGAACTCCGGGATATACCTCTCCTGAGAATACAAGTTTTGCAGTATGACCTTCAAATAAAGATTTTTCTGTTTTTCCATTAATAGCGGTAGTGTTAAGATCAATTCGGGTATCGAAATAAATATTTAGTATTTTATCGTTTTCAAATACCTTTTCCAATATTCTTTTAAAGGTGTCATCAGAGGATTCCTCTGTAAATAAAGTCGAGGTATGAGTTTCTGCTATTTGTGCAGAAAACTTTAAGCTGCATAATAGTAATAGAGATAGTATCTTTGTTTTCATAAGTAATTAATTTTGTCCGTTTTAATATTTATCAGGAGATAATAAGTCTGAATCTTAAGAATTTTAAAGATAACTTTTTCAATAATATATGCTACTATTGTTTAGATTTTTAATAAAAATTAAAAAAACAGATTGTTTCTTTAGGTATATTGTATTATTATAAGGAAATAATAGAAATAATATTTTATTTGTGCTATTTGTGTAGATGAAATAATTGTTTGCTTTGTATCGTGGTTTGATTCTCAGGCGTGTAAAAAAAGCATATAGAGACAAAATACTACAAATTTATGTTAACAATAGTTAATTTTTGTAGAAATAAAGCGGTGTTCTGAATACCAATAAAAATGAAAATATTAGAATTGATCTGTGAAGAGAAGTAAAAGCAAATTACTTAACTTTAACCCATTATTTCTAATCTGGTGAATAATTTAATTTCATGAAAAAACTGACCTGTCTTTTTTTTGTTTTCTTAGTTGTTGTCAGTTGTGGAAAAACAAGTGAGCCACCAATGGTTTCGTTTTATTACTGGAAAACGGTTTTTAAACTGACAGCATCCGAAAAGCAGATACTGAAAGAAAATAAAGTTAGCCGGATTTACATTCGATATTTTGATGTAGATGTGCTTTCAAAAACGAATCAACCTTATCCGCTAAGCCCTATTTTATTTCAAGATTCTTTAAAGGATATAGAAGTTGTTCCGGTGGTTTATATTAAAAATGAAGTGTTTATACTGAAAGATATTGATCTTGAAGAAACAGCTCATAATATTTATAATTATATCAGTCAGATCAATAAAAAGAATAGTCTTGTCAGTAAAGAGATTCAGATTGATTGTGACTGGACGTTGCAGACCAGAGATGTTTATCTGAAGTTTATAGAGGTCTTTAAAAGAATAAGTAATAAACAATTATCTGCAACAATTCGGCTTCATCAGATAAAATATTATAAAAAAACTAAGATCCCCAATGTAGACAGAGGAGTACTGATGTATTATAATATGGGAAAAATTGCCCCGGATTCTCTGAACTCTATTTATGACCGAAGGATAGCGGAGAGTTATATTGAAAGTTTGAAAACTTATCCATTACCATTAGATATTGCATTACCTGTTTATTCCTGGGCAATTCATATTCGGAATAATAAAGTTATTGATCTGATTAGTAAAATGGACGTTGCTGATTTTCAGAAAGATAATAATTTTGTTGAAACGAAAGTTCACTTTTTTAAAGTGAAAAACAATACAATCAGAAACGGGAAGTATTTCAAAACAAATGATGTTTTTAAGATAGAAGCAATTACCGAAAAGGATTTGTTAGAAATGGCATCAGATTTGAAAAAACATCTTAAAGAGACACCACAAGAGATTATTTTTTATGACCTCGATACATTCAATTTTAAAGAATATAACAATGACAAATCTTTTTTTCAAAAAATCATTAGCCGCTTTTAGTTTATTGGGAGCAGTAACCTATGGAGTAGTATCTGCTTGCGGTGGTGGAGATTGGGGATGGTGGGATGGTAATTCCAGTTTTTCTCCTGAATCATATGTAGATAAATCCTATTCTCCTTTGTTTTTCTCACAAGGTGAAGTATTCTATGGAGTAGGGTTTGATACCAAGCATAACTCCAGATTTAATGAAGATATCGTTAAAGATTGGGGTAGTTATTTGAAAAATAAGATCAATGTAGCGGATTTAGAATATTTCTTACTAGATAATAAGGCAGAAGCAGATCTTTCAGAGTTGTATAAAGCTTCCGTTAGTAAAAAAGAAGTTTCGAAATGGAAAAATAAATTAGATATTAAAGACGCTAAAGTAAAGGAGTTCTTTACTTTTATGAATTATGGAAAGCAGGTCGAAACAAGTTCCGTTTCTCAGTATGATTATTGGGATTATGAAAATAGAGAAAGATCTTATCTTAGCGCAGATTTGGCTAAGTCACTTGAAAAAAAATATAATGCTACAAAAGATTCGTTTCTGAAGAACCGATATTGGTTTCAGACAATGAAAGCCTATTTCTATGGGGACAATTCAGCAGAAACAATATCTTTTTTTGAAAGAACAAAAGAGAAAGAACCTAAGAATATTCTGTATTACAGAGCTTTGTCCTATGTAGCAGGAATTCATTATCAGAACAAAGATTATACAGTGGCTAATTATTTATACAGTGTGGTTTTTGATAAGTGTCCTGAAATGAGAGTCGTAACCGTTTATAATTTCCATCCTCAGAATCAGACCGATTTTAATGCCTCTCTGCAAATGACAAAAGATAATAATGAGAAAGCAGCACTCTGGGCGTTGTTGGGATATTATGCTGATGAGCGTACAGCAATTAAAGAAATCTTTAAAATCGACCCGAAGAATCCCCATTTAGATTATTTACTGACTCGATTAATCAATAAAGAAGAATCCCGTTTAGCAAATATTTCTTTTACAGATGCTGCAAAGTACAGAGAAGATATTAAAAAAGAACTCGATAAAGAAAGTTATGCTTTAGTGAGTTCCATTGCAAAAAGTCAGAAAACTGCAAAACCGTATTTATGGAATATTGCAGCAGGTTATCTTGAAACCTATAATGGGAACTTCAAAGTAGCAGCAGATTATTTTAAAACATCAGAAGGTCAGATTCCAAATACAGTATTAGCAAAAAATCAATTGCGTTTATTAAAACTGATTAATACCATTAGTGAGCTGGATGTCATTGATACTAAGAATGAGCAAAAACTGCTTCCGGAATTAGAGTGGCTTTATTTCACATTACCTAAAGATAGTAGTGTAGAAGTGTCTCAATTTAGATATTATAAAGCAAGTGCTTGGTCAAAAGAATATTTAGCATCATTGTATAAAGCAAAAAAGAATGATGTTTTCTCTGAGCTGTTCAACAGAAACAATAGTTTTTATACCAATTCAAAACAATTGGAGAGTATGAAAACCTTTCTGGCTGAAAAAGATAAAACAGCCTGGGAACAGCTGGCACAAAATATCTATAATGTTACTCTGGGAGATATTTATGAGTTTCAGGCAATTACCAGCACCTATAATAATAAAATAGAAGAAGCTATTGCTTTTATGGAAAAAGCAGAAAAATCAAAAGATATAGAATTATACGGAAATCCGTTTAATGGAAGTGTTAAAGATTGTCATGACTGTGATCATCAGGCTCCTCAACGTATAAAATATTCTAAACTCAATTTTCTGATAAAAGTAAAAGAGATGCAGGAAAAAGTAAATAGTGGAGAAGATGTATATAATAATAATATACTTTTAGGAAATGCTTTTTACAATATTACCCATTATGGCAATGCCCGTGTTTTTTATGAAGCAAATATTATGGCAGAGAACTCTTCATCACCTTATGTGTCAGAGTACAATCAGAAGATACTCCTGAACTGTTCCATTGCAGATATGTATTATAAAAAAGCCTTTGATGCAGCCACTACAGCAGAACAAAAAGCAAAATGTTCCTATATGAGAGCAAAGTGTGAACGTAATGAATTTTATAATAGTCAGAATTATAGCGGATATGATTATTCAGGAAACAGAACCCTCTTTAAAGCATGGGAAGGTTTCAAAAAATTAGAAAAAGAATACAGTAACACAAGATATTATCAACAAGTAATTAACGAATGTGGTTATTTTAGAAAATATCTCAAACAGCAATAGAAATTAAATTTTTAGAGGAAAGAATCAAGAAACAAGAGAATGTAACGTTTTACATAAAGCATTTCACCTCTTGCAAAGAACTATCAACTATCAATTAAAAATTATCAACTAAAAAAGAATAATAAGGAATGCACATACATTTTATAGCAATTGGTGGCAGTGCGATGCACAATTTAGCACTAGCATTGTATCAGAAAGGATATCAGGTTACAGGTAGTGATGACGCTGTTTTTGAACCTTCAAAATCAAGATTAGAAGCAAAAGGATTGTTGCCCGAAGCAATGGGATGGTTTCCGGAGAAAATAATAAAAAATATAGAAGCCGTTATTCTTGGGATGCATGCTAAAGCTGATAATCCTGAATTATTAAAAGCACAGGAGTTAGGATTGAAAATTTATTCTTATCCGGAGTTTTTGTATGAACAGTCCAAAAGAAAAACTCGTGTTGTTATAGGTGGTTCCCATGGAAAAACAACTATTACCTCAATGGTACTTCATGTGATGCAATATTGTGATATTGAAGTAGATTATATGGTAGGAGCGCAGCTAGAAGGATTTGATACTATGGTGCATTTAACTGAGGAGAATGACTTTATTGTTCTCGAAGGAGATGAATATTTATCATCTCCGATGGACAAAAGACCAAAATTCCATTTATATCAGCCTACCATCGCTTTAATAAGTGGAATTGCCTGGGATCATATTAATGTTTTTCCAACTTATGAGAATTATGTAGAGCAGTTCGAAATCTTTATCAGTAAAATTACCAATGGAGGCGTATTAGTATATAATGAAGAAGATCCCGAAGTAAAAAGAATTGTTGAAGTAGCAACCAGTCCAATTCGTAAACTGCCTTATTCCACACCGGAATATACTATTGTGAATGGCATAACCTATTTGACAACTCCCGATGGAGCCATGCCGATAGAAGTTTTTGGAAAACATAACTTAAATAATCTTGCAGGAGCAAAATGGCTTTGTCAGATTATGGGAGTAGATGAAGCTGATTTTTATGAAGCAATTGCCACTTTTAAAGGGGCTTCCAAACGATTGGAGAAAATAGCCGAAAGCAAAAATAAAGTAGCCTATAAAGATTTTGCACATTCACCAAGTAAAGTAAAAGCAACAACAGAAGCAGTTAAAGAACAATATCCTGACAGAAAATTGATTGCCTGTTTAGAATTGCATACTTACAGTAGTCTGAATGCTGAGTTTTTAAAAGAGTATGAAGGAGCTCTGAATGCAGCAGATGTTGCAGTTGTTTTCTATTCACCGGATGCAGTTAAAATAAAACAACTTGAAGAAGTAACCCAACAACAAATAGCAACTGCTTTTAACAGAGAAGATCTTATTATTTATATCAATCCTGCAGATTTTAAAGAATATCTATTCCATCTGGATATGGACGATTCCGTTTTATTATTGATGAGTTCCGGAAACTATGGTGGGCTAAATTTTGATGAAGTAAAAAAAATAATTAGTTAAAACACTCTTATTAAGAATTATCCGGTTGTTTTTCTGCAATTAGAATTATAAATGAT
Source organism: Flavobacterium sp. AK-301 (assembly GCF_058310215.1). Classification (NCBI taxonomy): domain Bacteria; kingdom Pseudomonadati; phylum Bacteroidota; class Flavobacteriia; order Flavobacteriales; family Flavobacteriaceae; genus Flavobacterium; species Flavobacterium sp. AK-301. The sequence goes on from NZ_JBZEES010000005.1 coordinate 67,639, forward strand.
CTTATAGTGATATAAGGTCATTTTTTTATTCTAGTGATGAAAGTGTATTTTTAATCATTTTTTAACTATAAGTAAATCTTTTTGTTTTTACTAATGCTTATTTGTTGTTTGTTTAATGTAATATTGTCAACTTGTGGTAAATTATTTTAAATATGAGTAAAGAAAAATCCTTTCCAATCCGTGAATGGTCAAGAGATGACAGGCCCAGAGAAAAATTACAAGAGAAAGGAAGAATAACGCTAAGTAACGCAGAACTGATCGCCATTCTTATTGGGTCAGGAAATAAAAATGAATCAGCTGTAGCATTAAGTAAAAGAATATTAGCTAGTTCAGGGAATAATCTTAATGCGATGGGAAAACTTTCCATTAAACAGCTTACAGCATTTTATGGAATTGGAGAAGCAAAAGCGATAACGATAATTGCAGCATTAGAATTAGGACAGAGAAAACGTATAGAAGAAACAATATTGTTAGAAGGAGCTTCTTCCAGTAAATCTATTTTTGAAATGATGCAGCCTGTGATTGGAGAATTGCCTCATGAAGAATTCTGGATTATTTATTTAAACAACTCCAATAAGGTTCTCAGTAAATCTTTATTAAGCAAAGGAAGCATAACAGGAACTTTAGTAGACGTTCGATTAGTGTTAAAAACAGCTTTAGAAAACGGAGCAGTTAACTTAATATTAAGTCATAATCACCCTTCGGGTACATTATATCCGAGTGAATCAGATATTCAGATTACAAAAAAACTAAAATCGGCAGCAGAAAGTCTGGATATCCGAGTTTTGGATCATATTATTGTTACAGATAAATCTTATTATAGCTTCGCTGACGAAGGTATAATGTAGGAAAATCCATTAACGGAATTTTAACAAAAAAAGATCTTCTAATTAATTATCTTACAACTCTTTTTTACATCAGAAAGATTTAAATAATTGTTGTCATGATCAGAGCTGAAAACATCTTTTTTTCTTATACGGAAGATGTCACTTTTAACTTTCCTAATATTACCTGCGATAGAGGAGAAACATTACTTATTATAGGAGGTTCAGGAAAAGGGAAAACAACTTTACTGCATTTACTGGGAGGGTTATTACGACCTCAGAAGGGAGAAATAAAAATAGGGAAAACTCATTTAGAAAGTCTTTCAGAAAAAGATCTGGATCGTTACAGAGGAAAGAATATCGGATTAGTATTGCAACAATCTCATTTCATCTCATCATTAAGTGTTTTGGAAAATGTATATTTAGCCTCCTGGTTTGCCAGGCGTAAAAAAGATATTACAAAAGCAAAAGATCTTTTAAAGCAACTGGATATGGAAGATCAGATGTATAAGTTGCCCTCTCATTTAAGTATAGGACAACAGCAGAGAGTTTCCATAGCCCGAGCTTTAATTAATGATCCGAAGTTACTGTTAGCAGATGAACCAACTTCAAGTTTAGATGATGAAAATGCTTTTAAAGTAGCCGATATGCTGACAGATTTGTCTAAAAAATTTGGAACGGCATTAATTATTGTTACACACGATCAAAGACTTAAGGACCGTTTTGCTAACCATATCGAATTATTATGATTGCTAGAATAGCCTGGAAAAACATACTGTATAAACCGCTTAATACTATATTAAGCGTGATTCTGTTAACAGCAAGTGTAGCTATAATTTCATTATTAATCCTGTTACAGGATCAGCTCGAGAGAAAATTTTTAGAGAATGTAGAAGGAGTTGATCTGGTTTTAGGTGCTCTGGGAAGTCCTTTACAATTAATTCTGTCTTCCGTTTATCAAATTGATGCTCCAACCGGTAATATCAATTATGGAGAAGCACAGATATGGATGAAACACCCTTTCGTTAAATCCGCTATTCCATTAGTCTTTGGAGATAATTATAAAGGATATAAAATTGTAGGTACCAATTCCGATTATATAGAAAAATATCAGGCAGTATTTGCACAGGGTAATGTTTTTGAAAATGATTTTGAAGTTGCCTTAGGGAATTCAGTTGCAAAAAAATTAAAATTAAAAGTAGGAGATTGTTTTTATGGTTCTCATGGTAACGGAGGAGAAGGAGATTGTGTGCATGAAGAATACGCATATGTAGTAAAAGGTATTCTGACGCCCACAGGAAGAGTTATTGATAATCTTATCTTAAGTAATATTCCAAGTGTGTGGTCAATACACAAACATGATCATAAATCCACAACTCCTTTAGAACATAGTTATAAAATAGATGAGACTTCACTTGAAGGAATGCAGATAACCGCAGTATTGATTCAGTTTAAAAATAAAACGGGAATTATTCAGTGGCCACGGTTAATTGCACAAAACACAAAAATGCAGGTAGTATCTCCTGTAATTGAAATTAATAGATTGTTTTCTCTTTTTGGAATAGGTTTACAGGCTTTACAGTATTTAGCCTATGGAATTATGTTCATTTCAGGGATTAGTATATTTATTACTTTATTTAATACCCTAAAAGAACGTAAATATGAATTTGCTTTATTAAGAATAGAAGGAGCAAGCCGCATACAGTTGTTAGGTTTAGTTTTGTTTGAAAGTGTTTTACTTTGTATCGTAGGATTCGTTTTAGGTACGATTATTGGTAGAATAGCATTGTGCTTTATCTCTAGTTCAACCGAAGAACAGTATAAATTTGTTTTTAATCCATTTGTTTTTATATGGGATAAAGAAGGCTATTTGTTTATTGTAACCATATTTGTGGGAGTTCTGGCGGCATTAATTCCGGCAGTTAAAGCATATAAATTAAATATTTCAAAAACATTAACCAATGCATAGAGTAGATCAGTATGTTACACTTGAAGGAACGTTGAGGTTGAGAGTCAAATATAGATGGCTAGATCTATCATATAGAAGATGCAGTAATAATCAAATAAAAATAATATGAAAGGACAGAAACAAATTATAACAGATGTTTTTTTTGATCTTGATCATACTTTATGGGATTTTGAAAGAAATTCAGCTTTAACCTTTGAAGTTGTTTTAAAAAAACAACAGATAAACGTTAATATTCAGGATTTTTTAGGATTCTATAAACCAATTAATTTTGATTACTGGAAATTATTTAGAGAAGAGCAGATTTCCGCAGAACAGTTGCGATATGGTAGATTAAGAGATACGTTTAATCTGTTGAATTATACTGTTTCAGATGAGGTTATTTCTATCGTATCAAAAGAATATCTGGAGCAGTTGCCACAGTTTAATAATCTGTTTGATGGAGCTATTGAGATACTGGAATATTTAAAAACAAAATATCGTTTACATATTATTACCAACGGGTTTCATCAGGCACAAAACGCAAAAATCCAAAATTCAGCTATTAAATCATATTTTCAGACGATTACCGATTCAGATCTGGCAGGCGTTAAAAAACCGAATCCGGCTATTTTTCAATATGCGTTGAATATAGCAAATGCAGATGCGGCTAATAGTATTATGATCGGGGACTGTATTGATTCAGATGTTTATGGAGCACTGAACTGTGGAATAGATGCTATTTACTTTAATGAAGAGCATAAAGAAGTTTCTGAAAATATTAAAAAGGTCAGTCATTTATTAGATTTAAAAAATTATCTTTAAGAACTATAACTACTTAATTTACTTTATATGAAAAAATATATTCTGTTTCTGTTTTTATTTGTTTCAACATTAGGTATTGCACAGACTGTTAATGATTATAAATATATTATTGTTCCGGATAAGTTTGATTTTTTTAAAGAAGCGAACAAATATGATCTGAATTCTTTGGCTGAATTCTTATTTGCTAAGTACGGATTTCAGACTGTAATGTCTAATCAGGATTTCCCGGTAGATTTGGCAAATAACAGATGTAATGCTTTGTTGGCAAATGTAGAAGAAGTAAAAGGTTTTCTGGTTACAAAATTAAAGGTGACTTTAAAAGATTGTTCCGGAAAAGTACTGTTTGAAGGAACAGAAGGAAAGAGCAAGGAGAAAGATTTTAAAAAAGCTTATACAGAAGCTTTAAGGAATGCTTTTAAACCGGTAGAAGCATTGCATTATGCTTATAATGGAAAGGAAGTTGGAACGTCTGTTCCAGCAACTAAATTAACTCCCACAGTACAAGTAAATACTAGAGTGTCGTTAACAGAATTGGTTCCTGCCGTGAAAGTAAATGAAAATTATTTATTTGCTCAACCTATAAATAACGGATATCAGTTAGTGGATACTACCCCAAAAGTAGTTTTAAAAATATATAAGACCACTCAACCGGATTATTATATAGCTGTGGGTGATCAGTATCAGGGAATTTTATATAAAAAAGAAGATAAATGGTTACTCGAATATTATAAAAATGATAAACTGATTGTTGAATCAGTACCAATCAAATTCTAATAAAAAAAGGGAAATCATTTGATTTCCCCTTTTTTATTGTATTATTTTTCTTTTAAAGTATTGTTTCTCAGTTCTTCAAAGTCTCTGGATTTGAAGAACATAGTTATTTTAGATCTGAGTGCTGTGACTGAAAATTTTTATTACAATATCGTAAATCTCTTTCTTCTTTCCTCTTTTCTCTAAAATATCGTAAATTGTATATTAATAGTTATATTTTTCTTTCCAGCGATTTTTAAGGAATTCACGCGTACTATTTTCCCTTGCATTGTTGCCCGGTTCATATAAAGAGGTGTTTTTTACAATATCCGGCAAAAATTCCTGTTCAGTGAAATTATTAGCATAATCATGAGCATATTTATATTCATCACCATACCCCAGTTCTTTCATCAGCTTTGTGGGTGCATTACGTAAATGTATCGGGACAGGTAGATCTCCCGTTTGTTTTACCAGTTGTTGTGCCTTTCCTATTGCCAGATAGCTCGCATTGCTTTTTGGAGACGTAGCCAGATAAATAGCACACTGACTTAAAATGATTCTGGATTCCGGGTAACCAATCGTTGTTACAGCCTGAAACGTATTATTAGCCATGATTAGAGCTGTTGGGTTTGCATTTCCAATATCCTCAGAAGAAAGTATAAGCATACGTCTGGCAATAAATTTAACATCTTCACCACCTTCAATCATTCTTGCTAACCAGTAAACTGCCCCGTTGGGATCACTTCCTCTTATTGATTTTATAAAAGCAGATACAATATCATAATGCTGTTCACCCGTTTTGTCATACAAAACCGTGTTTTGTTGTACCAGATCAAATACTCTCTGATTAGTAATTGTGATCGTATCTTCATTAGAAGCATTAATGACCAGTTCAAATATATTCAGTAATTTTCTTCCATCACCACCCGAAAGACGTATCAGAGCTTCCGTTTCTTTCAATTCTATTTTTTTACTCTTTAAAAATTCATCCTTAGTCATCGCACGTTGTAAAAGAGCTTCCAGATCTCCCTTTGTAAAAGGATTTAAAATATAAACCTGGCAACGTGACAATAATGCAGGTATTACTTCAAAACTCGGATTTTCCGTTGTTGCCCCAATTAAAGTTACCCAGCCTTTTTCTACAGCTCCTAATAAAGAATCTTGTTGTGATTTGCTGAAACGATGAATTTCATCAATAAACAGAATAGGGTTTTTTGTAGTAAAGAGACCACCGCTTTGTTTTGCTTTTTCAATGACATCACGAACATCTTTTACCCCGGAATTGATCGCACTCAGGATATAAAACGGACGTTTTGATTCCTGAGCTATAATCTGTGCCAGAGTGGTTTTACCTGTTCCCGGAGGTCCCCATAAGATTAGTGACGGAATAATACTTTTTGCAATTTGCTGAGTCAAAGAACCGTTAGGTCCCACCAGATGTTCCTGGCTCACATAGTCAGCTAATTGTTCCGGTCTGATTCTTTCTGCTAATGGTGCTTTCATAACTACAAAAATACAGATTTTATCAATAACTAAAGACGTGTTGTCCTACTTCCTGACTTCCGAAGGGGATTGGATCGGTTTCATTCGTGACAAGATGTTTCTGCCAAAATAGCATTGATTTTAAATTGGATACGTTTTTGATATTTATTTCATAACAATTATTTTTATTTCTGTGTTGTTATAAGAAATAAACTAAAACAGAAGGAATTCCAATATAGAAAGCTAAAATAATGCAGGAAAATAAAGAATTAGAATTTACACCATCCGTAATTGCTTTACCGCTTTTTTTTGTTATGGCATTATGGATCGTTTTCTGGATTGAAGTTCGCTTTAACTTACATCTTACAGAATACGGAATTTATCCCAGAACCTTTTCAGGTCTGAGAGGGATTGTTTTCAGTCCTTTTTTACACGGAGACATTAAACATTTGTATAATAATTCTATTCCGTTGTTATTCCTGTTAGGAATACTTCGTTATTTTTTTAAAAAAGAATCTCTTCAGATCGTAATTTATGGAATTCTGTTATCCGGTTTTCTGACCTGGCTTATCGGAAGACCTTCTTATCATATAGGAGCCAGTGGTTTGTTCTATGTTCTCGTAAGTTTTGTTTTCTTCAAAGGAATGATGATTAAACATTATCAGTTAATGGCATTGTCGCTTATTATAGTATTTCTTTATGGTGGACTAATCTGGTATGCATTTCCCAATCCAACTGTAGAAGATGGAGTTTCATGGGAAGGACATTTGTCGGGATTTATTACAGGATTTGTTTTAGCAGCAGTTTATAAAACAACAGCTTATAAGAAATTAATAAAATATGATTGGGAACATCCTGATTTTAATCCACAGTTAGATCCTTTCATGCGTCATTTTGATGAGGATGGTAATTTTATTCAGTTCCCAGAGCAAACGTCAACAGGAGAAGAAGAAGTAATTTATAATTTAGTAGAAAAGAAAGAAGAAAAGGATTTGTAGCTTCTTGTTTTTTAAAAATTTTCAAAATTTTGAAGGTTTTGGTACGATTTAGATAAAGGTTATGCTTTGACAGAGATGTTTAAAATACTGAATAAAATGTATATAATAGAAGTTGTTAGGAGAAAATTTATTGTATATTTGTACAACATATATGTAGTTTACATATGTGTTATAATATTAAATCAATAGAAATATTATGGGAGGAGACGCTTAATATAAGAAAAAAATGTAGTTTTGTGTAAACTACATTTTATGAGTAATTATAATTTTACTACAACACTTAATGCTTTATTTTCAGGAAAATTTGCTTTTTTCGCTTCTTTAGCTTCAATTTTAGGTTTAATAACATTGTTTATCGCGGAGAGTTGGGCTATATTAATAGCGTTATGTTTCTTTTGTATAATGCTTTTGGTTTTCACTTCTTATCTTGTTTATGTACTTTACAAGAATTTACTCATAAAAAAAATGAACTATGAAAATAGGTCAACTTTTATAAAGTATGAAACTTTAGATGAGAAGCAAATTATCTATGAAACGTATAAGTTAATCCAAGTAAAAGTACCCGTTCTTACAGAAACAGACTATAATTTTAAATGGACCGGAACTCATTTACCAAAAATAACTTCCGATTTACAAGAAGTTATAGATATTGTTGATGAAAAAGATCCAACAAAATATGACAGAGCATTATTGAGGTTTAAAAAACCAATTTATTACAATCAAAATTTAGTTTTACATTTTAAAGCAAGACTTGATGATGTAGATCAACAATCAAAACCTCATGTAGAAACTAGAGTAACAACAGAAGTTGATATAATACATTATCGAATCATACTTAAAAATAAACCCTTAGAGTATACTCAAAATGCAATTTTAGAGAGAATGTTGTATCAATTCAAATTTAAGTCCTTCCTTTGAAAAAATAAAAGAAATCTCTTTTGATAGCCGTACTAAAAGCTATGAATATCATTTACTTAATCCTGATATTGGTTATTATTATAGAATTCGTTGGGGAAAATAATAATTTCAGAACAAGATAAAATATTTTAGCTTGTTGGTATTTCATTTAAAGGATATAGGGGTAAAAATCTACTAGAAGAAGAAAAGCTTTCTGAGTTTTAATCAGAAAGCTTTTTTTAATTTTTTATGTAGGATCGATATAATTTAGAACTGTCTAATTAATCGAATGATTTAATAATCGGATAATATGAAATATCTTTTATAGAATTCTTTGTCTTACTGCTTCATATAAAAAAGCACCACAAGCAACAGAAACATTCAGAGAAGAAATAGTTCCATACATTGGTAATTTTGCTTTTTCATCTACGAATTTAAGTACAGAAGGATTAATACCTCTGTCTTCAGATCCCATGATAATAGCAACAGGTACTGTTAAATCGATATCATAGATATTTGAATCTGTTTTTTCAGTTGCAGCCACTGTTTTAATTCCCGAACCCTGAAGATAAAAAATAGCATCTTTGATATGTTCTACTTTACAGATTGGAATGTTAAATACAGCTCCCGCAGATGTTTTAACCGTATCTCCGTTTACAGGAGCCGCTCCTTGTTTCTGAATAATGATTCCATTTACACCAGTACATTCAGCTGTTCTGATAATAGCGCCAAAGTTTCTGGCGTCAGAGATTTGATCCAGTATTAAAAATAAAGGTGTTTTTCCTGATTCAGTGGCCGTATTGATTAGGCTTTCCATGTCATGAAATGCGATAGGAGAGATTGTTGCCACAGCTCCCTGATGATTGTTAGGAGTAAGACGATTTAGTTTTTCAACAGGAACATATGAAAAGTTGATGTTATTTCTTTTCATTACCTTCATTAAATCCTTCATCAGCTCGCCCTGAGCCTCTTTTTGTATAAATACTTTATCTATTTCTTTTCCGGACTGTATCGCTTCAATAATCGCTCTGATTCCAAATATCTGATGTTCTTTTTCCATTTGGCAAAGATATAAAAAAGAGGGTTCTTTAAAGACGTATTTTGGGTTAATTCATTTTCTTTGTTTTAGTTGTTTCTGTTGCTTGATTGTCGGTTATTAATCTTTAATAAATATAATGAGATTTCTTCCTGCAAGGTTTTTTTGAACCTTGTAGGTGTTCTGAATAAAATAAATTCTTATAATAATGATGTGTAATAAAGTTGAGAACTATCAATTAAAAACTATCCACTAAAAAAACGCAAAAACCCCGATCCAAAAATTTGGATACGGGGTTTTCTATGAATTAACCTTATTCTAATTATGCTTGTGGAGCATCTTTTTTCTCCTCACGCGGAGGTCTTGGCAATAAAGCCTTTTTAGACACTTTTGCTTTTTTAGTTTTTGGATCGATACCCATGTATTTCACATCAAAAACATCACCTAGTTTCATTACATCAGCAACATTTTCAATGCGTTTCCAGTCAATTTCGGATACATGCAGTAATGTTTCTTTACCAGGAACAAATTCTACAACAGCACCAAAATCGAGGATTTTTACCACTTTTACAGTGTATGTTTCTCCTTCAACCGGTGAGAATATTGAGTTCTGAACAGAAGAGATAGCTTTTTCGATTCCATCAGGATCAGTTCCCAGGATTTCGATAATACCTAAATCCCCTTCCTCATTAATAACAATTGTAGTTCCTGTTTCTGCCTGTAAAGCCTGAATGTTTTTTCCTCCAGGTCCGATGATCGCTCCAATGAAATCTTTAGGGATTTCCATTTTAATGATTTTTGGGGCTTTTGGTTTAACAGTAGCATTTGGAGTTGCAATAACCGCGGTTAATTTACCTAAGATATGTAAACGACCATCACGAGCCTGTTCTAAAGCTTTCTCCATAATATCATATGCAAGACCTTCGATTTTTATATCCATCTGACAAGCAGTGATACCGTCAGCAGTACCTGTAACTTTAAAGTCCATATCTCCTAAGTGATCTTCATCGCCAAGAATATCAGATAATACAGCCCATCTTCCTGTTTTGCTGTCAGAGATTAATCCCATTGCAATTCCGGAAACCGGTTTAATCATTTGAACACCTGCATCCATTAATGCTAATGTACCCGCACAAACAGTTGCCATAGAAGAAGAACCATTAGATTCTAATACTTCTGAAACAATACGGATGGTGTATGGATTCTCATTAGGAATCATGTTTTTTAAAGCACGTTGTGCTAAATTACCATGTCCAACCTCTCTTCTTGAAGTACCTCTTAAAGGTTTTGCTTCACCTGTGGAGAAAGGAGGGAAGTTATAGTGTAAGTAGAATTTTTCTTCACCTTGTTCTGTCGGTGAATCAATAACATTAGCTTCACGAGAAGTACCTAATGTTACAGTAGCTAAAGCTTGAGTTTCACCTCTTGTAAATAAAGCAGAACCGTGAACAGAAGGAAGGTAATTCACCTCACACCAGATTGGTCTGATTTCTGTTGTTTTTCTTCCGTCAAGACGTAAGCCTAAATCCAGAATAACATTACGCACCGCTTCTTTTTGAGTTTTGTAGAAATATTTAGTAACTAAATCTTCGTTTTCTGCTAATTCTTCCTCAGAGAATAAAGCTTTTACTTCTTCTTTTACTAAATCAAATTTCTCTGTTCTTTCATGTTTAGAAGTTCCTTCTTTTGCGATAGCATATACTTTATCGTAAGCAGCAGTGTGAACTGCTGAAAGAATATTTGCATCTTCTCTTTCTCCTTCATACGTTCTCACTTCACCTTTTCCAGCAATAGCTTTTAGTCTTTCCTGTGCAGCGATCTGAACTTTGATAGCTTCGTGAGCAAATTTAATAGCTTCCACCATTTCTTTTTCTGAAATTTCTTTCATCTCACCTTCTACCATAGCAATAGAGTCTTTAGAAGCACCGATCATCATGTCGATATCAGATCTTTCTAAATCTTGTCTGCTTGGGTTGATTACGAATTTACCGTCAACTCTTGCTACACGTACTTCTGAGATCAATGTTGCAAAAGGAACATCAGAAATAGCTAATGCAGCTGAAGCGGCTAATCCTGCTAAAGCATCCGGCATAACAGTATCATCATGAGACATTAACTGAATCATAACTTGTGTTTCTGCATGATAATCATCCGGAAAAAGTGGACGTAAAACACGATCCACTAAACGCATGGTTAATATTTCGCTGTCGCTTGGTCGGGCTTCACGTTTGAAAAAACCTCCCGGGAAACGTCCGGCAGCGGCAAATTTTTCACGGTAATCTACCGTTAAAGGTAAAAAGTCAACGGGGCTGGCTTTACGAGCAGATACTACTGTTGCAAGCAACATTGTATCTCCCATTTGTACCATTACAGCACCGTCAGCCTGTTTTGCCAGTTTTCCTGTTTCGATTGAGATGCTTCTTCCATCTCCTAAATCGATAATTTCTTTGGTAACTTTAGGAATCATAAATTTAAATTCTAAATTAAACAATGGGTCTTAGTTGTGTAGTTGTTGTGTGTAGTTATCTGTAACCCAATGAAAAACCAAACTTTTTTTTGGCAAAATATATAAAAACAAAAAGAGGCACGTTGGCGCCTCTTTTTATGTTGATTATTTTCTAATATTCAATTCTTTGATAATCTCACGGTATCTATTGATCTCTTTTTTCTTTAAGTAATCCAGTAAACTTCTTCTTTTACCTACTAGTTTTACAAGAGAACGCTCAGTATTATAATCGTGACGATTTCTTTTTAAGTGTTCTGTTAAGTGGTTAATTCTAAAAGTAAAAAGGGCGATTTGTCCTTCAGCTGAACCTGTGTTTGTAGCTGTTTTACCGTGTTTTGCGAAAATTTCGCTTTTAACTTCTTTAGTTAAATACATGCCAATATTATTTAATGATTCTTATGTATAAGACATATCTATTATGTCAAGGCGCAAAATTACTATTTATTTTTGAACAGACAATTAAAAAATGAAAAATTGTTCAATTGTTTATTAATAAGTTGATTCTGTGTCTTGTTTGTTTAATGATTTAAAGCCTAATGTTTTAGATGATCTTTAAAATAATTTTGCAATAGAATGATTTACAAATTCCAGAAAGTACTCATCTTCTTTTGTAAAAGGGTCAAGTACATTAGAGTCGATATCGATTTGTCCTATATTTTTTCCTTCAACAAACAGAGGAATTACAATTTCAGATTTAACGGTAAAACTACAGGCAATATAATTATCCTGTGCTTTTACATCCGGAACAACAAAATTCTCATTTGAAACAGCCACCTGTCCGCAGATTCCTTTTCCAAAAGGGATAACAGTATGGTCAGTTGGTTCTCCGGCATAAGGTCCTAATATAAGTTCTTCTTTATCTCCGTTTCGGAAGTAAAAGCCGACCCAGTCATAATAATCAATATTATCTCTCAGTAAGTGACAGATTTGTAAAAGCTTTTCTTCTCTTATTGTTTTATTATGAGAGAGTATATCTGTTACTTTTGGTTTTAGTTGTTCAAAATTCATGTGGGTTGCTTTTTATACAAAAGTAGCTGTTTTTTATGAAATTGTGAGATGTTTTCTATAAGAGGTAAAATGTTTTGTGAGAAAGGTAAGAGGGCTATCGGTTTCCTTCCTCTATATTCCCCTATTTCACATCTCACATTAAAAATAATGTTTATTTTTAAAATTTTAAGTACTTTTGCGCCCAAATCATGGTTATATAGATGAATATCAAGAAATGTACACTTTACTTTTTGACTCTTATGCTGCTGTTATCTAACAGTGGTATGGCTCTTAGTGTGCATTATTGTGGAGGAGAAATAGCTTCTGTTTCTTCTATTTATTCTATAGATGAAAGTTGTAAGATGCCAGTTAAAGAGATTGAGAAATCTCATTGTGCGGAAAACGAAGAAAATCATTCTAAATGTTGCGATGATGAAATAATCAGTTTACAGGATAAATCAGATACGGTTATTGTTAAAACATTTTCTTTTAATGTTGACTCTTTTTTCTTTTTTGAAGAATGGAAGCCGTTGTTTTTTCTAACTGATGTAGTTGCAATTTCAAATTCACCTGTGACTTACTATTGTGATGCGAATGCACCACCTCTCTTTAAGCTCTATTGCCAATATACTCTTTACGCCTAATTTTAATGTTTATTAAGACGATATGATCGTATTTTTTTGCGATCCTTTTAAATTTTTAAAACATTAAAATTATTGTTATGCATAAACAAATTATAGCTTTATTATTTGTAATATTTTCTGTTTCAGTTTCTTCTCAGGAAACAGTTCTAAAAGGAATACTATATGAAGCATCATCCGCTACAAATAAAAAATTACCGTTATTCGGAGCCAATGTAGGCTGGTTAAATACAAGTATCTGGACACAAACAGACGAAAAAGGAGAATTCTCAATACCCTATAACCAGGAGAATAATCGATTGATTGTAACTTTTGTTGGATTTAAAACAGATACTATTACAGTTCATAATACCAATTTTATAAAACATGCTCTTTCAGAAGAAAATTCTTTAGAAGAAATCGTAATACGTCAGAAAAGACAAAGTCTGCAACGTTCTTATCTGCAAACAGCAAATGTTCAGACGTTAAGCAGTAAAGAATTATTAAAAGCGGCCTGTTGTAACCTTTCAGAAAGTTTCGAAACAAATCCGTCTATTGATGTTAATTTCTCAGATGCTATTACAGGGAGTAAACAAATAAAAATGCTGGGATTGACCAGTCCTTATATTCTGATTACTGAAGAAAATATTCCCTCTGTTCGAGGAGCTTCACAAGCCTATGGATTGTCTTTTACTCCCGGAACCTGGGTAGAAAGTATTCAGGTTACTAAAGGAGCCGGTTCTGTTGTAAATGGCTTTGAAAGTATCTCAGGTCAGATCAATACAGAATTAATTAAACCGATAAATGATATTCCGTTTTTTCTGAATCTGTATGGTTCAACAGATAGTAGATTTGAGTTGAATACCCATTTTAATAAAAAGATAAGTGATAAATGGAGTACCAGTTTATTTCTTCATGGTAATGCAAGAGTTGCAAAAAATGATATGAATGACGATGGATTTTTAGACAATCCGTTAGGGAAACAGATAAATGTATTAAACCGCTGGCAATATACCAATGCAGAAAAAGGTTGGGTTAGTTTTTTAAATTTCCGTTATATGAAAGATGAAAAACAGGCTGGGGAAATGGATTTTGATAAGAAAAGAGATAAACTTACTACAAATTATTGGGGGTCTGAAGTAAATACAGAGAAAATAGATGTTTCTACAAAACTGGGGTATGTTTTTCCGGATATGCCTTTTCAGAGTATTGGATTTCAAACCGCTTTCAATAGTCACAAACAAGATTCTTATTTTGGTTTAAATCAATATAATATAGACCATAAAAGTTTATACTCCAATCTGATATTCAATTCTATTATAAGCAATACAATGCATAAATTTGCGACAGGTCTGAATTTTATGTATGATCATTATGATGAATTTGTAAACACAAGTGATTTTGGAAGAACCGATAATTCCATTGGTGCTTTTTTTGAATATACTTATGATAACACCGATAATTTCAGCTTTGTAGCAGGAGGAAGATTAGATACACATAACAGATTGGGAACCTTTTTTACTCCAAGAGTTCATATGCGCTATAATCCATGGGAAAAAGCGGTACTTAGAGTTTCTGCCGGAAGAGGAAAACGAAGTGCAAATATCTTTGCTGAAAATCAGCAGTTGTTTGCTTCAGCAAGAAAATTTGAAATTCTGAATGCAAATGGAAAAGTATATGGTCTGGATCCGGAAATTGCATGGAATTATGGTATTAGTTTTATGCAGGGATTCTCCCTTTTTCATAAAAAAGCAGAAGTAGTAGTAGATTTTTACAGAACTGATTTTCAGAATCAGGCTGTAGTAGATTTATATCAGGGACCACAACAGGTTTTATTCTATAATTTAGATGGTAAATCGTACGCGAATAGCTTTCAGTTAGAGTTTAATTATGAATTCAGTCAGTATTTAAGCTTAAGAACAGCTTATAAATATTATGATATTCAGACAGATTACCTGAGTGGTAAAGATGAAAGGCCCTTGCAGGCTAAAAATCGTTTATTTGCAAATTTGTCCTATGAAACCCATGTAGGAGAGAAAGGACAGCAATGGAGGGTCGATTATACCTATAACTGGATGGGAAAACAAAAATTACCAAATACAGCATCTAATCCGGAACAATACAGATTACCAAATTTTTCTTCTGCCTTTTCTTTGATGAATGCTCAGGTAACACGAGCTTTTTCTTCAACGTTTGAAGTGTATGTAGGAGGTGAGAATATCACAAATTACAGACAAAAAAATGCAATAGTAGGAAGTAATGATCCTTTTGGTACTTATTTTGATAGTTCAATGATATATGCTCCAATTTATGGAAGTATGTATTATGCCGGTTTACGTTTCAAGATAAAATAAATAAGAAAATTTAAAAATAAATAAATATGAAAAATATAGTTTTTATTCTGTTAACAATATTAATGAGTGTGTCAGTATTTGCACAGGAAAAAAAGAAAAATGCTAAGCATGAGATTGAAGTAAATGGTAATTGCGAGCTATGTAAAAAAAGAATTGAAAAAGCAGCATACAGTGTTTCAGGAGTAAAGTCTGCAGTCTGGCAGCCGGAAGATAAAACATTACGTTTGATTATGAATGAGCAAAAAGCTGATGAAAAAGCAGTAAAGACGGCAGTTGCTAAAGTAGGTCATGATACAGATGAAATAAAAGCAACAGATGAAGTCTATAATAATTTGCATCATTGTTGTATGTATGAGAGAAACTAAAATAAAAAAAGTCCCAAATTATGATTTGGGACTTTTTTTTGTATTCTGGGTTTACAGGAGTGAAAAAAGGAAGTGAAAAAGAGAGATGGTTGCTAGTCGGTTTTGATAATTATCAGGTAATACCGAATTAATATTGTGATCAGACTGTTGAAAAAAGTTAGAGCAGATTTTTATAAGAGATTTTTAAAATTTCTCATTTGTAAGCTATTACGAAGAAATCATTGTGATAAAAAAGTAATTTCGATTCAAGGACTATGTTTTTTTTTCATTTTTTAACTTAAATCAAAAAAATTATAATTACTTTCACGACCCTAAAACGGAATTAAATGAAAAATAACAATAAGCTATTTATAGCAATAATAATAGCGTTAGTGTTAGGAGTAGCCTTAGGAGGGTGGATACACTATGATGAACAGATCAGTTCAAAAGAGTTTTCTAAAAATGTAGGACTTTTAGGGACTATATTTATCCGTTTGGTTCAAATGATTATAGCTCCTTTGGTCTTTTCAACTTTAGTAGTTGGAATAGCAAAGATGGGAGATATGAAAATGGTGGGACGAGTAGGAGGTAAAGCAATGGCTTGGTTTATATCAGCTTCCTGGATGTCTTTGTTAATAGGATTGATATTAGTAAACTGGCTAGAGCCGGGAAAAGATGTTAAGCCACCTGAAGCAAATTTAGAAGCTGCAAAAGAATTATTAAAAACGAGTCATGAATTTTCAATAGAAACATTTGTAGTTCATATTGTTCCCAAAAGTATATTTGAGGCGATGGCGACTAATGAAATTCTTCAGATTGTAATATTCTCTATAATATTTGGTATAGCGTTAGCAGCATTAGGAAAAGTGGGGAAACCTCTTATGAAATTATTGGAAGCACTTGCAAAAGTAATTCTGAATATGGTTGGTTATATTATGTGGGTAGCGCCATTCGGTGTTTTTGGAGCAGTATCTGCAGCTGTAGCAAGTTATGGTTTCGAAATATTTGTTGTATATGCAAAATACTTGTTTGCATTCAGTTTAGGTATTCTTGCTTTATGGGTAGTTCTATTAATAATAGGATATTTGATTTTAGGGAATCGTTTATGGGAATTACTGAAAAGAATAAAGAGTCCTTTGTTGATTGCTTTTTCGACAACCAGTAGTGAAGCTGTTTTTCCAAAATTAACAGAAGAATTAGAAAAATTTGGTTGTCCAAGTAAAATAGTTTCCTTTACTTTACCATTAGGATATTCATTCAATTTAGACGGAAGTATGATGTATATGACTTTTGCAAGTATTTTTATTGCACAGGTTTATGAAGTGCACATGCCTCTTAGTCAGCAGTTCATCATGTTATTAGTGTTGATGATTACCAGTAAAGGTGTTGCAGGTGTGCCTAGAGCTTCTTTATTAGTGGTTGTGGCAACATGTACTATGTTTGGAATTCCACCGGAAGGAATACTTTTAATACTTCCGATAGACCATTTCTGTGATATGGCGCGTAGTATGACAAACGTATTAGGGAATGCATTATCTACTAGTGCAGTAAGTAAATGGGAAGGTGAACTTGGAATAGGGAGCAAAGAAGAGTAGTTATTATTTTAGATATTTTTAGATGGATAATTTTGATTGGAAACAGCTTATAAATCCGGAATTCTATATTAATATGGAAATCGGAGGAGTAGGTATTGGGCTTTATGTGGTTCTTTTTATAATTTTTGCAGAGACAGGGCTATTTGCTGGTTTTTTCTTGCCTGGAGACAGTTTGCTGTTTTTAGCAGGTATATACAGCAGACAGCTGATTGAGTTGTTATTTGTAGTTGAAAGTGATTTTTTAAATGTTGCTCTTTTAGCCAGTATGATCGCATTAGCAGGTATATTAGGTAATATCGTAGGATATTGGTTTGGAGCAAAAAGTGGAGAGTATCTTTATAATAGACAGGATACATTCTGGTTTAAGAAAAAATATTTATTTCAGTCCAGAGACTTTTTTGAGAAGTATGGAGGAAGAGCAATTGTTTTTGCTAGGTTCTTACCGGTGTTCAGAACATTTGCACCTATTGTAGCCGGGATTGTTTTGATGGATAAGAAAAAATTTATGTTGTATAATATTGTAAGTTCCATATTATGGTCTTTCAGCTTATTATTGGCAGGGCACTATTTATATGATATTTTTCTAAAGAAATTCGGGATTGATTTAAAGGAGCATATAGAGGTCATCATTATTGTTATAGTGTTGTTTACAACCGTTCCTGTATTGTTCAAATTATTAAAAAAGGGACCAAAGAAAGAAGAGGAACAATTGTAGTATAAGAATTGTATTTCTGCTTCATTAATATAAACAGGCTGTTCATAGAACAGCCTGTTTTGTTTTTGTGTAATTATTTCATATAAAAACATATGCCTGTCTGTATCTGTAGTAGAGAGGCACAGCTGTGCCTCTCTACTACAGATACAGGATGGATGCGTTATGGTATTAGGATAAATGAATAAAAAAAGCAGGTTGTTTTAAACAACCTGCTTTTTAGAAAATTAATTATTTTATATTACATCATGCCCGGCATACCACCCATTGGAGGCATTCCACCACCAGTATTTTCTTCTTTAATGTCAACTAAAGCACATTCAGTAGTAAGGATCATACCAGCAACAGAAGCAGCATTTTCAAGAGCTACACGAGTTACTTTTTTAGGATCAATAATACCGGCTTTTAACAAGTCTACATATTCGTCTGTTTTTGCATTGTATCCAAAATCACCTTTTCCTTCGGCTACTTTAGCTACTACCACAGACCCTTCTAAACCAGCATTTTCTACAATAGTTCTTAAAGGAGCTTCTACTGCACGAGATACAATCTGAATACCGGTAGCTTCATCAGCATTGTCTGCTTTTAATGAAGATAAGGCGTTTTTAGCTCTTAAAAGGGCTACGCCACCACCAGCAACAATTCCTTCCTCTACAGCGGCTCTGGTTGCGTGTAATGCATCATCAACTCTGTCTTTCTTTTCTTTCATTTCTACTTCAGAAGCAGCACCAACATAAAGAACGGCAACACCACCAGCCAATTTAGCCAAGCGTTCCTGTAATTTTTCTTTGTCATAATCAGAAGTTGTTGTTTCCATTTGACCTTTAATCTGATTTACACGATTTTTGATCATTTCTGCTTCACCGCTACCGCTAACGATCGTTGTGTTGTCTTTATCGATAGTTACTCTGTTACAAGTACCTAACATTTCCAGAGTAGTGCTTTCAAGGGTATACCCTCTTTCTTCGGCGATTACAGTACCTCCGGTTAAAATAGCAATATCTTCTAACATTGCTTTTCTTCTGTCTCCAAAACCAGGAGCTTTAACAGCTGCAATTTTTAAAGAACCTCTTAGTTTATTTACTACTAAAGTAGATAGAGCTTCACCGTCAACATCTTCAGCAATGATAAGTAAAGGTTTTCCTGATTGTGCGATTGGTTCTAATACAGGAAGTAATTCTTTTAGAGAAGAAACTTTTTTATCATATAAAAGAATATATGGATTTTCAAGTTCTACTTCCATTTTTTCTGAGTTAGTAACAAAGTAAGGAGAAAGATATCCTCTGTCAAACTGCATACCTTCAACAACATCTACATACGTATCTGTTCCTTTAGCTTCTTCAACAGTAATAACACCTTCTTTTCCTACTTTATCAAAAGCTGTAGCAATTAATTCACCAATGATTTCATCATTATTAGCTGAAATAGCTGCAATTTGTTTTATTTTTTCAGAAGATCCACCCACTTCTTTAGCTTGTTTCGCTAAGTCAGCAACGATAGCTTCTACTGCTTTATCGATACCTCTTTTCAAATCCATTGGATTAGCACCTGCAGCAACGTTCTTTAATCCTTCTTTTACAATTGCCTGAGCAAGTACAGTAGCTGTTGTTGTACCGTCTCCTGCTAAATCATTTGTTTTTGAAGCAACTTCTTTTACCATTTGTGCTCCCATATTTTCCAGAGTATCTTTTAATTCGATCTCTTTTGCTACAGAAACACCATCTTTTGTTACAGTTGGTCCGCCAAATGCTTTTCCAATAATTACATTACGACCTTTAGGTCCTAAAGTTACTTTTACTGCATTTGCTAATGCATCAACTCCGCGTTTTAAACCGTCACGAGCTTCAATATCAAATTTTATTTCTTTTGCCATTTTAGTAGTCTTTTTTTGCTTTTAAACATTTAAGTTAAAATTTCTATATTTTTTTTAGATTATTGCAAGAATATCATCTTCTCTCATGATAAGGTAATCTTTACCTTCAAGTTTTAAATCTGTTCCGGAGTATTTTCCGTATAAAACGGTATCTCCAACTTTTACAGTCATTGTGTGATCTTTAGAACCGTTTCCTACAGCTACTACAGTACCTTGTTGTGGTTTTTCTTTTGCAGTATCGGGAATAAAAATTCCAGAAGCTGTTTTTGTTTCTGCTGCTATAGGTTCAATAAGAACTCTATCTGAAAGAGGTTTGATTTTTAATGCCATAATATATGATTTTGTTATTACTTAATTGATTGCTATGAAATAGACAGAAATTATGCCAATTGGTTAAATTGCCATTTTTGGTTAAAAAAAAATGTCAACACTGACATGCTGACATTTTCTATAACTAAGAATATTATTATGCTATTATTTATTCTGTTTTTTCAGTAGTAGTTGTTGGTGTTGCAGTCGGTACTTCCTTTTGTACAGGTGGTACGGTAGCAGTAGGAATCGCTTTTTCATCTATGATTTTTGAACCTCCGGCACTTCCGCCATCAAAACTTAAACCGGATAATAAAATTAAAACGATTAGTATGGTACCTAAAGCCCAAGTACTTTTATCTAAGAAATCTGTAGTTTTTTGTACACCACCCATCATCTGAGAGCTTCCAAAAGTAGAAGATAATCCACCACCTTTAGGGTTTTGTACCATAATAACTATGATTAATAGGAAACAAACTATTGTTATTAAAACTAAAAAAATTGAAAATGTATTCATCGTTTAATTATTATTTTGTTGTAATGTCTTTATATCGTCAATTCGGTCTGCAAAGAAAGTACTTTTTTCTGGATATTTCAAAATTAAAATTTCATATGCCTGAATTGCTTTTTGATATTTTTTCTGTTCAAGGTATACTTTAGCTAAAGTTTCGGTCATTAAATAAGCGCTGTCCTGAATGTTTTTCTCTGAAATCGCAATGTTTATAGTACTTGTTTTACTGGCTATGATTTTTGGATTGGTTTCAATAAATTTATCAATCAGGTCTAATTTTTTTTGTCTTTCAGGATCTAATTCGTCAAAAAAATCTTCTTTTATTGGATCATCCTCTCTTTTTACAGTATGAAAATTAGATAACTGAAGCCATTCCTGAAAAGAATATTTCTCTTCTTTAGAAAAATCCAGAGGTTTTCCGATAGATAATTTTTCTTCTATTGATTCAGTCGTATCTTCTTTACTTTCTTCTGTTGATTCTTTCTCTATAATAAGTGAAGCTTCTTTTATGGTATTTTTTATAGATTCTTCGAGAGTGTTGGTCGGTAGTTCCTGTTTTTCTTTTTCAGTACTGATACTTTCTGTAGTTTCAATATGAGAAGGTATCTCCTCTATAGTAGAGACAGGTTCTTTCTGAACAGAAATAAAATGATCAGAGGTAATGAAATCAAATAAGACAGTTCTATCTGTAGTATGAGCAGCAGTAATTTTCAGAGCATGATTGTATTTAAAACTATTCTGATCATACAATCCTTTTAAGCGTAAGGCTCTTGCACTCTGAAAATATGGAAATTCATCCAAAATTTTTTCCAAAGAAAGAGTCTGCTCGTTATTAATAGCATTTGAGTTATTTAGTAAAGATATGTAATCTGTTAAATTCAAAATTAAAATTTTAGTATTACCATTTTGCTAGAGAAGCATTAAAAACATCTTGTGTAATTCTTTCAAAGATTGCATCTAAAGCTTCATTTAGTTTTGCTCCTGTTAATAATTCCGTTCCATTATAATCATAGTAAAAAGAAAATCTTTTTTCAAAATCATCAGTAGGTGTGTTTTTATTTGTAAAACGGACATTTACTGATAAAGAAAGCCTACTCTGAGCAGCAGTTTGATTAGCTGTAGCAGTCATTGGACTTACTCTGTATTCAACAATTTCACCTTCATATACTAAATCACCCCCGGAAGTTACCAGGTTTAAGTTAGTTTGATTTTGGATTAGATCCTGTAATTCCAGTGTAAATGTTCTTTCAATTCCCGGTTCAATTAAGGGAGCATTGTTCTGAAAGTAATTCACCTGAAAAGTATTAGCGTCAATTTTTCCGGTTCCGGTAAAGTTGTAAACAGAACAACTACTGAAACAAAATAAAATTACTATAATAAAAGTTATGTTTTTAATTTTACTCATATTCTTTTTTGAAAATTTAAATAAACTATAAATCAAATTGTTTTATTTTTCTGTATAAAGTCCTTTCGGAAATACCCAATTCATCCGCTGCAGCTTTTCTTTTTCCTTTATTTCTTTCTAGGGCTTTTTTTATCAATTCGATTTCTTTTTCTTCTAATTTTAATGTTTCTTCTTCTTCAACTGTTTCTGCAAAAAGGTAATTGTCTTCCGGTTCCTCAAAGACTTCCTTTTGATTATTAACCGGAGGTCTTAAAACAGACACATGTGGTTCTTCTTCAAAATCAATTTCATTTTCATTATAAGAACCATAGATTTTTTTTATCAGATTCTGATTAGCTTCCTGGGTTTTAAGACTTCCTTTCTGCATTAATTCCAGAGTTAGTTTTTTTAGATCATTTAGGTCGCTTTTCATATCAAAAAGCACCTTATAAAGAATTTCTCTTTCATTGCTGAAGTCACCTTCGTTCTTTTTATTTTTAATTATTGCCGGAAGATTAGTCTCTTCATGAGGTAAGTAAGATTGTAATGTTTTTAATGAAATATTTCTATTGGTTTCTAATACAGATATCTGTTCGGCAACATTACGAAGCTGGCGAATATTTCCATTCCAACGGAATTTTAATAATAGTTCAACAGCGTTATCTTCTAATCTGATAACAGGCATTTTGTATTTATGAGCGAAATCAGAAGCAAACTTTCTGAATAACAAATGAATGTCTTCTTTGCGATCTCTTAAAGGAGGAAGTGTTATCTCTACTGTGCTTAATCTATAATAAAGATCTTCTCTGAAACGTCCTTTTTCTATTGCTTCAAACATCTGAACGTTAGTTGCAGCTACAATTCTTACATTTGTTTTCTGTACTTGGGAAGAGCCAACTTTAATAAACTCTCCATTTTCAAGAACACGTAATAGCCGTACTTGTGTGGTAAGAGGCAATTCACCTACTTCATCTAAAAAGATAGTACCACCGTCAGCTACTTCAAAATAGCCTTCGCGAGTGCTTGTAGCACCGGTAAAAGATCCTTTTTCATGGCCAAAAAGTTCACTGTCGATTGTTCCTTCCGGGATTGCACCACAGTTTACAGCAATATATTTACCATGTTTTCTGTGTGAAAGAGAATGTATGATTTTAGGAATACTTTCTTTACCAACTCCACTTTCTCCGGTAACCAATACAGAAATATCTGTAGGAGCAACCTGAATAGCTTTTTCTATTGCACGATTTAATTTCGGATCATTCCCGATAATTTCAAATCGTTGTTTTGTTGCTTGAATAGACTCCATTTATTATTCTTTAATTTCCGATATTCGGAGTTTGTATTTTATTTTCTGTTTTATTTCTTAGGATATAAGAATAGAAAACAGAAAGATTATGGTTTAATTATCAAGTGCTATTGAAACAGGGTCACCTATCAGTGTTCCGGATGTACAGTCTGTTATTTTAACTAGTACAAAATCACCTATTTTAAAATCTGCTTTAGGGAAAACTACAGTAGTGTTTTCCGAATTTCTTCCGGACCAATGCATGTCTGATTTTTTTGATATTCTTTCAACAAGAACTTCAACTGTTTTGCCTATATACATTTTATTATTGTTTAAACTATGTGTTTGTTGCAGATCAATAACTTCCTGTAAACGATGGTTCTTTACTTCCTCAGGGATATCATCTTTCATTTTTCTGGCAGCCATAGTTCCTGGTCTTTCAGAATAGGAGAACATATAACCAAAATTATACTGTACATATTCCATCAAACTTAAAGTATCCTGATGATCTTGTTCTGTCTCTGTTGGGAAACCGATAATCATATCCTGAGATATGGCACAGTTCGGAATAATTGTTTTAATCTTATCAATAAGTTCTATATATTCCTCACGAGTATGTTGACGGTTCATTTCCTGTAAAATTCTGGTGCTTCCGGATTGGACGGGAAGATGAATATGATTACAGATGTTTTTATATTTAGCAATAGTGTGTAAAACACTTTCATGCATATCCTGTGGATTAGACGTTGAAAAACGAATTCTCATTTTAGGAAAGGCTTTGGCAACCATACTTAATAATTGAGAAAAATCAGTGGCAGTTGCTTTTTGTATTTCACTGGCTTTTTCAAAATCTTTCTTTAATCCGCCACCATACCATAAATAACTGTCTACGTTTTGACCTAATAATGTAACTTCTTTAAAATTTTTATTCTCCAGATCAGTTATTTCTTCTAATATACTTTGAGGATCACGACTACGTTCACGACCACGAGTAAAAGGTACTACGCAAAAAGTACACATATTGTCACAACCACGAGTAATAGAAACTAATGCAGAAACGCCATTAGTTTGTAAGCGAACAGGTGAGATGTCTCCATACGTTTCATCTTTAGATAAAATAACATTTACTGCATTTCTTCCACTTTCTACTTCCAAAAGTAGATTCGGCAAATCTTTATAGGCATCAGGACCTACTACAAGATCTACTATTTTTTCTTCTTCAAGAAACTGGCTTTTTAAACGTTCTGCCATACAGCCTAGTACCCCTACTTTCATTTTAGGGTTGGTTCTTTTTACAGCATTATATTTTTCTAATCTTTTTCTGATTGTTAATTCTGCTTTGTCCCGGATAGAACAAGTGTTTATCAGTACTAAATCTGCTTCTTCAAGAATCTGAGTTGTATTATAACCTTCATTTGCCATGATTGAAGCGACAATTTCGCTGTCTGCAAAATTCATCTGGCAACCATAACTTTCTATAAATAACTTACGTTTATTATTTTGTTTTTGTTCTAATACAAGAGTCTGACCTTGTTTATCTTCTTCAATTATCTTTTCCATAAAGTATCAACTAGGGAATTGTTCCTTAATTTGCAAAGATAGAATTTATAAAATAAAAGGTGACATAATGACAGAGTAAAAATCTAGTTTTATTTTATATCATTGCATCAGTTTTTAATATAATCTTTTTAATATATATAATTATGGATTTTTCAGTAATAAATTCTAAGATAGAGAATAGTAAGCCAATGGATTTTGGCAACATATTGAGTAAATCATTCGATTTATTTCAAAAAGTATGGGTTCAGGGATTTCTGATGGTTTTGGCTATGTTTGTAATGATGATGGTAGTTGTAGGGATTATTGTATTTCCTCTGATAATTTTTATGGATGGGGAATCTATTGTTTCAGACGGTGTTTCAGATATAATAGGAGGAATTATTCTGATTATTTCAATAATTGTAGGGTTTTTTGTGATATGTGCTATAATGATTGGTTTCATAGCAGGGTTTTTTACAGTATGTAAAGAGAAGGATTTTGGAGAAAATTCCGGTTCCGGAGATTTATTTCGGTTTTTTTCCGGAAAATATATTTTAAAAACATTTATTCTGGGAACAATATATTTTGGAATAATGATTATTGGATATATGCTTTGTTTCTTCCCTTTAATATATCTGTCTGTCCCGTTAAGTTATTTAATTGTAATTTATGCTTTTAATCCGGAGTTATCTGTTTCTGAAATTGTGAAGGTTTCCTTCAAAATAGGGAATAAAAACTGGATAATGACTTTCTTGTTGACTTTAGTTGCAGGAATGATCGCACAGATGGGGATTTTTCTTTGTGGTATAGGAATTTTGTTTACAGTGGCTTATACTTATGTGCCAATATACTTGAGTTACAAGGCTTTTATAGGTTTTGAAAAAGAAGATGAAATTGATGAAATTGGACGAATTGAAGAGGGAATAAGTGATTAATTAATTGTTCGGGTATCATTGTTTATAAAAAATCATATACTTTTGTCCCACAAAAATAAGAGAAATGGCAAAGAATTTAGTAATCGTGGAGTCGCCTGCTAAGGCTAAAACTATAGAAAAATTTTTAGGAAAAGATTTTCAGGTAGAGTCAAGTTACGGACATATTGCTGACTTGCCTTCAAAAGAATTAGGTGTGGATGTTGAGAAAGATTTTAAACCTAAATATGAAGTTTCTTCTGATAAAAAAGCTTTAGTAAAAAAGCTTAAAGATTTATCTAAAGCAGCAGATACTGTTTGGTTGGCGAGTGATGAGGATCGTGAAGGAGAGGCTATTGCATGGCATTTGGCAGAAGAATTAAAATTAGATGAGAAGAAAACAAAACGTATTGTTTTTCATGAGATTACTAAATCAGCTATTCTTAAAGCAATCGAAAATCCAAGAGGTATTAATTACGATTTGGTTAATGCGCAACAGGCAAGAAGAGTGTTAGACAGACTGGTGGGGTATGAGCTTTCTCCTGTGTTATGGAAAAAAGTAAAAGGAGGATTATCAGCAGGAAGAGTACAGTCTGTTTCTGTTCGGTTGATTGTAGAAAGAGAACGTGAAATCCAGAATTTCAAAACAGAAGCTTCTTATAGTATTGTTGCAGAGTTCTCGAATGAGGCAGGAAAAGTGTTTAAAGCAAAACTACCAAAGAATTTTGCTACAAAAAAAGAAGCGGAAGAATTTTTAAATAAAAATACGGGTTCTGATTACAAAGTTTCTGATCTGGAGACAAAACCAACAAAAAAATCACCGGCAGCACCTTTTACAACTTCTACTTTACAACAGGAGGCGGCAAGAAAATTATATTTTCCTGTAGGAGTGACTATGATGATGGCGCAAAGACTATATGAGGCTGGGTTAATTACCTATATGAGAACAGATAGTGTAAATCTGTCTAATGATGCAGTAGAAGCAGCAAAGGAAGAAATTATAAAGTCATATGGTAAAGAATACAGTAAACCGAGAACTTTTGCTAATAAAAATAAAGGAGCACAGGAAGCACACGAAGCAATTCGTCCTACAGACATGTCAAGACACTCTGTTAATATAGATCGGGATCAGGCAAGATTGTATGATCTGATATGGAAAAGAACCTTAGCTTCTCAAATGAGTGATGCGCAGTTAGAAAGAACAAATGTTAAGATAGAAGCATCAAATCATAAAGAATTATTTACAGCAACAGGAGAAGTTTTACTTTTTGAAGGATTTTTAAAAGTATATCTTGAAGGACATGATGATGAAGAGGAAGAGCAGGAAGGAATGTTACCTATAATGAAAGTAAATGAAAAGTTATTGAATAATTATATTACAGCAACAGAACGTTTTACAAGACCGGCTGCCAGATATACAGAAGCATCTTTAGTGAAAAAACTAGAAGAACTGGGAATAGGTAGACCATCGACTTATGCTCCGACAATTTCTACTATTATTAATAGAAATTATGTTGAAAAAGGAAATTTTGAAGGTCAGGAAAGAGGATATATTCAATTAGTATTTCAATCCGGAAAAATAGTAGAGAAAAAATTAAAAGAAAATGTTGGTTCAGATAAAGGAAAATTAGTTCCGACAGATATTGGGACGATTGTAAATGACTTTTTAGTAAATCATTTTGAAGCGATATTAGATTATAATTTTACTGCGAAGGTAGAGCAGGATTTCGATGAAATTGCTTCCGGAAATGAGAATTGGACTAAAATGATGAAAGATTTTTATAATAAATTTCATCCAACAGTTGTTGAAGTAGAAGCAAATGCAGAAAGAGAATCAGGTGAAAGAGTTTTAGGTATAGATCCTAAAACCGGAAAAAAGGTAAGTGTTCGGCTAGGAAAGTTTGGTCCTATGGCACAAATTGGGGAAGCAGATGATGAAGAAAAAAAATTCGCAAGTTTAATGTCCGATCAGAATATAGGAACAATTACACTTGAAGATACTTTGAATTTATTTTTACTTCCAAAGGCTTTAGGGAATTATAAAGGAGAAGAGGTAGAAGTGAATAATGGTCGTTTTGGGCCTTATGTACGTCATGGTAAAACTTTTATTTCGTTACCAAAAGGAGAAGATCCACTGGATGTAACATTAGAAAGAGCAGAAGAACTGATTAAAGAAAAAGAAAAGGCAGATGCTCCAATTGCAACTTATAAAAATGAAGCTGTACAAAAAGGAGTAGGGCGTTTTGGTCCTTTCATTAAATGGAATGGAATGTTTATTAATGTAAACAAGAAATATAATTTTGATAATTTATCTCAATCCGATATTGTAGAATTAATAGAAGATAAATTACAGAAAGATATTGATAAAGTAATTCATAACTGGGAAGCAGAAGGCATTAAGGTAGAAAAAGCACGTTGGGGCAGATCAGTAATTACTAAAGGAAAAATAAAGATTGAATTAAGTAAAGATGTTGATGCTGCAAAGCTGACTTTAGATGAAGTGAAAGAAATGATTGCTAAAAAAACTCCTGAAAAGAAAGCGACTAAGACAACAACAACAACAAAGACTACTGCAAAAAAAACAGTAACTAAAAAGAAATAAGAAATGGAATTTGATTTTCTGAAACCGATAGATACGGAAATGTTGGAATTTATCAAAGCTTCTTCTCAGCAGTCTTTAGGGAATAAAGTCATTCTGCATACAGAAGAAGAGTTTCCTGAATTGACAAATACTAAGATTGCAATTATTGGCGTTTTAGAAAATCGTGGGTTGGAAGACGAAGAAGGAAAAGTAAATTTGAACCATTTCAGAAAAGAATTTTACAGGTTGTTTCCCGGAAACTGGGATGCGAGAATTGTAGATTTAGGGAATATAGATGCAGGAGATTCTTTAACAGATACTTATTATGTACTGGAAAAAATAACTGCAAGTCTTATAAAAACCGGGGTTGTGCCAATTGTTATAGGAGGCTCACAGGACTTGACTTATGCTATGTATCGTGCATACGATGAATTGGAACAAATGGTCAATTTGGTTGCAATAGATAGTAAGTTTGATTTTGAAAAAGAAGAAAGAACAGAACCAGCAACGTCATATTTGACGAAAATGATTGTTGATGAACCAAATAATTTGTTTAATTACAGCAACATAGGTTATCAGACCTACTATAATTCACAAGAAGAAATTGATTTGATAGAAAAATTATTTTTTGAGGCTTATCGTTTAGGTGAAGTAACTGGTAATCAGACGATTGCGGAGCCTGTTTTCAGAGATGCAGACTTAGTAAGTTTAGATTTATCCGTTGTTAAATCCTCTGATTCAGGTAATTTTATTACTTTTGTGCCAAATGGCTTCAATGGAAAAGAGATTTGTTCTTTGTCAAGATATGCTGGAATAAGTGACAAAGTTTCTGCTTTTGGTGTGTTTAATCATAAAAATTCTAAAGCAGAAGCAATGCTTATGTCTCAGATTGTGTGGTATTTCATAGAGGGTTTTCATTATAGATCCAATGAGTATCCTTTTGGCGGTAGAGAGGAGTACATAAAGTATATTGTTCCTTTTGAAGAAGAAGAATTGATCTTTTTTAAAAGCAATAAAACGGAAAGATGGTGGATAGAAATACCATTTATATCAAATGTTAATAATAAATTAAAAAGAAATACGTTATTACCATGTACACATGAAGATTATTTAGGTGCCTGTAACCAGGAATTGCCTGAAAGATGGTGGAAAACACAGAGAAAAAATATTTTTTAAAAATAATAATAACAGAAAAAGGAGAGTGTAGATTTGCGAGGTTTAAGTTTTATTTAACAAAATAATTGTTTTTTAAAAAATAAATAAATAGGTTTGCGCACTCAAAATTAAATACATAATACCCAAGTTTATATGAAGAAGTTCATTGCATTAACAGCAATTTTGTCATTAATGTTTAGTTGTGGATCAAGCGACAGAGGCGAATTAGTAGGTGTTAAAGGTAAAAAATGGCATCCAGAGAAGCCTTTTGGTATGACATTAGTTCCTGGGGGATCTTATATTATGGGAAAATCAGATGATGATTTAGCTAATATACAAGATGCTCCTACTAAAACGGTTACTGTTAGGGCCTTTTATATGGATGAAACTGAAATTACTAATAGTGAGTACAGACAATTCGTAGAATGGGTTAAGGATTCGATAATACGAGTTAGGTTAGCTATTTTAGCTGATGAGCTAGGTCAGACTGCCGGAACAGGTGGTATCGGTGAATATGCTTTTAGTGATACTGATCCAGCGAAATTATCTGCTTATGATAAATATATGTACGAGAACTACTATAGTGTAGGAACGGATGATGATCCGTATGCTGGCAGAAAATTAAATCGTAAGGCGAAATTAATAACAGATCCTCAGAAATATCCTGATGAGTATTATGTAGAAGTAATGGACTCTATGTACATTCCTGCAGAAGAATCATATAATGGAAGAAGAACGGTTGATGTTAATAAATTAAAGTTCCGTTATACCTGGATGGATATTCAGGCAGCTGCAAAAGTTAAAGGTGGAGGTAAGCGTAGAGATTTTATCAGAATTGAAGAAAAATTAATTTATCCTGATACTACTGTTTGGATTAAAGATTTTGCTTATTCATATAATGAGCCAATGCACAATGATTATTTTTGGCATCAGGCTTATGGCGATTATCCTGTAGTAGGAGTGAGCTGGGAACAGTCAAAAGCTTTCTGTGCATGGAGAACATTGTATAAAAATGCTTATATCAAGAAAAGAAAAGGAAGAGATCAGATAAATTCTTTTAGATTACCAACCGAAGCAGAGTGGGAGTATGCCGCCAGAGGTGGTTTAGAATCTGCAACTTATCCATGGGGTGGTCCTTATGCTAAAGATGACAAAGGTTGTTTTTTAGCTAACTTTAAACCAAATAGAGGAGATTATGCTGCTGATGGTGCTTTATATACAGTAGAAGCAAAATCATATGGTTCAAATGGATATAACCTTTATAATATGGCAGGTAATGTTGCTGAATGGACTGATTCATCCTATGAGGCAGGAGCTTATGAGTTTGTGTCTACTATGAATCCAAATGTTTCTGATGCAACTAATAAACGTAAAGTAACAAGAGGTGGTTCGTGGAAAGATGTTGCTTATTTCTTGCAGGTAAGTACAAGAGATTATGAGTATGCTGATTCAGCAAGAAGTTATATTGGTTTCAGAACAGTTCAGGATTATATGGGAACTCAGGTAACTGGAAAATAAGAAATTATATTTATTTCCTTATACATCGTAATATAATATATAATACTTATTCTTTATGGATGATTATTATGAATATCAAAAAAAGAAAAATAAATTAACAAAAAAAAGATTAAAAAATGGCGATTTTAAGCAAAAAAGTAATGAACTTCTCATATGGTATGGGAGCTGCGGTTGTAATTATTGGAGCATTATTCAAAATTACTCACATAGAATTTGGACCAATATCAGGGAATTTAATGTTAACAATTGGTCTTGTTGTGGAAGCGGCTATTTTTGCTCTTTCTGCATTTGAACCTGTTGATGATGAATTAGATTGGTCTCTTGTTTATCCGGAGCTTGCAGGGGGAAATGCTTCTAACAAAACGGTTAAGAAAGATACTCAGGAAGCAACAGAAGCACAGGGTTTATTATCTCAAAAATTAGATAGCTTATTAAAAGATGCTAAAATTGATGGAGAATTAATGGCAAGTTTAGGAAATAGTATTAAAAATTTCGAAGTAGCTGCAAAAGGAATTGCTCCAACTGTAGATTCAGTAGCTTCTACTAGAAAATATAGTGAAGAGATGTCTTTAGCTGCTGCACAAATGGAATCTTTGAACAGTCTTTATAAAGTGCAATTAGAAAGTGTTTCAAGAAATACTGAAATTAATAAAGAAGTAGCTGAAAATGCTGATAAGTTAAAAGCACAAATGAGTTCATTAAGTGCAAACTTATCTTCATTAAATAATGTTTATGGTGGTATGCTTTCTGCAATGACTAACAAAGGCTAATTAGTTATACTAATAAAATTAAATTTATTCACAAAAAAAACTAATTAGAAAATAGAATGGCAGGAGGAAAATTAACCCCCAGACAAAAGATGATAAACCTGATGTATCTGGTTTTTATCGCGATGTTAGCATTGAATATGTCCAAAGAAGTATTATCGGCTTTTGGATTGATGAATGAGAAATTTGAAGCAGCAAATGAATCTTCAAGTTTTACGAATGAGGAAATGATGCAGGCATTAGACACTAAAGCTGTAGAAGCTAAAGGTCAGTTTGCCGTTGCTGCAGCAACAGCACATAAAGTTCAGGATGCGACAAAAAAGTTTTATGACTTTATAGCTACTTTAAAAACAGAAGCTTTAGTAGGTGTAGAACCAGTAGAAGGTAAACTGCCTTATGAATCAATGGATAAAGCAGATAATCTTGATAATAGTTGGTTTACAGGTGACGGATACACGAAGAGAGGTAATGAGGTAATGAGTGCTATTACTGTTTATAAAACTGAAATGAAAAATGCTCTTAGTGATGAAAAAAAATATGTTGCAATATTAAACCAAGTTAATAAATCGTTTGATGTTTCTGATGTTATTACTAAAGATGGTTTAAAAGATAAGTTTTTAAATTACCATTTTAAAGGCTTTCCAGCAATTGCCTCTTTAGCAAAATTATCAGCATGGCAAAGTGATGTTAAGAAGGCTGAGTCTGATGTAATCAGTGCTGCTTTAGGAAAAGCAGCAGTTCAGGCAGCATCTTACAGCAATTATCAAGCGATCGTAGTTTTAGAGAAAAATGCTTATTTTCAAGGTGAAGAGGTTAAAGGTAAAGTTGTGTTAGGTCGTTATGACGAAAACACTAAACCCACTTCGTTTGAAGGTCCTGGTCAGTTAATAAACGGACAAGCTGTTATTTCATTAACTGCAGGTGGCATAGGAGAACAATCAATTAACGGACAATTTTCGTTTTTAGAGGACGGAAAAAGTATTCCTCTGAAGTTTGAAGGAAAATATGTTGTTGTACCAAGACCTAATTCTGCTACAATTTCTGCAGATAAAATGAATGTTGTATACAGAGGAGTTAAAAACCCTATGTCGATTTCATTTGCCGGAGTGGCTGATAATAGTGTAACAGCTAGTGGTCCCGGATTATCTAAATCAGGTACTACTGGTAAATATATTATGGATGTTACTACAGTACAGGGACGTGAAGTTACAATTAATGTAACAGGTAAATTACCTGATGGAAAAACTGTCACTGATGCAAAAACATTCAGAGTTAAAGGAATTCCTAGCCCGGTAGGAACCGTTAGAGGAGAAACAGGAACTGTAAAAGGACCTAAATCTAACTTAGAAGTTTCTACAATAGGTGCTAAATTAGAAGATTTTGATTTTGATATAGGATTGTCAGTTACAGGATTTAATATTAAAGCACCTGGACAACCAACAGTTGTAGTTTCAGGAAATAAATTAGATGCAAGAGCTAAAGCAGCTATTTCTAAAGCAAGCAGAGGCGATATGATTATTATTTCTGAGATTAAAACAAAATTAGACGGGGCAGGAAACTATATGTTACCTAAAACAGCTCCGGTAGCATTTGAAATACAATAATTATTTTAAGTTAGCTTTGACGCTTTACTTAAAAACAACTTAGAATTTAAAAATATGAATTGGAGAAATTTTTTATCAGTTGTCGTTCTTTTATTAGGAAGCATGACTTCTTTTGCACAATCTAATTTGCTTAATGCCAAAACACCAAATCAGATTGGTGTGAAGTCTGAAGCACAAGATTTAGCTGATAATGACAAACCATTACCTTATGGTTATGTTGATGATAGAGATGTGTTAATGGGGAAAAAAGTATGGGAGATTATTGATCTTGACGAAAGAATTAATTTCCCGCTGTATTACCCTATTGATACAATGAATATTGGTAAAGAGAGAAGATCATTATATGATGCCTTATCAGCAGGTATGAGATCCGGTAAAATAACAGAAGTATACACAGATAGTTATTTTATTGCAAAAAAATCGTTACAGGATATTCAGGCTTCTTTGTCAAAAGTTGATACTACAGATACTGGTAGAGAGCAATTCAATGCCGGTGAGAAGATTTCTGACGAATATATCGTAAGAAGAGATTTAACATCTGAAGATATCAGTGATTATAAAATTATGGGATACTGGTATTTTGATAAACGTCAGGGTGAGTTAAAATACAGATTGATTGGAATTGCTCCAATTGCTCCGGATGTTTATACAATAGATAATGAAGAAAAAGACTATGTAGAGTTATTTTGGGTATATTTCCCTGATGCTCGTGAAGTACTTCATGAAGCGAAAGCTTTTAATGACAGAAATTCAGCAATGCCGATCTCTTTTGATCATTTACTGAATTCAAGAAGATTTAATGGTGTTATCTATAAAGAGGAAAATGTTTATGGTGACAGAAAAGTTGAAGATTACATGAAAGACAATGCGCAGATGCAATTGTTAGAGTCTGAAAGAATAAAAGATAAAATCCGCAACTTCGAACAGGATATGTGGAACTATTAATAAGAAGTTTCTCCAATTCAAATATAACTCTTACCTTTTTGGGGTAAGAGTTTTTTATTTTTGTAATTATGAAAGATTATATAATTGTAGGTTGTGGTCTTGCGGGTGTTTCTTTTGCAGAAACAGCTTTGCAGAATAATAAATCCATCGTTGTGTTTGATAATGATTCCCAACATTCCTCCCGAGTTGCAGGAGGACTTTATAATCCTGTGATCTTAAAACGTTTTAGTGAAGTCTGGGGTGCGCAGGAACAGATAAAAAAAGCAGCTGATTTCTATCATAGGCTGGAAGATAAATTAAGCCTTAAGCTGGATTTTAAAATGCCTGTTTACAGAAAGTTTTTTTCAGTTGAAGAGCAAAATAATTGGTTTATTGCTGCGGATAAACCTTCATTGGCACCTTTTCTATCAACGCAGTTAAAAAATAAAAAATATAAAAATTTCCGTTCTCCTTTTGGTTATGGTGAAGTTTTACAAACTGGTTATCTGGAGATCTCAACTTTATTAGACGGATATAAAAAATATCTCCATTCCATAGATTCTATGAGCGAGACTTCTTTTGATTACGATTTGTTAGAAATAAAAGAAGATTTTGTTCAGTATAAAGATGTAAAAGCAAAGAGTATTGTTTTCGCAGAAGGCTTTGGGATGCATTTTAATCCGTTATTTAGAGATTTACCATTAGATGGAACAAAAGGAGAATTACTGATTATTAAAACACCTGATTTAGATCTGGATGTAATTGTTAAAACGAGTGTTTTTATTTTACCGATAGGAAATGATCTATATAAAATAGGTGCTACTTATAACCCGAATGATAAAACAGATATACCAACAGAAAAAGGTAAAGCAGAGCTGGTAGAGAAAGTAAAAGAGTTAATAGACTGTGATTTTGAAGTAGTAGAACATTTAGCAGCAGTAAGACCTACAGTTAAAGATCGCAGACCTTTATTAGGAGTACATCCTTTGTATAAAAATGTTTTTTTATTAAATGGTCTGGGAACAAGAGGAGTGATGTTAGGACCTACAATGGCAGAGGTTTTGTATGATTTTGTTGAATTTCAGAAACCGCTTGATAAAGAAATAGATATCAATAGGTATTATTGATTTTTATATTTTGAGACAGCGTCTTTATCATAGCTTATAAAGAAATTGATCCAGATATTACGGGATACTCTCATGATAAAAGGCATAAAAACAATTAATGTAGCTATAATGGAGATAAATGCAGTTTTTAAATTTGTACCTATAAAAAGATAAGAAATAATAAATGCAGCTACTCCAAAAGCGATTCCTACCCCGTAACTGACATACATTGCGCCAAAAAAGAAAGATGGTTCGATTTTATATTTTGTGCCACAATGGGAACAGGTTTCATGCATTTTAAAGATTTTAGAGAGTATATATGGGTTTTTTTCTTCATACATACTTTCTTTATGGCATTTAGGACAACTTCCTGTTAAAATGCTATATAGTTTGGATCCTTTTTTTAACATTTGCAAAAAAATTAGTGAATTGCAAATTTACTATACATTTACAGAATAACATAGAACAATTATACAAAATAGAAAATAATGCTGAACATACATAATTTATCAGTTTCGTTTGGAGGAACTTATTTGTTTGAAGAAGTAACCTTTAGATTAGGTGCAGGTGACCGTGTGGGGTTAGTAGGTAAAAACGGTGCTGGTAAATCTACGATGCTTAAAATTCTTTCTAAAGATGTTGCTCCTGATTCAGGGAGTATAGCAACAGAGAAAGAAGTGAAGATGGGCTTTCTAAGACAGGATATTGATTTTGAACAGGGACGTACCGTTCTTGAAGAAGCATATCAGGCTTTTGTAGAGATTAAAGAAGTTGAAAAAAAATTAGAAGATATTAATCATCAGTTAGTGACCCGTACGGATTATGAGAGTGATGAGTATAGTCAGATAATAGAAGATCTTAGCGATTATACACATCGATTTGAATTGTTAGGAGGGTATAATTATGTAGGAGAAACAGAAAAAATTCTTTTAGGTTTAGGTTTTAAAAGAGAAGTTTTTAATAATTTGACTGATACATTTTCAGGAGGATGGCGTATGCGTATTGAGTTAGCTAAATTATTGTTACAATCTAATGATATATTATTACTGGATGAGCCTACGAATCACCTGGATATCGAATCAATTATCTGGTTGGAACAGTTTTTACGAAGTTATCCGGGAGTTGTAGTAATTGTCTCTCACGATAAAATGTTTTTGGATAATGTGACGAACAGAACTATTGAGATCTCTTTAGGAAAGATATACGATTTTAATAAACCCTATTCTGAATATTTAGGATTGAGACACGAGATCCGTGAAAAACAACTGGCTACTCAGAAAAATCAGGCGAAGAAGATTGAAGAAACAGAAAAACTGATTGAAAAATTTAGAGCAAAAGCTTCAAAAGCTTCTATGGCACAGTCTCTTATCAAGAAATTGGATAAGGTAGAGAGAATAGAAGTAGATGAAGATGATAATTCCGTAATGAATATTACGTTTCCGGTTTCGCTGACTCCGGGGAAAGTGGTAATCGAATTAGAAGGGGTATCAAAAAGTTATGGAGATCATGTCATTCTGAAAGATATTGATTTATTAGTAGAAAGAGGAAGTAAGATCGCTTTCGTTGGTCAGAATGGTCAGGGTAAATCGACATTGATAAAACTGATCAATAAAGAATTTGAATATACCGGAAATGTAAAATTAGGACATAATGTACAGGTGGGGTATTTCGCTCAGAATCAGGCAGAATATTTAGACGGAGAAATTACTTTATTACAGACGATGGAAGATGCTGCTACGGATTCCAATCGTTCCCGTGTTCGTGATATGCTGGGTTCTTTCCTGTTTAGGGGAGACGAAGTAGAGAAGAAGGTAAAAGTCCTTTCCGGAGGAGAAAGAAACCGCCTGGCGCTTTGTAAATTGCTTTTACAGCCGTTTAATGTGCTGATGATGGATGAGCCTACGAATCACCTTGATATTAAGTCTAAGAATGTATTAAAGGCAGCTTTAAAAAAGTTTGACGGAACGCTGATTATTGTTTCTCACGATAGGGATTTCTTACAGGGAATGACTAAAACGGTTTTTGAATTTAAGGATACAAAGATCAAAGAATATTTGGGAGACATCAATTATTATTTAGAGCAGCGTAATTTGGAAAATATGCGTGAAGTGGAGAAAAAAGACACTATTAAAAATGCAACTCCAAAAGAAAATAATAAATTGTCTTATGAAGAACAGAAGAAGTCAAAAACTTTACAAAATAAGTTGAGTAAGATTGAAAGTCAGATCAAACAATTAGAGATTGATATTCAGAAAGATGATAAAATGCTGGCTTCAAATTATGATAAACATATTGAAGATGCTTCATTCTTTAAGGCTTATAATTCTAAAAAAACAGAGCTGGATAAGTTATTAAATGAATGGGAAGTTGTTCAGGAGGAGATTGATAAAGCATAAAGCTTGAGGTGCTTTAGAACAAAGAGCCAAGAATTGATTATCCTGCAAGGTTTTTTTGAATCTTGTAGGATATATAATTATTGATATAACTTAAATTTTCCAGAGAATAA
The DNA here is from genome assembly GCF_058310215.1 of Flavobacterium sp. AK-301. Lineage (NCBI taxonomy): Bacteria > Pseudomonadati > Bacteroidota > Flavobacteriia > Flavobacteriales > Flavobacteriaceae > Flavobacterium > Flavobacterium sp. AK-301. Next base: position 105,487 of record NZ_JBZEES010000005.1, read on the forward strand.
ACTACTTATTCTTCCGTAATTTATTTAAATGAAAAAAGCCACTCAGAAATGAATGGCTTTTTTTAGTAGCGGGAACTGGACTCGAACCAGTGACCTTCGGGTTATGAGCCCGACGAGCTACCTACTGCTCTATCCCGCGATGTTCGGTGCAAAGGTAAGAACAATTTACAAACTGACCAAAATAATGTTATTATATTTAGAGGTTTGAATTATTAGAAGGTTTTAACAAATAATTATTAACTTTACAGGTAATAATATATAATTTTACAACTCTACAGTCTTAATATGAGGAAGTTATTTATTACAATATTGACAACATTATATCTGATACCAGCAGTTGGTGTTACGATATCAGCACATTTTTGTAGTAATGAACTGGCTTTTATATCCCATTCTTACAAAGAGAATAAAGATCATTTCTGCGGAAAAGACACAGTAAAGAAAAGTTGTTGCGAACATAAACAACTATCTTTTAAAATAAAAGATAGTCAGCAACAGGCAGAGTTGCTTTCTCAAAAGTTTGTTGCTTCTTTCTTGTTACAGCTAATACCGGATTCTTTTTTCGCAAGTCCATATTCTGTTATAAGTTCTAATGAACTAAATCATAATTTAGTACATCCACCTGATCTTTTTGCGGCACCTCTTTATTTGATTCATCAGGTATTTCGAATTTGATTTTTTAATTAGAATTAATGATCCGATACAATTTATGTAGACGGATGATGACTGTATTTATACAGTTTAAAATCAATTTTAAATTTAAAACAAAATAATCATGGAATCAGTGAATAAAATAATAATGGCAGTAATCGTTTTTCTGTCAATAGTAAGCTGTGAAGCTCAAATTAAGAATCTGAAAGCAGAAACGGTAAAAGTGTATGGCAATTGTGAAATGTGTAAAAAAACAATTGAGAAAGCAGCTAATGAAAAAGGTGTTGTAAAAGCAGAATGGAATCCTGAAAGTGATTTACTGGCAATAACTTATGATGCTAAAAAAACGAACACAGATGCTGTATTAAAGAGAGTAGCTTATGCAGGTTATGACAGTGATCGTTTTTTAGCTCCCGATGAAGTTTATAATGATCTAAAAGAGTGTTGTCAGTACACCAGACCTTCTAAAAGTACAAACACTCAGCAGGAACATCATATCAAACATACAGATACATCTGTAAAAGAAGAATTTGTGCAAAAAGGTGTAATGGATAATGTATATACCTTATATTTTTCTGTGAAAGACGCTCTGATTGCAGGTGATGCAGCGAAAGTTTCGGAACATGCAGGTCATTTGTCAAAAGCAATAGCAGGAGTTTCGATGGATAATATGAAGCCGGAACAACATACGGTCTGGATGAATGTTCTTCAGAGTATACAAAAAGAAGCAAAATTGATTTCAACATCAAAAGAGATTAAATTACAGAGAGAGCAGTTTGCTAAACTGTCTGTAAATATGTTTTCCGTACTAAAAGTATTTAAAACGAATGAAACCATTTATTATCAGTATTGTCCGATGTTTAATAAAGGATCAAACTGGTTAAGCAGAGAGGAAGCTATTAAGAATCCTTTTTATGGTTCATCAATGCTGACTTGTGGTAATACAGTAGAGACAATCAAATAAGAAGTTATCCGTAGAATGAGTTTAATCCCGTTCTATTTAATTCCAATTTTATTATGAAACGAATTATAATCTTGCTTTGTTTTGTTTTTCTGACTTCATTTAGTTTTGCTCAAAACATAAAAGAATACGATCTGTATGTAAGAGATACAGTCGTAAATTATACCGGTAAATCTGTAAAAGCAATTGCTATAAACGGACAGATACCTGCACCTACATTATATTTTACAGAAGGAGATACTGCTGTAATACGAGTACACAATACGATGCATCATGAAACCTCTGTTCACTGGCATGGATTGATCCTGCCTAATGAACAGGATGGGGTATCCTATTTGACAACAGCCCCTATATTACCGATGTCTACACATACCTTTAAGTTTCCGATAAAACAAAGCGGAACCTATTGGTATCATTCTCATACCATGCTTCAGGAACAGATAGGGATGTATGGTGGAATTGTAATCCATAAAAAAGAAGCGCCTAAGATACCGGAATATGTTGTTCTTTTAAGTGACTGGACAGATGAAAACCCACATGAGGTTGAACGTAAGTTGCATAAAGGATCTGACTGGTATGCGATTAAGAAGGGAACTACTCAAAACTATGTTCAGGCGATAAAAGAAGGACATCTTAAAACAAAACTGACGAATGAATGGAAGCGAATGAAAGCAATGGATGTCAGTGATGTTTACTACGAACGATTTTTGATAAATGGGAAAGTTGAAGACGAAGCTCCTCAGTTTAAACCAGGGCAAAAAGTACGTTTAAGAGTAATTAACGGTAGTTCATCAACGTATTTTTGGCTTACTTATGCCGGAGGAAAGATCACGACAGTAGCTTCTGACGGAATGGATGTAGTTCCTGTAGAAGTAGACAGGCTGATAGTAGGAACATCAGAAACATATGATGTTGAAGTTACTATTCCGGAAGAAAATACGGCTTTTGAATTTGTGGCAACTGCGGAAGACAGAACCTCTCATGCTTCATTATGGTTAGGTAATGGTATTAAGAAATTAAAGGCTCCATTGCCCAAACTAAAATATTTTGAAGGTATGAAAATGATGAATGATATGATGACTCTTGGTGGTAATATGAAAGATATGGGGATGAATATGAGTATGCAGAAAATGGATATGAATACCGTGATGTATGAAGAGATTACCGGTAAATCTGAAAAAGAGAAAAAGAAAGAAACTAAAGAAGGAGAAGATCACTCCGGTCATAGACAGCAAAACCCGGAGATTGTTACGCTGAATTACGGAATGTTGAAGTCTCCCGTGAAAACAACTTTACCGGAAGGTCCTGTTCGAGAACTGGTTTTTGAATTAACGGGAAATATGAATCGCTATGTTTGGACGATTAATAATAAGACGGTTTCTGAAACAGACAGAATAATGATTAAAAAAGGAGAGAATATCCGAATTATTATTAAAAATAATTCCATGATGCGACATCCGATGCATTTACATGGTCATTTTTTCAGAGTATTGAATGGTCAGGGAGAATATGCTCCTCTGAAAAATGTTATTGATGTAATGCCAATGGAAACGGATGTTATAGAATTCCATGCTTCAGAAGAATATGGAAACTGGTATTTTCACTGTCATATTCTGTATCATATGATGTCCGGGATGGGAAGGATATTCAGTTATGAAAATTCACCACCTAATCCACAAATACCGGATGAAGCTTCTGCCTTACAAAAAGTGTATAATGAAGACAGAAGATATTATTTCTCTGCTGATGTAGGCTTAGAAAGTAACGGAAGTGATGCGAAATTCAGATTAGAAAATACTCGTAATTTTGTACAATTAGACTGGCGTTTAGGATTAGATGATAAAAAAGGTTACGAAAGCGAAATCCATATAGGAAGATATTTAGATGAAAAACAATTTTTTGCAGCTTATGCAGGAGTCGATGTGAGATACAGAAATTCAGATGAAAAAGAAAAAAATCTTTTCGGACAGCAAAATACACAAAATAAAAGAGCTGTTCTCTGTATAGGAGTGATTTACATATTACCCGGATTAATTAATGCTGATGTAAGGCTCGATCATGAAGGAAAAGCCAGAGTGCAGTTAGCACGAGAAGATATTCCGATAACTTCCCGTTTACGTATGAGTGGAACGTGGAATACCGATTTCGAATACAGTATTGGTGCACGATATATAATGACAAAAAATATTTCATTATCCAGTCATTATGATAGTGATATGGGATTAGGGGTAGGAATAGCATTTATATACTAGAAGAATTAAAAGCTTTATGTAGGTTTTTCCGTTTCAATAATAGCACTTTTGTATAAATTAAACAAAATATACATTCATATATGAATGTATATTTTGTTTTTCTTTACTGGTATTGTTGGGGAATAGTTATATAATAGTTTGTGAAATATACTATTAAATTATTTATTTTTTATGAAACATGTTGATTTTAAATATAAATAAAAATATAATTTTCGTATATATTAAAAATAAATACACTGTATATTTCGCTGGTTATTAGTTTATTAAGGTTTTTAACTAAATTTGAATGTCAAATAGTTTTGAAATATTAATGCTATTTAATATTTTTGTTAAAATCCTATATGTATATGTAATTTTTATGTATTGTTAAAAAATACTATAAGTGATTTCAATATTTCTTTGTTTAGTTGCTATTAAGTTTTTAGATAGCGAGTATTGTTGTTTGATACAAACTTCAGTTTAAGTGTTTTTTATCCAAACTTAATTACCGTTAAGTATTTATAATACTTGTATTGTTTAACGATACAAAATATTACTTTTATTTATTTTACTAGGTTATTGTTAAATAATTAAAGATTAAATGTTTTTTTTGCAAATAAAAAAAATAATATAATTGGATATATTAAGTAATGCAAATTTTATCAAACTCTAAAAAAATGATTGATGTTATAAAAATATATTATTCAAACAACAAGGATCCCTGAAGGGAATTCTATTAGACCCTTAATTGAAGTAGATTTTAAATTATAATATAAGTTTCAATAAATATATATCTATATAATAATTTTTATAAAATTAATTCTGAATTAGTACAATTAGAGTTAGGTATGTCAAAAAATATAAAGTTTAAATTAAAAAAATCATGAAGTTTTTATTAAAAAAAATAATAGTATTATTTCTTATTTTACAGGGTTATGGCTCATTTGCTCAAAAATCTACAGGGATAGGGACTACTAATCCACACCAATCTTCTGCATTAGAAGTGGCAAGTGAGAATATGGGTGTTCTGATTCCCAGAGTTTCAAAGATAGAAGATACGATAAAAAACCCTGCTAATGGTCTATTAGTATATGATATAGATAGAAATTGTTTGAGTCAGAATATAGGTACTGATACTATTCCGGATTGGAGATGTATTAGTGGTAATGTCGTAAAATTCTTTTATATGCCGTCAGTAAAGCTGGATATTTCTGAAGGAGGAAAAAGAGAATATAACCTGTTTGGGCTCTATCAAGAGCAATTTGCAAAACCAAAGGCGAGAAGTCCGGGCGCACCAGATTCAATTCCTTTTTTTAAAAATGCCTCAGACTTATATTACTATGTAATAGATTATAGTAAAACTGTTTTTGTTGAAAATAGTGTAAAAGTAAGCTCTGAGGGTATATTGACTTATACAGTACATAAAGATGCTCAGTCCAAGAGTACTGCGTGTGATTTTATGAATATTGTCTTAGTAGTCAAGTAGAGAGATACCCTTTAATTCAATTAAAAATAATATATTATGGTGTATTTTTATACATTAACAAAAGGGAAAATAAAGTTTTTTCTGCTGTTGATTTTGTTGTTTAATTTTAGCAGTTCAATTATTTATGCCCAAACCACGGGATGTCCTGATGATTTTGATTGTGATGGTGTTTTAGATTTATATGATGTCGATGATGATAATGATGGTATTTATGACCATATTGAATCTCCGAGTTGTTTCTATATGGATAAGAGTTTATATGAAAGTGGAGATAGAACCCTGTTTTTAGATGTTAGTTCAACACTAGCTTATACGGGTTTTTTAGAGCAGGCAGTAGATGGAATTAATAATAGAAATGCAATTGGTTTTACGCCTGGTACATCTTTAGTAGATCAGGAGCTATTTCGATTAACCACTACACTAGCTTTAGGTATAGAATATACTTCAATTTCAGTAACGTTTAATGGTATGTCTTTTTTTGCTACAGGTACCAGGGCAATTTTGCAAGGATCAAAAGATGGGGTTACTTGGGTAGATTTAACAGATGGTATCAATGATTTAGGAACTTCTCCTACTATTAAATTTGAGCTAGCTGTAAATCATCCGTATAGAGGTATATATAAGCATTATCGTGTATTTGGAATAGCCGGAGCTATTCATGGTTCTGGTGTTAAATCTATTAGGGAAATTACAGGAGAGGTAGGTGATTTTATGCCTTCGTTATATCCGAAGCTGAAGCCGGATTGTATAGGTGAGGATATTGATGGGGATGGTCAGCCTAATCATTTAGATTTAGATTCAGACGGAGACGGGGGGTCAGATGTGTTAGAAGCGGGATTTTCGGATCCGGATGGAGATAACATGTTAGGAAGCAGTCATGGTCCTGCTGCTGTAGATTCTTATGGAGCTGTTGTTTCTGCAGGAGGTTATATACATCCTTTGGAGTTTTATAAATTAAAAGATATTAATGTAGCAAAAGATACTGACGGAGATGGTGTTTTAGATTTCGCTGATGTTGATGATGATAATGATGGTATTTATGATCATATTGAATCTCCGTCCTGTTTTTATTTACTAAAAAATTTTTATGAAACAGATGACAGGACAGAGTTATTTAATGTTAGTACTGAGCTGTCTTATAAAGGGACTCTGGAGCAGTTGATTGATGGGCTTCGTACGACAACAAATGGTATTGTTGTTAAAGCACGTAGTTCTATAGTTGATTTAGAAGTGTTTAAGTTAGAAACAAAACTGACTGTAGGTGTGAAATTTTCTTCTTTTATGCTGGAATTTAGTACTACAGGTTTTTTTGCTTCAACAGCAACAGCTGTTTTACAGGGTTCAAAGGATGGGGTTACTTGGGTAGATTTGACAGATGTTCTTGAGCTGGGAAAACCCACTACTCCTGCTTCTTATAGGATTTCTATAACTAAAAACGAGGATTTTTATCGGATTTATCGTTTGTTAGGGAAATCTGGGGAGACAATAAACCCAGAAAGGTATATAAGAGAAATTACAGGAGAAATAGTGGATTATATGCCTTCTTTGTATCCGAAGTCAATATGTGAAGGAGAAGATGTAGATGGTGATGGTGAATTTAATCATCAGGATTTAAACTCAGATGGTGATAGTTGTGATGATGTGTTGGAGGCTGGATTCAAAGATCCGGATAGAGACGGTATATTAGGGAATGGTCCGGTTACAGTAGATGAATATGGGGCTGTTACTTCAGAAATAGGGTATATAACACCGAATAATCTGTATTTTTTAAATTCTAAAATAGATGTTTGTACAGGAGAGGGGTTGCCTATTGGGGATCCTCATTGTATAAATTTAGATGAAATTACAAATGACTATGGTCTGGCTCAATCTTCCTTCCATACTACAATGGTAAGAACAAAAACAGGGTTTTCTATATTTGGTCAGGGAGCAAATCCAATTAGACCGGATCATCTTTTTGAACCTGTAGAAATGACTCCCGCAAATGGTTTTTATTATGAAGGTGATATAGTGGATGTCACATTAGGAGGGGTAGCAGGAGTAACTACATCAACAGATCAGTTTTTTATACTTTCGACAAAAGGGTTATATGCCTGGGGTTATAAAGGTAGAGTTGTTCCGACATCTTGGACACCGTCTTCGGCATATTTTCAGCAAATTGCATTGCCGGAAGGAGTTTTACCTAGCCATGTAAAAAGTATAGAAGGAGCTTGTCAGGCTCTATTAGTTTTAACTAAAAGTGGAGATGTTTATATTGGAGGTAGTGTTTCGCGTTTTGTTTATGGAGATAATAGTTTAGTAATAGACGAATTATGGCATAAAGCGCGAGTTTCTCATGTGAAATCGGTTAAAGTTACTGCTTATGGACAAGTGTTAGCTTTAACGGTTTCAGGGGAATTGTATACATGGGGAAGAAACACTTATTTAGGGGACGGAAGTTCACCTAAAGATGTAGGAATCCCAGTTAAAATGATTCTTCCTTCTACAATTAATGAAATTAAAATGATTGCTTTATCTGGTTCAGGTACAGTGCCTTCTTATTTTGTTTTAGGAGATGATAAAAGAGTTTACTCTTTAGGGATAAATACTTATGGAATATTGGGTATAGGGAGTATTGTAACTCAAAGTACCTGGCAGGTAGTTAGAGATGAAAGAGGTGTGGGAGCATTGGAGAACATTAAATTTATAAACGCAACCACTCATGATACTTATAGTGGAGCTGTTGGGGCGATTAATGAGGGAGGAGTGCCTTATTTTTGGGGTTATGCGGATAGTGGTCGTTTAGGATCTTCGGCTTGGTCCACTCAGTCCCTTCCAAGCGTGCCTTACGGTATAACTCCTGGTTTTCATGATGTTATTTATGTTGAAATGGGGGGGCATGTTACTCCTCTTATGGATAAAAGACTTGGTAAGTTTGGATATATAGGGCATCTAGTAAATGGTAGTATGGGAATAGGAACAGGATCGAGTGGTACTATACTAGAGTATGATTTTACAAATACTCCCAATATAGATTTTTGTAATCTTGAGATTGGTGGTGCTAAAAATAATTATATAATGATTAATCCTATGAGTATTAGTTCCAAAGTAGAAAAATAGATATTTTAAATTATTAAATAAAGCAAAAACCAATAAAAAAAGCCACTCAGAAATGAGTGGCTTTTGCTTAGTAGCGGGAACTGGACTCGAACCAGTGACCTTCGGGTTATGAGCCCGACGAGCTACCTACTGCTCTATCCCGCGATGTTCGGGTGCAAAGATACGATGGATATTTCAATAAACAATTTTTTTTAGATGAAAATATTTTATTTCCTCTATTCAACTGATAATAACTACCTTTGTAGCATAAATATATTTTAAAATGTCACATAAAGCAGGTTTTGTTAATATTATAGGGAATCCCAATGTAGGGAAATCAACGCTAATGAATGCGTTTGTAGGAGAACGTTTATCTATTATCACTTCAAAAGCGCAGACTACCCGTCATCGTATTCTTGGGATTGTTAACGGAGAGGATTTTCAGGTTATATTATCAGATACTCCCGGGATTATTAAGCCGGCTTATGAATTGCAGGCTTCTATGATGGATTTTGTAAAGTCCGCTTTTGAAGATGCAGATATTTTAATTTATATGGTTGAGATTGGAGAGCAGGAATTAAAAGATGAAGCTTTTTTTAATAAGATCATTCATGCGAAGATTCCTGTATTATTACTGCTGAATAAGATTGATAAATCTAATCAGGAACAGTTAGAATCACAAGTGGCTTTCTGGACGGCCAAAGTTCCCAATGCAGAGATATTTCCAATATCAGCTTTAGAGAATTTTAATGTTACAGAAGTATTTGGACGTATTATAGATTTACTTCCTGTATCACCGCCATTTTATCCAAAAGATACTTTGACAGACAAACCGGAACGTTTTTTTGTTAATGAGACCATTCGTGAAAAAATATTATTGAACTATAGTAAGGAGATTCCTTATGCGGTGGAGATTGTTACAGAAGAATTTTTTGAAGATGAGAATATCATTCGTATCCGATCATTGATTATGGTAGAACGTGATACCCAGAAAGGAATTATTATAGGGCATAAAGGAGAGGCATTAAAGAAAGTAGGAGTAGCAGCAAGAGCTGATCTGGAAAAATTCTTTGGTAAACAAATTCATATTGAACTGTATGTTAAAGTAAACAAGAACTGGAGAAGTAATGCGAATCAGTTAAAACGTTTCGGTTACAATCAATAAAAATATTTTGTTTAAAGAGTTTAAAGTTTAAAGTGTCCAAGTTTAACGATCTGTGAAAAAACTTGAAATCTTAAATTTTAAACTCTTTAAATTTTATCTAATGCAGTATTTGTTCCATTACTTCTATCAATTCCTGAGTCTGGTGCATTCCTTTTCTTCTATTTAACCGGGCAATGAAATAAAGTAATAACCAAAGATTGATCATAACGATCATAACGAAAATATCAAAAGTAAAAGGCTGATTCATTGACCATTTGGAATACACTATAATTCCAAATACAGTAAATACAATAGCAATAATAAAATGTATAGCCATAAATAAGGTCCATAATACAGGATCAGGTCCATAGATTATTTTTACCAAAGTAGTGTTGTCTTCTCGTTTTTCCAGTTCAAGGGAGAGGGTAGGAGACCAGTATTCACGTCTTTTTAAACCTACTGTGATCCAGATCAGACGATTCGCATTCTGAATTTTGAATTCAGATCCGTATGTTTTTTTCAGTTGTTCACAGGATGATTTGATTTCATCAATTGTTTTTGACGAAATCCTTTCAGAGCGGGGACGAAGTCTAACAGCGGTATCTAAACTCATGGTTTGTAGATTTATTCTACTAAATTACTTAAAATTTTATATAAAAAATAATTAAAACAATATCTGTTTATGGATAATTGCTTTAAAGAGCATTGAGTGTCTGAAAAGAGAGGCTATTTCTTTTATTCCGAATTATAGCAAGATCACAACAAAATGTCTTTTTCTGTTAAGTAATTTTAAAGAATGCTTAAATCCGTAACCAAACCAATTAGCTGGTAGGTCAATTTTCACTACATTTGCAAAATATTTTTAAAATTACATATGAACAATATTGTAGCCATAGTAGGAAGACCAAATGTAGGGAAGTCAACTCTTTTTAATCGATTGATTCAAAGGAGAGAAGCCATTGTAGATTCTGTGAGCGGAGTTACTCGTGACAGAAACTACGGTAAAAGTGAATGGAACGGAAAAGAATTCTCAGTAATTGATACTGGTGGTTATATAAAAGGTTCTGAAGATATTTTTGAAGGAGAGATCAGAAAACAGGTAGAGCTTGCCATTGATGAGGCAGATGTTATTCTGTTTGTTGTAGATGTGGAAGAAGGAATCACTCCGATGGATGCAGAAGTATCTAAATTACTTCGAAAAGTAAAGAAACCTGTTTTATTAGCCATTAATAAAGTGGATAATGCAATGCGTGAAAAAGACGCAGTTGAGTTTTATAATTTAGGTTTAGGAGAATATTATACTTTTTCAAGTATATCAGGTAGTGGAACAGGAGACTTGTTAGATGCTTTAATTAAAGCCTTTCCTGAAAAAGAAGAAGTGGTTGCAGAAGATACGGAATTACCGCGTTTTGCTGTTGTAGGAAGACCTAATGCAGGAAAATCAAGTTTTATTAATGCTCTGATTGGTAAAGACAGATATATCGTTACCGATATTGCAGGTACAACTCGTGATGCAATCGATACAAAATTTGATCGTTTTGGTTTTGAATTCAATTTAGTAGATACTGCCGGTATCCGAAGAAAAGCAAAAGTAAAAGAGGATCTGGAGTTTTACTCTGTTATGCGTTCCGTAAGAGCTATTGAGCATAGTGATATCTGTATTCTTATTATTGATGCTACAAGAGGTTTTGAAGGACAGGATCAGAGTATTTTCTGGTTAGCAGAAAAGAACAGAAAAGGGGTGGTTATTCTGGTTAATAAATGGGATCTGGTTGAAAAAGATACTCATTCTACAAAAGAATATGAAGCAAAAATCAGAGAAGAACTAATGCCTTTTACTGATGTGCCTATTTTATTTGTTTCTGCATTGACAAAACAAAGACTTTTAAAAGCACTGGAAATGGCGGTAAAGGTTTTTGAGAATAGAAAACAAAGAATAGCTACTTCAAAATTAAATGATCTGATGTTGCCTATTATTGAGGCAACACCTCCACCGGCATTAAAAGGAAAGTATGTGAAAATAAAATATTGTATGCAGTTGCCAACACCAACACCTCAGTTTGTGTTTTTTGCGAATTTGCCACAATATGTTAAAGAGCCTTATAAGCGCTTTGTAGAAAATAAACTAAGAGAAAATTTTGACTTTTCCGGAGTGCCGATAGAGGTCTATTTTAGACAGAAATAAAAGAATACTGATTTTTTAAGTATTTGATTCATAAAATAAAAGGCGCTTATTTCACCGATAAGCGCCTTTTTTACGTGTAATATTTATTTATTTAATCTGTGTGACCAGCAATAAGATGAATATTCCTGACTGCAGTTTTTACATCTGTTTCCATCATCCTTTATTGCAAGACATTGACCATATTTACATCCTGTACTTGTAGTGTTTGTACTTCCATCATCAGATGAACAGGATAATAACAGAATCGGTAAAAGTAATAGTAGTGCTTTTTTCATGATTAGTATATTTTAAATTTATAATAAGGCGAATGTATTTAATATAGAACAAAGTCTTTTACGGCTTTTCATAAGAGTGAAAATTTTCTTTCTTTATAGTTAGAAATAGTTTTATTATTTATTTTTTTATCTTTTAGTTGTTTTTTCTTTTCTCAGAACGCTATAAGCTTTAAAGGGAAAATAATAGATGAAAACACACAACTTCCTGTGGAATTTGCGACAGTATATCTGTCATCTGCAAAAGATTCGACTCTGATTGATTAGAAACGTTATGCAGTGTTTTCTCTGACCTATAAGATTGGAAAATTTACCGGAAAAGAAAAAAGATAGAAAGTATACGGTTTACAGTCTCAGTTCACAGTATTGGGAAAAAGAGGTTTACAATATATGATTTTCCTGTAAGGTCTTTTTTTGACCTTGTAGATATAATTGATATACAATTTACGATATTTAGAAGAAAGAGTCAAGAAGAAAGATAGAAAGTATCGGTTTACAGTCTCAGTTCACAGTATTGGGAAAAAGAGGTTTACAATATATGATTTTCCTGCAAGGTCTTTTTTTGACCTTGTAGGTATAATGAAATATAGGATATTAAGTATTAGATAACTATTTAAAAATTAAACAACTAAATATCATCTATTTATAATAATGCTAATGCAAATCTTCCCGACTATTTCCCGATTTTAGCATCTTAAAAACAAATGAAAACACTTTGATTTAAATATTAAATTTTAAAAACATGTTAGTTTTCATGTTTATTTAAAGCTTTTACTTTTGATAATTTGTCTTCTATTCGGTAGTTTATTATTAAGTTTTTGATCCCTGCTTTTAAATTAGCAGGGGTCGATTACTTTTAATTTTCTTAGAAAATCATGCAATCATTTTCAGTTCTTTTGGTTTTTTTTTCTTATACTTTTTCTGTTTTTAATGGTTAATAAATTGTTTTCCTTAATCAGTAATATAATATGACTGTTTTCTTAATTAGCTGATTTGTTTTTCGTGAGAATCCCACAGAAAACTAACTAAAGTCATACTGCTACCAATGGCTAATTTTGCATGTCTTTCTTCTAAACCTTTGTATTTAGCACCTTTGCCATGTCCACTACCATAAGAATTTCTTAAATCAGCAACATTACTTGCAATAGCCTTGAGATTTCCTAAAATTGCTTTTATTACTTTAGCTTCAGATATTGTATCAGGGATGTCCTTTGGTGTAACTTTGAGTAATTTTGTTGTCTCATCCACAAGTTGAATAATCGTCCATTTCTTGTTTAGCGGAATATTTTTTTCCTCTAATATCGTTTTACAACAACTCTCTATCAACTCTTTTGCTTTTCCGATCGCTTCAGTTGGATTGTTCTTCTGCTTTTCAAGCATCAACTTAATCTGATCTGAAATATATTGACTCGAAAATTTTTCTTTCAATTCTTTAGCAGAAATATTAATAAGGCTTTCTACTTGAGTGATTCGATCTATTGTCGCTCGACATTTTGTGTATAGTTTTGTGTAATGTATTTCACCCTCTGTTTCTTTCTTAAAATCATCATACTCTTTTTCATAGTAGTCAAGCAGATCTTTAAAAAGTTTTGTTATGTTTTCTTTATCTACTTCATCTGTGTAAGCAATTAGCGATTTCCCTTTAGATAATTTATATTTTTGACAAAGAGGCTCTCCGATACTATCCATTGTAAAAGCATCAAAGTCAGGTGTAGAAAAATCTAAAACGTACCCTCCTCTGTTGAAAAGCTTCAAAAAAGCACCTTTTTCAACATTATTGATTTCTATCATATTGTAATATTTTTCTAATGATTTTGAGACAATTCTTCTGTGAGGTAATTTTATTTTTTAAAAGCCGTTCAGCTTATTGATTTTATTTTTATGATAGGTGTTTAACCATTTTTCTATTTCTCTAATAGCTTTAGTTTCTTTTATAGAGTCTAAAGAATTCTGATTTTCTAAATATTTTATTTTTTGTGTTTCATCAAATCTTCCTTTCTCAAAGATCAGAATTAAATTATTCTGTGTATCTGTTATTGTAAATAGATTTTCTTTCTGTTCTGATTCTTTAATATAAAATCGTTTCATTAACCTCTTAAACTTATTATTCTGCTAAGATAATATTTAAACCATTTTTACGAAATAAAATTTTCTTTAATAAAAGTGTCAAACTCTTCGTTTTCGTTATATAAGTCCTGTGTTATATCAATGCTTTCATTATCATTGTTGTCTAAGTAATAAAAATTAAAAAAATCTTGATAGCTAAACAGTTTTATATAACCATTCCCTTTATTGTAAGCAACTAAATGATTTACTTTATCATTTATATTTATGGATAAAAAATCTGCTTGTTCTGCGGATTTATTTAAGTAAACAGTTTCCAGAATTTCTATTTTTATAAAGTCTTCTGTACGCCATGACACAGAGAGGCTTTTGTCATAAATTAATCGTTTTATTTCATCAAATTTGTCGAATTCATCAGTTGAGGATTCATACATAACTTCTACTATGGAAGTATAAACTGTTACAATATTCGTAAGCTCTTCTTTTGTTAATGTTTCTATTTTCATTTTATACGTTTTTATATTTACAATATTCGTCTAAATAAAAGTCTATAGTATCCCACGTTATGCCGAATTCTGCATCATGTCGATTAAACATACGCACCAAAGCTTCTTTAAATTTAGAGGGATCATAATACTGATCCCAAGTTATGTTATCTGTATCATCAAATTTATCTTTTGCTCGACACTCAAAGTCCTCCGTACTCCAAGAAATAGAAAGAGAATAATGTTTGTCATTACAATCATTTTCTTCAGAAGCTCTTTCATAAGCATCTAATCTTTCATTATATACTGATGTTTCATTGCATAAAACATCCCCATTATGAACATCGAAATAAGCCTCTTCATCTGGTAATAATGGTTCATTAGTTACCGCACACCAAACAACATCAGAATAACATATTTTTTCAAACGGGATATTTTGTTTTTTCAATTTTGAGAATAATAAAGCATCGTTGAGAGTTATATATTCTTTATTATACTTTTTTAATCCTGAAAGATGAAGATCAGAGATTTTATATTTATTTTTAAAATCCTCTAAGCGGACAATAATAGTACCGTCCAACAACGTTTTTTTGTTTAATTGTAGGTCGTAATAATTCATTATTCTAACCTCTTTATATTTTTCATTTTTCATAGTTGTTTATCTCTTATTGGTTTTACTTTTTTGATTTCTAGTGAACCGTTAATACAGTTCACTAGAGATTTATATTTTGTTTAGTTATAAAATACGTATCCGTCTATGAAACAGTAATCAGAAGAAAATAAATCATTAGCATAAGCTACATAATCAAAATAATGTGCTATATGTTCAGGGATTTCTAAAGTGTTATTCGCTAGCTCATAAGCAAAATCTTCTTCGCTATCATACTGACCGAAATAATTATCTCTAAAAGAATTTATTAAGTCGTCAAAATCTTCTATTTTTAAGTCCTTGTGATGATTATCACACCAAACTAAAAAGGGCTCTTTCTCGTTGCTTTCCATTTCTTCCAAATTGTCTCTAATTTCAAAGAATTTATCAGATAGTGAACATTCGCCTATTAACGAATCGGGTATATATTCCCAGTCCTGAAACATTAACTCTGGGTCTTCTTCGTCTTTGTGGAGTTCTAAGCAGGCATTTATAAATTCTTCGTAATCGGAATAATCACTAAGGTTTAACCATTTGCCCTCTAATGATGCATTATTATATTTAGCGTATGTTCCTATGTAGATACTTGCTTGGTCTAATTTTTCCATGTCTTTATAATTTTTTAGGTTATAGATTATTTTTTTAATTGGTTTTCTAGTTCTTCAATATTTTCCTCAAATAAGATTTTACCCTGAACAGAAATAGTAATAAGAGGTGTTTCTCTTTCCTGATAGGTATCGCCCCAACCCTCGTAAGAATCAACACTTATAAAAGATTTGTTATTATAATAGGTATCGTCTATGTATGTAGTACAGCGAGATAATCCGTCTATACAAGTAGGCTCTGTTCCTTGTTCGTTTTGAATTTCTATTTTCATAATCTTTATTTTTAGTCATTATATTTTATTACCTATTGATTGTTGGGTAATATTTTACTACTTTTGTACCTAACAACACTACAAATATAGGTAATATATTTTCTATTAAACAAATTATGAGTAATAAATTTTCTAATATTAAAGAAAGAATTTTATATTTCGCTGAAAATCAGGAAGGTAATAAGCAAAATTTTATGCGTAAAATTGGTATGACTTATGGTAATTTTACAGGTAAAGCAAAGGAGACACCTATTAATTCAACCGCTATAGCAAATATATTACTTAACTATCCTAGTATTAATCTTGAGTGGTTAATCACTGGCAAAGGCAATATGTTGAAAGAACATACACCTTTGACAGTAAGTGGAACAACCACAGCAGAACCAAACGAAATTTTATCTTTAATGGATGCCCGTTTAAAAGATAAAGAGGATATTATAGCAGGCTTAAAACGTGAAATAGAATTGTTATTAAGAGAAAACAAACAATTAAGAGGAGGAAACACCACAGTAAACAAAACAACCTATTAAAACGCCTTATTTATAGTGTAGCTATATCTAAGGCGTTTTTCTATTAAATACAAAAGCAAACCATCTAAACAGGTATTTAATTAACATATTGAATCAATACCGCAATATTTGTACAATAATTTATATGTTAAGGGAAAATGTAAATTTTCTGACACCTACACACGGTTATAGTATACTTACGATCGAATAAACTATTAAAAATACCTTGTTTAAAGGCAGTATAGAGCCTTTATATTGAATTAAACAAGCGATAACCAGTGTATAATCTTTCAATATATAAATGTAAGGTTTGAAATATTGAAACCTCGAAGAGTTTAAAAGTTCTATAATTATACTTTATTGATGTAAAACTGCTCAAATCGGGAAGTAGTCGGGAAAATCAGCACATTTAAAATGAAGTTTCCAACAACGACAGGGCTTAACGAAAAATAATATAAGATATAGTAGATCAAATATAAAAGAGTTTATATAAAATTAGCTATAGAGAGAAACCCAAAAAACCCAAAAATTTTACTCAACCAACAAAAAAACATACCCCCCTCCCTCAAAAATAAACGGTTTCCAAAACGCACGAATCCGTCCCAGACCTCTATACGGTCCCAATACCACTATCATAGATCAAATTGATAACTTTTTTAAAAAGCTATTTTTTTCTCTGTTCATTTTCTCAATACTAAAATTCAATACTCTATCTATAAAAACTAATTAGCATTTTTTTAGCATTTTCGCTAATGTAATGCTAAAAACAAATACCTTTGTACTCTCCAATACAAACTTCATCGGCATTATGAAGGAAGAAATTCAAAATACGCTAGAGTCTCAATAATGAGATTAAAGAATAAATAAGCTAATCCCTAATTCTTATATCCTATGAATATATCAAAAGAGGTTTTTGTTCAGGCTATTGAAACTATCAGAGAGCAGTTATCGGAAGATACTGAAAAGGTTCATTTAATAGCAAAAGTTTTTAAAGTTGAGGATATAGAATTGTATGATAATTCTAAACTGATTAATATGATCTTTTCTCTTTTACGATTGGAGTTCCCTAAAGATGAAAACGGATTCTGTGAAATTGAGCATTATTGCTTTGAATTAGATTATGGCAAATATTCAAATGGTGGTGTTTTTATGAGTCCCGGAGACCTGTGGAATAAGCTTACGATTTTATAAGTATGAAACAACCCGACCTACCCAGTTTAAAAATGATTCAAACATATTTTAAACAGGCTAAAGAAATTAAATGTTTACAGCATAATATCATTATTGATATTACCGAATTCAAAGATTTTGAATTCAAAGAAACTGAAAAGACGTATACCTCACGTGGGGGCTTGGTTACTTTCTTTGAAAACAATCGGTATGCCGAAATAATAACCTTTAAGAAGAAATGCAGATGTAAGAACTGCAACTGCAAGGACAAACAAAAACTAATAAAGCGTAATTTAAAAAACCTTTGAACAGACATGACCTTACAACTATTAAATGATCGTGTACTTATTCAGTTAGATCAGACCGATGGAAAAACCACTTCAGGAATCTTTTTACCACAACACCATCAAAATAAAAACGATGGTATTGTGGTTGCTGTCGGTCCGAAAGTAAAGAAGTTAAAAGCAGGTGATCGTATTAGAAGATTTAACGGGGCTAAAGGAATGTGTTATGAGCAAAATGGTGTTGATTATATCATCCTCCGGGAAAGAGAAGATATAGAACTAATTCTGTAATAAAGGATCTGCTTCAGCATTATTCAAAAAGCGATTTCTTAGCGTTGGAAACAGGAATCTTATTGAGTTCCTTTATCAAAGCTAATCGCTTTTTATCGTAAGCATTAGAAGTACTTTTAGCCAATGGATTTACATCGTTTCTTTCCGGCACTTTTTTTTCTCCGGACAAACATTCGTAAACATGAGTTACAATTGCTCTTCCGGAAGGGGTCAAACAGAATATCTTTTTATCCATATTCTTACCTTTCATAAAGATACCAACGTATCCGGTTGCCATAACGGACTTAATGGTTCTATAATTATAGGTCTTTGGGATTTTTACAAACTCCTCCCGAGTAAAGTATTGCACAGCTCCCAGTTTTAAAAGCAGTTCAAAAAGATAGATATTAATCTTATATCTTTTTTGAATATACGGGCGGATCACTATTAAATTTTCTAAAAAATCATACCCCTGATATACGTGCAAAAAAGCCTCTTTAGAATATTTATTCTGCTTGGATTTCCCGGTAACGTTATTAACGATCCTTATCTTATTTTCTTTTAAAACCGCCCTTGTCTCTTCCCCTAGTGAGGTTTTGACTTTTGATTTTTGGTTTTTCATATCCCTGTATTGATAGACAAAATTAATCAATTACATATTATTAATAGAATAAATCTATTATCTTTGTGTTGATTATCAATTATATCTATTATGGCTCTAATCAAAAACAAAACTATTTACCCTGCTGATCCAACGACAAGTGATGCGTGTTTCTTTGTCGGAACCAACCCGGATACAGGTAAAACCTTTACCTACAGCATTGAGGAAATCGTTTCTTTTGCTCAAAGCGGTGCTATAAAAAACCCAAGTATTCAAATTATTAAAATTGAAGCCTCTGAATTGAGTTCTTTAGATCGATCAGGAATAAAAAAATGGCTAGATACAAGGACTGATTTACAACTAGACCCTAGTGCAGATGTTTATATAAATGTAATAGGAATTAGAACATTTACAAAGGAATTTACAAGCGAGTTCAGTTAATCATTAAATAAAAAGATCATGACAGGCAAAGAACAAATAGAACAAATTCTACAACATAGAATGATCGCAAAAACCGGAATAACAGATGCTATTCCTCCTGTTGAATTAGCAAGCATTATTGAGGATATTAGCAATATTATTATCAGTCTTGTTAGTCAAAAAATTACTATATCCCACACTTCAGATCAAGAACAATTGACTGTTGGCGTTTCTTTAATTATCGGAAAATGGTATCAGATATATAACTATCAAGCAGATGACGATTTTACGAATGTCGGAGGAGACAATCAAAACTACAGTTACTTTAAAGCGACCGGAACAACTCCGGCTAAATGGACAACAACCGATTTATTATTGTTAATAGATACCAATACTGTAATTGGCAACAACACCGGAGCAATTATTACAGTGGATTCCAATCCTAAAACATACAACTTAATAATAAAATCAAATATTGATTTATTTTATCCCGGTCGAGTGATTGACAGATCAAGGCTGTTAGAAGAAGAAGATATTATATCGGCCAGAGAAGTTACCTCTTATACGGACAATATTGTTTTTCTTGAAATTTTTAAATAAATAATTTTATGGAAAAACTTTTCAGAATTACAAACAGACCCTACGGATTAGATAATCCCCCTGCAACAAACGCAGAGGTTTTACAATTATCCACAAACATTACTATTCCTTCTCGATTTACAGCGAAAGAAATAAAACAAAAGTATGAAAGCAATAGTAATACAAATGTTTTTACCAATACGGATAAATATAAACTGGAAAGCATTGAAAAGGGTGCACAAAAAAATAAACTACACAATTTACAAGATGTGATGAAGCTTAGTAACGTCACTAACTGTGCATTACAAATTTCAGGGAGAGAATTGCTTGATAGGGATATTGATTCTTTGGTAATTTATCATGACAAAGAAGATAATTCTGCTGGTATACAGTTGTGTGTTAGAGGAAATCCAATTGTAAGTCTGGGAATTTCCGAAAATTTCTTTCATATTGCGGTCGGGCATCGAGGAGCTATTTTTAAAGCTCAAACTGATGATGATGCAGGACTAAGTATTCCTTCACGAATTTCTTGCGAAAGAGCTATAAATAATGAAGATGTTCCTACTTTAAAGCAAGTTAAAGAGTTAATAGCCGAATTGAAACAAGCGCAAAAATGACGTGATTATCTCCTCCACAAATTAAAATAAGTGGGACTACAGATGGGAATAAAAAAATATTTAAAACAAAACAGTATGAAAGGACTCCACGATTTTATCATTTATGTAGAAAACCCGTATAGCGAAACATTTCAGACAGAAAACGGAATTGAAATTTTCGCTGATAAACGCTTTTCTGCTGACCGACTGGCGAATAGAATTGCTAGAGTTGTCAGTTGTCCTGCATTAACTGCTACAACGATTAAAGAAGGTTATCAGGTTCTTATTGACCCTACTATTTTTTTACAGCATATCTATCAGAAAAACGGTATGCAGGATAACGTTTTTATGGTTGATAAAGCAAACGGATTATATAAAATTTCTCCGGATATGATTGTACTGTATCGTGAGAATGAAAAAGAGAGCTGGCAAGGAAATCAGGATAATCTATTGGTAGAATTCCTGAAAGAGAATCCGATTGAAAGTCCGAAAAGCAGTTTAATTATATCTGAGGTTATAAAGCAGGACATAAAAGGAATTGCAAAAGTAATCTATCCAAATACCAAAAATACCGAAACAGGAATATGGGAAGACACCCTTATCCTGATTAAAGAAGGTATAGGACTCGCTTTTTACATGGAGTCAAAAACGTATTATTGGATTAAGAACCGTCACATTTTTGGAACCATTGAACAAAATTAAGGTCTGATGCCTATTGAATTAGGTCTACAATTACGGATTATTACCTTTTTAAAAAGAGAATATAAACCCTTTTTTATTTAAAAAAATATGGAAAAGAACGATGAAACCCTGCAACGAATACGTAAAGAAACCATTCCGAAGCTGATTGAAAAATATCAGAAACTGATTGAGAATATTTTTGAAACGGTTAGTAATCCACTCCCTTTGTTTATTGATGTTACAGATGAAAAAGGAGAAGTGATTGCCTCATCCGAACAGCAGTTGTATAAGTTTATTGATATACGTAAAAATGCACTGAACAATGCTGACAATATGTTACTTCAGGTGAATCAACTGCAAAGAGAGCTGAACGATCCCGAATTTCATAACAAAGAAAAAAAGGAAGAATCCGTAAAAACCGATTCGGTACAGACCAATATGACCAAACGCTACGCCAAAAAATAAGAGACGATGTTACTTTATCTGGGACATAAAATAAACCATCCGGTACCTAAAAAAATACGCCTTCAGAAAAACAAAATGAAAGAGTGGCAGTATGGTTATGACCCTGCAATTAATACTATTATTATTTCAAAGGACGGTACTTTAGGCGATGTATATTATGTAAACGGTCTACAAATCGGTTTTCCTGAAAAACCCGATACTAAAGAAATTATCAATTACGATAAAGCAACAGCAGATCAAAAATGGCAGAGAACCGAACTACCGAAAGAACTAAACACCAACACGCAACACGAACCCCGTTTTGCGCAGTATATCGATCAGGAATTTGACAGAAGAAATAAAGGGATATGGATTTTCATTAAAGGAAAACCCATCTATGTAACCGGGACCTATTGTTACTTTATCCAGTGGCTCCGGGAAGAAGATAAATTTCCCAATTTCAGAATGATCCAGAATGAATTAATGATCTATTGGGAAGCCTGTAAAGCCGATGATCGCTGTTATGGAATGGATTATGTAAAAAACAGACGTTTTGGCGCATCTGCATTAGGCAACGCCGAATTACTGGAATCCGGTACCAGTCATGAAAATAAGATTTTGGGTATGATCTCCAAAAAGGGAAGTGATGCCAAAAAGATATTTAACCGTTTAGTACGTACTTTTAAACGTCTGCCTTGTTTCTTTCTTCCGGTATGGGACGGAACGACCACCCCAAAAACAGAACTGGTATTATCCGAGCCTACCAAAAAACGTAAAGCCGGAGAACAAATTTCAGATCATGACGGACTGGATACCGTTATCAGTTGGCACAATACCGAATTAAACGCAATGGATGGAGAAAAGATATTTCGGTCTCTGATAGATGAATCCGGTAAATATCCAAAAGAAGTACCTTTTTCCGATTATTGGAGCATCGTTAAAACCTCTCACAGAATCGGTAGTAATATTGTCGGAAAGGCCTTTGTAGTCTCTACCGTTAATGCGATGAAAAAGGGCGGCTCTGAGTTTAAAAAAATATGGAACGATTCTAATCCGTTAGAACGCAATCAGAATGACCAGACTAAATCCGGATTGTACCGTATTTTTATACCTGCTAAATATTGTATGGAAGGGTTCTTTGATACGTATGGCTTCAGCATTCTGGATGACCCTAAAGAACCTGTATTAAATGACTTGGGTAAATATGTTCGTCAGGGAGCGGTCACCTTCTTAAAAAATGAATTGGAAGGAATGATTAATGATCCTAAAAAATACAACGAACAATTACGCCAGTTCCCGGATACGGAAAAGGATGCTTTTCGGGATGAAACCGAAGATTGTGCTTTTAACCTGATGAAGATCACAGAACAGATCGATCACAATGAAAATGAACTGGGAGAAAATGAACTGGGGAACTCCGAAGTAGAACGTGGCAATTTCTCATGGGTTAACGGTATACAGGACAGTACTGTGAAATGGAATCCTGACCCGAAGAACGGGCGGTTCTGGATAGCCAAAAACTGTCATCCACCGGAAGAATATCGAAATAAAAAGGAAATGAAAACGATCAATGGTATTACTGCCTACGCACCGTTAGCGTTTCATATCGGTTGTTTCGGTGTCGACCCATATAACAGAAGTAAGACTGTAGACAACAGAGGTTCTAAAGGCTCTATTCATTTAAGCACCAAGTATAATACTTCGTATTTACCGAATAACACTTTTATACTGGAATATATCGATAGACCATTAAAAGTAGAACTATTCTTTGAAGATATTATTATGGCAATGGTCTATTTCTCTATTCCGATGCTTGCCGAATTATCGAATGAGAAATTTTTAACCACTGTCAAAAACAGAGGATACCGTCATTTCAGCCTGAACAATCCGTTTAAGAACTGGTCTGATCTGAGTGATACCGAAAAAGAATATGGTGGTGTATCTCCACAGGATGCTAAGATCGGAGAACAACAGTTTTATGCTGTAGAAAGTCATATTCAGGATTATGTAGGCGTTGCACGGGACAGCTCTGTACGATCACAGGGTGAAATGGGTTATATGCCTTTTACCCGGACACTTGTACAGTGGAAAGAGGTTGATCCGGAAAAACGAACCAAATACGATGCCTATATCAGTTCCAGTCTTTCTCTTTTAGGAAACCAGAAGACAGAACTGAAAAAACCGGAAAGAAAGGAGCCTATTGTGGTTCCGTTTACAAAATACGATAACTCAGGAAACATTTCAATAGCGGTATGATAACGATAAAAAAAGTAACAGGAAACCCCGATCCGTTTGCCTCTTTTGAAGAGAAACAAAGTGATGAATACGGGTTAAAATTCTCAAAACTAATCTCAGGGGAATGGTTCAATGGTGGGATTTTCTCTACAGATTCAAGATTCATGAAACATAAAAATTACGTTAGAGAAAACCGTAAACTGGTTCGGGGAGAACAGGATACCAAAGCCTCTAAAGATCATATTTCACGAGGTGATAATGATCTTGATTTCCTGAATCTGGACTGGACGAACATTAATTTTGTAGAAAAATTTTGTCGCATTGTATCGAATGGGATATCCGATGAAAACTACCGATTGGATATTCAGGCTACAGATGCATTGTCCGTAAAGATCAAATCGGACACAGAAGATGAATACCGTAAAAATATGTATTCTAAAGCCATGTTACAACAGACCAAAGAAGTATTGGGAATTGACCTGATGCCGAAAGGTTTTGTACCGGAAGATGAAGAGGAATTGCGATTGTACAGTGAAATCAAAATACCCAATAAGATCATTATCGGTGAAGAAATACTGATTAATTATATCAAAGAGATCAGCGACTGGTCGTTTATCGAAAAGAAAAAAAATGAGGATGCTGTAGATATAGCCTTATTTGGGGTTCGCATTTTTACCGATAAAAATGATGGGGTTAAGATTGAATATGTTGATCCGGAAAATTATATTCATAGTTACGTGAACAGGAATGATTTCGCCGATAAATTCTATGAAGGGGTTATTGATACCATTACATTATCTGATGTCAGACGGGAAAGCGGTTGCAATGAAGCGACAATAAGAGAACTGGCGAAAAGCTGTTCCGGTTCCAATCCTTCTACCGGAATTAATTTTGACAACTGTACTATTGATGAAATCATTGATTATAAAGTAAACGTTTTACGATTTGCCTATAAAACCGTTAAGACGATTACCTATAAAACCAAAATCAGAAATGGTAAAGCCGTTAAAGTAAGCCAAAAGAAAGATACGTACCAAGCACCGGAACGAAGTGATACGGGCAAAATTTCAAAAACATTAGACACTTGGTTTGAAGGGAATTATATTATAGGTTGTGATGCGATCTATGATTACCGGGAATGTGAGAATCTGGTAAGAGACAAAATGAATAAAGCCATGTCCCCGTTTGTATTTATGTCTACTAATATCTATGAAAATATACCACGTGCTTTTTTGGATAATATTAAACCGATTGGTAGCCGTTTACAGGACTTGTCTTTAAAAATACAACAATTGATTGGTGAATTAAAACCGGATCAAATTGTAATTGATATTGATGCACTGGCAGAACTGGATTTTGGTAAAGGCACCAAAAAACAAAATTGGGAAAATGCACTGACATTAATGCAGGTACGGGGTGTGGTCTTTAAAAAACGGGTGGATATGGGAGACAGCGGACTCAAAGAAGCTCCTGCTGTACAAAGCTCACCCGTTAGTCAGGGGTCCGGTATTGCCATTGCATTAAATGCATGGGCGTTCTTTTACAACCAGATCAGAGATATTACCGGAATCAACTTAGCACGTGACGGCTCTTTACCACCTGATGCGTTACTTGGCGTTAATCAAATGAATCAGCTTGCCAGTAATACCACCACCAAAAATATTGTAGACAGTGTAGTGTTTTTCAATAAAAAAGTATGTGAAGTAATCTCTACCCGAATCAATGGTATTTTCAGACATCCGGAAGCCAAACATTTAAAGGAACTCTATAGTACGGTATTAGGAAAACATTTTGTCGATGCTATCGAACTGATGGCAAACCGCCATTTGCACGAATTCGGTTTTGTGTTTAAAATGTTACCTACTACTGAAGAGTTACAAAGATTTCAAGAAGACCTGTCATTTGGTATTCAGGAAGGTACTATTGACCCTGAAATCAAGATTGAAGCCACCCGGATTGCTAAAACAAATCTTAAACTGGCTACCGAGTACTTAATGTATCACAGAAGAAAACGTATTAAAATGAAACAGCAAGAACAGCTTGCTGTTATTCGGGAACAGGCTAATGCTAATGCGCAGTCCACTCAGGTTGCTGAACAGGCAAAGGCACAATCGTACAGTTTCAAAAAAGAGGTTGATCTAAAGTATAACGGACAACTCTTTCAAATGGAAGTAATACGTGAAAAAGCATTACAGGACCTTCGTGCGCCTTTACGGGAAGAAACCTTTAATCAGGAAGTCTATCTGGAACAAATCAGGGCAATGGCTTCTCTTAATCTGAATAAGCTTAAAGAAGACGAGAAGAAATTTAGGCAAGACCGCAATAATTCGCAACAAAGTGAAATGATCCGGCAACGTAAGGAGAACAAAGACCCTATAGATTTTCAAAATGAATTTGATTT
The DNA here is from genome assembly GCF_058310215.1 of Flavobacterium sp. AK-301. NCBI lineage: Bacteria > Pseudomonadati > Bacteroidota > Flavobacteriia > Flavobacteriales > Flavobacteriaceae > Flavobacterium > Flavobacterium sp. AK-301. The sequence continues at coordinate 131,760 of NZ_JBZEES010000005.1, forward strand.
TTCAACGATTTTAGGAGATTAACTATCTCCTAAAATTTATTTTTTAATTATAGGATTGAAGATATAGAAAAAAGAATCAGAACAGTAATTTGATAAAATAGAAAATCTATTAAATTTAAATTAAACCCTAACCTCGCAATAGTGAAAAATCTGTGTTTGCTGATAGTTTTTACTTAAAGATTGCTCTTATTTTATTTCCAATTTTAGTAATATATATATATTTCTCCCCTCCTCCAACAACATATTTTTCATTCATTTTCCAATCATCTTGGTCACTAATGGTTATTTTTTCAATTTCAATTTCTAATAAGCCAGCATTAACTAGATTCATATCAACTTCACTTGGATATTCATTCCAATTATTATTTGAAAAACTATTCCAACTATTATTTGAAGAAATAGATTCCTTTTCAGGAATTTTATGATTTATAAAATATTCAAAATCTTCTATAAATATATTTTGGAGAATTGATGAACATCTTAAAAATTCTGAATAGGTTAATTCTTCGTTTAAAAATGCTTTGAAAAATTTTGCAATGTATTCAGATTCAACATGATCTTCACATTTATCAATTATGTATAAAAGTTTTTCACCTATTTTAATTCTAAATTCCGTTGAATCATCAATTTTAGAAATCATTTCACTTCTTTTTTTTTTGGATATTTCTTTAAACCCAGAAATAAAATAAATGATTTTTTTTGTGAATAAAAGGTCTTTTATATTTAGTGAAAATTTTCTAAGATTTAGTATTGTACCAATGATAGGAATATCTTTTAAAATACCATCTTCAAGAAAATTGTCAATTAAAACTTCTGACATATCCACACTAATATCTTTTAGATTTGCATCCTTTATGGTCTCTGTAAAAGAATTTGATAAATCTTCAATTTTTGTCATTTCCTATCATTTTTTAATCTTTGCCTTCATATAACTGAACTTCCACCTTATACAAATGCATCATCTTAATTTTAAATTTAAACCTTTTCCATAGAAGGGTACAATATACAAAATTTAACATATTTTTTCTTTTACTGACGATCACTATTTTTTATTCCTGCTTTCTTTTAAAATAGATTATTTCTATTATCTTTGTTGTAGTTATAATTAAAATCTATTATTATGGTCTTTGGAAAAGAATTTTTACCGGATGCAGAGATACAACCTAAAGTTACTATTTCTGAAACAGAAACAGAAATCCCAACCTCAACGATAGAACCGGAACAAGAAAATAGTCAGCAATCTACTGCTGATATTCCAGTACAGGAAAATCCTGTTATGACAGAACCGGAAACAACTACTGAGAGTGTTGTTAATGAACAGATCATTTTAGATTACTTTAAAAGTCAGGGCAAAGAGATCAATTCTATAGAGGACCTTTTTAAAGAGAAAGAAGTTATTAAAGAGATCGTAAAAGAAGTAAATCCCTATGAAGGTCTGTTTAGTGAAGAAGATGAGCAGTATTTTAAATACCGTAAAGAGACCGGAAGAACCAGAGAAGATTTTAATGCTTTAAACAAAGATTACGATAAGACAGATGCTTTGGAACTGGCAAGAGAAAGAATTCGAAAAGAAAGCGGTCAAAATATAACCGATGCACAAGCAGACGCTTTTCTGGAAAGAAAATTAAATATTGATCTTACTGACCTTACCGAAATAGACCCGCTTGACAGAATAGAACTTGCCACCTTTTCAAACCCTTACAGAGAAGAAAAAAAAGCAGAACAGCAAAAATACAAACAACCGATAGAAAAGAAAACCGAAGTTGAGCAACCTGCCGAGCAAGACGAAATTATCCAACTGGATAACGGAACGTTAATGAAAAAAGCAGATTATCAGTTATTGGTGGAAAACCGTCAAAAGTATATTGAAGAAGCTACAACGAATGTGAACAGTGTTACAGGCGTTGCTTTTGCAATAGAAGTTGACGATAACGGAACGAAACGTGAATTAAAGTACGGCTATGATTTTTCGCCTGAAGACAAGCATAGTATGTTGTCAATTGTAGGTGATGTGAATGGTACGATGGAAAAGCGGTATCGTTCCGAAACCGGATTTAACCATAAACAATTTGCTGAAGATATGTTTTGGTCTGATCCGAAAAACAGGGAAAAAGCGATCCTTTCAATTGTACACAAAGCAAGAGCGGAAGCAATTGAAGAGATCATCAAAAATGAAAACAATGTGAACTTTAGTCGAAATTCATTATCAACCGGTAGTGATAAGAAGATGGTTCCGGTCACAGAAAAAAAAGGGAGTTATGGATTTCCGCAGAATTTTAAACCCTAAAAACTTGAAATCATGGCTTTTGAATTAAGAGAAAACAACTTAACAGGTATATCTGTAATAGATGCACCTGCCGGAGTGATCCCTTCTCACGCTACCTTTATAGATAAGTACGATTATGTACAGCAATATCAGCCGGAATTAGTTCCGGAATTATTCTATTCTAACGGACTGGGAAAGATCACTGATTTTTTACGTGTAGTAGCCGGAGAAGGCACCTATGAATCCGATATGATCCAACATATGGAATTGGGTCGTTTACATAACGTGATTCATAATGTAGCAGTATCCGGAGAACAATTTACTTCACCAACTCCTCATAACCTGAGAGTAAATATGGTAGTGAAAATTTCAGATGGTATCGCTACAGAAGCACAGGCAATTGTAACCGCTATTATTTCACCAACTGTTTTTGAAGCAAAAAGTGATGGTGTTGTGTTTAACTTTACCAGTACCGTTACCGTATTGGTTGACTTCTCTAATAGATGGGATAAAGGAACATCTACATTTGGGATTGGGCGTAATTGGAACCCAAAACCGTATTACAACTATTCTCAAATCATTAAAGAAACCTACAACATCAATGAGAGTGACATGGTACATACCTCATGGGTAATGACCCCGTTTGGTCCACGATGGTATAATGCCGAAATGGAAAGAACTGGTACACTATTTCGTAATCTGGAAGAGTTAACTGCTATCTTTCACGAAAGAGCATTAGAAAACGCTCCTTCCACTCTGGCAGGTTTTCCAAGAGGTATGAATGGTGTAGTACCAACTATCGAAAATTTCGGTAATATTTCCAATGAATATATTAGCGAAGTGGGTGATTTATCCGATATGGCACTCCGTTTAAAACAACAAGGGAATTGCAGAGAAGTAACCATGTGGTGCGATCACGGTCAGATGCGTAAGTTCCGAGAATTAGCCTCAGGAGTAAACGCTTCGTTTGTCAATGGTGCGAATTACGGTATGTTCAGTAACTCTAAGGATATGGCATTAAAATTAGATTTTGCTTCTATCCTTGTTGAAGGCGTTACTTTTCATTTTACCGCTTACCGTTTACTGGATGACCCAACGCTAATGGGAGCAACGAAGTTCAATACGACCAGTCTGGCGTATTTAGGTATTCCTTCTGGTTTAAATCATACAATGGAAGGTGGTAAAGTTTCCGAAAAACCATACCTGTCATTGATGTACAGAAGTGATAACACCATCAGTAGAAAACGTAAAGTCCAGATTTTCGGCTTCGGTGGTGTACCACAAAAAGAAGACGTTATGACGGCTGAGTATTTGTCTGAAATGACGAATAAAATGGTGGGTACTAACAGCTTTTTTGTGGGTAGAAAAAATAAATTCTATATCTAACAAAGAGAAAAGAAGCAGGAATCAAGAAAAAAGAGATTCTTGCTTCTTTATTTTTTAATCAAAATTACAGTGTTATGACAGGAGTAAATATATATCGCTTAAAAGGTGAAAAAAAACCTATATCATGGTCCTTGCCCCAAGCCAGTATCACTAAAGAAGGCGGAGGATTAAAGGTAATTGCCTACTTTCCAAATTCTGACAGTATTTATGCTGAAGATAACAAAGACCGGGAACGTAAGAATGTGGTCTTTGAGTATAATTATAAAGATGAAGACCCGGCTACTGAGATCATTGTTTCGGCAGAAAACGTAGTGTTGAATACCTTATTAAAAAAACATCCCTGGTTCGGTGTTTATTATGAGATATACAGTGAAGAAATTTCTGCTGAAAAAAGTATTGATTCTATTAGTAAAATCGAAGAAGCTTTGTCATTAATCAAAGATACGGACGGCTTAAAAATACAGGCTACTGCACTGGCTGTTTTTGGAATTGAAGCTTTCGGTTGGTCTGCTTTAAAATGTACTGCCAAACTAAAAGAAAAAGCTTTAAATAAGCCGGAGTTTATTCTGGATAAAATGAATGCAGATAACTATCAGAGTAAATTTCTTTCCGGATTATCATTCTATGCAGGAATTGTAAAAGAAAGTTCGATGAACAATGCCGTTGTATGGAATGATGAATTTGAAAATCTAATCCTACCACTGGCCAAAGGTGAAAGAGGGATTCATAAACTGGGGGAATTTTTATCCTTTAATACCGATGAAAGTCGTTTGGTATTACAAGAGATCGGAATCCGCTTAGACCGGAAAAAGACTTCTGATAAGGACGTAAAAGTTATCCTTCAGGATACACCGGAAACACAAAAACTATTATCTGAAAAAGACAACGAGATTGAAGCTTTAAAAGCACAACTCAAAGAAAAGAATAAAGTGGTTATTGCTCCGGTAACAGAAGACACAACCATAAAGTCCCCTGTATCTCCTATTACTGATACAGCCGATTATGATAGTTTAACTCTGGAAAAAGCAACGGAGCTGTATGTGGCAAAGTTCGGTAAAGAACTAAGCAACAAGTATAAAAATGACCTCAGTTATATTATTTCTAAACTGAAGGAATAAAGAGACCCTATCCCTTGTGATAGTTTTCATTTTTCCCAATGTGAAAGAAAAAGCCTTCCGGATTGGAAGGCTTTTTTTGCATTGTCACGTTCTAAAAAAGATTGATTGTATATTCTAATTTTTTTACATCATGGTTATAAGATCAACGATTCTCTTTATACTTGATTGATAATTTAAAATATTAGATAAATCAGATTCATATTTTTGTTTGAGAATTAGTACTTTTTTTTCTTTGATAAGCTCTTTTAAAAAAGTTTGCCCTTGTTCTGTTTTCAAAAGATTTTCAAAGATTTTACTCACAGTCCAAGACTTTTTTAGTTCAAAACCTGCCTTCTCTGCTAGTTCTTTTAATTCTCCTTTGCTCATTATATCAGGAATTGAATTAATATCATTTACAGTTTCAAAAATTTCTAAACTTGATATTGTATTAAAGCTTTCAGTTTCGTTTATTCCATAGCTCCTTGTTTTATATGTACTGTCTCCATTCCAAAATTTTCTATATGAATAAGTAGTAGCATAATCAAAAAAATAAAGTCGCTCACCTGATTGAAGTTTTTTGAGTTCGGTTATCAGGTTGGTTGTTGTTTCAATCTTATTTTCTATATGTAATTGATCTATTTTATAATTTTTATACTCTTTCCAAAACTCAACATCTTTTCTCATTTCTCTTAAAAACTTGTTTGCTTTCTTAATCAATGGTTCAAATGAATTAGGGTTTATTGTAAAAGAATAAACACTTAAAATTTTACATAATAATTCGGATTCCTTGTTTTCTGCTATCCAAAACTCTCTGTTAAAATCAGCTATACCACGTTTTAAAATAAAAAAGGCTTGAATTTCATATATTGCCTGTTCATCAATACTATTAAATAAAGCTTTAAAATCTTTCGCTAGAAAGTCTTTAAAGTTTTTTCTTAACTCATCTTCTCTAAAGTTGTTTTCACTTGATTCTCCATTACCAATACTAATACCCAAAGCATATCCATGACCTCGATAAAACTCATCTATAAAAGCAAATAATGAATTGTAATCTTTTTGTTTAAGTTGTTCAATTACCCAGTTTGAAAAATCCATATAAGGCATACCCGAAGTAGCAACATATTCCTTTCTTAATAAAGGATATTCAGGATTACTTTTTGTAGAGATTTGAGAAATTAAAGTGTTTAATTTCGGATTACTAATGTTAATTTGTGGCTTTAAATCAATTTCATTTATAGTTACTGCATAATTTTTTATAGTATCCGATACGTATTGCTCTTTTTTTAATACAGGTTTTATTTTAGGTGCTTTAGATTTAAAAAGAACTTTTGCTATAGGAGGTAAAAGAAGAAGCCCTAAAATAAAAAAAATAACATTTAACATTATATCACTACTTCCAAAAAGAATAATTGAAAACAAGCAAAAAAGGAAACCAAATACCCAACGAATAAATATAATTAATTTCATGATTTATATATCAGTTAAAAAAATGTTTCTCTAAAGATATAAAATATTTATAATGACTTCTATTATGAACTATAAGAATTAATAACATCATAATTATAAATATTATTTATTACTTTTGTTATACAAATAGATTATATCTATAATCATGATGATAGACCGAATATTTCAGACCGTAAAAACGTTGATAAACACAGACGGTAGAGGGAATTTTAAACCTTCGGACTTTGATCTGGTGTTATTTAATGTTATCAACGAAAAGTATGAAGAATACTTCTTTGACATTAACCGACTAATTAACCGGGAGAACAGAGGTTTAATCAGTTCAGGTTTGGATAATATAACCGATGCTTCACGAGAAAAGATCACGTATTATCTTACCCATCAACCTCTTGTTTATCAAACCTCTTATTTTCTATTACCGGATGATTTGAAATACATTGATAGTCTGATGTATAAAAAGAACCGAATCGAAATCTGTAAAGATTATGCTTCTTTTAATGCCGTAAATATATTTAAGCATACCCAACCCGATCCAACCCATCCGGTTGGATTAAAAGAAGGCAATGCTATTAAAGTCGCACCGGATTCTATACAGTCTGATGTTGTTGTTTATTACTTACGTAAGCCGTTAATACCAAAGTGGACGTATGTTAAGTTTAATGATGCAGAACTGTTTAACCCATCCGCAACCGATTTTCAGGACGTAGACATGCACCCGTCTGAAGAAGCAGATATTATTTTACGGGTATTGATGAAATTCGGAATTAACCTGAAAGAAACCGATCTGCAAAACAGTACGGCAACAAAAGAAGCACAGGACTTTAATAAGGAGAACACCTTATAATTAGTTGATAGTTCATAATTGATAATTGATAGTTTGGATACTGAAAACTGCGACTGAATACTGAATACAGGTAACTTTAAACTTTAAACAGAAAAAAGAACTTTAAACAAAAGAGTATGACCCCTGAACAATACTACTCAGACGAAGATCAATTCGGAAGTTATCAATATACTCTTCTAAAAGATATTATTGATGAAATGGTTGTTCAGGCTCTTCTGGATGATGATGATAATTTAAAGAACACTTCCCGTTCTTTATTTCTTTTGCACGCTAAGAATGGAATAAAGGAGCTGACCAGAGGTGTTGCCAATACCGTTTTAGCGTGTGAGATTACTGTTCCGCCCTCTCTTTATTTTCCTTTACCGCACGACTTTACAGATTATATGCGGGTATCTGTTGTCAGTACTGATCCGGTTACAGGCAGTTACCGATTAAAAGAACTGGACATCAACTATAACATCAATACGGCTCCGGGCTATTTACAGGATCATAAATACGAAATCTTATTTGATGATAACGGAAATATTCTAAAGGCGGATGCTACCAGTGCGTATGCGAAACCGTATCGTAAATATCAGTTTGCTGAACAAGGTGGACAATCCCGATTAAACACCTCTAAACTGAGTGAATATGGAGAGTTCAAAATAGATACTGAAAGAGGCTTTATCTTATTCAGTTCTGAAATGGCAGATCGTGAAATTGTACTGGAATACCTGTCTGACGGTTTACAGAATGAACTGGTCAGTGAACAGGTTCGTATTCCAAAAATGATCGAAGAAGTTCTAAAAAGCTACATCTATTATGCCTGTATCAGAAGAAAGAAAAACATTCCCAGAAACGAAAAGGATTCGGCTAAAAATGAGTATAAACGATTAAAACACCAAGCAAAAATCGATAGTGCCGATTTTAACCTAAAACGAATTGCAAACATCATACGAATCCGATTAATGAACCTTTAATTGGTTGTTAGTTGTTGGAGGTTGGTTGTTAGACTGAAAGCTATCATTTTTGGTTTAAAGTACTCCGTTTCCAGTATCCAAACCAACAACTAACAACCAAATACCAACAACTATACACTATCAACTAAAAAAAGATGAACACAAAAAGAACATTTATAGCCGGGCGAATGAATAAAGATGTTGACGAACGTTTGTTGAAAGACGGTGAATATCGTGATGCCTTAAACATTCATGTAACACATACTGAAGGTTCCGATGCCGGAGCAATAGAAAAATCTGTTTCTACTGTTCAGCTGACCAATCTTTATTTTGGTTCTAATGTGATTACTTTAGGAAAATATGAAGATGAATTCAGAGATAAACTGTACTGGTTGGTAAAATCCGATTTAGGCTGTTATCTGTTAGAATGGGATCATAAAAATCAGGTTGTTGCCATTGTGCTGGAAGATACCCGGCCTTTAGCAGAACGCGTTTTTAATTTAGATAAAGACCATTACTGTACAGCCATTAGTAAAATCCTGTCCGATGATATTAAAAAGGATCTGCTGTTGCTCAATGATGATAATCTGCAACCACTTTGCATCAACATTGAAAGAGCTAAAAATTACGGCCCTGACAACTTTCAGAAAGAAGATATATTCTTAATCAAAAAACCACCCCGATACGCGCCACAAACCAGTTTGTTTTATACCGATAATCTTGAAAATTATATTGAAGAAAAATACCTGTCTTTTTCGTACCGTTATAAATATCTGGACGGAGAATATTCCGCATTATCCTCTTATTCTAATTATGTCTTTTCCCCTAAAAAATTCAAACTGGATTATCAGACCCTTGAAAATACCGGAATGATAAATGCTTTTAATGCGATCCGGGTTCAGTTTGATACCGGAGACCACCGGGTAACCGATATTCAGTTAATCGTTAAAGAAGCCAATAGTAACAATTTATATATTGTTGAAACCTTCAATAAAGAAAACGAAGGATGGGAAGATCAGGTTCTAAAAAGCTTTGTGTTTTCCAATAACAAAATTTATACCCTGTTACCCTCTAAAGAATTATACCGCAGATTTGATAATGTACCGTTAAAAGCAAAAGCACAAACCGTTATCGGAAATAAAATTGTAATGGGTAATTATTTAGAAGGTTTTGATCTTACTGACAGAAACGGAAAGAATTTTAATTTAGACTATCAGCTTTCGTTGTTACATAAAGACAATACTGGAATTACTATTAAAAAGACCCTGTTTACCGGAACGGTTGCAGATGATAGTATTCTTTTTGATTTTGAAGACCATTTGCTTTTAAAGGACTCAAAACTCTCCTTTAATTTTAAACTGTCCTTTGCGTCTAAAAACGGAGAGTACAAGGAAACGGTAGAATACATTATCAATAAAGATTACAACTCTGTAGCGGAACTGGCAACCGATGAAGATTTTATTTTCTTTATCACTAAGGTTCTTACTAATAATTTTCTGAAACAATATACCGTTGAATCCCCTCAGCATGTTGTCAGCAGTACCCATACCGAATTTTCAATTGCAGGATACAATACTACACAAATCTCAGTCAAAGCAATCGTTTTTACCTATACTATTGACAATACACCGGAGAATCCGGATGATCCGGAGAATACCCATGATGAGGTATACCAATGGAAATTTGATGATGCTACCGATCTATTCTACTTTAATCAGGTTTCTTCGGCCAGTTTAAAGACCAACCGAAGTTATGAAGTAGGTATTGTGTATCTGGAAGAATTTAATCGTTGTACAACCGTTTTGACCAAACCAAAGAATACGATCTTTTTACCTCAGCAGTTTTCCGATTCAATCAACACTTTAAAAATTACAATTAATTCATTACCTCCTGCTTTTGCGGATCGTTTTAAAATAGTGGTAAAAGCCAACAGTTTAACGTACCAGACTTTATTTGCTACTTTGTTTTATCCGGACGGATTGTACCGTTGGGTTAAACTGGAAGGTGACAGCAAAGACAAAGTAAAAGAAGGTGATGTTTTAATTGTAAAATCCGATCTGTCCGGAAGAGTAGAAAAGGTAATTAAAGTAAAAGTGTTAGAAGTTTCTGTTCAGCAAAAAGATTTTATAGATGATAATGCAACCGGTACAGGAGAAAAACTAATTGAAAAAGCAGGGCTATATATGAAAATCAAACCGGATGGTTTTGATATGAATTTAACTGAAAATTCTTTTGGTTCTTTTTATGGCTATAAAGCAAGAAAAGATGCTTTTATCCGTACCTATACTGATCCGTTTTTCGGAATTATGGATAATGGTATTTTTATTCCTTCACCTATTCATGCAGGATCACAAATAAATATTTATCTGCGTATTGAAAAACACGGTAACGGTAGCTTTAAAAACATACTGAATCGTAACTATATTTCACAAAATACTTACAGCAGTTTTAAAGACTGGTTTAATGAAGAGATCAGCATTAGCGGAATTAAAACCGAAATGCCTTATATCTATGAATTCGGTGTTACTGACGATGGTAAACAAATGTATCTGTCCAGTAACCGGGACGGAGCATCCAATCATAAAGTAGCCGTAGAAATTAAAATTGATATACTATACTCAGCAGGAATCCTGATCTTTGAAACGGAAACCAAACAAGCTCCGGAAGAGATATATTATGAAACCGAGCAGACCTTTGACATCATTAACGGATACCACAAAGGGAATTTACAAAATCAAAATCTGGTACTCCCGGCTGAAATCGAATTGGATTTTTTTAATTGTTTTATGCAGGGTAATGGCGTTGAAAGTTATCTGATTAAAGATGCGTTTAATCAAAATGCATTAAATATTGATCTCAGACCGTCAGCCACTTCGATAGAAAGATATAAAGCAGTCCGCAGATATGCAGACCTTACTTATGGAGAAGCCTATATTGAAAGTAGTAATCAGAACAATCTGAATGTTTTTAATCTGTCTACTGCCAACTTTAAAGAACTGGATAAACAACATGGAAGTATTCAGCTAATCTACGCACGGGATAATGATTTGGCGGTCTTTCAGGAAGAAAAACCCGGTAAAGTATTATATGGTAAAGATGCTCTGTACAATGCAGACGGTACGGTTAATTTAACCGCTATACCAAGTGTTTTAGGACAATATATACCCTATTTTGGAGAAAATGGAATTGGTAAGAACCCGGAAAGTGCTACAATAATCGACAAACAAATTTACTATACCACAGCACACAGAGGAACCGTAAACCGTCTCTCATTAGACGGTGTTACGCCAATTATTTACGGCATGAAATCATGGTTCCGGGAAGCGTTTATAAAAAACCCGAATGCCCGAAAATTAGGCGGATTCGACCCCTATCATAAAAACTATGTTTTATCTATAGGTGATGAACCTGTACAACTGATGGAACTGAATTGTAATAACCGGATTAACAAACTAAATCAGTCCGGTTCTTTTTCGTATACTCTCAAATTGAATGATTTGGGTGGAGATGTTGTTCTGAACTACAATATAACCGATGGATATGCTACCCTAACAGCAGAATTTGATGATAGAGTTTATGTACAATCCAATGTTACAGGTCCGGGCAGTTTGTCCTTTACCAGAACCAGTTTAGTAAAGAATAGTGTAAAAGTTACCATAACGGCTGTATCAGCTGTTATCAGTTATACTATTATGAATAGCTGTCCGGTGGGTACTGCTTTAAAGATGATAAGTATTGTACTGAATGATCCGGAAGATGTCGGCACCTCAATTCTTAACCGTTATAAATGGAATAGTTCATCATTCTATGAGACCGAAGATTTTTTTAATGCTGTTCCGATCAGTCGTTTTGAAACCGAATCCGGTATCGAAGGAGAAGGTAAATACCCGCTTAATGGCAGTATTATGACGATTCAGTCGTATAAAGATTCTTTTAGTTCCGGAAACTTTGAAAGAGAAAACTGTAACCGTTTAGGCTATCTGATCTCTTCAACAGAATATTCCGAAAACACACTACAGGACCTTTTAGATCAGGCTCATTTTTTAACCCTTACCACCAGTACTGAAGAGGGGTTTTCTGAAATATATTCCGGTAATTTTCTATTCAACAGAACCATAGGTACAGAAATTTTATATCTGATCTGGGATTATACCAGTAGAAATCCAATCTTAAACGATGACTTTGTTTCTGTGAAATCCGGTAAAAGTGTAAGCATTGATGTACTGGCAAATGATGAAGTTAGCGGTATTTCGGTTGTCAGTATTGAAACCGTTCCAATATATGGAACTGCTATTGTTAATGCAAACAATACAATTACGTATACACACGATGGCGGTACAGATATGGAAGATCATTTTGTCTATAAAGTAGATAATAACGGTTGTATTGCTACAGCAACCATTTATCTTACTATAGGAATTGATTGTAGTGAAGGAATCCAAACCTCTGGAAATAGAGGTATTTATGAAATGAATATCACCGTAGGAACGGATACAGGTATGACCGGAATTCGGTATAATGCTTACGGGATACCGGATCGTTTTCAAATCTACTACGATGAGGTTCTGGTAGCTGATTCTAAATTCGTTGGTGCATTACAAGGCGACCCTCCCGGTTATACCGGATTATTGGGAGAGCATAATGATCTAAGTGTATTAACGTACGATGGTACTTCTTTTGTTCCTACGGGAGAAACAAGAAATCTGATAATTACACAAAATGATATTGCTAATGGAACAACTGAGCCGATCAGTGGAAATGGAATCCTTTTATTCAATAAGACAACCGCTTTCCCCGCAAATATGAAAGTAGTTGTTACCGGAGTATTGGGTGGTACCGCATGGGAACTGTCCGGGAAATGCCCGGGTTAGTTGATAGTTCTTTATAGTTGATAGTTGAAAGTGTATAGTTGATAGTTGATAGTTTTTGTATACTGGAAACTGCTACTGAAAACTGAATACTGTGACTGAATACTGTGACTGAATACTTTAAACAAAAAAACTAAAGAAAATGAAAACACTTAGTTACTCTGAAGACGTAAAAGGATGGATTAGTTTTTACAGCTTTATTCCGGATGCGATGTTGAGATTAAATAATCGGTTCTTTTCGGTTAAAGACGGACAGCTTTATTTACACGATCAGAATACTGCTGTATGCAATAATTTTTATAACAAGCAGTATGATTCCTCTGTTACGACTATTTTTAATGAATCTCCTGATAATGATAAGATATTTAAAACGATCGTACAGGAAAGTAGTAAAGCGTGGAAATGCGAACTACGAACCAATTATACACATGGAACGATAGAAGAAAACGAGTTTAATGCTCGTGAAAGCCGTTGGTTTTCGTATATCCGGAATAATGAAGATCAGCAGGATTTAAGAGGACATTCTGCTCAGGGAATTGGTGTGATCGTAAACAGTGCCGGAACAGAGATTACTTTTAACTCTATTCCGAATCTGGTAAGCGTTGGCGATGGGTTGTATCAATTGAATGGTGAGATTTCTGAACAAATCGGAACGATTGTTTTGGTTACCGGAAATCACATAACCGTTGACAGTCTTGTTACCCCTCCAATAAGTGGATTATTTTGCTACGCTAAAAAAGACAGCCGAATAGAAGGTGCTGAAATAAGAGGCTATTTTATGGAAACCAAACTGACCCATGCAGGACCCGATCCCGCAGAACTATTCGCCGTAAATAGTAATATCGTTAAATCATACGTATAGTTGTTGGTTTGCTAACTGGTACTAATAACTAAATACTGTTTTAAAGCTAGCTGAGCAACCAATCACCAACAACCAACAACTAACAACCAATTATGAACTATAAAGTACGCTTACTCAAGGAACAGGATTACACCACATTATGTAAATGGTGGAAAGGCTGGCGATGGTCAGCTCCTTCAAAAGACTTTTTACCGGAACACGGTACAGGTGGTTTAATGGTCTCTAAAGGAAATATAGAAATTGTTGCGGGGTTTATCTATTTTACGAACTCAAAAGTATGTTGGTCTGAATTCATTATATCCAATTTTGACTATAAAGAAAAAGATCGCAAAGAAGCCATAAAAATACTGATTCATGAATTAGGAATCCTAGCCAGAAGCAAAGGCTATAAATACATCTATTCAACGGTTAAAAATCAAAACCTTCAGAAATTATATCAGCAGATGGGGTATATTCAGGGTAGTGTTAAAGTGAATGAGATGGTTTTTATAATTGATAGTTGAAAGTGTATAGTTGATAGTTTCGGAACTGAATAATTTATGTAAAACCAGTGCCACTTATGAGTTTTATTTCTTAAAACCACCTTTAAATTATCTTATATTTGAAGATTAAATAAAATAAAAATGACTAAAAGAATTGATATAAGTGATGCTGAATTTAGGGAACTAATTAATAGATCAAATAATGAAAAAATAGAAAATTATGATGTGAATTTAAGTTCTACTATAGAAATTGACACTTCTACAAATTCATATTCATTTATAAATTGTCATTTTAAAGGAAAGGATATTACTTTCACAGGAAAAACAGAAGATCAAAATAATCGAGACCTAGTTTTTGAAAATTGTATTATTGACAACAGTTTATCGGTTATAAATTGTAAATTAAATATTCTTAATTTTGAAAAAACAGAAATTAATTCATTCTTTTTTAATATTGATTATTCTGATATTAAAAAAATATTATTTAAAGGAGATATAAATAAACCTAATAAAATAAAGCAATTAAACTTTTATAATTTACAAGATACTGAATTACAAATAAGATATAGTGATATTTCTCTTGTATTACAAATAACAACCTCTATTTTTAAATCTGTTTATATTGAAGGCAGTACTATAAATTATATAATAATTATAAGTTCTAATTTTACAGACTATTTCACTTTACAAAAAAATCAAATAAATAAGGCTTTTAATATTACCGGGAATAATTTTAATTCAATTCACATAAGTAATTCTTTTTTTAAAGAAGAAATGATTTTTCAGAATAATGATTTTTCAGGCACTTCTAGTTTTAGAAATAATATTAATGAAAATACTATATTAAAATTTATTCAATGTAATTTTAATAAGCATATTTATTTTGATGAATCAAACTTAAAAGAATTAATATTTGATTCAGTATATTTTAAAGAGATTACTTCTTTTCAAAATGTAACTTGTAATATTCTAAAATTTAATAAATCACATTTTGATAAAGTTGCTTTTTTCAATAATATAACCATTAAGGAAAAGGATAGAATGGAATTAGAAACTATTAGAATGATAAAAAATCAATTTTTTAAAACGGAGAATAAAATTGATTATTTAGAATATAAAGCTTTGGAGCATAACAATTTATTAAAAGAAGGGAACTTAAAAAGGCGTGATAGATTTTTATTGTTTTTAAATAAATGGTCTAATGAATTTGGAAATAATTGGTCAAGAGGTGCTTGGTTTACCTTGTTTGCAGGATTACTTCCTTTTCTATTTCTGTTATATATAAATAATTTTGTATCTTCTGAACACCCTCTTATTCTATCCTTTAAAGCCGAATTTGCCCCAGCAGATGAAACTACTAAAGAGTTTCTAAAGTTTATGTTTTCATTAGGGTTTAACAATAAGGAAATTGAGAGTAATGGTTGGTTATATCTTATTTTTATTGTTGCTAAAATCGCTATAAGTTATGGTATTTATCAGACTATATCAGCCTTCAGGAAATATGGAAAGACATAAGCTAAATCAACAGTATCCAACATTCAAATAACTTTATAAACCCTATATAATTACTTTAATAAAATGACAGAAATATTAACAAATATCCTAAAAACAGTTGATGAAAATGCTCCAATGAACATTATTTTTTCTAAGATAAAAAAACGAATTTATTTTGTAAAATGGGGTATTGCAATAGTTGCATCTATAGCCTTATACTTGTTTTTTCCTATTTGGAAAGAACACATTATTTATTATTTTGCAATAATAATAGCATCAATTATAACATTACTCTCCTTCTTCTACTTTTATGTTAATCCATATGCGAAAAAACAACTCTTAGAGTTAGGAGTAATTCCTTCTGATAAACGTATTAAACACTGGAGAAATGAAAATTATGATAAACACGAAAATAATTTACTTTATAAAAGTTTAATAGAAAAAAGGGTTTTGACAATCAATAATAATGACCTAAATATTGTTTTATTGGATCAATATTCTAATTATTTTAAGCAGGAATCAGAGAAAAATAAATTTACAGAAAAATTAAAAAGTTATGGAGCCATTATTTTACTCTTTATTGTTCCTTTTTGGACTCAATCATTAAGATTACTTTATAAATCTAACGATGAAAACAAGTTAGAAGAATTAATTAGTTTAGGCTTTAAATATTTAATTCTTATAATAATAGTTGTATTTCTGATTAGACTTCTTAGAAAATTATTTGAAGAGTATTTAGATGGTAAATCATTGAAAATGAAAAAAACATCTGATGATTTATTAAATTTAAAATGGAATTTAAAGATCAGAAATAGTAACGGTCAAATGATTAAATAAATTTATCCAATCATAGTTTGCAGTATTCAAAAACCTTTTCGTACATAGTACTGCTACGGAATACTGGCAACTTTAAACCTTAAACTTCAAACAAATCACAATCCATTCAACTAATCTATTGTTTTTCTTTTTGTTATAGAAATAATCTATAACTTTACTGTATTAAATAGTTTTTAATTATGGCAGCAGTAACAAGTTTAGCATTAGCAGGGGCAGGTGTAGGGCTTAGCGCATTTCAGGCAATCGATGGTTCCAAGAGAAAAAGAGATGCGATGAAGGCTTTAAATGACTATGAACGTCAGGATCTTGAAAATGCATTTGAAAACATTCAAATTTCCACTGTAGGTTCCGATTTAATGCGAGAAGAAAATCAGCGTACTTCTGCTGATCTGGTCGATGCAGTGAGAAACGGAGGTTCAAGAGCGATCTTTGGAGCAATCCCTCAAATCGTTGCAGGAAACAATACCAATAATCAAGAAGCCAGAGCCTATTTAGACAAACAGGTGGTAGATCGGGATTATGCTATTGCCAAAGATGATACCGCTATTCGGGGAATGACCGAAAAGAGAGAGGAACAGGATTTAGCAGGAATCGGAACTGCTTTGCAGGTAGGACGTCAGGATCAGTGGAACGGAATGCGAGGAATTTTTTCCGGACTATCGTCTGCTTCAAACTCGTCACTTTTTAATCCGGTTGCTCAAAACAGACCAAAGAATCTTACTACTGTAAACTCCGGATTAACTCCTACTACTTTTAACCCTTCTTCAATAGAAGCTCCTGTTTTAACCAGTTCTAATTACTACAATCCGTTTAATGATTTTAATCCCGGATTCTAATGGCAATCGAAAAAGGAAATTTTACAGCTTTACAGAAATTAAAACCGCTTGAGGGCGATAGTAGTAAAGATATTATTAATCTTGAAAATCAAGATTTTAAGTACAGAGCAGAACAACGAAAAGTTGATGAACTGGCGCAAGCTCGTAAGGATAAAGAACAAGCAAAAAAAGATACGCTTTCCAAACAGATGAAGGATCAGGTTCCTAAAAATTATGATACGGGTTCCAGTTCGTTAAATGAATTTCAGGCACGTATTATTCAAAAAGGCGTAAACCGTTTGGGAGAGATTTATAAAATTTTAGCGAAGCCCGGAATATCAGATAATGAACGAATCGGTTTGCAATTGGAAGCGCAGAATATTAATAATCTTCCAAGTAATCTAAAAACAGCAACCGACAATTTCACTAAACTTATTGGAGATTATAAAAAAGGAATTGCAGACGGAAGTTATTTTCAGAATGCTGATTTTGAAAAAATGGTACTCAGTGGTTTTGAAAATTATGTAGGTGATCTGGACAACGGATTGCCAGTCGTAGGGTTTATAGATCGTAACAATGATGGCGTAATAGACATTAAAGACGTTCAGACCTATGATAATCTATCTCAAGGTATTGGAACGTGGGAATTTCAAAAGCAATATGATTTGAATAAAATGGCAGTTGATACCGCTAAAACACTGGGAAGTACAGATATTACAACCGATCAGGGATTTTTATCCCGTCAAATTGTTGAACCTAAAGCAGAAGAACTGGAAGCGGTTGCCAATAATCTTCTAATTAAAGCAGACGGGTCACCAACGGATATGACGCTGTCTGAACTCCGAAAAAGAGGATTATCCAATACTCCTGAAAACTTAAAAAAAATAAAGGATTCTTTTATTGAAACAACATTAGCTAATACCAATTATAAGAAAAAAGAAAATTTTGATTATGGAGCTTTGAATTCTGCCAATCGTTTAAAACACGATAAAGCTAAAGAAGAAAAACCAAAAGAATCATTTGATGATTTTTCACATACCGGAGTAAGCACCGAAACAAAAACAGCAACCAAAGGAGGTGTTACAACGGAAACAGGAAAAGAAATTATCGCTAATACTTATCAGCCTTCCAATCAGAATATAAAAAGAAAAGTCGGTAAAGACGAAGAAGTCCTTCAAAGTTTCAGAGTTGATAAAGAAGGACACTTAATTGTTGATGTAATAGTTCCAAAAAAAGTGCATTCTGAAAAAGATATTCAGGAAAAGTTACGAAAAAAAATAATTACAGAAGAAAAAGCCGATCAAATGCGTTCAGAAGAAACTTTTACTAAAAAAAGTTACTCTTCTGCCAATAATAATGACGATGTAATGGCTTTTGGCCGTCAGTATATAGACCCTAAAACAGGAGAGCCTGCCCGTAATCCAAAACAAATCATTAAAGCTTTACAAAGTAAAGGAGCATCAAAAACAGGAGAAACAAATAAAGAAGAATCAATAACTAAACTTGATTATTAGTATGCCTGATCCAACTTCAAGAGAAAAATTGTATGGAGCCTTATCAAAAAATTTTGATCTGGGAACCTATGAAGAATTTAATACTAAAATGGACCAACCGGAATCCAGACAAAAACTGTATAATGGTGTTTCTAAAAAATTTGATCTGGGAACTTTTGAAGAATTTGAATCCAAGATTGCTTCTGTAAAAAAAAAAAAGAAAATTCAGAATCCACTTCTGCAAATCAAGGATTGGAATCTCCTTCTGCTATTCAAAAGAATACTTCTTCGGATTTTATCAGGAGTAAAAGAGGTATACCGGAATCTAAATCAGATACTCCTGTTACTCCAAAAGGAATTCATGCTGATTTTATAAAGGATCAAAGAAAAAAAGCATCCGAACGAAGAGAAAAAAAAGCACTTTACAATCCTTTGCAACCTGCTAAAGAAACTCCATTTGAAAAGGTTGATTCTTTTGAACAGGCGATTGCAGTCAATGAAGACGAGGTTGCTAAAATAAAAGAAGACCTTGAAAATAATATCCAGAATAAAGGATTCTGGAACACCACTAAAGATATTGTACTGAGTGCCTTTGTCGGTAAACAGTATACCGCTCGTCGGGGTAAAGGAACTTTTGAGCTGAATGATGAAATTTTGGACGCCAAAAAAGAATTAGATAGTTCATTTGATAAAACTAAATATTCAGCTTGGAACGAAGCTGACCCTAATATAATCACCCGTGCAAAAGAATTAAGAATAGCAAAAGAAATCAAATCCCTGCAACGTAAAAAAGAACGGGACTATATGAAATCTCTTAGCGATGAAGATAAACAAGCTTTGCATTTTGATGGCATAGATAAAAAAGAACATCTTGAAAAGGCTACTAAAAACACGCTGAAAAAAGCAGAAATCTATAAACAGGCGTATGAATCCAATGTTCAGGATTTAAATGCCGTTGCAAAAGAGATTAAATCTTTTGAGAATAAAGGACAACCTATTCCGAATGAATTAATTCAACAGGCTAAAACCGAATTCCAAAAACTGGAAAAACTGGAAAAAAATCTAACCGTTTTAAACCGAGACTTTGAAAATTCATATGATAAACTCAGTACCGTTGATAATGAAATTGATCTGTTTAAAAGAAATTATGGATGGTTCAATAATCTGGCAGGCAGTATTTCGGCATCATCAGCCGATGTAGTAGCAGGTTTGTTCGGCTTTGTTGATTATGCAAAGGCAAATGACCCTAACCCTCACGTACGATTCAATACCTCCTTTAAAGACTTCAGCGAAGTAGCTAAAACTGAAGCTGACGAGATGCGGGATTTCATTGCGCCAACAATTAAAATAGAAGATATTCATGATGTTACTGACTTCGGACAATGGTTTACATCAATGGTCGGTCAGCAAATACCGATATTGGCTGTTACTTCTACAGGCTATGGTGGTCTGGGGGCTTTAGGAGCTTCTTCAACCGGGAACAAGTTTGAGGAAATGGGTAAAGAAGGAAATTATACCCCTTTGCAAATGACCTTAGCCCCTCTGGGTTACGGAACTGCCGAAGCCCTTTTTGAATTACCAACTTTACAAATTCTGAATCAGGGTAAAAGAGTCGTAACAACTGCCCTTCGGGAAACTGCTTCCAGAGAATTATTTAAACAAGGTATTAAAAAAGAGATTGTCCAATTCGCCAAAAATTCAGGATCAGAAATTTTTAAGAATTCCGTAAAAGAAGGTGGTTCTGAAATTCTAACAGAAATTACACAAAACTATATTGATCGCAATTATCTGGATAAGAAAGACGTTAATATTTGGGATAATACACTTGAAGCAGGTATCTCCGGTGCGCTATTAGGAAATGCGATGACGGTTATGCCTTCCGTTATCGGTACGGCTTTGAAACCTTTTGTATCGGATTATAAAACTCTTCAGAAAAATGCTGATGCAATTTTTAATTTAACAAAAGAACTGGAAACGGAAGGAATAACAGAAAGTTCCAAAACCGAACTTCAGAAGAAGATCGATAACTTAACTAAAAAAAGTTCTGAGATCATCAAAAATAGTATCGGTGCAATAGAATCCCTTTCACTGGAAGAATTAAATGAGGTAGTTACCATTGAACAGGAACAAACCCAAATCAGAAGAAAAGCAACAGAGATTAAAAAAGATACCGCTTTAAAGGAAGAAATCAAAAATAGTCTGTTATCTGATTTAGATCAGGAGTTTAAAAATAGTGAACAGAAACGATTGGATATAGTCGAACAGAGAGTACAGGAAATCCAACCGGAAATAGAAACTAATGAAACAGAAAGTAGTACCCAAACAGAGGGAATAGCTGAAAATGCAATTGCTGAAGCAGAAGAACAGCAATCCGGAATTCAGGAACCTGGTTCCGAATCAGGCGGGAATGAAACAGAAACTACAGAATTACAATCTTCCTCTGTTGACAGAGGACTTTCAGGAGATCGAAAGACTGATTCAGTAAGAAAAAATAAAAAAAATCAATCTTCCAAAAGAGATCAAAACAGAGTACAATCAGATGAAAGAACAACAAAACCAGAATCCTCTGAAACCGTAAGCGAAACCACTCCGCTTACTATCAATGATACAGAACAGGGAACTACACAGGAAAGAAAAACCGGACTGATTACTGAGCGTGTAAAACCGGAGAAAAGAATTCCAAAGGCTCCACCTAAAAAACTAAATGAGATTATTAAAGAAGTTGCTGACGGTCTTAAAGCTACTTTAATCTACGGACGTTCTAAACGTTCCCGAACTTTAGGAACCTATAACCCATCCAATACACTAGTCAGAATTACAAACGCCGGAGATATAGATACAGTTGCACATGAATTAGGGCATTTACTGGACGACCGTTTCAATATCTTAAATACAATCCCCTCTGCTACACTGGATGCCGTTAACAAACAAATCAAATGGTTTCATGGCAGGGGCGGTTCCAATCCCCCTACGAGACTATCTGCCGGAAAGAAACGAGAATATTTAAAAAGAGAAGGACTTGCTGAATTTATAAGAGCCTATGTGGCTAATCCTACACAGGCTAAAACTCTTGCACCTGAATTGCAAAAGCATTTTGAAAGTGTAGTGGATGAAAAAACACTGGAAGTTATAAAACGATTTTCAGATCAATATTTAGATTTAGCTAATGCTACCTATGGTGAACAGATTATTTCTAATATTGAAAGCAGTGATCTTACAGATAAAAAAGGCTTTAGAGAATGGCTGAACCGATTTAAGTCTGAAGACGGTAAATTAAGTATAACACCGTATGATAATCTAAATTCAAATCTGTTTAATTCTATGGCAGTTGCCAATAAAGCGTTTGACTTTTTAACGGATATTGCCGGAGAAAAAGATTTGCTCCCGGAAAAGAATTTTGAAATGATGTCCCGATTATTTGCCGGAGTAAACGGAAAAACTAACCGTATACTAAGTTCCGGATTAGTGGATGCCAAAAATAATCTTTTAAAGGACAGCAAAAAAAATCCAATGAATATTGAATGGTTGCTATCTCCTTTAGATAACACTTCCGAACAAACAGTACGGCAGGATATGGATGATGTTATCAAATTACTGGTAGCCGAAAGAACTTTAGAGTATGCCGATAAATTTGATCGATTAGACAATCTTACCGGAATAGGTGCCGGAATACATGCCGATAGTGCTGTTGCATTAGGCTATATCAATGAATTTGAAACGCTGAAACAAACCAATAAAGAGAAATACGACCAAATTACAGAAGCAACCAGACGGTATCGTGAATTTGCAGATGCAGGATTAAAATATGCTGTGGAAAAAGGGCGTATTTCTAAAGATTCCTATAACCATATTAAAGAAAACAATCAGTATTATGCTTCATTAGCCCGTGTAAATGAAAATGCACCAATGGAAGAACGAGATTTTTTTAATGAAAAGGGCGGAACAATTACCTCTGTAAAAGAAATCATAAAAAAAGCCAAAGGTGGAACAGCAATGATCCAAAACCCGTATGTATCACTGTTACAGAATACTGTCGGTATTATTCGCGAAAGTGACCGCAATGAAGTACTAAGTTCTTTTTTAGAACCTTTAATGAAAGTTCGTCAAATGGGAGACGGTACACCTGTCGATTTTTCGCAAATTGCCAGACCCGCACAACCAGGAGACCAACACACGAAAAAAGTTTATATCAATGGAGAATTACAGCACTGGCAGTTTGATGAAGATATTTACAAATCCATATCCGGTTTAGAAGCTGAGGCAAAAAATGGGCTAATTGGCTTGCTAGCCAAACCTGCCGATGTGATACGATTTACCGTTACTCATTTTCCAACCTTTGCGGTGCGAAATGCCGTTCGGGATACCACTTCAAGAATGATCGTAACCAGAACCAATAGTGGTTTTAAAGATTTTTTACATAATGCAACTGATAAAGAGTTGTTTGAAATCTACGGAGGTAGTCAGGCAGGGTTTTATTTGATTAACAAAGACGATTACAAACAAAAATTAAAAGAAACGGTCAAAGAAATAACCGCTAAAGGCGGAATTGTATTGGACCCCAGATACCTGTATAAAGGATACCGAAATCTACTTGAAAAAGGAGAAAATCTGAATCGTGTGGCAGAATTCAAATCTGCTTACAGAAAAGCAAAGAAACAAGGTATGGACGATTATAATGCGGGATTATACGGGGCGTATCAGGCAAGAGATTTAATGGATTTTGCCGTAGCCGGACATACCATCAGAACTTTAAACCGATATATTCCTTTTTTAAATGCCGGAATTCAGGGATTGGTAAGAACTAAAAAAACAATGAAAGAAGACCCAACAGGGTTTGCAGTACGAACCGCTCTTTATACAGTACTTCCGGGTATAGTATTCAGAACTTTAGTATCCATGATGGGTGATGACGATGAGTATGAGCAGTTACCTGCACACTATAGAGATTTATTCTGGAATTTTAAAACACCCGCTACAGGAAATACATGGATCAGTATTCCAAAACCCTTTGAACAGGGGATGATCTCTTCCGGTGTTGACCGAGTGATAAGTAAAGCAAAAGGGTATGATACCGCTTTTGAAGGCTTTAGAGGTTCTCTTTTGCAATCACTATTACCATTTGATGATAGTTCCTTGTTGGGTAGTGCAAAGCCTTTATTTGAAGCCTCTGTAAATTATAATATGTTTACAGATCGTGCTATTATATCTCCGTATGAAGAAGGCAAACTAATGGAAATACGCAAAGGAGCTAATAAAGCTTCACGATTAGGTAAGGTTCTGCATAAAGGTTTTAAACAAGTAGGTTGGGAACTTGATCCGAGAAAAATAGATCATGTAATTAAAGGATACGGTACCTATATGGCAAACTGGGGATTAGCTTTGTCTGATATTGGTGTAGAAGACAGTCGTTTTAAATTCGATCTTTCTAAAAGCGGATTTGCAAAAGATATTCCGGTAAACAATGCCGTTTCTGTAAATGCGGTTTATAAACTGGCCACTGAGTTAGACAAATGGAACGATGAAAGCGTAAAGGATATGAGAGATCTTATTGAAGAATTTTACGACACCGATGACCCAAAAGAACGTAAAGTGCTTTCTAAAGAAATCTATCATCAGGCTCAGGAAATAAGAGCCGATTTTGAAGAAATAAAGAAAGAACTAAAAGCTGAAAACAAAGGAATCAGCTTTTAGTTAGTACTTTCAATCAGGGGATTAATTTTGTTTTGATGTCCGAAAATTCAAAGGAGATCACCACAATTAACAGACCCCATAATATTAGATTTAATATCAATACATGTATCATTCTTTTTAATTCATACTTTATACAACATAAGTATAATGCATAAATATATAATAGAAGTACTATCATTATTGCTATAAATATCAAGCTTGTTATGACTTCTGTTTTATTCATTGGTTTAACTCTTTATACCACTATTCAACACTTAATATATTACTTCTTTTTAAAATAATTTAAAGAGTCTGGTTTAAATAAATTCTTTTCAAACCTATACGTTAAATTTATTTTTTCTGTATTATTTTTTCTATAATTGATGATTTTCGTAAGATGAAATGTAGTATCATTAATGATTTTACCTCTCATTTCATAAAGATAATACGAATTAAAAGAGTCTTTATTCTCTTTTTGTAATTCTGCATTATAATACTGTATTATAATGCTATCCTTTTCAATCTTAAACAGACCTTTACCATCAATATCTTTATTATTAAACTTACACGAATTAGGTATCTTATTTCGAGATTCTAAAAAAGCAAGTCTTGACTTAAATTTTTCTAAAGCATTTTTATATGAGTTTTCTATTTTTTTACTCTCATCCAGAATACAATAATAATTGTAAATACCATTATATGATTTTGCATTAATTAAATATCCATCCTTAAATAAAATTAAAGCAGAAATATATTTAACGTTATTATAGCTTAAAGAGTCTTTATTCCTTTTTATAGAAAGATTATTAGACTCTTCTACTTCATATTCAGTATAATAAAACCCATTCAATTTTAAAGGAATATCTTGATATAAAAGTTCTTTAGGATTTAGTTGTTTGTCCACATTATGCCTTTTTGCTATACAAGAGCATAATAATAATAATAATAAATATGTGTATTTTACCATGATGTAAATGTATTTGGTGTTTTATATTGAAAATAGGATTTCCAATCCCAAGATTGATTCTCAAAACCTCTTTGCCTTTTATCCAAAGGACCTAATTTTAAATTATGTATAGCCTGATTTTGAATTGCATGACGTACATGTTCACTATTAACTCCTGCTCGATAACCTTTATACCCAATAGTTAAGGCACCTAATCTTGGTTTATAGGAATCTTCTAAAGCATATCCGTTTGGCATTCTTCTTCCAAATTTATCTAATACAGGCATACCTCTATGTCCTCCTATTAACTTTTCTTCTCCTTTGTAATCCCTATACCCAGTAAATAAATTAAAACCTGCTGAAAAATCACCTACAGAAAGATTTAAGGCCGCTGTTCTATAACGATCACCTCCGTCTCCAAGTCCTCCTATTGAGCCATCATTCTCATACATCGCTCTAAAATCCCCTGAATGAATTCCAAGCATACCTGTTCTTTGATTAAAGCCACCTCTCCAAATATTAGTTCCTAATGAAACTCCGGTTTTTCCATCATCCCAAGAAGCTAAAATCGATTTTCTTATTTCTAATCCGTTTTTACCAAATCCATTATAGTCACTATTACTCATAATACCTGCTCCTGCCGAAAAACTCCAGTTGCCATCACTATAACCAGCGGAGACACTTGCTCCAATACCAGATGCGTTTCCAAAAGCTATTGAAGGGGATATATTAATACTCCAGTTGCCAATAGGAATAGTTGCCGAAGGCAATAATCCTGCTACAAAAGCAGAACCTGCGGTATTAGCAATGGAACTCACCGTAAAAGTACAAGCTGTAGAAGCTATACCTCCTGAGAAACCTCCTACTACGGCACCTGATATAACGGATATACCAAATTTTCCCCAATTCCAGTTACCTGTTTTTATAGCATGAGCGGTATAAGCGGCACCTCCGGTTGCGGCGCCTATTATTGCACCTACTATTATTGCTCCCAAAATACTCTCTCCACTCGGATCAATATACGACATCGGATTGTTCAATACATAAGCATACCGATTAAAGTTCTGTGTATCGGAAGGATCTTGTACAAAATTATCCGGTTGCAGAAAACGATGTACTTTAGGATCGTATAAACGACCGTTCATATGTATTATCCCTACACTCTGTAAATGTTCATGTCCGGTATAGCCTCTGTCCAAAAGTTGCAAATCTCCTACTGAATTTCCCCAAGGGTCAAAATGTCGCTTCTCTACAACAGTACCTGCCTGATCGGTAATCGCGAGTATACTACCCTGATAATCCCGATGCAGATAGTAATAATCATTTTTAGCACCGTCACTTTTTAAAATAACGGGAGCACTATACCCGTCTCCACCTATAAAAATAACAAATTCTGTGGTTCCGGTAACAATATTCTCTTTTATTTCTATACTACCGTCATACGAATAGTGTTTCCGTTGGCTTCGGTGTCCCGGATCAGTTTCAAGTCCGCCATAGAAACTGCTACTGCGTTGTCCGAAAGCATTATATTTAAAACTAATCTTATCGACTCCGGTTTCTTCGATATGTAACGGACTTTTAAAGGCGTTATAGGTAATATTCAGTTGTCTCAGATCGGTTTTTGGAGTATTTGTTTTCCGAATCTGTATATCATCAAACCACACATTGCCTTTACCTAAATTATCCATACGGAGTTTTAATTTTTTAATATTGGCTGGAACTATAATAGTTTGTGTTAAATATACCCATTCATTTTTAATGGTTGTATTAGCATATGAAACCTGCGTAAAAGGACCAGTCTCTCCTTCTTTATACATAAAGAAAGTGATCTGAGCAATAGAACTATCATTATACACCCATCCGGAAAAGGTATATTGGGTTGCTACTGAATTATCAATCGCAACTGATTTATCTGAAAGTACATAACATACCGCTACTGTTTGTGGAGTACTTAGTTTTAAAGAATAATTCCCTGTATGTGGTTTTGTAGTATCATAGGAAATAAAATCCTCTCTCCCTCCGGGATATTTTGATATACCCCATCCGGACTGCTCCTCCATACTGTCATTAAAGATTCCTTCTCTATTCGCATAATAGCCGAATGCTTCGGGGGTAAGATTGACTCCGGTATTCTGATAGGCTTTTGCGGTATTGGCATATTCATAGGTTCCGATACTATTTTCAGTTATTCTTCCTTTTTGATCGTAGGTTTGTTGTTCCTGAACGCCTTGTGCATTGGTAAAATGGGTTAAGCGGTTCAGGTTATCGTACTGAAAGGTTTCTTTTTTATTAAACAGACTGTTGGTTCTGCTGTTCAGGGTTCCTTTTAACGGGTTAAACGAGTTGGTCAACTGCATGATTGTTCCCGGTGTTGCTCCGGTTCGGTTGTGTTGCATTGTGGTTACAAAACCATAGGCATCATAAGTATTGGTTATTGCAATGCCATTGCCTAAGATAGCTTTTTCAAGTTGTCCCCGGGCATTGGTCACATCGGTTTGCCAAAGCACTTTATTGGTATCATTATCGAGTATCTGCCAGTGATAACCGTTTTTATAGGTGTTTTTAACCCATTTTGAAACGGTTTTGGCATTTCTTAAATTGGTGGCGCCACTGTATTCTTTTTCTACTCTGCCAAAAGCATCATAGGTATTGTTTTTCTGGAAACGGGCAAAAGGGGTTTGTTCTATTGTTTGAACCAAACGCTGATAGGCATCATAACTATAGGTATAGGTAGACGTTTCACGACTGCTTACTGACTGTAATTTCGTTAGCAACTTGGTAGTAGGGTGATAGGTATAGGTCATTGCCATATCGGTACCATAACCTTTAATGGTCTTACTCATTAATTTTCCTACAGCATCCAGTACAAAAGTGGTGGTGCCTTTTGGGGTGGTTTCTTTTAGCATTTCACCGAGTGCATTATACTGATAGGTATAGGTACCTGCGGAAGGATCGGTTAGCTTCGTTTTTCTGCCCCAACCATCTTGTTCTTGTGTGATAACGGTCTGATCGTAAGTGGTGGTTCTGGCATTGCCATTGGCATAATAAGTATAGTTGATGGTTCCTCCGGGATCGGTAACAGAAACCACGTTGCCTACGGCATCTTTAACGGTGGTACTGGTTTTTACGCCATCATCAACGGTTACTTTTAATGGGGCATAGGTCATTTTAGTTACTCTTCCTGTAGTGGCAACGGACTCGGTCGGTCTGCCATAAATATCATACTGGGTTGTAGACCATAAAGACGGACCGGATCCAAAATAAGGCTCGCTTTGTTTGATCGCTCTGCCATAAATATCATACTGATAGCTTTTATACGCCCATTTGCCTTCGGCATTTTTTACGCCTGCCCGGATGGTTCTCCCCAGTGCATCATAAACAGAATTGCTTTCGCTTCCATCATCTGCTTTTTCGGTAACGGTAAATTGCCTGTTGGATTCTCTGTTATAAACGGTATAGGTGCTTTTTCCTAAATAATCGGTACGGCGAATCATTTTACCCCAAATATCATAGAAATACTGTGTGGTCAGACCATCCGGATTGGTTTCTTTGGTCAGCAGACCGGTAGCGGGCTGATATTCGAATTGAGTTTCGAGTCCTTCGATATCTTTACTCTTTACTAAAAAACGTCCGCTCAAATCGTATTGATACTGACTGATTCTTGGGGGTATACCTGTAGCACTAATCGTTTTTTTGGTAATATTCCCAAAAACATCAAATTCATTGTTCTCGGTAATAAAATCGGTTTGATGTCCTTTCTTTTTAATCTGAGTCACTAAACCGGAAGCGGTATAACTATACTGTTCTTCTCCGGTTTGGGTATCGCCATAGGCGGTAACGCTTTGTTTCTTGGTTATGGGTCTGCCAATAAAATAGGAAGAACCTGTCGGTTGGTTACTATAGATCATTTCAGTTACTCCGGTTTGCTTTACAGCAGTACCTTCTTTTACAACTATAGTGGCTTTAACGGGATGGTTGTAAACATCATATTCTGTTGTGGTTACGGAACCGGTGTTATTGATCCCGTCCCACTGTTCTGCAACAGTATTTTTTATTTTATATGCCTTATTAGGAAGTAATTCTACCTGATAACTCAATACCGATTTTGAAATAAAGGAAGCGGGGGTGTTCCAAAAATACCAGTTTTTTTCTGTAGTTGTAAAATTCTCTGTAACGGCACCTCTTAAAGCGGGATTTTGTTTACTGATCGTATATATTTTTGAACCACCGGATGGATCATACCAGTTGGTTCTCAGTAAAGTGCGGAAACCCATAAAACCCAGTCCCTGAACATTGGAAACGGCTCCGTAATATTTAAAGTCCTGTTGTTTAGAAAGTAAGTCGCTCTTTTTCTCTATTTTAGTAACTACATTTAAGTTTGGAGTGCTTTCAATGTCCATATTTGGATATATCTCCGTATAACTGGAAGGTATATAATATTGTTCATAAGGTTCATGTACTAATGGGTTATAAGTAATTATTTCTGTAACACCATTGCCTTGTGTAACCTGTTTTAATAGTTTATCCTTACTAAAATCTTTTTGAAAACTAAACTTATAAAGTTTATCATCACTAATAAAACCAAACTGTAATAAAGGGTTTACTTTATCCGGACTTAATACAACCGGTAAAGGATAGCGCACCATAGAATTATTATTAACATACGTTAATTCTCCTACAATAGAAGAAGTTTGTCCATATGGGAGAAAAGTAGACCCTTTTTTGTAATAATCATAGCCACTTTGATTTACAAATACCTGAATAGTCATTTCTCCAATGGGAGGATTGCTTTTTGTTGCGGTATGAGCCTTGGTTCTTATAATATCGGTCTTACCATCATTATTAATATCTGTGGCAAGATAATTATAAATATAAGTATGAAGGGACCCTATTTCTGAAGTTAAATATTCAAATCCAAACTGCTTATTGGTAAAGGCAAAACTGCTTCCTGTGGAAAGAAATTCACTATAAAGGTTATTCTGGTTTTTTCTGGGTATTATAAAATCTATTTTCCCGTCTCCATTGAAATCACCTAACAACAATGGTTCTTCAAATACAATCCTTGAATTTGCAGTAGTCCAAAGTAAAACGATTCTATTATTATGATCTATAGAATATACTTTAACACTTCCCACATCAAAAACCAGAATATCCGACTTACCATCCCCATTTACATCAGCAACCATTAATTTACTGGTTGCTGAAATATTCATAGAACCAACATTAGTTACATAATTAGTCGTTAATCGTCGATCCAGATTTACCAAATAGACGGCTCCAATTCGGGTTTCAATTTCAGTAGCACTATTATTATTTTGATTACAAAAAGTAAATGAATACTGTATATCACTTTCTATCGCTAATATATCAGTCAATCCGTCTCCATTAAAGTCTCCACTAATATACTGTTTGGCTATACTTCTCTCACGTTGAATAGGAGGTCTGTTAGGCTGTCTGCAACTCAATGGATGAGCTGTATGATAAATAAACTTGGGGAAAGCATATTGTTTTTTTGATTGTTGATAAATACCTGTTCCTCCTTTACAATAGGTGGTAAAATCTACTATATCAGTGTCGGTTCCTTCTTTAAGAACCGTCCAGCCCTGATAGGGCATTAATTTAGAATCAAAATTAAGCCATGTTACCGGAAATATTTCCCTAAATTTTCCTGAATTGTGTTCCCATCCGATATTTATTCCTTTTTCAAGATCCGTATAAACCCGGTATTTAGATTTCATATTATCTCCTGTTGTTGAATATACAATAAAACCGGATTCATTATTTCCGGAAAAATCTCCTGTAATAACAGCAGTATTCAACTGGCTCATATTTCCTGTTCCCAATGTAATACCATTTCCGTCATAAAGTGCATTATGAGGTGTGTTTTCGTAACTAAAAACAATTGGATCATAACTTTTACTGCTATCTCCACTCTTCTCCTGAACCGAAATTAAGCGTTCATATCGTACTGAAGTAATATCATGTGTTAGCGTATAATTTCTAAAACCAATACCACTTCCTATTACTTTAATCTCGCTTAAAACAGTACTTCTATTAAAAGAAATTCCACCTATATAAGCTTGTTCGGTATTGGCTCTGGGTTTATAAATAAACTGAATTTCATTAATAGGCTTGCCTGTACTTGTTCCTCCGTATTGAATACTGGAAATACTGATTACATTATCGGTAGATACGTAGGTATAATCGATTCGGATGCCTTGTGGATTCTGCCAGAAACTGATCGCATAATCGGTAGGGGTATAGGAATTATTTGTATTTCCATACTGAGCGAGGGAGCCATCGGGATAGTATACGGTAAAATAAGCGGGACCAAAAGTAGTTCCGAAAGGGGAAACACCATGGGACGTGATTTTTATATTGGAAAAATTCTCGGTCTGATATTCGGCTCCATCCTGACCGTAAACACCGCTTTTTAAAAGTAAACGCTGTCCGTCAAAGGCAAAACGATCGGAAGCAGAATAATTTACAGGAGCTATCCTATTATCATGAAAAATGGTCGGCGAGATTCGGGTAATAACGGATACTCCGCTTATATTCCATCCATAACCTGCCAGTCCGTTACTGCCTTGACTGTTATACGATAAACTGACGGAAGGCACTACGCCATTGATCCCGGGAGCAACGGCAATGGGAATATTATAAACGGCTCCTCCGCTCAGGGAAACGGATAACTGCCCTTCTGTTCCTCCAAATTCTGAGGAGCCTAAATTCTGAGAGCTTATTTTCGGACTGCTTTTCTTTATTGCTTCCTGTGGAACAGTTACAGGAGTTGGTTGAACGAAATCGGTTCGCAAAATTGGGGTTACCCCTTCAATAGGGATACCTTCTATATTTTTATCCTGTGCCTGACTTATAAACGAAATCAGAAAAAGGAATAGATAGTAATGTTGTTTCATATAATTTGGTTGTTAGTGAGCACTGAGACTGTGAACTGAATTACTTCTTAATAATATGGATCACTTTCTTTTTGCCGTCTTGATAGTGTAGTTGTACGTGATAGGTACCTATAGGCACGGTATTAAACGGAATGGTTAATGTTGTTTTCGCTGATAGATTCGTAAAGGAACGAATGATCTGTCCTCTTGTGGTAAATACATCTATGGTATGAATAACGGCATCTGGGGTATTCTCCCAGTTCATATACAATTCTTCTCTTGTGGGATTAGGATAGTATGAAATTACAGCTGATTCCTTTTCTGTAAAATCAGGAATGGCGTTTGCACCTGCAATGGAATCTTCGATTTCTTCTAATTCTTCAAAATCAGACAACATTCTGCAATTAATACAAATCAGTTCTCGTTTGATCTGATTTCCGGCAACATCATAACTGAATGATAATTTCTTCTGAGCAAAGCTCAGTACTGAAAATAAAAAACAGCTGACAAATAGTAGTATTCTTTTCATATAGTAATCGATTTTAATATCATTTTATTTTTTATAAACAAATGTTTTTTAAATAAAAACAATCAAATTATAAAGTATAGTACAAATATAATCTTGTTTATTTTAGCTAAATGATGTAAAAAACCCCATTCAAACAATAAAATTTATGTATTAAATTTATTGTTAGATATAATATACCGATACAGAATATATGTTATGTTATTAAATTCAGAATATCTTTAATAATATTAATATCTCTACCGGAAGGATGGTTAATCTCTTTCCATCTATCATATCCGATTACACCAATCTGAGTAATACTTTGGCTGATTCTGTTGATCGAATCTTTTTTTAAAAAGATTGCCTGTTGAAATTTCTCCATACTCTTATAGGTTCTGGTTTGCTTGATTACTGTTTTCATAATTTTTAGTTTTGGTTAATATTTAGTTGTTGGTAGTTGGTTGTTAGACTTGAAATAAATAACTGATTGTACAAATCTGTTGATTTTATTCTATGTAATTTCAATCCTTAAATCTCTAATTGAATACTGTAACTGAATCTAGTATTCAGTTCTGACAAATACATATTGTTCAGATATTCTTCATCATGATAGGGGACGTAAATTGTCTTTAATTGAGAACTGTATCTGTAGGCTTTTTTAATCTTTTGATGAAGACCATATCTTCTGCGATTGAGTTGTTTTGAATATTTCATGATCCGGTTTTTTAAAATGGTAGTTCATTATTTTCTTCTTTGGGATCAGAAGATTCGATCTGTGGTAATTCCTCTATTTCTAAATGAAATAGTCCGTTTGTACCTCTGAAATACCTGCCTGTAATATCCTGATCTAAATGTTCAAGGTCCAAAAACCGCATATATTTCAGGTCACAGCCCACCCGGCAAAATCCAACTTTCCCATTACGGTATTTAGCAACTTCTATTTCTGCCTGATTATGAGTGGAACCTCTTTCTTCATCATCCCACTGATCGATTTTATAATATTCCGGACGATAGATAAACAATACTACATCTGCATCCTGCTCGATACTACCGCTATCCCTAAGATCGGAAAGTAGCGGTCTTTTGGAACCACCTCTTTGTTCTACATTTCGAGACAATTGGCTTAAAGCGATTACCGGAAGATTCAAATCTTTGGCTGTGCTTTTCAAAGTTTGGGAGATTTCAGAGATTTCATTTTCCCTGTTTTGCATTTTTTTGTTTTTAATCTTCATCAGTTGCAAATAATCTACGACCCCTATCTGAACTCCTTTTTCTCTTTTCAGTTTCGTTAGTTTAATTTTAAAATCAAAAGGGGATATACTGGCAGTATCATCAATATAAATAGGCATTTCAGAAAGCAGATCAGCACATCTTTTTACATAAAGCAATTCGGAAGGGCTTAAACTGTGATTGTAAATTTTAGTGATCTCTATGCCGGATAGCATACTTAAAAAACGACAGATAATTTGTGGTTCGCTCATTTCCAAGCTGAAGAAAGCAACCGGAATACCTCTTAATCCACATTCGAGGATTTCGTTTAATACAAGAGCTGTTTTACCCATACTGGGACGTCCTGCTAATATTATCAAATCTGAGTTTTGATAGCCATTTAATTTTTTATCTAATCGGGTAAGTGATGAGGGTATTCCGGTTATAGCTCTTGAATTACTGAAATAACTTTGTACGTTTTCTTTGAAATTAGAAACTTTACCAACAGCAACCAGATTGGAGATTTCACCATACTCTTTATAAATCTTTTCCAAAAGTTCGAAACTATCAAAATCATCGTTATAGGCAGTATCAATTACATCGCTTGAAATTCGTATTGTTTTTCGCTGAATGTATTTTTGCAGTAAGATTCTGGAATGATATTCCAAATGCGCTGATGATGCTATTTTTTGCGTTAACGAGATCAGATAATGGTCTCCACCGATTAAATCCAATCTGGATTTTTTCTTTAACTCTGTTGATACAGTCAGAAGATCAACAGGCTGATTATTTTGAAACAGTCCAATGATTGCTTCAAAAATATACTGATGCACTTCGGCATAAAAAACATCTGCCGTTATGATCTCTATGACTTGATAAATTCCTTTACGGTCTGCTAACATAGCACCGATAACCGCTTCTTCAAGATCAAGTGCCTGTGGGGGTAGTTTTGCCTGTTTCATAATTAAAAACGGTCTCTTTTTGATGATACATTTTTATTCTGCTCTAAGGGTTTTGTTGTTATGCTTGAATATTTTTCAAGCTTAGCGGATCTGGTAATAAACTCAAGCGTTAAATATTTATAATTGGTTTCCCTATGATATTCATCGTTGTAACAATTTTTGATCGCATTTGCTATATCTTCTTTCGTGAAACCTTCTTTGAGTCTTGCCTGTATATTGTTTTTAACAACCGGAGTAATTACCCTCGTTTTTTTGTTTGTGGTTGTATTAAAATAATCAAGCAATTTGACGAAGTCAATTTTGGGTATAGTATTCTTTTCACTTTCTCTTTCTCTTTCTAAAGGTGGGTTTTTATCGGTTTCTTTTTTGGGTTGTTTGGGTTTTTCAGGTTCTTTTTTTGGTCTGCCTCCAAGTTTACCATTCTCCCTGTTTGCAAGGGTTTTTCGCAATCTTTTGTTAACTGAAATATGCGTAAACCCAAATTCGTTTACAATGAATTTAGAGGTTACTAAATTCCAGTCATTTTCATCGATTACAATTCTTATTCGGTTCTCAAACTGGGTTTTTTGGGTTTTCATATAACCATCATTAGCATACATAATAAATAATGCTTCGAGGTATATATACCTCTGAATAGGAGTAAGCTCAAAATAAGTATTCGAGGTCCACCAGTCTTTTGGATAAAACGTAAAGCCTAATTTATCAGACATATTTTCGTTTATTTTTGAATCGAAATTGTATTATTTCAGGAACATTCTTTAATTCTTCTTAATGTTATTTTTTCTTTATTGATGAGCCATTTTCTGGCTAAAAGCACACGGGATTTTATCGCTTTTATATCTTCAGGTTCTAAGCTTACTTTATATCTTTTTACTCTTAAATGTGCCGGAATATCAAAATCTAATACTGTATTTTCAAATTGGTAATTAGGATACTCTTTTTTAAAAGCATGTATGTCGAAGATCATATTTTTTTCTAATTGTTGAACTGCCAATATCCATCTCTGTTCGCTTTCATCCGGCATCCCCAGAGAATAGTATAATGAGAGTCTGGCGCTTTGAATTTGCTGTATCGGGTTATTAACCAGACAATAGTCCAGTTCCCCTCTTTTTCTTTTGTTTAACCAACAATACCCCTTAATCTGCCATTCATACAAAGAAGTTAGTTTCGCCTTATCGAAAGATTCCATATCAAAATTGCACTTTGTATCTTTCAAGATACCCTCTCGATTATCGGGAGTTCCTTCGATATAAATATTAGTCAGACGTTCTGTGTTTTTTATATAAAACTGGTTATCCAGTTCGGACAATAAAGCCAATGCATCTTCTTCACATAAATTTCCTTTATCTAAATATTTATTGGTTAGAATTCTTTGTCTTTTCCAGAATAGGAGCCGAAATACGTCTTCCAGATAACTGATTGCACCTTCCGGTAATTCATCCGGCTTATCTCTTTTAGCGATTAAACCTGTTAATTCCGTATCTTTCAAAGAAGTCCACTGTACTTTATTACCATTTTTATTTACTCCTTTTTCTTTTTCGTGCTGAAGTGTTTCAATTTTTTCTAATTGTTTAGCGGTAATATTTTCTAAATTGGTCATTAAATTACCGAGCGCGCTACAACGGCATTTCCATTTTTTAAAGAGTAAACTTTCCATATTGTGTTATTTTTTACCGGATTGTTCTAGTTCCTTTTTCTTGGTGTCAAACAGAATGATTAATTCAAAATCATTGTTAGTAATGGCAGTTTTGCATTTATTTAAATCGGTTAGTGTTGTAGATTTTTCAATATGTTCTACAATTCTACTGTACTCTTTGTTTTCAGCAACAACTTTTGGATTGGTTACCGGAACAATGATTTCATGGATATTCTCCTGCGCATCGCCATCAGGAATATCAGTATCACAGATATAGTTATACAACCACGCCCGGGCTTTTCTGGTTGCTTTGCCTATAATAACATCAGAGGTGGCGTAAGCGTTCGATTTAATGGGGAAACTGATCGTTTGTGACTGAAGATTTTCATTAAACTGCCAATCAACTTTTACTTCACAAGTAGCCGATTTCTGATCTACTGAAAGAGTAGGGGGTTTAAAGATCAGATTGTATTTCAATCTATTGATCTTTTTTAATAAGGAACCGAAACCTTCCTTTGTCGGATACATACTTCCGCCGATAATATTAAATTCATTCCCGGTAGATTGCAAACCTAGCAGAACAGCTTCAATCAGGCATTCTTTAACGATTTCCATCGGATAGCCCGAACCTTTTCCTTTTGTCTGAGGATCAATATCTTTATCCGTTCTAAAGCCCAATTTACTACCCTGTAAGGCCATGATAGGAGCCATGTATTCGGGCGTTAAAAGTTCTCTTATTACTGATATTGCTCTCGCCATAATAAACGCTTTTTCAAAACCTGATATTTTGTTATTCAAAACACTTATGATCTGGTCATTCAGTTCCTGAGATACCAAAAACTGTTCAGGAGTGATATTCATTAATTGTTTAGACATAATTATTACTTTTAGATTAGTCGTCTTCTTTTCGATTCACGTAGTTCGTTAGGTTAGTTTGTGTAATACACCATGATTTGCCTGTCTTAGTAGCTTTTAACAGTTTATATTTGATGTGTCTTAGAACGGTCTCAGATCGTTGTCCGGTTATTTTCGCTACTTCTTTAACCTTATAAGTTACTTCAAACTGGTCTTTAATTTTTTTAGTAACTTCCTGTTCAAAAACTTCATTATTAAGTTTAAATACTTCCTGTGCAATATCTTTTATATTACCGTCTGTGAGAGTGATTTTTACTTCTATAGCCATGTTAATACAATTTATAATTGGGTTTTGTATTCTAACTTTTTAATATTCTCAGTAAAATAATTTTAAAAATAATTTTACCTTTTTTACGTAAAACAGACAAAGCTTCATCATAGGTATTGGATTGGATTTCGACAATATCAAAATCTTTTTCAAAACTTCCATAACTATACCAATACTTATGACAAAGCATTTCACTATCAGAGATATTTTTTAGATTGTAAAATCCTGTTTTTTTCATTCGTGATATAATTTGAAAAGCTGTTTAGAAAATCTTCTTTTCTTTCTAAAGAATCTTTTAAACAGTATTTAGAATCTTTCAATGAATCAGAATCTAATGGGTGAAATTTTTCTATAAATAAAATTTCGTTTTCTTTGTTTTCAATGATTCGATTTATACTCCTCACTTCTTGCAAGGCAGTCATGATTTCTGTTAAACTCATAGACATTTCTTTTAAGCAATTATTTTTAAACGATTTTTTTGGAAATCAATCTCTTTTTTCAAATCTAATATATCTGAATAGCGATAATATTTAGTACGCCCTGATGTTTCTATAACAGCAGATTCTAGCTGTTTAAAATACTTGTCATAAAAAGTCTGTTTGCTAATGCCAAATAATTTGCAAATACCTTTAATGCTCATAACTTCTTCTGGTTCAATAGTTGTTGTCTTCATAAGAAAATTATTAATTAGTTAATCTATATTAAAAAAGAAAAATCTTGTTTTTTTATCAGAAATTTATTTTGAATTATATTTAAAATTGTACGATTACTTTACTGTATGTTTACTATATCAACACTATATAGCCATTATTTATATATTATATTTAAACATTTAACAAAATACAAATGTATTTATAAAATTTCGAAAATAAAATATAAATAATTTTTAGGCAGAAGTTGCACTATATTTAATAGGTTAATTTTTTCTACTTTTTATATAAAAAAGCATAAATTAGAAGACATAAATAACACATGTTTAGTTATACTTAAAGCTAATGTGTTTGTTTTGCTATTTATTAAAAATTAAAAAACACCAATAAAAAAGAAATTTCTTTTTTATTGGTGTTTTTTTCTGTAAAATAAAATGGAATAACATTCAAAAATTGCAAATCGACTTACAGATATGATTCAATTTCTAAATATAAAACCTGCACAGTTTGGAACAGATTTAGATTATAGTGCGGAAGATATGATCCCTTTAATAAGATCGGGAGACATTCTTCTTTTCAAGAAAACCTCAGATTATAATACTATTTTTTTTTGTAATATGCATTTAATCGTCATAGATGAAGAAAGAGGCGAACTCCTGATGACTAAGCATTATCATAAAGGTATAACATGATGTTTAAAAAAAACCGGGAAACCCTAAACCATTTCCCGGTTCATGCCCCCTTTTAGATACACAGACACTATGGGGTTAATTTCTTTTTTAAAATTAGCCGGGAAATGACTAATTCAAAATATTTCCCGGCTTATAAAACCCTTTTAGAAGAACAGACTATGGGGTTTATTTCTTTTTTAAAATTAGCCGGGAAATCCCCTACTTATTTCCCGGCTTATAAAACCCTTATCCGAACGAATAGATAGAAAGGGTTTTTAATCGGTAATGTTCATTTAAATGACTTCGTTAGAATTACCGAATGTTTTTTTTCTCAATCCATAGAAAGCAATAAGTTTATTAATAGCCTCTTCCATCTTAGCATTAACACGTACTCCATTAACAATATTCCTAATACTTTGTTTAGAATAAGGATTTCCTTTTTTATTATAAATTTTATTCTCCTTAAAGTATTGCTCAATGGCTGTAGAGTAATGGTATCCTAAAGCATTCTTTATCTCTTTCTTCTTCTTTGCTGTTATCATAATTATTTTTATTTAAATAGAGAGAATCAGTTCTTTGATAGCAGATTTCATCTTTTCATTAATTCCTTTTCCGCTTACTAAATTCTTAATACTTTGTTTGGAATAAGAATTTCCTTTTTTATTATAAATTTTATTCTCCTTAAGGTATTGCTGAATAACTGTACAGTAATGGTATCCTAAAGCATTCTTTATCTCTTTCTTTTCTTCCGCTGTTATCATATATAATTTGTTTTAAAATTAGCTGAGAGATTACCTATCTCTCAGTAAAAAGACAAGGCTTTACCTTACTTTCTACAGAACTCACGTTAAAATAGTAAAATAGGAGCTAGGGGAGGGACTATGAGTTAGTTCCCTCTTTTGTTATAAAAAATCCATATAAAAACAAAGACTCTAACTTTCT
The DNA here is from genome assembly GCF_058310215.1 of Flavobacterium sp. AK-301. Lineage (NCBI taxonomy): Bacteria > Pseudomonadati > Bacteroidota > Flavobacteriia > Flavobacteriales > Flavobacteriaceae > Flavobacterium > Flavobacterium sp. AK-301. The sequence goes on from NZ_JBZEES010000005.1 coordinate 171,882, forward strand.
TAGTAATTTTGTTTCTCTTAAAGTTTATAGGTTGTCAGTCTAAAAGCAGTCGAAGCACTTGTAAAAGTGTAAATCGTATTACTATAATATATTGTAAATCTTTCTTTCTTTACATATAATCCTTTGGGGTCCATTAGAGCGTTATCTAATTCTTTAAAAAGAGCATAATCCGAATCATTACCATACCAAAGACCTGATGTCAAAAC
>NZ_JBZEES010000006.1:0-31789 GCF_058310215.1 Flavobacterium sp. AK-301
TATATTTTGAGGCGTTAAACAATCTGTTTTCAAAGACTTTATTCTCAACGATATAAAATAGGAGTTGTATAGAAATAAGTTTACATAAAAAGGGTAAAAATGTGGAAAGATATTCAAAATGAACATCTTCAAACTAGCGATCCAAAAACCTAAATTTTACATTATTTATAATTTAAAATATCCTAATGAAATTAAACGGGGATAGATTCAGAAAAAAGGTTTTATGAATTTTTTATGATTTCTGTATGCCGTCTTTTTTGTTTCTTTGTGCCATGAGTTTATCAAAATCAGATGTAGGATTTATGGCAGTTTGCACAGGTCTTATAGTTGCGAATTTATATTACTGTCAGCCATTAATTATTCTTATTGCAAAAGAATTTGGCGTAGCAGAAGATTATGCAGGATCCGTCACCTATTTAACACAGGCAGGTTACGCGATTGGAATGTTTTTTATGATTCCTTTAGGGGATAAATTAGAAAGGAAACAACAGATATTATATACCACTCTGGCAGCAGTAGTAGCGCTTGTTATTGCAGCAGTAGCCCAAAATTTTCTAGTATTACAGATTGCTTCTTTTTTAATAGGAGCTTTTTCGATTGTTCCACAATTGATTTTACCTATGGCAGCGGCACTTGCTTCACCGGAACAGAGAGGTAAAGTAATTGGTACAATAATGAGTGGACTTTTGGTAGGGATTCTTATTTCCAGAACAGTTAGTGGTATTATTGGAGCAACATGGATAGGGTGGAGAGGAATGTTTTGGATTGCTGCAGGAGTTTGTTTAATAATTTTCTTTATCATTCAGAGACGTTTACCGATTAATAAACCCGATTTTAAAGGAAGCTATGGTGATTTACTTCGTTCTTTATTTGTGCTGATAAAAGAACAGCCCGTATTAAGAGAAGCATCAGTGATAAATGCTTTGTGTTTTGCCCAGTTTGGAGCTTTCTGGACAGTAATGGTTTTATTATTATCAGCAGAACCATTCGGCTATAATAGTGCAACTATCGGAGCTTTAGGGATTGTAGGAGCATCCGGAGCATTAGCAGCACCATTAGTTGGTAAATTTGGAGACAAAGGTAACCCCCGTATTATTATCGGGTATGGTTGTTTGCTGATCTTACTGAGTTTTATTGTTTACTACTTTTCAGCAACAAGTTTAACAGGAATCATCATAGGAATTATTCTAATGGATATAGGTCTGCAGTCTGTGCATGTATCTAATCAGACGAGAGTATATTCTTTCCTGCCGGAAGCCAGAAACCGAATGAATACAGTATTTATGTCCTTTAGTTTTTTAGGTACAGCTTTTGGATCCGCTTTTGGATTATTCCTGTGGAAGATTGATGGATGGTCTGCTTTTAGTTTGGGATGTATTGGTCTTTCTTTTATTTCCCTTTCTATTTATGCGTTAACCTTTAAGAGAAAATAGAGATTGTAATGTACTATTTTGAAATCGTCAGATTTATAAATAAGCCTTATATTTGTAGTTTAATTATAATATAATAATAATATGCAAGACGGAATATACGCTAAGTTTAATACTTCCAAAGGAGCTATTTTAGTAAAATTAGCTTATGATAAAACACCGGGAACAGTTGGTAACTTTGTTGCTTTAGCTGAAGGTAATTTAGAAAATAAAGCAAGACCACAGGGCAAACCCTATTATGACGGTCTTAAATTCCATAGAGTTATTCCTGATTTTATGATACAGGGAGGTTGTCCTCAGGGAACAGGAACGGGCGGACCGGGATATCAGTTTGATGATGAGTTTCATCCGGAATTGAGACATAACGGACCAGGGGTTTTAGCAATGGCTAATTCAGGACCCGGAAGTAATGGTTCTCAATTTTATATTACACATATTGCTACAGACTGGTTAGACAATAAACATACTGTTTTTGGTAATGTTGTTGAAGGACAGGATATAGTAGATGCAATTGCTCAAGGAGACATTATTGAAAGTATCGAGATACTGAGAGAAGGAGAAGAAGCTAAAAAATGGAATGCTGTTGAAGCTTTCAGAGTGTTTGAAGGTTCCAGAGCAAAACGTGAAGAGGAAACAAAAAAACAAGCAGAAGCAGCTATGGAAAAATTAGCAGCCGGTTTTGATAAAACAGAAAGCGGATTGCGTTATAAGATAATTCAGAAAGGAAACGGAGTAAAAGCAGAAAATGGTAAAACGGTTTCTGTTCATTATACAGGTTCTTTAGATAACGGAACCGTATTTGATTCTTCTTATAAAAGAAAACAGCCTATTGATTTCCCTTTAGGAAAAGGAAATGTAATCCAGGGATGGGATGAAGGTATTGCTTTATTACAAGTAGGAGATAAAGCTCGTTTTGTAATTCCATCACATTTAGCATATGGTTCTCGTGGTGCAGGAGGAGTAATTCCACCGGACGCAACACTGATCTTTGATGTTGAATTAATGGCAGTAAAATAATACTGATTCAGTAAAGAATAGAAAAGGTATCCATCGGGATACCTTTTTTTGTTTTCATAGTTTTTTTGTAAAATGTAAAATGTGAGAAGTAAGACGACGATACAATTTCCCCTCCTTCGGAGGGGTGCCCAAAGGGCGGGGTGGTTTTTTAGTTGATAGTTTTCGGAAACTGTAAACTGAATACTCCTTTACTGCTCAGCTGCCTTTCAGTCTTTCTACATTCAGACATTGGACCAAAAAACCTCTTATAAATAAAAAAATCCTCATAATTGAGGATTTTTTTATTTATAAGAGGTTTTTTCTTAGTTTGCCGATACTGGGCTTTTAAGCGGATTCTTTTGTTTAAAATAGATTTCAGCAAAACTCATATTAATATCCTTATCAGTCTTTTTATAGAACATCTTAGGAGTAATTTGTTTAGGCGTTTCACAACCACATGCTCCGATGAAATCAGCTAATGCTTTCATGGTATTTTTATGGAAGTTAGCAACACGTTCACTTTTATCTGTAATATCAATACCTTTATAAAGTGTTCTATCCTGTGTAGCAATACCTACAGGGCATTTACCGCTGTCACATCTTAAAGCCTGAATACATCCTAAAGAGAACATCATTCCTCTTGCGCTATAACAAGCATCAGCACCAAGAGAAATAGCTTTTGCTAAATCAAAAGCAGTAATTACTTTACCGGAAGCTAATATTTTTACCTGATCGCGTAATCCATATTCTTTTAATACTTTAGTAGCAAATACCAGAGCATCAGAAAGCGCCATTCCCATGTAATCTATGAACTCTAACGGAGCAGCACCTGTACCACCCTCAGCACCATCAATAGTGATAAAGTCCGGAACAATTCCTGTTTCAAGCATTGCTTTTACAACATCTGTAAATTCATCCTGACGACCAATACAGATTTTGAAACCGATAGGTTTCCCACCAGATAGTTTTTTCAGGTTATTTAGAAAGTACATCATTTCTGTAGCATTACTGAATGCTGTATGAGAAGAAGGAGAGTGTACAGTAGTAAAAGGTTTGATATGTCTGATCGCAGCAATTTCAGGAGTGTTTTTTTCCGCAGGCAGTAGTCCGCCATGTCCCGGTTTAGCTCCCTGAGAAAGTTTAAGTTCGATCATTTTAATGTTAGGACGTTCTGCATTTTTAGCAAACAATTCACCAGAAAAGGTTCCGTCTTCATTACGACATCCAAAATAACCAGTTCCGATCTGCCAGATCACATCTGCACCCTGTAAATGATAATCACTTACACCACCTTCACCCGTATTATGTGCAAAACCACCTTTCATAGCTCCTTTATTAAGAGAAGTTATAGCTGTTTTACTTAATGCTCCGTAACTCATGGCTCCAATATTAAGGATACTGGCGCTATAAGGCTGTTTACATTGAGTATTACCAATAGTTACTCTGAAGTCTTTATAATCTGCATGTTTTGGATAAATAGAATGAGCAACCCATTCATATCCTACACGATTCGGATCATCCTGCATTCCAAAAGAAATAGTTTGTTTATCGTTTTTTGCTCTTTGGTAAACAATAGAACGCTGACGTCTGTTGAATGGTTTCCCATCTAATTCTCCTTCAAAGAAGTATTGTCTGAATTCCGGTCGTACTGATTCGAATAAATAACGTAATTGTCCGATGATAGGATAGTTACGTCTGATAGCATGTTTACTCTGCATGGTGTCATATGCTACTGCAACAATTAGCAGTACAGGAATGATTAGCCATGCCGGCGATACGTGATTGTTGAAAATCAGTGATGCAGTTATAGCAAAAATTGAGATTACTATAATCCATGCAATTTGTCTTACTGATAACTTCGGTTGAATTTTAATACTCATGGTACATGAAGAATTAATATGAATTGTTTTTTTTATTTTTATTTATTGGTTGCGTGTGGCTGTGAGTAACTATAACTATTGTTCTTATTAAGAACGGATATAGTTATACTTTAGTCTATAGGTATAAAATTGAATGAATATACTTGGGGTTTTACTCTTGCAGGTGCAGGTAAAATACGATTCTCTGAGGGTACTATTTGTGATATAGATATTTTCATATGTTTCTAATACGGGACAAAATTAACGAATATATAGAAACAAACAAATATTATGCCATCAAAATGACAATCGTCTAATAATTATTAATTTTTTGATGAGAATTTATAATAATTATTTCCATTTAATATTACAGCCAATGCTTGGTTTCTGATTGTTGTTCAGCTTTCTGTTATATAATAAGGCATCTATTGCATTTCTCAGGTCGCTTCCGCTTACAGGAATACCATTTCCCGGTCTAGAATCATCCAACTGACCACGATAGATTAATCGGTCTCTGGAATCAAACAGATAAAAATCCGGAGTACATGCGGCATCATATGCTTTAGCAACATCTTGACTTTCATCGTACAGATATGGGAATTCAATTTTATTCTGAAAAGCAAATTCGGTCATTAAGTCAGGGCCGTCCTGAGGATATTTTACGATATCATTACTGCTGATTGCAATGATACCGAGTCCTTGGACACGATAATCGTTTGCTATCATGACAATTTCATCTATTACATGTAATACAAAAGGGCAGTGGTTACAGATGAAAAGAACCAATGTACCTCTACTTCCTTTAAGTTCTTCAAAAGAGTATTGGTAATTAGAATTTGTATCCATTAGTTTAAAATCAGGAGCTTTTGTTCCGATCGGTAACATATTAGAAGGTGTATCTGCCATTTTAGTGTATTAATTTTTACTAAAATACGATAAAAATAATGGTTTTGAAAATGCTTTTCTTATATAATTTGTAAATTAGACTTTAATCTTGAAAATGAATAAATATAAATTTTAAACAGATATAAATTATGCTTACTTGGGATGATTTTGAAAAAGTAGAAATGCGTGTCGGAACCGTTTTATCAGTAGAGGATTTTCCTCAGGCGAAAAAACCGGCTTATCAGCTGACAATAGATTTTGGTACTGAAACAGGGATACGAAAAACTTCGGCTCAGATTACAAAACGATATAATAAGGAAGAGCTACTAAACAGGCAAGTTGTTGCGGTGGTTAATTTTCCTAAAAAACAAATTGCTAATTTTATGAGTGAGTGCCTGATTTTGGGAGCAGTAGGGAATGAGGGAGATATTATTTTACTGCAACCGGAATCAAAAATCGAGAATGGATTAAGAATAGGGTAAAAAAAACTGCCTCGAGGGCAGTTTTTAATTAAATATCTTCAAAGTTTATGTCAGTGAAATTTTCTGTTGACGGAATAGTATCTTCCGTTTTCTCATTTCCGTAATATTCCTTTTTGAAGTCTTTTTGGTGTCTTTCAGAGATTACCTCTTCACCTTTATGATTTAAAACATAAGAAGTCATTTCTTCAAGAATTTCTCCAAAAGCAGCAAAATCTTCTTTATACAAGTAAATCTTGTGTTTTTTAAAATGGAAAGATCCATCCTCTTCAGTAAATTTTTTACTTTCAGTAATTGTTATGTAATAATCATCTGCCTTAGTAGCTCTTACATCAAAGAAATACGTTCTTCTTCCAGCTCTCAATACTTTAGAAAAAATCTCTTCTTTTTCTAACATTTCTTTTTCACTCATAATCCTTCTGTCAATTAAAATTTGGTTAAGTATAATCAAAAATCCAAAAAAAAACTTAACAAAACAACAAATTACGGTAATTCTTTTTCCGAAAGTTGTTTTAAATAAATCTTTTTATAGTATCCTTCTATGTTTATTAGTTGATTATGAGAGCCTTGTTGTATTATTTCTCCTTCTTCTAAAATGATTATTTTATCTGCGTTTCTTGCAGATGAAACACGATGACTTACTATAATTGTGGTTTTATCTTTGCAAATCATAAGTAAATTGGATAAAATAGCTTCTTCTGTTTCTGTATCGACAGCAGATAGACAATCATCTAATAATAAAATATCAGGATTCTTTATAATAGCTCTTGCTATAGAAATACGCTGTTTCTGCCCTCCCGAAAGTGTGATTCCTCTTTCACCCAGAATAGTATCATATTGTAGATTGAAAGCAGTAATGTTATCGTGGACAACAGCACTTCTGGCAGCAGTAATAATTTCTTCATCTGTTGCATCTTCTTTACCGAATTTGATGTTATTCCTGATTGTATCGGAAAAAAGAAAAGCATCCTGAGGTACAACACCTATACTGTTGCGCAGGTCATGCAGATTCAGGGTACTGATTTCTTTGTTGTCTATAGTGATTTCTCCTTTATTGACATCATAAAGTCGGCTTATTAGTGAAAGAATACTTGATTTTCCTGAGCCTGTTTTACCCAGAATAGCCAATGTTTCTCCTTTTTTTACAGAAAAAGAAATATTTTTAAGAGCAGTTATATTAGTGTCTTCATAAGTGAGGGTAACATTATTAAAAGAAATGGCACCTTCTATTTTACTTGGTTCATTTGTTTTTGTTTTTATCTCGGGTTCTATTTTTAAGAACTCATTGATACGTTTTTGGGAAGCCTCTGCCTCCTGAACCATTGAAGATACCCAGCCTAATGATGCTACCGGCCAGGTAAGCATGTTTACATAGAGTATGAATTGTGCGATTGTTCCTATGCTTTTTATACTACCATTGATATACATCATACCTCCGGCATAGATTACTACTAAACTGCTTAAGCCTATTAATAAGATCATTAACGGACCAAAATAGGCATTTACTTTAGCCAGACTCATATTCTTTACTCTACTTTCTTCAGATAATTCAGCAAAATCGTTTTGTGTTTTACTCTCGATACTGTAAGCTTTAATAACTCTGATTCCGGAAAACATTTCCTGAGAAAAACTCGATAGTTTAGACAGGTTTTGTTGGTATATGGTACTTCTTTTATTGATTTCCGTACTTAATTTAAAAATACTGTAGGATAGTAATGGTAAAGGTAATAGAGTATATAAGGTCAGCTTTGGGGAGATGATATACATTTGTATAATTACTACAGCAAAACGGATAAAGGTGTTAAGTGTATACATAACAGCAGGTCCAACATACATTCTTACTTTTCCAACATCTTCGCTGATACGGTTCATTAAATCTCCGGTTCTGTTTTTCTTGTAAAAACTTTGTGAAAGATTCTCATATTGTCTGAAAACTTCATTTTTTAGATCAAATTCTACATAACGGGACATTACAATCAAAGTCTGTCGCATTAAAAAGGTCAGAAATCCAGCAATAATAGTGGTTGCTAAAATGAGTAAGATGTTTTTTAGAAGTTCGGTTTTAATAAGAGAAGAGCTTACTGTATTGTCTTTAGAAAAGGATTCAATAGCATTTATTGAATCACCTACAAGTTGAGGGGTTACTAAAGAGAAAAATTGAGCTATAATTGTAATTAAAATACCGATAAGAAAACGATATTTATATTTTATGAAATATTTGTTTAAATACTGAAGTTCTTTCATTGTTGCTGAATTACTTTGTCTGAAAAATTATAAATTATAGTTAATTAAGCGTCCTTCCTATTATAATTTAGTTTCTGTATAAAAATTAAATTATTAATGTATTGCTAATAATTGTCGATATTATTGTTGTTTTCTGAATTTAATCCTAAATTTGTTTTGAGTTTTTGAAAAATTATAAATCTAACCTAATTAAAACATTTGGTATGGTAACAGAAGTCACTAAGGCAAATGAACTACACAAAATTGATCCGGTTTTTGGACAATTATCATTTGATAATCATGAGCAAATTGTATTTTGTCACGACAAAGATACTGGTTTAAAAGCAATAATTGGTATTCATAATACAGTTTTAGGACCTGCTTTAGGAGGAACCAGAATCTGGAATTATGCAAACGAATGGGAAGCTTTGAATGATGTACTAAGGCTTTCACGCGGAATGACTTATAAATCTGCAATTACCGGATTAAATTTAGGCGGAGGTAAAGCAGTAATTATAGGTGATGCGAAAAAAGATAAAACACCTGAAATGATACGCAAATTCGGAGAATATATTCATTCTCTAAGCGGTAAATATATTACAGCAGAAGATGTGGGGTCTACTACTCAGGATATGGATATCATCAGAGATGTTACGCCTTATGTTACCGGTATATCTGAATCCAGGGGCGGATCAGGAAATCCTTCTCCTGTGACTGCTTATGGTGTTTTTATGGGTTTAAAAGCTGCTGCTAAATACCAGTTTGGTACTGATATTCTTGATGGTAAAAAAGTTTTAGTACAGGGGATTGGACATGTAGGAGAAATTCTGGTTAATTATCTGACAAAAGAAGGTGCAGTTGTTCAGATTTCTGATATTAATGAAGCAAGATTAAAAGAAGTTGGTGAAAAATATGGTGCAACCATTTTTACAGGAAGTGATTTATACAGTGCAGATGTAGATATTTATTCTCCTTGTGCACTCGGAGCAACCATTAATGATGATACTGTAAACAGGATTAAAGCTAAAGTAATTGCAGGAGCTGCAAACAACCAGTTAGCAAATGATATTATTCATGGTCAGATCCTTAAGAAAAGAGGTATTTCATATGCACCGGATTTCCTTATCAATGCAGGTGGAATTATAAATGTTTATGGAGAAATAGCAGGGTATGGTAAGGCAGAAGCAATGAAAAGAACAGAAAATATTTATAATACTACATTGGAGATATTTTCTCATTCAGAAAAGAACGGTATTACTACACAACAAGCAGCAATGAAAATTGCTCAGGAGCGTATTGACGCCAGAAAAAAAGAAAGTGCTAAATAATTAACTGTTTTCAATATTATTTCTATTTTTGTAAGGCGAAAGATTTCTTTCGCTTTACTAATTTTAAATGTTCTTACAAAGGTGTTAAATAGAAGACATATTCGTGTTAAGGTGATGCAATCAATATATGCGATGCATCAAAACAATTCAGACAATCTTGAGAAACAGGAAAAATTCCTTTTTCATAGTATTGAAAATATTCAGGATTTATATCTCACTATGCTATCTTCTCTTATAGAAATCAAAGGTGTAGAAGAGGATTTCTTAGAAAAATCCAGTAAAAAACATCTTGTAACCAGCGAAGAAAAAAATCCCAACAGAAAATTCGTCAATAATGGAATTCTTCAGCTGCTGACAGATAATAATGCTCTTAGTATAGTTCTGGAAGAAAGAAAAATAAATAATTGGAAATTAAATGACGATTATATTATTATCCTTCTGGAAGAGATAAAAAAAAGCAGTCTGTATGAGAATTATATGAGCAATCGTATTAATAATTTTCAGGAAGATAAAAATTTTATTATTGATCTGTTTACAGAAATTATTGCTCCAAATGAAAAACTGTATGATTATATAGAAGATCATAAGCTTACATGGGTAGATGATGTTCCGTTAGTAAACACGGCTATTGTTAAACATTTAAGACAACTTAAAGAAGACGATAATAATCCTTCCTTTGTTTCCAGATTATACAAAGATTCTGATGATAAGGATTTTGTGAGAGATTTATTCAGAAAAACAGTACTGAATGAAGTAGAATTATCTAAAGAGTTTATTGATAAGACACCAAACTGGGATGCAGAAAGAATAGCAGAGATAGATACAATTATCCTAAAAATGGCTATTTGTGAGTTTTTAAAATTCCCTTCTATCCCTGTAAAAGTGACAATTAACGAATATTTAGAAATTGCGAAGGAATATTCTACTCCAAAAAGTAGTATTTTTATCAACGGAATTTTGGATAATATAATCAAGGAATACCAGACTAATAATAAATTAATCAAAACCGGTAGAGGTTTAATGTAGAATTATTAATATAAAAATTATGATTAAAAACACTGTTTGTTTATTAGCTATTGCATCATTAGTGCTGACCACTTCCTGCAAAAAAGAAGGTGCAGCTGCAAAAATTAATGATGCTAATTTAGAAGTTGTTCAGAAAGAAGTTGCCGAAGCAAAATTTCCGGTAATGAAATTTGATGTAACAGAACACGATTTTGGTGTAATTAATGAAGGAGATAAAGTTGAAACCGTTTTTAAATTTAAAAATGAAGGAGATTCAGAACTTTTACTGATAAACGCCGAAGCTTCTTGCGGATGTACTGTTCCTGAATATCCTAAAACGCCTATTAAACCAGGAGAAACCGGAGAAATAAAAGTTTCTTTCGATTCAAATGGTAAACCGGGACAACAGCTGAAAACAGTAACCGTTACAACTAATACTGCTACAGGTTCTGAAAAAATAAATATTAAAGCTACTGTAACTCCAAAAGCTGGAAAATAATAGGTAGCATCTCTAAACTCAATTATGGAACAAATTACACAATTCGCCCCTTTCTTATTAATGTTTGTAGTCGTATATTTTTTTATGATCCGACCACAACAAAAAAGACAAAAATTAGAAAAACAATTTGAAAATGACCTGAAAGTAGGTGATAAAATTATCACTAAAAGCGGGTTACACGGAAAAATTTCTGAAATCGCTGAAGGTACAGGAACTGTAGTTATTGAAACAATGGCAGGAAAGTTAAAAATGGAACGTTCTGCTATTTCTATGGAAATGAGTGCTAAATTAAATGCGCCCTCTGTAGTAAAGAAATAATATTTAAAAGTCTCTATTTATAAAAAATGTCTAAAAAAGAATCTAACTTTTTTAGACATTTTTTATAAATAGAAAACAAAAATACGATCATCCCTTTAAACTTTATTTAGTAAATACAACTATCAATAGAGAAGAGAAGGCTCTGTAATAAGATCTTCAAAAGCATATGGGAATTAAAAAAAGAAGAACAAATCAATAGATTGTTTTGAAGTAGAACAGATTATATCTAAAAACCAATATAGCTTTATAAGAAGGTCAGGTTTCGTAAAGATAATTATACATAAATATTTATTAAAATCTATAAGTACAGATAAAGGGTAAACAAACTCAAAAAAGAGGTTGAAGTATCAAAAAGAGCTGATAAAGATGATTTAGGTATAAATAAATTATAGAATAGATAAGATTAATTAAAAAGTTTAAAAATGAAAAATAATATTAAAAAGATAATATCTTTATTTTCTGTTTTTTCAGGAGTATTGTTTATAATATTAGTTTACTCCTGTAAAAATTCAAGACAGGATTTAGAAGTAGAGAATATTGATTTAAAAACAGCTCGTTCTAATTTTAAGACAAAGATTGTTGATCATAGTTTTATTGGAGACGGAGTTCCTGCTGTTCCTCCAAAAGAAATACTTGAATTAATTTATTATCCTGCAGAAGACGGGGATATGGCTTCTTATATTACACCTGATCCTAAAGACGGGAAAAAATATCCGGCACTTATATGGGTACATGGAGGATATGGCGGAATAGGTGATTTCTTTTGGGAACCACAATCAGAAGACAATGATCAGAGCGGAAGAGTTATCCGGGAATCAGGTATTGTTATGATGATTCCAAGTTTTAGAGCAGAGAATGATAATCCCGGAAACTATGAAATGTTTTATGGAGAAATAAATGATTTGGAATCCGCCAGAGAATATTTAGCTAAGCTTCCTTATGTAGATCCAAACAGAATTTATTTAGCAGGACATAGTACAGGAGGAACAACAGCTTTACTAGGAAGTGAGTTTTCTAAAGGATTCAGAGCTGTATTTTCATTAGGTGGTATACCGGATTTAAAACTTCGCCTTGAAGCAGGATCAATGATGGTTAAGGTTCCTTTTGATCAAAATGATACAGAAGAATTTAGACTTCGTTCTCCGGGGACATTTATAAAGTCATTTACTTCTCCGACTTTTTATTTTGAAGGAGAAGATTCCTGGTGGTATGAATTTGATGATATACAAAAAATAGCAACAGAAAATAATATTCCGTTCTATTCCTATAAAATACAGAATGCTGATCACTTTAATGTAATAGTACCTGTAACAAAAGTAATTGCTAAAAAGATTTTAGCAGATACAGGAGATAATGTAAATATAAAAATAGACGCGTCTGATGTAAAATGGATTGAAGAAAACGTAGTAAATTAAACTTGTTTTAGAAGAAGATAAATGAAACAAAAAAGTCCCGATTTATCGGGACTTTTTTTATGCTTATAAGGATTTCTTTTGAGCCGTTAATTCTGCAATTTTCACAATTACTTCAACAGCTTTCTGCATACTTTCAACCGGAACATATTCATATTTTCCATGAAAATTATGTCCTCCTGCAAATATATTAGGACAAGGTAACCCCATATAGGACAGCTGACAACCATCCGTTCCACCACGTATCGGCTTAATGATTGGTTTAATTCCCACCTCTTTCATTGCTTTTTCTGCAACTTCCACAATATGAATTACAGGTTCTACCTTTTCCTTCATATTATAATACTGATCTTTGATCTCAACCGAAACAATATCTCCGCCAAATTGTTTGGCATATTTTTTATTGAGTTTCTTTACTATTTTTTCGATTAACTGTTTTCTCTTTTCAAATTTATTTTTGTGATGATCACGGATAATTAGTTCCAGAACAGTTTCTTCTATTTCCCCTTTAATATGGTTGATATGGAAAAATCCTTCATATCCTTTTGTTAATTCAGGAACTTCTTCCGGAGGTAATTTTTTAATAAATTTATTTGCGATTAGTAAAGAGTTGATCATTTTTCCTTTTGCATAACCGGGATGAACACTTTTCCCTTTAAAAGTAATCTTTGCTCCGGCAGCATTAAAATTTTCATATTCCAGTTCACCGATCTGACTTCCGTCCATAGTGTACGCCCATTCGGCACCAAATTTCTTTACGTCAAATTTATGTGCACCACGACCTATTTCTTCATCAGGAGTAAATCCCACTCTGATCTTTCCATGTTTAATTTCCGGATTTTTGATCAGATATTCCATTGCTGTAACAATTTCAGTAATACCGGCTTTATCATCAGCACCCAGAAGAGTTGTTCCGTCTGTAGTAATTAGGGTCTGACCGATATATTGAAGCATATCTTTAAAGTAATTAGGAGAAAGAATAATGTTCTGTTTTTTATTCAGAATAATATCTTTTCCATCATAATTTTTCACGATCTGAGGCTTTACATTTGCTCCAGTAAAATCAGGAGTAGTGTCAAAATGTGCAATGAATCCGATTGTAGGAACAGGATAATCCACATTACTTGGCAGAGTAGCCATAATATAGGCATTCTCGTCAATTGTTACTTCCTGCATGCCAATAGCTTTTAATTCTTCAACTAATTTATTAGCAAGATCCCATTGTTTTTTTGTGCTTGGAGTGGTATCTGAATTGGGATCAGATTCAGTATCAACTGTAACGTAACTTATAAAGCGGTCTATAATTTGCTGCATGACTGGTTTTATTTTATTTTTCACAAAGGTACAAATTAGAAAATCAATTTTTTATATTCTTAAGCAATGATTAGTGAAGTCATAGCAATAGATCCCATAACGTTAGTATCATTAAAAAGGATTATATTTTCATTTTTTTCTTTTAAAGCCAGGGTATAGAGCATAGGTAAATAATGTTCAGGAGTGGGTATCGAAAGTTCAAATGCTTTTCCTAGTGTTTTATAATTAATCAGATCTTTATGATTATTATCCATGATCAGATTTTTCATTTTAGAGTTTGCTTCTTCTGCCCAGTCATATCCGCTTTCCGGATTTCTCCAGTCTATTACTCTGAGATTATGAACAATATTACCACTTCCTATAATTAAAACTCCTTTTTTTCGAAGTGCAGCCAGTTCTTTACCCAGTTCATAATGATACTGAGGAGTCTGATAATAATTAAGACTCATTTGGATAACAGGAATATCTGCATCAGGATAAAGATGCCTAATGACACTCCATGCACCATGATCGAGTCCCCATTCGTGATCCAGTTCTATTTCTGTTTTTGTAATAAGGCTTTTGGTTTCCATGGCTAGTTCAGGGTTTCCGGGAGCAGGATATTCCACATCAAAAAGAGCTTGTGGAAATCCGCCGAAGTCATGAATAGTTATCGGATTTTTCATTGCTGTTATATGTGTTCCCTGTGTTTCCCAATGTGCTGAAATACAAAGAATAGTATTAGGTTTAGGAAGTGATTGTCCTAAAATATTCCAGTTTTGAGTAAATCCATTTTCTTCAATTGCATTCATCGGACTGCCATGTCCAAGGAAAAGTGCAGGCATTTGCGAAGTACTTTTAAAAGTCTGTGCCAGTTTACTCAAATCGTTTAGTTTCATATCAAAAAATATTTGATAATTAGTGGTTTACAGATGATATTTGCTTGTTACGATATTCGCAGCCACCTATATACTGAAGAATATTTTGTTTTTCAAACTTTTCAAATAATGCTGATATTTCTTGAAAAGGCTGTTGAAAGCGTTCTGCCAGATACTGAACCTCTTTTGTTGATTTTAAGAATAAATAGAAAAAATAAGGATCCAGATTTTCAACAGACTCTTTATTTCCCAATGAAACCTCTATTTCCTGATGGGTTATTTCATTTACAAACAAACAGTGTTCTCCGTGAACACTGTAATACCAGTTTTCTGATAAGAGTTCTTTTTCATCATTCTGAATTTCAAAATAATTTCCTTTTTGGATCTCTTCTATTTTAGGCTGATCTGTTTCCTGTATTAGTTTATCTATAAGATAATAAGCAAGTTCTTTATGTAAATCCATAGCGTGAAGGAAATCCTCCGTTTCTTTTTTAGTTAACTCCATCTTTATTCTGAATCATTTTTTTTCATTTCATAAAGTTACTATATTCTCATAGGTAAAAAAAGAAGTACTCTGTTTAAAGTTGAAGGTCTAAAGTTCACTAAGTAATGAAAAGTATTCAGTTTACAGTTCCAGTACGCAGTATTTGGGAAAACCTTGCGACCTTTGTGCGAATCTTTGCGTGTATATCGTAAATATCTTTTTTCTTGTCTCTTGATTCTTTCTTATAAAATATCGTATCTCAAATATCGTATATCGTAAATATTTTGTTTCTCCCTATCAAAACTAATATCTATTTTTGCTGAAACAACACTACTATAAGATGTATAAATTATTGATTCGCCCAATACTTTTTTGCTTTGATCCGGAAAAAGTACACTATTTTACCTTTGCTGTTATTCGTTTTTGGAACAAGATACCTGGGTTTTCAGGTTTGTTCAGAGCAATATATGAAGTAAAAGATTCAAGATTAGAAAGAGAAGTTTTCGGATTAAAGTTTAAAAATCCGGTGGGTTTAGCAGCAGGATTTGATAAAGATGCAAAAATGTATTATGAATTGTCTAATCTGGGTTTTGGTTTTATCGAAATCGGAACTTTAACCCCAAAACCACAAGAAGGAAATCCAAAGAAGCGTTTATTTCGTTTAAAATCCGATAGTGCCATTATTAATCGAATGGGATTTAATAACGGAGGTGTTCAGGAAGCCGTAATCCGATTAAAAAAAAACAAAGGAGTACTAATAGGAGGGAATATTGGAAAGAATAAAGTAACTCCTAACGAAGAAGCCGTTAAAGATTATGAGATATGCTTTGATGCCCTGTACGATTATGTCGACTATTTCGTAGTAAATGTAAGTTCTCCAAATACACCAAATCTACGTGCTTTACAGGACAAAGAACCGCTAACACAATTGCTACAGACTTTACAGAATAAAAACACAGCGAAACCAAAGGCAAAACCGATTCTGTTAAAAATTGCTCCAGATCTGACAGACGAACAATTACTTGATATTATAGATATTATTGCAGTTACTAAAATTGCAGGAATTATAGCAACCAATACAACTATTTCCAGAGAAGGATTGATCTCTGAGGTACAGAATGAAGCAGGAGGATTAAGCGGTAAACCATTAACAAAACGATCAACAGACGTAATTCGTTTCTTATCAGAGAAAAGCAATAAAGCTTTTCCGATTATTGGAGTAGGCGGAATTCATACTCCCGAAGATGCCATTGAAAAACTAGAAGCAGGAGCAACTTTAGTTCAGCTTTATACCGGGTTTATTTACGAAGGTCCCATATTGATTAAAAAGATCAATAAAGCAATTTTAAATAAAGAATAAAAAACTTTTTCTGTTTTATTAAAACGATTTTGTACAATCCGATACTTTCTTATCTTTGGGATTCTATGAAACAGGTGAAAATTATAGAATGTCCCCGTGATGCCATGCAAGGCATTAAGATGTTTATTCCTACCGATAAAAAGATACAGTATATACAATCTTTATTACGTGTTGGATTCGATACAATTGATTTTGGAAGTTTTGTATCCCCTAAAGCTATTCCTCAAATGGAAGACACTGCTACTGTTTTGGCAGGTTTAGACCTGTCCCAAACTAAGAGTAAATTACTTGCTATTATAGCAAATACAAGAGGAGCAGAACAGGCAGCAGAACACGAATCTATTCGGTATCTCGGATATCCTTTTTCTATCTCCGAGAATTTCCAGATGCGTAACACCCATAAAACCATTGCCGAATCACTAATTATATTACAGGAGATTCTCGAAATTGCCAATAAAAGCAATAAAGAAGTAGTTGCCTATCTATCCATGGGATTTGGGAACCCCTATGGGGATCCCTGGAATGTAGATATTGTAGGAGAGTGGACCGAAAAACTATCTATTATGGGAGTAAAAATACTCTCTTTATCTGATACAGTAGGAAGTTCAACACCCGATGTAATAGATTACTTGTTTTCTAATTTGATCCCTAAATATCCCGAAATTGAATTCGGAGCACATTTGCATACTACACCTGAGAAATGGTTTGAGAAAATGGATGCCGCTTATAAAGCAGGATGCAGGCGATTTGATGGAGCCATTCAAGGTTTTGGAGGTTGCCCGATGGCAAAAGATGACCTTACCGGAAATATGCCTACCGAAAGAATGCTATCCTATTTTACAACTATGAAAGAGAATATAAATACTAGTCCGATGAGTTTTGAATCTTCCTATAATGAAGCAACCAAACTGTTTGGAGCATTTCACTAGTCGTTTAGTTGATAGTTTACAATTGATAATTGATAGTTTTTGTAAAATGTTTTTTAGTAAAAAGTGAAATGACGATACGTATTCCCCTCCTTCGGAGGGGTGCCCGCAGGGCGGGGTGGGTTCTTAGTGAATAGTTTTGTACCTGATTGAATACTGTGCCTGAGCACTTTTACAGTATAGTGAGTTGTGATTTAGATTATATCATACATGCAGTTTAGCAGATTGTTTTTAATTTCTTACCTTTCATAAAAACTATCAATTATAAATTGATTTTCGCTTTTCACAAAAAACATTTTATTTTTTTACTTTTCACGTTTTATTTTTAAGTATATTTGCATGCAATTTAACTACAAATTGCACATGAAAGCACACAATTCAAAAATTATAGGTGAAGGATTAACATACGATGATGTATTATTAGTTCCTAACTTTTCCGAAGTTCTTCCACGCGAAGTAAGTATTCAGTCTAAATTTTCCAGAAATATAACACTTAATGTACCAATAGTATCCGCTGCTATGGATACCGTAACAGAAAGCGCGATGGCTATTGCTATGGCACAAGAAGGCGGTATCGGAGTTTTACATAAAAATATGAGTATTGAACAGCAGGCAGCCGAAGTTCGCAAAGTAAAAAGAGCAGAATCAGGAATGATTATTGATCCCGTTACTTTAACCCTATCTGCAACCGTTGCTGATGCAAAAGCCTGTATGAAAGAATACAGTATCGGAGGTATTCCGATTGTAGACGATGAAGGAACACTAAAAGGAATCGTCACCAATCGTGACCTTCGTTTCGAAAAAAACAGTATCCGTCCCATTGTTGAAGTAATGACGACAGAGAATTTAGTTACTGCAGCAGAAGGAACCTCGCTTGACGAAGCAGAAGTGATTTTACAAGGACATAAAATAGAAAAACTACCCGTAGTTAATAAAGATTATAAATTAGTAGGTTTGATTACTTTCAGAGATATTACAAAACTAATTCAGAAACCGATTTCTAATAAAGATGTTTACGGACGATTAAGAGTAGCCGCTGCCATTGGTGTTACCGGTGATGCCGTTCAGAGAGCAGAAGCTCTGGTACATGCAGGAGTAGACGCTTTAATTATTGATACCGCTCACGGACATACAAAAGGTGTGGTGTCCGTATTAAAAGAAATCAAAAGCAGGTTTAAGGAAGTAGATGTTATTGTAGGTAATATTGCTACGCCCGAAGCAGCCTTATATTTAGTAGAAAATGGAGCAGATGCCGTTAAAGTAGGTATCGGACCAGGTTCAATTTGTACAACCCGTGTTGTAGCAGGAGTTGGTTTCCCTCAGTTTTCAGCAGTATTAGAAGTTGCAGCAGCAATCAAAGGTACAGGAGTTCCGGTTATTGCAGATGGTGGTATCCGTTATACAGGAGATATCCCAAAAGCACTTGCCGCAGGAGCAGACTGTGTCATGTTAGGTTCTCTGCTTGCAGGAACAAAAGAATCACCAGGAGAAACCATTATTTTTGAAGGAAGAAAATTCAAATCCTATCGTGGAATGGGTTCCGTTGAAGCCATGAAAGAAGGCTCAAAAGACCGTTATTTCCAAGATGTCGAAGACGATGTTAAAAAACTAGTTCCCGAAGGAATCGTAGGACGCGTACCATACAAAGGAGAACTGAATGAAAGTATGCTTCAGTTTATTGGTGGTTTAAGAGCCGGTATGGGGTATTGCGGAGCAAAAGACATTCCTACATTAAAAGAAACCGGGCGTTTTGTCAGAATCACTTCCAGTGGTATCAATGAAAGCCATCCTCATAACGTTACCATTACAAAAGAAGCACCTAATTATTCAAGATAAAATACAGATATAATTTACGATATTATGCTTTTAGCTCGTGAAATTATTGTACATTAGTCAGGGAAAACTATTTATATCTACTAAGTAGATAAATTTTTAAGAATAGGAAAATAATAGTAGGATACTAATTATTTTAAATATGGATAAATTAAAGTATTATAAAAGTTAACATAATTAAAAATAAGTTTTACATTTGATTTGTTAAAAATCCTTAAAATAGGATTGTATTTATAATACTATAATAATTTTGAACAGATTTTAAATTGAGTAACCTAAAAGAGAAATCAAATTTTAATATTGATTCAGCTGAAGAGTTAATAAAGAATAATTTTTATGCATCTAGTGTCCATTGTTCCTATTACGGTTGTTTTCAGTTTATGAAGTATACCCTAAAATGTTACAGGAATATAGCTTATAAAGATATAGAAATGGAATGTTTGAGCTATCGAGCAGGGACTCATGGCTATATAATACATAAAATATTAGAAGATTTTAAAAAAGAAGTTGAGTTTAGAGAGTATGTAACTTTAAAAAGAAAGATTGCTGAGTTAAAAGAATGTAGGATTCAGTCGGATTACTATAATATTCAAATACTATCTGATAGTAGTGAAGAGTGCTTATCTAATAGCAGATTTATTATTCAATCACTTAAAAATAAATTAAACTAATGACATCAATAGAATATATAATAAATACATTAAAAGAGCTTCATGCTAAATTTCCTGATTCTAATATTAGATATGAATATAGAAAAAATTCTATGTCACATTTATTAGAAGTAACCCCTTTAGAATTTTATAATAGTGAAATATATATGAAGGCTGAAATTGATTTTGAAGAAAAATTTCAAAATCTTTTCCCTTTAGAGAATATTATATTTATTTCTGATGACTCTATAAATAAAATTTCTTCTTGTATTTTTGAGTTGTACAGTGAAAAAAAGGGAAGTTTTATAACAAGTTCTACATCAATTGAATCGTTTTCTGTTCAGGGATTTTTTAATGATGAATATTCAGGAGAAGATAATTATGCATTAGCAGCTTAAAAAATCATGAGTACTATTTCCAAATTTCAATTTGAAGGTTACAGAATTAAAAGATCATTAATAGAATTAGAACAGGATTCCGATTTCTCTAAGTTAGAGATTAATTTTAAAGTATCCGGAGTGGTTCAGATGACCGATAGTGTATTTTTATTAAATATAGAATTGAATATATTTAATGAAGAAGAAGATTTAAATATTGAAGTTGAGGCTATTGGGAAATATAAATTTGAAGCTATTGATACTATTGATGATATAAGTAATTATTTTTATTTGAATTCATCAGCTATTCTTTTTCCATATTTAAGAGCCTATATTTCTACTTTAACAAATTTGTCAGGAAATAGAAGTATTACTCTTCCTACTATGAATTTAACAAGTTTAGCAGAAGAGCTAAAAACAAATACTAGAGTAGTAGAAGTAGAGTAGTCTAAAAAATATTCTTCACACAGCACTAGCTACAAGGTCTTTTTTAACCTTGTAGGAAAATCATAAATCTCTTTTTTCTTGATTTTTTCTTCTTTTCTCTAAATCGTATATCAACTATCGTAAATCGTATATAAAAAAAACTACAAGGTCTTTTTTGACTTTGTAAATCTATCGGATATACAAAATACGTTTTTAAGATTTATTTTATCCTAACAGGTTTTTTTAACCTGTTAGGTATTATTAAGTTATTGAATATACGATATTTGATTTAGAATCAGAAGTATACGATACGAACTATCAATTATCAATTAAAAACTATCAACTATTATAAATTAGTTGATTCCCAAATAATTACTAGGTGTAATATTCAGTAATTCCTTTTTAATATCATTAGAGACTTCTAATGATTCAATAAAAGCATGAATGGACTTTTTATTGATAGCTTCATTTGTTCTCGTTAAACCTTTCAGTGCCTCATAAGGATTTGGATACCCTTCTCTTCTTAAAATCGTCTGAATTGCCTCAGCAACAACCGCCCAGTTTTTCTCCAGATCCTCTTCAAATTTATCGGCATTTAAAAGTAATTTGTTCAATCCCTTTAAAGTAGCCTCAAAAGCAATAAGCGTATGCCCGAGTGGAACGCCGATGTTTCTTAGAACAGTACTGTCCGTTAAATCACGCTGTAGTCTTGACAAAGGTAACTTAGCAGATAAATGTTCAAACAAGGCGTTAGCAATACCCAAGTTTCCTTCCGAATTTTCGAAGTCAATAGGATTTACTTTATGTGGCATAGCAGAAGAACCTATTTCGCCTTCCTTTATTTTTTGTTTAAAATAGTCCATAGATACATACGTCCATATATCCCTGTCCAGATCCATGACAATAGTGTTAATTCTTTTCAGCGCATCGAAGAAAGCAGCAAAATGATCGTAGTGTTCAATCTGCGTTGTAGGATAAGAATGATGTAAGCCTAAAATACCCTCTACAAAATCAGTCCCGAATTTTTTCCAGTCTGTCTGTGGATACGCCACATGATGAGCGTTATAGTTCCCTGTTGCACCGCCAAATTTAGCAGCAAAAGGGACATTAAACAATAAACGCATCTGTTCCTCCAGTCGTTCCGTAAAAACACCGATTTCCTTCCCTAAACGAGTAGGAGAAGCAGGTTGCCCGTGAGTACGAGCCAGCATTGGAATATTTTTCCATTCCGTACTCAGTTCCTTTAATTTCGCTACCAGACCAATTAAAGATTTGATATAGACCTGTTCAAAAGCCTCTTTAGTAGAAAGAGGAATAGCAGTATTATTAATATCCTGAGACGTTAATCCAAAATGGATAAATTCTTTATATTTAGATAAATTTAATTTTTCAAAAGCAGCTTTAATAAAATATTCTACAGCCTTAACATCATGATTCGTTGTTTTCTCAATTTCTTTAATTGCCGTTGCATCCTGTTCTGAAAAGTTGATATAGATTGCTCTTAGTTTCTCAAACAAAGAAGAATCCACTCCTTTAAGCTGAGGTAACGGTAATTCGCACAGAGCAATAAAATATTCGATTTCTACCTGTACTCTGTATTTGATAAGAGCCTTTTCAGAGAAAAAAGGAACAAGTGAAACCGTTTTACTTCGGTAACGACCATCTATAGGCGAAATAGCGTTTAATTCATTTAGTGACATAGTAGTTGTGTTGTTTTTTAATAATGCGAATATAAACTATCTCAGTGAAGAATAAAAGTCTGTCATAATGCTATTTTTGAGAAATTTTTTAATAGTTTCCTTTTTAATTCTGTGAGTTTCTTTTTTAAACAAAAGCACTATGTCCTGTAATTGCTTTTCCTACAATCAGGGAATTAACCTCTTTCGTTCCCTCATAAGAATAGATTGCCTCAGCATCCGCTACAAATCGGGCGATATCATATTCCAGAAGGATTCCGTTTCCTCCAAAGAGTTCACGAGAATGTCCCACAATATCCCGCATTCTCGAAGTACAAAATACCTTAGCGAGAGAAGCATGTTCATCCGCGAGGTCTCCGTTGTCCTGCATTACAGACAATCGGTATACCATAGCCTGCATAGCAGTCAGATCCCCCAGCATTGAAACCAATAATCCCTGTACCAGTTGAAAACCGGCAATAGGTCTACCGAATTGTTTTCGTTCATTTGTATATTTTAAAGCCAGTTCGTAAGCCCCTCTGGCACAGCCAACAGCTTGCCAGGCTACCCCCGCACGTGTCATACGCAATACCTTAGCAGTATCTTTAAAAGAATTAGCTTCCTGAAGTCTGTCACTTTCAGGGATTTTACAGTTTGTTAAGGTGATCAGACCGTTTTGTACAGTACGTAAAGCCATTTTATCTTTCATTTTTTCGACTGCAAAACCCGGATTTTCTTTTCTGACGATAAACCCTTTTACCTGATTATCATCAAGATCTCTTGCCCAGATAATCGTAATATCCGAAAAGGTCGAATTACCGATCCATTTTTTCTGACCGTTCAGTATCCATTCTTCCCCTTCCTTTTTACAAGTTGTCGTTAAACCACCTGCTGTTCCCGAGCCTACCAAAGGTTCCGTAAGACCAAAAGCTCCGATTACTTCTATTTTTTGCATCAGAGGAAGCCATTCCTCTTTTTGTTTTTCAGAACCACATAAATAAATCGATCCCATTGCCAGACCGCTCTGCACTCCAAAAAAAGTTGAAATAGAACTATCCACTCTCGCCATTTCCATTGCCAGAAAACCTTCCAGTAAAGCAGAATGTCCCGGACAGCCGTATCCCCGATAAGTCAATCCTGTAATATTTAATTTCGCCATTTTCGGGATAATATGCATTGGGAATTCTGCCTTATTCCAGTATTCATTTGCAATAGGTTTAATTTCAGTTTGCATAAATTCCCGAACTTTCAGCACTATTTCTCTTTCATGCGGTGGCAGAGTTGTTCCCAGTTCGTAGAAATCACCATTGATTTCAGGAATTACATGTTCTTTTCCTGCCGCACTCATTACTTTCATCATTTTGGTCAGATCAGCATCGCTCATTTTAGAAAAACTGTCCATTACTTTAGCAAGGTCTACTTTTTGGGACAGTGCATTTAGTTTTTCAAAATCAAGATGACTTATAATATTTTTTATTGTAGAAAAGGATTTTAATATGCTCATAACGGTTTTGTTTTTGGAGATATCCTAAAGTACAAAATATCAGGTACATATTCCTTTTAGAAGTTCAATTTTATAATAAAGTTATGTATTTAGTAATTTGATTGTTTGATGGTTAGAAAAAAGAGGATACCAAAAAGTTACATTATCAAATAATTATTAAGAAAATCAATACCTAACAGGTTTTTTTAACCTGTTAGGATATAAACGGAATTAAAATCAAACAGAAATAAAAACAAAACAGTATTATCCTAACAGGTTTTTTTAACCTGTTAGGTATTTTGCAAAATAACACATCTAAAGTAGTGGTAAAAAAAGAAAGAAGATACCAAAAAGTTGGATCATCAAACAATCGAACTATCCAATAATCCGGAATCCAGTATTTTTTGTAAACCGACAGAAGCGGATTCTGCAATAACAGTAATATTATTTTTCGGATTCCGGATAATTGCAGGATTAGTATCAATATAATAGACAGGAATTTCAGGAGCAACAAAATCCATTAAACCCGCTGCAGGATATACCTGAAGAGAAGTACCGATAATCAGTAATATATCCGCTTGTTCAGTAATTGTAACCGCTTGTTCAATAGCGGGAACATCTTCTCCAAACCATACAATATGAGGGCGGAGCTGACTCTGTTTTTCACACAAATCACCTATAAGAATATCATTATAACATTCATATACCAAATGTTCCTCCTTTGTACTTCGCATTTTTAAAAGTTCACCATGTAAATGCAGAATAGTTGTACTACCCGCTCTTTCATGCAGATCATCAACATTCTGAGTAATGATAGAAACATCAAATGTTTTTTCCAGACCGGAAAGTAGCTGATGCGCTTTATTAGGATGAACCTCTAAGAGTTGCTGTCTTCTTTTATTATAAAAATCAAGAACCAGTTCAGGGTTATTGCTCCAGCCCGCAGGTGAGGCAACTTCCATAATATCATGACCTTCCCATAAACCGTCACTGTCTCTGAATGTTTTTATACCACTTTCCGCACTTATTCCTGCCCCCGTAAGTACTACTAATTTTTTTTTTGTCAAAACAATAGTTTTTTAAATCTTTCCTAATGTATATAACTGATCTAATGAAGGAGAAGCACTTCCCCCGGCGGGTTCCAGTGTTATGCCAAAAGCCTCTGCATGTTCAACAGGGTCAACAGAAAAAACATGCTGTTCATTAGTAGCAAAATCATTTAGTAACCCGATATTTTTAGGAGTAAGAGGATTTAAGTTTAAAGCCCATACCTGATATACTTTACCTTCAGGAGGTTCGGGTAATCCCGCAGCATCAATATACACCGTTTGTTTCTCTTTATTCCAGTATACTTTTGCAGAAGCGTTAGGACTGATTTGTTGTCCTTCCAGTCTTATAACATTGTTTTTATCATCCCTGATAATAGCAAGGACAGTCTCATTCTGCTGATTCTTCAATTCCAGTTTTACAACATTTTCCTGTAACTGATTTTTTTCAATTTCTCCTGCTGTGATCTGAGTTCTGGCAGTACGTATGGTGCTGTATTGGTATCCTATTCCCAGTAATAAAAGAAAAGCAACTGCCCAGCCTATATACTGAGACCGATCAACGTTGTTTTTTGAATTCAGACGTATGATTGGGTTTTTTTTCCTTGCCGTTTGTTTTTTTATCTTTTCATAATTTTTAGCAGATAAATGAGGAGCTGTACCGGACGCCAGACCCTTGGCTATTTTTTCTATAGATTCGATTTCTGCCCTTATTTCAGGATATTTTTCCGCCATTTTAGTAACCTCTTTATTTTCAGTTTCATTTAATTTACCGAAAACATAAAGTTCTAAAATTCCGGATTCTATATATTCTTTGGTTTCCATAATTGTTGTTGTGATTTTATAATTTCAAATATATATTTATTTTCAATTATGTCTGTACTATTTTTCTTAATTCGTTTATACAATTTCTGTTTTCTATTTTTATCGTTTCTAGTGGGATCTCAAGTTCTTCCGAAGCTTCCTGTTGCGTATATCCCTGAAAGAATAATAAGTCAATCACCTGAATATATTTAGGCTTTAATTTTGACAGAAATTCTTTAATTCCGATCGTGTCAATTCCATTCGTTATAGAATGGTTTCCGTCAATAGTATGTACGAAGTTTTTAGAAGATACATTTTTCTGACTGTTATTAAAGTTTTTAGAACGTAGTTTATCGATAGAAGAATTCCGTGCTATATTGAGCATCCAGGTAAATAAACGCTCTTTACTTTCATCATAATGGACTATGCTTCTCCATATTTTTATAAAAACTTCCTGAAGTACATCTTCCGATTCTTCTTTATCTTTGATTAAATTAAAGATTATTCCGTAAAGGCTTTTAGAATACATATCATATAATATCGTAAATGCTCTGTTGTCTTTTTTGTAAATTAGCGGCAGGATTTCCTCTTGTGTCATGAGATAAGTGAATTGAATTAACTACTAATGTAGGAATAATATTTATAATTGTAATGTAAAATGAAAAAAATAATTCAAAAGACGCAGTATCTTGAATATTTAGAAGATTTTATAACCGAGAACAGAAAAGAAAAATTTATCCGTGTTCTCAAAGAACGGACCAACCACTTTACAATTGGGATAGAAGACGTTTATCAGCTGCATAATACAAGCGCAGTAATGCGCAGTTGCGAAGTGTTTGGTATTCAGAATCTGTATGTTATAGAGCAGGTTCAGGGCAAGAGAATAGATAAAGAAATAGCGATGGGCGCTCAGAAATGGGTTGATATCAGCAGATATAATGACAGTGACAGTTGTATTGAACAGTTAAAACAAAAAGGCTATCAGATCATTGCAACAACACCTCATGAAAAGGATTGTCTGCTCGATAATTTTGATATTACAAAACCATCCGCTTTGTTTTTCGGAACCGAAAAACTAGGACTTTCAGAAGAGATTATCCGGAAAGCAGACGGTTTCTTAAAAATCCCGATGTATGGTTTTACAGAAAGTCTGAATATTTCCGTTTCAGCCGCTATTATCATTCAGAATTTAATGAGTAGGCTTAAAAAATCAGCCGTTGACTGGCGACTGACAGAAGAAGAAATTTTTGAAAAAAGACTGGACTGGACTAAAAAAACAATAAAGGATATTGACCGAATTGAACAAAGATATTTTGAACAAAATGGCTTATAATGTTTAATTCTCAATATAATAATAAATGAATTTAGTATGAGAATAAAATTAACTGCTTTATTGATCTGTTTTACTTTTTTTCAGATTTATGCACAATCAAATAAACAAAAGAAGCGTTCAGAAAAATTTGTTTTAGGGATTGTTGAACAACTTCATTCAAAAATTCTGAATGAGAACAGAATTTTAAATATCTATTTACCAGAAGGATATGATGCAAATACTAAATATCCCGTAATTTATCTGTTGGATGGTTCCGCAGACGAAGATTTTATTCCTATTGTCGGATTAGTCAAATACAATACCTTTTCCCGGATTGACAGAATTCCGAAGTCCATTGTTGTTGGTATTGCTAATACGGACAGAAAAAAAGATTTTACCTATCCTACCACTGTTGAAAGTGATAAAAACAGAATTCCTCAGAACGGAGGGTCCGAAAAGTTCATTGCTTTTATAGAAAAAGAATTACAGCCTTTTATAGCCAAAAAATATAAAACAGATACTTCAAAAACCATAATAGGGCAGTCGTTAGGCGGTCTTCTGGCTACCGAAATACTGTTTACCAAACCACAGCTTTTTGATAAATACATCATTATCAGTCCCAGTTTATGGTGGAATGACGGTTCACTTTTAAATGTGAATCCGGCGATTATGAAAGCAGATTATTCTGTACCGACATTGATCTATATTGGTGTGGGGAAAGAAGGATCCATTTTTAGAACCGATAAACATATTATGGAAGAAGATGCCAAACTCCTGGCAGAGAAGATCAAAAAGACTCAGTCAGAGAATATCAAAGTATTTTTTGATTACCTGCCGGACGAAAATCACGGAACTGTTACACTTCCAGCTGTTTTTAATGCGTTCCGACTTTTATACCCAAAGAGAAAAGTACTACACGAATAACGAAAATAGATCCGATAATTACTTCTGGAGCTTTTTTATTCAGGCTTTTTTGAAAGAATAACTTATTATTCTTTTTTTACGTTGTTTTTAAAATTAATACAGTATATTTTTTCAATACACAATTAAAGTATAGGATTGTGATTTGTTGTTTTTTTACAGAATATTTACTATGTGTATAAATTTTAATTTATTTTTTCGGTTATGTTGTAATTCGAATTGTTAAAAGAGACTAAAGTCGTAAAAAAAAATATTTTTTTCTATTTTTGAAAAATCAGAATATTGTATTAAAAATCCTATTAGTTGAGTTTTTATAAC
This sequence comes from Flavobacterium sp. AK-301, assembly GCF_058310215.1. Classification (NCBI taxonomy): domain Bacteria; kingdom Pseudomonadati; phylum Bacteroidota; class Flavobacteriia; order Flavobacteriales; family Flavobacteriaceae; genus Flavobacterium; species Flavobacterium sp. AK-301. The sequence goes on from NZ_JBZEES010000006.1 coordinate 28,222, forward strand.
AAAATAGTCTGTTTAATATATAGTATTTTGAATTAAAAATAATTATTTCAAATTTTCATTATGAAAAAAACACTACTTACAAGTTTGTTTCTGTTGTTTTGCGCTATTACAGAAGCACAAACCTATCATGAAGTTGATAAAGAAGGATTACGAATGCTGCTCCGTCAGCCGACAGAAAAAGCAGGAATACTTAATCTGCATCAATTAGGTCTGACTATAGCAGATACCTTAAACTGGACTACCTCAGAAGAATGGGTTTCTAAAATAAAGAGACCAGGTTATGTGCCTGTTTGTATTTGGAATTCGGAATCTCCCAAACGGCTGATAGAGTTAAATATATCATCTCTATATGGGATGTTAAATGTCAGTAAATTTGTTTTTTTAAAAAAATTATCTTGTTCTAATAAACGATTAACGGAACTGGATATTTCAGAAAACATCAATTTAGAATGGTTAAATTGTTCTAATAATAGGTTAACGAAACTGGATGTTTCAAAAAATATTAATTTAGAAAGGTTAGATTGTTCTGATAATCAATTAACGGAACTGGACGTTTCAAAAAACATCAATTTAAGAGAGTTATCTTGTGATTATAATTGGTTAATAGAACTTAATGTTTCAAAGAATATCGAATTACATTTGTTATATTGTTATGATAATCAGTTAGTAGAGTTGGATGTTTCAGAAAACATCAACTTAGAATGGTTAGATTGTTCTAATAATAGGTTAACAAAACTGGATGTTTCAAAGAATATCAAATTACATTCGTTAGATTGTTATAATAATCAGTTAGTAGAGTTGGATATTTCAGAAAACATCAATTTAGAATGGTTATATTGTTCTAATAATAGGTTAACAAAACTGGATGTTTCAAAAAATATTTATTTAGGAGACTTAATTTGTTCTAATAATCAGTTAGTAACACTCATTGTTTTAAATAAAGAAGATGCAGGTGTTTTGTATTGTGAATCTAATAATTTGAGATTTTCAGTATTAGAAGAGCTTGAAATATCGGAGGAGGATTTTTATTATTCTCCTCAAAATAGAATAGAAGGAGATACAATAACTGTCGGGCAGAAAATCGATCTGAGTAGTGAATATTCTATTAAAGGAAATACAACAGTATATCAATGGTATACAGAATCAGGAGTACCTGTCAATTTAGAACATAATAATGATGGCGTATTTATTGCCGGAAAAGAGTATGCCGGAAAAACCCTTATCTGTAAAATGACCAATAGTAGCTTCCCGGGTTCAAATTATTGGGATCCAGAATTAGAATTTAAGGAATACCGTCCTTTTGTCCTTGAATATAGTGTAACGATAGAAGATACTACTAAAAATGAATTGAAGTTAAAAGATTATTTAACCTTAAAAACAGCCGTTGATAATATATATCAGGTAAAAACAGATGAGACTTTTCAGGTTCATGCAGCTGTCTCAGCAGATCAGCAGAAGGTAAAAATTGGTTTGTTTGGTCTTAATGGAGAATTTTATACTCCGATTTCCGTTTCAGCGGTAGAAAATATTTATACCTGTCAGGTTCCCGATATGATATCGACCGGAGATTATATGATACAGCCCTATATAGAAATAAATGGGCAAAAAAAAATCATTACCCGTCCAGAAGGTTCCCGTTTGGTCGATAAATTGCCAATTACCGTTCTGAGTAAAACAGGTTTTAACCTTAGAGCAGCAACCGTGCTGAAACATTTACAGCTTAAAACTGCAGAAAATAATCTTTATGAAGTAGAAGTCGAAGAAGTTTTTCAGGTCTATGCTCCTTCCTCAGAAGCTACTGCCCGTATCGGTTTATTTGCTCGTAATGGATCATTGATTACCGATATAACCATTGCAAAGAAAAAATACACTTATACCTGCGAAGTCCCTTTTGAAGTTAATAGAGGGAATTATATTATTATGCCGTATGTAATGGAAAAAGGAGTTGTAAAAATTGTAGAGCGTGCAGATGGAGCTGCTATTATGGATCGATTACCGTTAGCCGTAACCGAAGGCGATATATGGGGACGTAAACTAAGCCTTCCAATACAAGAAGAAATTACAGAAAACACAGCAATCAGAGTGTATCCTAATCCTGCAATAGAAGTTTTATATATTGATGCACCCGGTACCGTTCAGGGAATAGAAATTTATAATCTAAACGGACATCTGGTTAAAAAAGAAACAGGATCAGGACAGAGTATTTCTGTTCAGGGACTTCAAAAAGGAGTACATATTTTAAAAGTAACCACTTCCGAAGGATTGTTTAGTCATAAAATAATAAAGAACTGATATGATAATAAGTCCAATTTATTTTTAGAACATATTCTAAACTATAAAAATTATTTTTATTCCCGGTTTTCTAGATACAGAAAACCGGGAATTTTATTTTATATGTTGAGTTGTATTGTATATAAGTAATTTATAGTTCTTTTAAATAGAATTCAAAAGAATATTTGTTTTTTTTTAACAAACTTTATGTATTTTTTTAAATACATAAAGTTTGTGTTAAATTGATATATTTGTATTTAATATTTTATGTTAAATAAATGTATAATTTAAAATTTTAATTATGAAACAAAAATTACTTGTAGGTTTGTTGTTGTTGCTATGTAGTATTGTAACAGCACAAACGTATCATGAAGATGATAAAGAAGGTTTACGTATGTTGCTCCGCCAGCCAACAGAAACTTCGGGAGTACTCAATTTACATCGATTAGGTCTAGCTATAGCAGATACATTAAATTGGACGGTTTCGGAAGAATGGGTTTCTAAAATAAAAAGTGAAGATCCTTATATAACAACTGTTTGTACCTGGAATTTGGAATCTCCCCAAAGGTTAATAAAATTAGATATAACGCACTCTTTTTTTGGTAAAACGCCATTGTGTGGAATATTAAATGCTAGTAAGTTTGTTTTTTTAAAAGAATTAGATTGTTCCTATAATCGATTTATTCAACTGGATGTTTCTGGAAATATACAGTTAGAAAATTTAAGATGTGACTATAATCTGTTAACTCAAATAGAACTATCAAAAAATAAAGCTTTAAAGTATTTGTTTTGTGAGAATAATCAGTTGTCTGAATTGGATGTTTCTGAAAATATAAACTTAGAAGATTTACGTTGTAGAAATAATCTGCTAACTCAAATAGAACTATCGAATAACAAACTTTTAAAGTATTTATATTGTTCTGATAATCAGTTGTCTGAATTGGATGTTTCTGAAAATATAAACTTAGAAGATTTATTTTGTAGTAGTAATCTGTTAACTCAAATAGAACTATCTAATAATAAAGCCTTAAAGTATTTGTCTTGTGATAATAATCAGTTGTCTGAATTGGATGTTTCTGGAAACATAATGTTAGAAAATTTATCTTGTGGAAGTAATCTGTTAACTCAAATAGAACTATCGAATAACAAACTTTTAAAGTATTTAGATTGTGACAGAAATCAGTTTGCTCAACTGGATGTTTCAAAGAATCTGAATTTAGATACTTTATCCTGTTCTAATAATCAGCTTACCAAATTAGATGTTTCAAAGAATATAAGATTACGGCAATTATTTTGT
>NZ_JBZEES010000006.1:31799-143869 GCF_058310215.1 Flavobacterium sp. AK-301
ATACTTTATCCTGTTCTAATAATCAGCTTACCAAATTAGATGTTTCAAAGAATATAAGATTACGGCAATTATTTTGTGAGAATAATCAGCTAACCGAACTGGATGTTTCAAAGAATCTGAATTTAGATACTTTATCCTGTTCTAATAATCAGCTTACCAAATTAGATGTTTCAAAGAATATAAGATTACGGCAATTATTTTGTTATAATAATCAGCTAACCGAACTGGATATTTCAAAGAATATAGGATTGTCCTGGTTACTATGTTCTGATAATTTGTTAACACAGTTGGATGTTTCAAAGAATCTAAATTTAGATTTATTATCCTGTTCTAATAATCAACTTACTGAATTGGATGTTTCAAAAAATATAGAATTATCTAGGTTTGAGTGTTCAGATAATCAGTTAGCCCAACTGGATATTTCAAAGAATATCAAGTTAACGTATTTGGAATGCTCCGGTAATTTGTTAACACAACTGGATGTTTCAAAGCTTGCGGATTTATCTTGGTTAAATTTTGATAATAATCAATTAGCCCAACTGGATGTTTCAAAGAATCCAGAACTATGGGTTTTATATTGTAAATCTAATCAGTTAACACAACTGGATGTCTCAAAGAATGAAAAATTAAGTTCTCTTTATTGTCAATCCAATAATTTAAAACTTTCAGCAATAGAAGAAATTAATGTTGATTTTTACTTTTTTCGTTATTCCCCTCAAAGTAGGATAGAAGGAGATACGATAACTGTTGGTCAAAAAATAGATTTAAGTCGTGAATATTCCATTAAAGGAAAAACAACTGTATATCAATGGTATACTGAATCAGGAGCACCTGTAGATTTAGAACATAATGATGATGGACTATTTATTGCCGGAAAAGAATATGTGGGGAAAACGCTTGTCTGTAAAATGACGAATGCCAGCTATCCTGGTAAAAGGTATCAGGATTCAGAAGGCATATATCATTATTATCCTTTAGTTGTTGAATATAGTGTAACGATAGAGGATAGTATTAAAAACAAGATTACATTAAAAGATCATTTAGTTTTAAAAACAGCTGTTGATTATGTGTATGAGGTAAAAACCGGAGAAACTTTTCAGGTTTGTGCTCCTGTTTCAGAGGATCAGCAAAAGGTAAAAATTGGTTTATTTAGTTTTAATGCTGTTTTTTATGCTGATGTTGCTGTTTCCAATACAGGAAGTAATTATAGTTGTAAAGTACCTGCCGGTATTTCAAAAGGAAATTATATGATACAGCCATATATCGAAATTGATGGTGCTAAAATGATCATCACGCGTCCCGAGGGTTCTCCTCTTATTGATAAATTACCAATTGTAGTTTTTGGAGAAGAATGCTGTGGGCTCAGAATGGCAGAAGTACAGAAACATTTACAACTAAAAACCGCTCAAAACAATCTTTTTAAAGTAGAAACAGAAGAAACGTTTCAGGTGTATGCTTTCTCTCCGGAGGCTATTACCGGTATCGGATTATTTGAGTTAAACGGTGTGTTTTTAACCGATATTACTGTTTCAAAGAAAAAGTATACCTATACCTGCGAAGTACCTTTTGACATTTACGAAGGAAATTATATTATTATGCCGTATGTTATGGAAAAAGGAGTTGTAAAAATCGTAGAACGTGCAGATGGAGCTGCTATTATGGACCGATTACCATTAGCCGTAACAGAAGAAGATGTATGGAGTCGTAAACTAAGCCTTCCTGTACAAGAAGAAATTACAGAAAACACAGCAATCAGAGTGTATCCTAATCCTGCAATAGAAGTTATCTATATTGGTGCACCCGGTACCGTTCAGGGAATAGAAATTTATAATCTAAACGGACATTTGGTTAAAAAAGAAATACCATCAGGACAGAGTATTTCTGTTCAGGGACTTCAAAAAGGAGTTCATGTTTTAAAAGTAACCACTTCCGAAGGATTGTTTAGTCATAAAATAATAAAGAACTGATATGATAATAAGTTGAGTTAGTTGCTAGAATATATTCTAAATCTAAAAAGTTTTTTTATTCCCGATTTTCTGTTCATAGAAGATCGGGAATTTTTGTTTCTATTTATAGGTAAAGGTTATATTCAGGCTTTCTTTGAAAAAATGATCTATTATTTTTTCTTTTTAAACTGCTTTTGAAACTAAAATTGTCTTTCTTTTTCTGACACCGCTAAATAATAGATCTTATTTATTGTTTTTTTTGCTGAATATTTACTGTATAAATAATTTGTAGTTGATTTATTTGGTTAGGCTGCAATTCGTGAACTAAACAGAGATTAAAAGTGGGATAATAATATTTTTTTTTACTTTTAACAAATGTTAAATTATATTAAAAATAATTATTAATTTTTATTTTATGGTAAATTATTAAAATTACATTGAATATTTATCTTAAAATATTTTTAAAGTATTTTATATTATGAAAAAAACAGTACTTGCGAGTTTGTTTCTATTGTTGTGTGGTATTACAGAAGCACAAATCTATCATGAAGATGATAAAGAAGGATTACGTATGTTGCTCCGTCAGCCGACTGACATAGAAGGGATACTTAATTTGCATCAATTAGGTCTGACTATAGCAGATACATTAAACTGGTATACTTCAGAAGGATGGATTTCTAAGATGAAGGATGGGGATTCTAAGTCTGTCTGCACTTGGGATTTAGAATCTCCTAAAAGGTTAACAGGTTTAGGTCTGTCAAATACATTTCCATTTCAATTATATGGAAAATTAGATGCTGGTAAATTTAATTTTTTAGAAAAATTAAATTGCTCTGATAATTTATTAATAGAATTGAATATTTCAAATAACAGTAATTTAACGGAGTTGTATTGTAATAATAATCTGTTAATAGAACTGGATGTTTCAAAGAGTATTAATTTGAAGGAGTTGCATTGTAATAATAATCAGTTAACGAAACTGGATGTCTCAAAGAATGTCAACTTATATAGTTTATTTTGTTCTTATAATCAGTTAACGGAATTGGATGTTTCAAAGAATATCAACTTATGGGGATTCGATTGTTATGCTAATCGGTTAACAGAATTGGATGTTTCCAAGAATATTAATTTAGAGAGATTCGATTGTAGTTTTAATCAGTTAACGGAGCTAGATGTTTCCAAGAATATTAACTTAGAGTGGTTGTTTTGTTATGATAATCAGTTAACGGAATTGGATGTTTCAAAGAGTATTAAGTTGGGGGAGTTACGTTGTAATAATAATCAATTAAAAGAGCTTGATGTTTCAAATAATGAAAAATTAGAACGCTTATATTGTGAATTTAATAACTTTAAGTTTTCGACAATAGAAGAAATTGAAAGGTCAGCTTTTTCTGTTTATTATTCTCCTCAAAATAAGATAGAAGGGGGTGTTATAACTGTTGGGCAGACAATTGATCTTAGTAGCGAGTATTCTATTAAAGGAAATATAACTGTTTATGAATGGTATACAGAATCGGGAATACCTGTAGATTTAGAACATAATAATGACGGTGTATTTGTTGCCGGAAGAGAATATATAGGAGAAACGTTGGTCTGTAAAATGACGAATAGTAGTTATCCGATTTTAGTATTGGATTGGGGACTGGAATCGCAGACACATGCTCCTTTTGTTCTTGAATATAGTGTAACGATAGAAGATAAGATAGATATAAAAGAGCATTTAACCTTACAAACAGCCTCTGATAATGTGTATGAAGTAAAAACGGATGAGACTTTTCAGGTTCGTGCCGCTGTTTCAGCAGATCAGCAAAAGGTAAAAATTGGTTTATTTAGTAATAACGGTACTTTTTATGCCGATATCACGATTTCCGGAGAAGGAAATAGTTATACTTGTCAAATACCTGTTGATGTTTCAAAAGGAAAATATATTATTCAGCCATATATAGAAAAAGAAGAGAAGAAAATAATTGTTGCTCGTCCGGAAGGATCACATCTGATTGATAAGTTGCCGATTACTATTTTGGGCGAAAAAGGTTTTAATTTTAGAACAGCAACTGTATTAAAACATTTACAACTGAAAACAGCTCAGGATAATTTCTTTCAGGTGGCTGTAGAAGATTCTTTTGAGGTATATGTTCCTTCTTCAGAAACCGTTACAAGAGTTGGATTGTTTGAGTTAAATGGTGTTTTTTTAACTGATATTACCGTTACTAAAAATAAGTATACCTATACCTGCGAAGTCCCTTTTGAAATTAATGAAGGGAATTTTATTGTAATGCCTTATGTTATGGAAAATGGAGTTGTAAAAATCGTAGAACGTGCAGATGGAGCTACTGTAATAGATCGATTACCGTTAGCCGTAACAGAAGGCGATATATGGAGTCGTAAACTAAGCCTTCCTGTGCAAGAAGAAATTACAGAAAACACAACAATCAGAGTTTATCCTAATCCTGCAATGGAAGTTATCTATATTGATGCACCCGGTACCGTTCAGGGAATAGAAATTTATAATCTAAACGGACATCTGGTTAAAAAAGAAACACCATCAGGACAGAGTATTTCTGTTCAGGGACTTCAAAAAGGAGTTCATGTTTTAAAAGTAACCACTTCCGAGGGATTGTTTAGTCATAAAATAATAAAGAACTGATACGATAATAAGTTGAGTTAGTGCTTGGAATATGTTCTAAATTGTAAAGGTTTTTTATTCCCGGTTTTCTGTATCCAGAAAACCGGGAATTTTTTTATTTTTATACTGTCTGAGCAGAAAGTATATTTTCTAATTTGAATATCAGATAAAACCATTGAAAATAAAGAATAAAATAAGAACAGTTATGGATTTTAATTTTAAAGAAAAGTATATACTGGAAAACGATATTGTTTGTCTGCGTCCTTTGGAAGAATCTGATTTTGAAAATCTACGTCATTTTTCACGGACAGAACCGGAACTGTGGAAGTATTCTTTAGCTGTCATTAACGGAGAAGAAACATTAAAAAAGTATTTATATACAGCAGTGCAGCAAAGAGAAAAAGAAAAAGAATATCCCTTTATTGTGTTGGATAAAAGAAATAATAGCTATGCCGGGAGTACAAGATTCTATGATGTTCAGCTTTCAGATAAATGCTTACAATTAGGATATACCTGGTATGGAAAACAGTATCAGGGAACTGGTCTGAATAAGCAGTGTAAGTTTCTTCTTTTAGAATTTGCATTTGAAAAAATGGGAATGGAAAGAGTCGAGTTTCGTGCGGATAACAACAACAAGAGGAGTATAGCAGCAATGAAAAGTATAGGGTGTAAAGAAGAAGGTATTTTACGTAGTCATGCATTGAAACCGGATGGTAGCAGACGGGACAGCATTGTACTGAGTATACTGAAAGCGGAATGGGAAACGGAAGTGAAAAACAGACTTAAAGAAAAATTAATTTTGTAACAAGTTAATCTATTGAAATGGCAATATAGAACACTGTTTTTAGAATTAAAAATCTTGATAAAACACAAAAAGCAGATCATTGAAAATGAAATATTGAAGTTTTTTGGATACCATAATAAAGAGATTTGATCAACATTAAAAACGTTTTTAAATATCAAAATAATGAGATGAAAATAGTTGATTTTTGATATGAGATAAAATATGTTTTGTCTATTAACAAATTAAAAGAAATAAAGCTTTTTTGTTTTTTGATTAAATAAAAAAATGGCGTATGAAATTTCTTTAAAAAAGAGCACTTATCAACAATTGTTTAAAAGTAAATTACCCTTCTTCTGAATTTGTGGCTACCTTTGAAGTCGTTAAAATAAGTTGTTTTTTGTGTTTGGATTTTTTATTCCAACAATAAAATAATAAAGGGGAATCGTGTGAGATTCACGAGCTGTCGCGCAACTGTAAAGTAATATTTTTATTACAAGCCAGATTACCTTTCCTGCACAGAATGATTTTGCTTTCGCATCAGGGGCAATGCCATAAGAGATCAGATTTTTTGAAAAATTTGAGTTTTATTACATTGCTTTTTATTAATCAATAATAAAAAGTATTATGAGTATTTTTGACTACAGACAAAGCTACAAACCTTTTGAGTATCCGGAGGTTTTACAATTCACAGAAGCTATTAACAAATCGTTTTGGGTACATTCAGAGATTGATTTTACAGCTGATTTACAGGACTTTCATTCTCATTTATCATATGCTGAACAACAGGCTGTTAAAAAAAGTTTATTAGCTATTGCTCAGATAGAAGTAGCAGTGAAATCGTTTTGGGGTAGTTTGTACAATCATCTTCCAAAACCGGAGTTTAATGGTCTGGGAAGCACATTTGCAGAATGTGAATTCCGCCATTCCGAAGCTTACTCACGTTTACTTGAAGTATTGGGGTATACCAATGAATTTGATAAGCTCATCGAAATACCCGTGATGCAGAGCCGTATTCAGTATCTGAACAATGCTTTAAAAAACGCTAAAAGCGAAGAGCCGCAAGAGTACATTACATCACTGGTTCTGTTTACCATTTTAATTGAAAATGTCTCTCTTTTCAGTCAGTTTGCCATCATATTATACTTTACAAGATTTAAAGGATATATGAAAAACACCAGTAACATTATTGCCTGGACATCCGTTGATGAACAAGTGCATGCTAATGCCGGGATGTATATTATTAATAAGATTAAAGAAGAATTCCCTTCTTATATCGATCAGAACAAATCAGAAGAAATAACAAAGATCATTCTTGAATCGATCAGTATAGAATCACAGATATTAGACTGGATTTTTTCCGAAGGAGAATTGGATACGATTAGTAAAACAGATATTCTGAACTTTATGAAATACAGAATAGATGCCAGTCTGGTTCAGATCGGTTTTTCTAAGTTGTTCTTTATCACAGAAGAACAATACAGACCGATGAAATGGTTTGAAGAAGAAGTATTTGCAAACAGTTTGGATGATTTTTTTGCAAAGAGACCTGTAGAATATACAAAACATGATAAAAGTATTACTGCTTTAGATTTATTTTAGCAGAAGAGGAATAAAATTTTTTAAGAAGCCCGTATTAGTCTTTCCCGAAGAGATTAATCGGTTATAAAACGTATAAAAAGCATAAATAGAATGGAACGACTTTGGTGGTTAAATGAAGAAAGCGAACAGATATTGAATAGAGGTTATCTGTTAAAAGGAGAAACTGTAGAAGGAGCTATAGAAAGAATAACAGCAGGAGCAGCAAAACGGCTGAAAGCTCCTGAACTGCAGAAAAGTTTTCAGGAATTGATAGAAAAAGGATGGATGAGTTTAAGCTCTCCTATCTGGGCAAATATGGGAACAGAACGTGGATTGCCTATTTCCTGTTTCAATGTACACATACCCGATGATATAGAAGGAATTACCCATAAACTCGGTGAAGTGATTATGCAGACCAAAATAGGAGGAGGTACCTCAGGCTATTTTGGAGAATTGAGAGAAAGAGGAAGTGCAGTAACCGATAATGGAAAGAGTAGTGGAGCAGTATCCTTTATGAAGCTTTTTGATACCGCTATGGATACCATTTCACAAGGAGGAGTCCGTAGAGGAGCATTTGCTGCCTATCTGGATATTGACCATTCCGATATAGAAGAATTCTTATCCATTAAAAATATAGGGAATCCTATTCAGAATTTATTCTATGCCGTTTGTGTTCCCGATTACTGGATGCAGGAAATGATAGACGGAGATACTTATAAAAGAGAAATTTGGGCAAAAGTTCTGGAGTCAAGACAACAGAAAGGACTGCCTTATATTTTCTTTACAGATAACGTGAATCGGAATAAACCGCAGGTTTATAAAGACTTGAATTTAAAAATTAATTCAAGTAATTTATGTTCCGAAATTGCTTTACCTTCAACAAGTGACGAGTCCTTTATCTGCTGTCTTTCCTCTATGAATTTAGAACTTTATGACGAATGGAAAGATACAGATGCTGTAAAAACAGCAATCTTCTTTCTCGATGCCGTTTTACAGGAATTCATTGAGAAAACAGAAGGGAATTATTATCTGGCAGCAGCCAATCGATTTGCTAAAAGACACAGAGCATTAGGTCTCGGAGTATTGGGCTGGCATTCTTATTTACAGAAGAACAGAATTCCTTTTGAAGGTCTTGATGCAAAATTACTGACAACGACCATTTTTAAAGAAATCCAGATTAAAGCAGAAGAAGCAACCGTTGAACTGGCTCAGATATATGGAGAACCTGAAATTCTGAAAGGATATGGAAAGCGAAATACTACACTATTAGCTATAGCACCTACCACATCTTCTTCCGCCATTTTAGGACAGACTTCGCCCGGAATAGAACCTTTTAGCAGTAATTATTACAAAGCAGGATTATCTAAAGGGAATTTTATGCGTAAGAATAAATATCTTCTTCAATTACTAGATGACAAAGGGATTAATAATGAAGATACCTGGAGAAAAATAATGCTCAATAATGGAAGTGTGCAACAACTGCCGGAACTTACTGAGGAAGAAAAAGATATTTTTAAAACCTTCAAAGAAATCAGTCAGTTGGAAATAATCCAACAGGCATCTATCCGACAAAAATTTATAGATCAATCGCAGAGTCTGAATATTAATATACCTTCAAATCTACCTATAAAAGAAGTAAATCGATTGTTGATAGAAGCGTGGAAATTGGGCGTTAAAACACTATATTATCAGAGAAGTCAAAGTGTATCTAAAGAAATGGTAAACAATCTGGTAAGTTGCAGTAGTTGCGAAGCATAACGATTTTAGAATAAATAAAAAACAAAAGCGTGTCTGGATTAAAAATATTCAGACACGCTTTTTTTATTCTTAAAAAGAAAAAGTTTATTCAGAATTCTTGATTCTTTCTTCTAAGTTTTAAGGTTCCCCCATTGTGGATACGTATTAAAAATCCGCATAATCATTTTGTCTCTTTTACCTCTGAACCCTTAAATACAGTTGATGTTTGGAAGACAGTGACTGAATACTGTCCTACTGAGAACAGAATACTACCTTAGTTTCTTTTTAAAATTTTATACTGCTCATAGCACTCACTCATGGCATCCATGATTTGTAGATCATTTGCTGTTTTAATAAAAGTTTCAGAGTAATTGCAACGTTCCAGAGCATCAGAAATATCGTCCTTATCAATACCCAGAAGAGCCGCAAGTGTTTCTCTGTCAAATTTGGACTGAAGCAAATTTCTTACCGTGTCATCCTCTTTCATTTTTCGTAGTTTCTTTAGCTCATTTGATTTTTTACCAAACAGATTGTATAAGAAATCGGCAGGATTAAAGATAGATCCCAGTACTTTAGAAAGTGCATTTGGAGAATATTCTCCCGCTTCATACCCTGCAGGTAATCCTGAAATACTGTAACGGTAATTTTCTTTGATTGGAATCAGTTTAGAATCCACTTCGAGATATCCGGTCAGATCATACGGTTTAATGATTACTTCTTCCAGAGCAAAAGCTCTTTCCGTAAGCTGTATTTTAGTAGTTTTATTTTTGATCCAATCATTAGTAACGCGGACTTTAATCGATTTAAATCCGATAAAAGAGATGTGTAACGTATCATTAGGTCTTACATCAATTTCAAAGTAACCTCTATTGTCTGTTGTTGTTCCTTTGACCAGATTAAGGTTAATGATGTTTACATTGCTCATGGGACTGAAACCATTATCGTTAACAATAGTTCCTGAAACTCTGGATAGTTCCTGATGATCTTGTGAAAAGACTGTTCCTGTAAGGATTAGAAAAAAGAAAACTACAAAATATCTCATGTCTGAATTAAAACTCTAAAAGTAATAAAACTTATGATGATATTTTGTAGTTCTAAATGAAATTATAAGAATATTAACAAGAATTATTTGTTAGCTTCTTCTCGGACGTCTTCCTGCTGATGAGCTTCTTGAACTGTCATTGCTGTCAGATCTTCTTGAAAAACCTTCTCTTCTGTCGCTTCCTCCACGGTCAGATCTTGGGGCTCTGCTGTCATTAGATCTGCTTCTGCTGAATCCGCCTCCGCCGCCACTTCTTCCGTTATGGTCTCTTCTGTTGTTGTTTCTTCCACCATCGTTTTTAGAAATCTCAACGTTGATTTTTCTGCCTTCTAATTGGAAGCTGTTCAGAAGATCCATTACTTTATCTGTGTGTTCTGCATTAGTATTAAAGAAAGAGAAACCTTCTTTAACATCTACTTTGAATACATCATCACGACCCAGATCTAAAGTGTCTTTCAGGAAGTCTTTCAGACTCATCCAGTCAAAATTATCTCTTGTACCGATGTTGATAAAGTATCTTACAGCACCGCTAGTATTGTAATCTCTTGAGCCTTCACTGCTTTCGCGTCTCTCACCACCTGACTGGCTTGACAGGTCTCTTGTTTTCTTATAGTAATTGATAAATCTGTTGAATTCAACAGATACCATTTTCTTAATAAGTTCTTCTTTTGACAAGTCTTTCATTACCTCATAAATAGCAGGTAAATAAGTGTCAATTGAAGAATCTGTTTCCACATCTTTGATTTTGTTTGCTAAGTGGAATAATTGGATCTCACAAATTTCGATACCGGAAGGAACCGGTTTCTCTTCAAACTTTTGCTTGATGATTCTTTCAATAGCAGAAATCTTTCTCAGTTCACTTTTAGTAACAATAACTAATGAAATACCCAGTTTACCGGCACGACCTGTTCTACCACTACGGTGATTATAGGTTTCTACTTCATCAGGTAACTGATAATTAATTACGTGAGTAATATTATCAACATCAATTCCACGTGCAGCAACATCTGTAGCTACTAGCATTTGGATTTGTCTTCCGCGGAACGATTTCATTACAGAGTCTCTCTGACTTTGTGATAAATCTCCGTGTAAAGCAGCTGCGCTGTATCCGTCTTCAATTAGTTTTTCTGAAACTGCCTGAGTATCTCTTTTTGTACGACAAAATACAACAGAGAAGATATCAGGGTTAGCATCAGCTAAACGTTTTAAAGCTTCATAACGATCTCTTGCATTTACAAGATAATATTCATGAGTAACGGTAGAAGAACCTGAGTTTTTAGTTCCTACAGTAATCTCTAATGGTTTTCTCATGAATTCACGGGCAATTCTTGCGACTTCCTGTGGCATTGTAGCAGAGAATAACCAAGTGTTTTTCTCATCAGGAGAAGTAGAAAGGATATTTACAATGTCTTCATAGAATCCCATGTTCAGCATTTCATCTGCTTCATCAAGAACACAATAGTTAATCTGTGAGATGTTTACCAGTCCACGATTAATCATGTCCTGCATTCTTCCCGGAGTTGCTACAATGATTTGTGCTCCTCTTTTAATATCTCTTGCCTGTTCTGTAATACTGGCACCACCATAAACCGCAACAACATTAATACCTTTTTCGTATTTGGAATAGTCTTTAATTCCTTTTGTAATCTGTAAACACAATTCACGCGTTGGCGATAAAATTAATGCCTGTGTATTTCTATTGTCCGGGTCTATTTTTTGTATAAGCGGAAAACCAAAAGCGGCGGTTTTTCCTGTCCCGGTCTGCGCTAGCGCAACCATGTCAGTGTCTTTTTCCAATAATAGGGGAATCGCTTTCTCCTGCACTTCGGTCGGATTCTCAAATCCTAGATCAATAATCGCCCTCAGTAGCGATTCGCTTAATCCTAATTGTTCAAATTTATTCATATAAATATTTAAAAATAGGGGCAAAGGTATAGTTAATTACTGATATTTACTAATGCTATTGCTACTTTTAATTTTTTATTGAGATTTGACTATCAGAAAGTTAGTTTTTTAAGAACTGAATTAATTGGAGTATTGCTTTAGCCCGATGACTAATTTTACTTTTCTCTTCCGGAGTCATTTCAGCAAAAGTTTTCGAAAACCCATTTGGTAAGAATACAGGATCATAACCAAATCCCTGATTTCCTTTTCGTTCTTTAGTAATTACACCATGAGCAAGCCCCGTAAAGAGATGTTGCTTTCCATTTAGATTTAAAGCAATCACCGTTTTAAAGTTTGCCTTTCGGTTGGTTTCTTCTTCTAATATGCTTAATAATTTAGATATATTTTCAGTATCGTTATGTCCCTCTCCCGCATAACGGGCAGAGTAAACGCCCGGAGCACCATTTAAAGCATCTGTCTCTAGACCTGAATCATCTGCAAAACAGTCATAACCATAATTAGAAGTTACGTAATTCGCTTTTAAAATAGCATTACCTTCAATACTATCGGCTGTCTCTTCGATATCTTCAGTACATCCGATATCTTCTAAGCTTAATATCTGAATATCTGCAGGCAGTAGTTGTTGTACTTCTTTTATTTTGTTTTTATTATTGGAAGCAAATACTAATTTCATTTTTTAGTTGATAGTTTTTTTTAGTTAATAGTTGATAATGTACAGTTGATAGTTTTTGTAAGAAGTGAAAATGTAAAATGTTTTTTGTAAAATGTAAGATGACGATACTGCTTCCTTTCCTTTGAAGGGGTACCTGGACGGTGGGGTGGTTGTTTAGCTATATAGTCAATAGTTCACTTATAATTGAATATATCCCACAATCTTTCAATTTTTAAATCCTTTTTAAATCTTTCAGTTATTTAATTTTTCAATCTCACATAGACATGTTTAATTCTTTTGCCGTCTAGTTCCCTTTCATCTATTTCTAAAATGTTTGTTAGTGATTTTAATAGAGGAGTGAGTTTACTGAAACCATAGTTTCTGGGGTCAAATTCAGGTCTCTTTTTTACGATTAGATTTCCTACATCACCTAAATAAGCCCATCCGCCATCATCAGCAATATCTTCAATAGAATCAGAGATTAGCACAATAGTTTTGTTGTCGATTTTATTAAGTGATTTATCTTCCTTTTTTATCGGGTCTGAAGACTGTTTGCCGGAAGCTTTTTTAGCACCCTCTATCACCTCAATATAAATGAAACGGTCACAGGCAACAATAAAAGGATTAGGTGTTTTTTTCTCTCCCATTCCGATTACTTTCATTCCGGATTCCCGTAAACGAATAGCCAGTCGGGTAAAATCACTATCACTTGAAACAATACAGAATCCATCTACCTTACCTGAATATAGCAAGTCCATTGCATCAATGATCATGGCGGAGTCAGTGGAATTTTTACCGGTTGTGTAGCTGTATTGTTGTATTGGAGTTATGGCGTGTTGCAGTAAAACACTTTTCCATCCTTTATCAGGAAGAGAGGTCCAGTCTCCATAAATCCTTTTAGTAGTGGGAGTGCCGAATTTAGCAATTTCTTCCATCATACCTCTCACATTGCTGTACGGAACATTGTCTGCATCTATAAGGACAGCCAGTTTTAGTTCCTGGATTTTATTTTGATTTGTCATTTATTTTGTTAGTTAAATGGATTTTTTTTCTGATGAAGTAGCAAAGAAAAATTACGTTAATTTATAAGGTATAAATATACCTATTAAATTCAATTCAAAAAGATTCTTTAGAGAGATTTATTTGAAAAGAGATTATTTTTATACTCCGGAATAGTGATATTATATTTAATAAGTTCCTCTTTTGAATATTTCAGTAAAATAATTATTAATCAATTATAATTTGTTTGTGTTCAGTTATATAAGTTTTTTTTTGTTTTAAAAATGGATAAAGGAAGAGATTGTAATTTAAAATTAAAGAATTGTCATTTTTGTAAATGTAGAATTGAGAATCTATTCTCGAAAAATTATGATTAGAATGAATAAATAATTAATTTTGGCACGTTTATATAAACATCCAAACTTTACAATCGTATTTTATGGTAAAAGATTTATTCGAAAGAATTCAAAAAAATAAAGGACCTCTAGGAAAATGGGCTTCTCAAGCTGAAGGGTATTATGTGTTTCCAAAATTAGATGGACCTATTTCAAACAGAATGTCATTTCAGGGAAAAGATGTTATTACGTGGAGTATTAATGATTACCTGGGTTTAGCAAATCATCCGGAAGTAAGAAAAGTAGATGCACAGGCAGCGGCAGATTATGGCTCCGCTTACCCAATGGGAGCAAGAATGATGTCTGGACATACTACACTGCATGAGCAGTTACAAAATGAATTAGCTGCTTTTGTACAAAAAGAAGCTGCTTATTTATTGAATTTCGGTTATCAGGGAATGGTATCGGCAATCGATGCTCTGGTTACTAAAAATGATGTTATTGTATATGATGTTGATGCTCACGCCTGTATTATTGATGGAGTACGTTTACATATGGGAAAACGTTTCACGTATCAGCATAATGATATTGAGAGTTTAGAGAAAAACCTTGAAAGAGCGACTAACATGGCTGAAATAAACGGTGGAGGTATTCTTGTGATTACCGAAGGTGTTTTTGGAATGCGTGGAGAGCAAGGGAAATTAAAAGAAATTGTTGCTTTAAAAAAGAAATATAATTTCCGTTTATTAGTAGATGATGCACATGGTTTTGGTACCCTTGGTAAAACAGGAGCCGGAGCAGGTGAAGAACAAGGAATTCAGGATGGAATTGACGTTTATTTTGCAACATTTGCAAAATCTATGGCAAGTATCGGAGCTTTCCTTGCAGCTGATAAAGAGATTATAGACTATTTGAAATATAATCTGCGTTCTCAGATGTTTGCTAAATCTTTACCAATGTTATTAGTACAAGGAGCTTTAAAACGTTTAGATATGTTACGTACTATGCCGGAGCTAAAAGATAAACTTTGGGAGAACGTAAACGCTTTACAAAACGGGCTAAAAGAAAGAGGTTTTAATATCGGTAGTACAAATACCTGTGTTACTCCTGTATATTTAAACGGAAGCATTCCGGAAGCTATGGCTTTAGTGAATGATTTGCGTGAAAATTACGGTATTTTCTGTTCTATTGTTGTATATCCTGTTATTCCAAAAGGATTGATTCTGTTAAGATTAATTCCTACAGCAGTACATACAATGGAAGATATTAATGAAACATTAGCTGCTTTTGAAGCGATTCGATCAAAATTAGAAGACGGAACCTATAAAAAAATCTCTGAAGCGGTTACCGTTGATATGGATAAATAGGATTTCCAATATTTAGAGGAAAGAAGAAAGGGACAAGAATTAAGAGATTTACGATATAGTAGTCTGATTGTCTGATATTAAAAAAAGCTGTACTTCAATTGAAGTACAGCTTTTTTTGTTTAAATAGATATATCCATTTAAATTAAATCGTATATCTAATATTCTATATCGTGAATTGTAATCATACCTACAAGGTCAAAAAAAAGACCTTGCAGGAGGAGGAGCGTATAGTTGCTAAAATTTCATATCGTAAATCGTATTTCCTAAAAACCGTAAATTCAAAGACCTTTTTAAATATCGATTAGGAGACTGTATCTTACACCTACGAAGCTGAAAACTTCGCAGAGCAGAGCCACAAAGTTTTTCCAGATACTGTGAACTGAGACTGTAAACTGAATACTTTACAGCTTTCTTCTAAAAAAGTATAAATTCACAGGTCTTTACGATATGTTCTTCTTCTTTTATAGATAACCGGGTCAAAATGTTTCCACATATTCTGGATGGCTATATTTTCTTCCAGTTCCGGAGTTCTGAAACAGTTCTCTATATTTTTATCTTTGAAGGTGTGGTAGTAATCGTTAAAAACAATGGCAGTAACACCTTTATTCTGATATTCCGGATCTATTCCGATTAGATAGAAAATAACATCTTTACTTTGTTTTCTGGCTTTTAGCATATGGATAAAACCGAAAGGGAACAGTTTTCCGTTTGTTTTTTGTAAAGCTTTAGAAAAAGAGGGCATTACAATACTAAAAGCGATCATATTATGATCCTTGTCTTCTATGAATTTTATATATTCAGGGTTGATAAAGCTGATGTATTTTTTCTTAAAGTATTCTTTCTGCACTTCCGAAATTGCAACAAATGAAGATAAGTTAGCATAAGATTTATTAAACAGATCAAACATTTTATCTACATATGGCATTACTTCTTTCGTAGAAGTAAAGTTAAGAGAGGTCAGGTTATATCTTTTTTTGATCAGTTCATTTGCCTTTAAGAAAATAGAAGGGTCTACGTTATTAAAAGAAAATCTACTTTCGATATATTCCTTTTCTTTTACATAGCCTAATTCCTCCAGATGAGTTTTATAATAAGGATAATTGTACCAGGTAATCATGGTTCCGAGTTCTTCAAACCCTTCTGTCTGTACTCCGACTTTATCCAGATTAGAGAATCCCATTGGACCTTCTACATATTCTAAATTGTTTTTTCGCCCCAGTTCATATACTTTATCCAACAGAGCTTTAGTTACTTCTATATCATCAATAACATCGAACCAACCAAAGCGTACTTTTCTTTTTTTCTGATTATTTACTTCTTCCCAGTTAATGATAGCAGCAATTCGCCCAACAACAACGTTGTCTTTGTAGGCAATATAGAATTGAGCTTCAGCATTCTCAAAAGCAGGATTTTTTGTTTTATCAAAAGTTTCCAGTTCATCATTAATAAGAGAGGGTACCCAGTAAGGATTATTTTTGTATAAGGAAAAAGGAAATTTCACATAGGTTAATAGCTCCTTTTTAGATTTTGCTTCTTTAATTGTGATCATTTATTTCTTCTTGTTTTATCTATTTTATCCTTAATTAAATCCTTCGTTTATTCTTTCTTTAGGAGCTTTATTTTTGTTATCTATTTGATTGTCTTCTAATTCGTCATTTAAACTGTCTGATTGTTTCTCTATCGGGTTTTCTATTGGATTTTCAATCAGATCGATTCTGCTCTGTTCTTTCTTTAATTTCTCTAATTCTTTGCGATTTTTTTTATTTACTTCGATCAGAGTATCTTTATGATTTTTATCAAATCGCCATGAAACACCAATACCGCCATAAAGTATATCAGGGGTATTTTTTATGTTTTTACTAATCGAAGCATCTATCTGTAAGTTTTCCTGAATTAGATAAGCGGCACCCATTCTGAAAATAGCATCAGAATAGTAGTCACTTTTATAGCCCTGATTTTCTGCAAAACCGGACCATCTTTCATTAAACCCTCTGGTTAACGTTATGATATAGCCATAACTTGGATAATCCGTACCGATTTTATCAGCGATAATGTTAGTTACAAATACCCATTTTCCCAGAAAATGGCTTTGAGTCATTACCATTACTTTTGGGCTGAATGACGGTTCAGAAGGGAAAGTATAGGTATTGTCTCCTATATTTAAATTAGCTCCCACATATACAGCCACAGCAGGAATCAGGTTTTTTAATTTAAATTTCCGATTGGCTTTCCAACTGTAAATATTGACTTTTTCCTCCTGGTTTTTAAAAGGATCAAATACTAAATATTTTGCCCCTATAGTTGTATTTTTAAAGTCGTTTCTGTTTACGTTGTTCAGTGGAGATGTATATTTATCGAACTGATACTGCATATCTACAATAAATTCCAGTTGTTCTAAAAATGCACCATATCGTAAAGAGAGTTCAAGACCCAACCCGTTAGCATCATAATTGAGCACATCATGAGATTCTTTGATACCGTAGATGCCGGCTTCTGTCTGGAAAACCGCTTTTCCTACAGAAAAGGCAGACATTGAGGCTCCCGGTCTGTTAGAATTGATAACATCAGTAAATTGGGCATAGTGGGACGTAGTTGTAAATAGCATAAATAACACAACTATACAGTGTAGTTTTGACATATTTCTTCCTGAATTAGATACTAATAGAATCCAAAAGTACTATATTTTATTATTTATTTATGAAAGATCGTTTAATTTTCAAATTTCAATTCATTAAATTTGACAAAATATTAGTATTAAAAAATAGTATCAAAATGCAGGCAGCTTCATTTACAGGTTTTATAAAGACAATATTTATTCTTGTTTTTATTTATTATGCGTTTAAAATTCTGTTCAGAATTTTTGCCCCTGTGATTTTTCAGAATATTGTGAAAAAAGCAGAGAGTAACTTTAGAGAACAGCATAATCAGCAACAAAATACAGAATCAGATATTTATAAAAATAAATCGAAATTTGACAGACCAAGGGAAACTAAAAAGGTCGGAGAATATGTGGATTA
This sequence comes from Flavobacterium sp. AK-301, assembly GCF_058310215.1. NCBI lineage: Bacteria > Pseudomonadati > Bacteroidota > Flavobacteriia > Flavobacteriales > Flavobacteriaceae > Flavobacterium > Flavobacterium sp. AK-301. Next base: position 49,788 of record NZ_JBZEES010000006.1, read on the forward strand.
TGAAGAAATCGATTAATTTTTTAACAGGTTTCTACTTATAGGTTTAGGGAAATAGTTATCTTCACACTTTCTAATTTTATTTGTTTTAAAAATCTGTCCTATATGAATATAATAAATAGGTTCTATCCACATGCTTTGGCTATTCTTGGATTTATATTAGTATCCTTAATTTACTTTTATCCGGTTCTTCAGGGTAAAAAAATATTTCAGTCCGATATTGTACAATATACCGGAATGGCAAAAGAGCAGAACGATTTTAGAAAACTTGAAAACTCAGAACCTTATTGGACGGATTCCGCCTTTGGAGGTATGCCTACTTATCAGTTAGGAGCAAATTATCCACACAATTATATTAAAGCGATTGACGGAGCGATACGTTTTCTGCCAAGACCTGCCGATTATCTGTTTTTGTATTTTATAGGATTCTATATCCTTTTGTCTGTTTTAAAAATAGACCCTCTAAAAGCCTTTATTGGGGCTTTAGCTTTTGGTTTTTCTACTTATTTAATTATCATTTTAGGAGTAGGGCATAACGCAAAAGCACACGCAATTGCTTATATGCCTTTGATTATTTCAGGTGTAATTCTTGTTTTTCAGAAACGGTTTATAGTCGGAGGTTTGCTCACTATGTTTGCAGCAGCTCTTGAAATTAGTGCTAATCACTTTCAGATGACCTTTTATTTGTTGTTATTACTGTTAGTAATCGGAGCTTACTTTATAGTTAACTTTATTAAGGATAAGGAATATAAAACACTTTTTTGTTCATTAGGAATATTTGTTGTTGCAGCAATTTTAGCTGTTGGAGCAAATGCCACAAATTTATTGGCGACCTCAGAATATGCTAAAGAAAGTACTAGAAGTAAAAGCGAACTGACCTTTAATCCGGACGGTACAAAAATGACTTCTAACAGTGCGATGACTTACGAATATATTACAGAATACAGTTATGGTATTGCAGAGTCACTGAATTTGATTGCTCCAAGACTTTTTGGAGGATCCAATCACGAAAGCTTAGGATCGGATTCCAATATGTATGAATTTATCGTTTCACAGGGAGTATCGGCAGTTCAGGCAAATGAAATAGTAAAAAGCATGCCTACCTATTGGGGAGATCAGCCTATTGTTGCTGCTCCTGCTTATATTGGTGCCGTTGTTTTCTTTTTGTTTATAATGGCTTTATTTGCAGAAAAAAGAAAAATAAAATATGTTTTTTTAGTTGGCGCTGTTATATCTTTAATGCTTTCCTGGGGAAAAAATTTCCCTGTACTAACCAATCTGTTTATCGATTATTTCCCAATGTATAATAAGTTCAGAGCCGTATCTTCCATTCAGGTGATACTGGAATTATGCGTTCCTGTTCTAGCAGTTATGGGATTATATTCTTTCTTTAAATTAGATAAAGAAGCACAATGGAATACATTATGGAAATCAGGAGCCGTTGGTTTAGGAATAATAGTTTTCCTTTTTATAATCAAAGGGTTCTTTAGTTTTTCAGGAAGTAATGATGCTTATTTTATTCAAAATTACGGACCTGAATTTGTAAGAGCTTTAAAATTGGACAGAGAAGCTTTATATACATCAGATCTATTGCGTTCGGGATTCCTGATACTGGTTACAGCCGGTGTTCTGTGGTTATTCATTAAAGATAAATTCACTCAGATAACAGCTGTTATTATTGTAGGAGTTTTAATGGTTTCCGATCTGGTTCTAATCGATAAGAATTATGTGGACAGTAAAAGTTTTGTAAACGCTTCCGAAGTTGACAGACCTTTTCAGCCGACAGAAATAGATAACTATATATTAAAAGACACCACACATTACAGAGTTTTTAATGTAAATGAAGGTTTATCAAATGCAAGAAGTTCTTATTTCCATAGCTCTTTAGGAGGATATCATGCAGCAAAGCCAAGAAGAATTCAGCAGTTATTTGATTACCAATTGGCGAAGAATAATATGGAAGTTTTAGACATGTTGAATGTAAAATACATTATTCAGAACAATGAGGAAGGGAAGGCTGTTCCGACTCAGAATCCTAATGTGAATGGCAATGCCTGGTTTGTAAAAGAACTTCAGTTTGTGAATTCAGCAGATGAAGAGATGAAAGTTCTGGACAGTCTGGATACTAAAAATATAGCAATTGTAAATACTATAGAATTCGGTTCCCGATTTAAAGCTGGTGCAACTACTTTTGTTAAAGACAGTTCAGCAACGATCACTCTAAAAAATTATAAGCCGAATTATTTAAAATATACAAGCAATAATGCTCACGAAGGAGTAGCAGTTTTTTCCGAAACATATTATAAAAATGGCTGGAATGCTTATATTGACGGCAATAAAGTATCTCATTTCAGAGTAGATTACGTACTAAGAGCATTAGTTATTCCGGCAGGGAAACATGCAATAGAATTTAAATTTGAACCACAAGTCATCAAAACCGGTAGTTCGATCGCTTTAGCAAGTTCTGTTGGAATGTTGTTACTATTTGTTGGAGGTATCCTTTTGGAAAGAAGAAAAAAATAAAAGTTAAGGTAATATAATTTCAAACGATTAGAATTAAGCAACTGAATAAAGATAAAAATGAAAAAGAAAGTGCTTATAATTACGTACTATTGGCCTCCGGCAGGAGGACCCGGCGTACAGAGATGGCTGAAATTTGTGAAATATTTACCGGATTTTGATATAGAGCCGATTGTTTATATTCCTGATAATCCTACTTATCCTATACTTGATGAAGGATTACTTGAAGAAGTAAATGATAAAGTAACCATTATCAGAAAAAAAATAAAAGAACCTTATGGGCTGGCTTCTTTGTTTTTTAAAAAGAGAACAAAAAAAATCAGTTCCGGAATTATTCCGCATAAAAGAAAACAGTCTTCCATAGACCGATTGTTACTCTGGGTGAGAGGGAATCTTTTTATTCCTGATGCCCGGGTTTTATGGATAAAACCATCCGTATCTTATCTCAGTAACTATATTTTAGAAAATGGAATAGATACCGTGATCACTTCCGGTCCTCCGCATAGCCTGCACCTGATAGGATTACAGTTAAAAAATAAACTAAATTTACAGTGGATAGCTGATTTTCGTGATCCATGGACTACCATCGGTTACCATAAAGAACTGAAACTATCTGTTTCCGTACAGCAAAAACATAAAGCTTTAGAAAAAGAGGTATTGCAGACGGCTGACGTGATTCTGGTGACCAGTAAGACCACAAAATCAGAATTTGAAGTAATTACTAATAAACCTATAGAAGTTCTTACCAATGGATTCGATGTCGAAAAAGTGCAGAAACTACCATTAGACGAAAAATTCACTTTAGCCCATATCGGTTCTTTTCTATCAGAAAGAAATCCGAGAATTTTATGGAAATGTCTCAAAGAACTGATAAAAGATGTTCCCGGATTTAAAAAGAATTTTGAATTAAAATTAATTGGTGCAGTAAGTCAGGAAGTACTAGATGCTGTAAAAGAGTTCAAATTACATCGTTATTTAAACAATATAGGTTATCTTTCCCATAAAGAAGCAGTACAACAGCAAAGATGTTCTCAGGTATTACTGCTGATTGAAATAGATTCAGAAGAAACAAGAAGTATCATTCCTGGTAAACTGTTTGAATACATGGTGTCAGAACGTCCCATTATCGGATTAGGTCCGGAAGAGTCTGATTTTGCAGAAATAATACAGTCTACTAATACAGGTGTTTTTGTTACTTATCTTGAAAAAGAGAAATTAAAAGAAACAATATTAAAGTATTATCAGGATTATTTAGAAGGAAAATTACAGTCACACGCCGTTGGTCTTCAACATTACAGCAGAAAAAAAATAACAGAAAAGCTGGCTAATATATTAAAACGATCAAATGGGAATTGTTGTTAATCAATCCATTAAAAACACTATAGTTACCTATTTTGGCTTTGGAATTGGTGCCGTGAATGCATTGTTCTTATATACCAATTTTCTGGGTAAGACACATTACGGAATTGTTTCTTACGTATTATCAGCTTCCACGATTATGATGCCCTTAATGGCTTTTGGTGTACATAATACCTTAGTTCGTTTTTATTCAAAATGTAAAACAGAAAAAGAGAGAGAACGATTTCTTAGTTTTATGTTGTTCATGCCCTTAATTCTGATTATTCCGATCAGTTTAATTACCATTTTTTTCTATCATCAGATCGCTTTTTATTTATCAGATAAAAATCCCGTTATAGAACCGTTTATTTGGCTGATACCAGTTATAGGGCTGTTTATGGGGTATTTTGAAATCTATTATGCCTGGGTAAAAGTACATATGCAGTCTGTTTTTGGCAACTTTATTAATGAAGTATTAGTTCGGGTACTGATCCTTTTATTGTTGTTTGCCGTGTATTTACAATGGATGGGAAAAGATGCTTTTATTTATGCACTGGCAGTTGTTTATTTTTTACAGATGGTTGCCATGATGGCTTTTGCGATGTATGTTAAACTGCCTGTTATTCGTTTTAAACTGCCTGATAATGCTTATGAAATCTTTGGTTATTCCACTTTTATAATTTTATCCGGAAGTGTAGCCGTTTCACTATTAGAATTTGATAAAGTAATGATTCCTGCCTATATTGATATTGGTAATAACGCATTATATTCCGTAGCGATCTATATTGCTACCGTTATTGCGGTTCCAAGCAGGGCGATGCATCAGATTATATATCCTATTACCGCTAAATTAATGGGAGAGAATAAGTTTGAAGAGCTGAATGTACTTTATAAAAAGAGCGCAATCAATTTACAAGTTGTCGGAGGGCTGATTATGCTGTATATTTTTCTGAATATAAAAGAACTTTATCTGTTGATTCCGTCAGAATACAGCGGTGGACTTTTAGTCGTTTTTCTAATTGGGTTATCAAAGTTCTATGATGTTATTCTCGGAAATAATAATGCAATCATATTCAATTCAAAATACTATAGAGCCGTATTATTATTTGGTTTATTACTGGTTTTTCTGATGATATTACTTAATATGATCTTTATTCCGTTATATGGTATCGAAGGTTCTGCTCTGGCGACACTTCTTTCCGTGATAGTATATAATACCGTGAAATTGTTTTTTGTGGTCAGAAAGATGCATTTATACCCTTTTTCAGAAAATACTTTTAAATCATTCGGGATAATAACCGTAATTTTTCTGGTGTTCTATTTTTGGGATTTCTCTTTTCATCCGATCATCAGTATTACTTTAAAATCAATTTTGATAACCTTGTGTTATGTTTATCTGAATTATAAGTTTACTATTTCCATAGAGATCAATCAGATACTAAATAAACTCTATACCCGATTATTTGATCGTTAGATTACTTGATTTAAAAGAATAAATCCGATAATCCTAGCGCGAGCGTCTCGCTCGTGACTACAGTAAAACTATATAAAGATTGTGCAGATTTGCAATCTGTGTTCGTAACGAAGAGTCCTTTTGCTCGTGTCAGCAGGTGAGCTACATTTATCTGAATTATAAGTTTACGATTTCTACAGAGATTAATCAGATATTGAATAAGCTTTATATCCGATTGAAATAAAAATTCCGATGAAGTTGTATTTCACTGGAACTGAAATAATAAAATTTATTTCACAAATCTGCTTAAAAGGATTTTTGTGGTTTTACAGTTTCTCTTTCAGATAAGCACCGGTAATTGATTTTTTATCTTTTGCAACCATTTCAGGAGTACCTTCCGCTAATATATATCCTCCGTTTTCTCCTCCTTCCGGTCCCAGATCAATAATATAATCCGCACATTTAATCAGATCTAAATTGTGTTCAATAACAATTATAGAATGTCCTTTATCCAGTAAAGCATAGAAAGAAGTCAGTAATTTTTGAATATCATGAAAGTGTAAACCCGTTGTAGGCTCATCAAACACGAATAAGGTTTTGTCTTTAGTAGTTCCTTTTACCAGAAAAGAAGCTAATTTAATACGTTGTGCCTCTCCGCCGGAAAGAGTAGAGGAGGACTGACCTAATTGTACATACCCTAAACCTACATCCTGTAAAGGTTGTAGTTTCTGTGTTATTTTAGTTTGTTTGTGAGTAGAGAAAAAGGCAACAGCATCATCAATGGTCATCGTTAAGATATCATCAATGTTTTTTCCTTCAAAACTCACTTCAAGAATTTCTTTTTTAAATCGTTTTCCTCCGCAGGTTTCACAAAGTAAGTGAACATCTGCCATGAACTGCATTTCAATAGTTACGGTTCCTTCTCCCTTACAGGTCTCACAACGTCCGCCATCGACATTAAAAGAGAAATGTTTAGGCTGGTAGTTTCTCATTTTAGAAAGCTTTTGTTTTGAGAACAGGTCGCGAATATCGTCATAAGCCTTAATATAGGTTACGGGATTAGAACGAGAACTTCTTCCTATTGGGTTCTGGTCGATATATTCAATATGTTTTATTTTTGAAAAATCACCTTTCATTTCCGTAAACTGACCCGCTTTTTCTCCTATGCCGTCTAATTTTTTCTGCATGGCAGGGAAAAGGATTTTTTTGACCAAAGTACTTTTTCCGCTTCCCGAAACACCGGTTATTACCGTTAAAGCTTCTAAAGGGAACTTAACAGAGACGTTTTTTAAATTGTTTTCTCGTGCTCCTATAATCTCAATAAAACTTTTACTGTTTCTTCTTTCTTTCGGAACAGCGATTTCCAATTCTCCGTTCAGGTATTTTGCAGTAAGTGAATCGGATTTTAGAATTGCATTAAAATCCCCCTGTGCTACTAATTCGCCACCAAAGGTTCCCGCTTCGGGACCTATATCGATAATCATATCTGCTGCTTTCATGATATCCTCATCATGTTCTACTACAATAACCGTATTTCCCAGATCACGAAGGGATTTCAGAACAACAATCAGACGTTCCGTATCTTTTGGATGCAGACCAATACTCGGTTCATCCAGAATATACATGGAACCGACAAGGCTGCTTCCTAATGAGGTTGCTAAATTGATCCTCTGGGATTCACCTCCTGAAAGAGTTGCCGAATTTCGGTTTAGTGTTAAGTAATCTAATCCAACCTCAGTAAGAAAAGAAAGTCGGTTGGTGATCTCTAACAATAATCGTTTCGCTACTTTCAGATCATACTCGGATAGATTCACGGAATCAAAGAACTGAACTAGTTTTTTAATTGGCAGATCTACCAGATATGTAATTGTTTTCCCTTCTATTTTTACATAAGAGGCCTCAATTCTTAAACGCTTACCCTTACAAAGAGTACATTTTGTTTTGCCTCGATATCTCGAAAGCATTACTCTGTTCTGTATTTTGTAGTTTTTAGTTTCCAGTTCCTCAAAAAAAGCATCAAGTCCTGTAAAATATTCGTTTCCTTTCCAGATTAGTTCCTTTTGTTCCTCTGTCAGTTCAAAGAAAGGTTTGTGGATTGGGAAATCAAACTTATAAGCATTATTAACCAGCTGATCTCTGAACCAGCTCATCGATTCTCCTCTCCATGGAAAGACTGCATTTTCATAAATAGATAAAGCAGTATTGGGAACGACCAGTTCAGAATCGATTCCGATGATATTTCCATATCCCTCACATGCGGGACAGGCTCCATAAGGATTGTTAAAAGTGAAAAGATGAACGTTAGGTTCTAAAAATGTAATTCCGTCCAGTTCAAAGTTATTGCTGAAAGAGTATTTTTTTTCGGAGTTTAGTTCCTGTAAATAACAGATACCTTTTCCTTCAAAGAAAGCGGTCTGTATAGCGTCTGCAAGACGATTATAGAATTCTTCCTCTTCTTTAACAATGATTCGGTCTATTATAAGAAAGGTGTCTTTGTCTTTATATTTTTTCTCATCCCATTCATCAATACGTATCATTTCATTATTGACAAGAACTCTTGAATATCCTTGTTGTAACAGTACATTTAATTTTTCTGTGAGTGTTCTGTCCTTTTCAAGGATTATAGGAGCGATTAAAAGCCATTTGCTTTCAGGTTCAAAAGATTTTACAACTGAAATAACATCCGAAACGGTGTTTTTTTTAACTTCCTGACCTGATACAGGAGAAAATGTTTTTCCTACTCTGGCAAAAAGTAACTTTAGATAATCATAAATCTCCGTTGAAGTTCCCACTGTTGAGCGGGCATTTGTTGTGTTTACTTTCTGTTCAATAGCAATTGCAGGAGCGATACCTTTAATATAATCTACTTTTGGTTTGTCTAATCTGCCAAGGAATTGTCTGGCATAGGAAGATAAACTTTCCACATATCTACGTTGTCCTTCTGCATATAATGTATCAAAGGCCAGACTTGATTTTCCTGATCCGGAAAGTCCGGTAATGACTACCAGTTTGTTACGGGGGATAGCTACATCTATATTTTTAAGGTTATGGATCTGAGCTCCTTTTATTATTATATTTTTCTTTGGATCAAGTGTTGTAATATCAGTTTTCATAGTAAAAATTCGGTAAATACAAAGATAATGATTTATCATTTAATTGCTGTGAATTAAGTAGATGACCTATCATAAAATCAAGGTGATACAAACTCTTAATTTTCCATTATGTATTTTTTAACAATACGTTATTTGTAATAATTGAATAGTATTACGGATATAATTTCGTAAAAACAGTTAAAAAATTAAGTTTTATTTGTTTTTTACAATATATATATTATATTTGCTACCTAATAACAATAAAAAAGGACTAAGCCTATACCATAACATTACTTTATTTAGAACAGAATTTAATTTATACTAAAAAACTAATAAAGTATTTTTATGGTGAATGTTGTTATTACAGACGCTGAGCTGGTTAAAGACTATGTAGCAGGTAATGAATCTGCTTTGTCAAAACTAATTGAAAGACACGAATCCAAGATTTATGGTTTTATATATTCAAAAGTATTAGACAGAGATATTTCTGATGATATTTTTCAGGATACTTTTATTAAAGTTATAAAGACTTTAAAACAAAAAGCCTATAACGAAGAAGGTAAGTTTTTACCGTGGGTTATGAGAATTTCTCATAATCTTATCATTGATCATTTCAGAAGAACAAAAAAAATGCCACTATACAGAGAAACGGAAGAGTTCTCTATATTTTCTATTATGACTGATAATTCACCTAATATAGAATCTCAGATTATTACTACACAAATAGAAAATGATTTACAGAAATTGATTGAGCAATTACCTGACGATCAGAAAGAAGTATTAGTTATGAGAGTATATCAGGATCTTAGTTTTAAAGAAATATCAGAAATGACAGGGGTAAGTATTAACACAGCTTTAGGAAGAATGCGTTATGCTTTGATGAATCTAAGAAAGATAATTGATAAACATAATATAGTTTTACTGGATTAGTATACTATTTTCCTTTTTTTAGCGTTATATATAATATAAACATTTCTAAAAAAAGGTATGGCAAAAAATTACTCTAATAAATCACTGAAAAACAGCAAGATGCGTCCTAAAAAAGAGACAGTTTCTTTTTTATTAAGTTATTCAAAAGCATTATCTTATGCTAAAATAGGAGTGATGACTCTTGAAATTATTTCGAACTGATAAAAACATCCCGATATTATACTATAATGTCGGGATGTTTTTTATAATAAGCATCAAGAACACTTTTTCTACCAATTGTTTTTGTGATAATATCTTTATCCATATTCCATCCTCTGGCAGGAGAATACTGTCTGCCGTACCAAATAATCTGAAGATGAAGTTCGTTCCATAATTCTTCCGGAAATAATCTTTTGGCGTCGCGTTCTGTCTGTACCACATTCTTTCCGTTGCTTAAGTTCCATCTGTACATCAGACGGTGAATATGAGTATCAACAGGAAAAGCAGGGATACCGAAAGCCTGTGACATAACCACACTGGCTGTTTTATGCCCCACTGCCGGTAACTCTTCTAGTCCTTCATATGTTTTGGGAACCTGACCGTCATATTTGTCAATAAGGATATGTGATAATCCATATATTCCTTTTGATTTCATCGGGGACAGTCCAACCGGTTTAATGATCTCACGAATTTCTTCTACAGACATTTTGATCATATCATAAGGATTATCTGCTTTTGCAAATAATAAAGGTGTAATTTGGTTCACTCTTACATCCGTACTTTGTGCAGATAATAAAACGGCAATTAATAAAGTATAGGGATCTTTATGATCTAATGGAACCAATATTTTAGGATAAATATCCTTTAACGTATTTATAACAAATTTGACTTTTTCTTCTTTATTCATTTTACTATTTTTAGTACAAACAAATATACACTTATGACTACATTAAAAAAAGGGGACAAGGCACCTAATTTTTCAGGAATTGATCAGGATGGAAATAAACATAGTTTAGTAGATTATAGAGGAAAAAAAATAGTTGTTTTTTTTTATCCGAAAGCAAATACACCGGGTTGTACAGCAGAAGCTTGCGATCTGAGAGATAATTATGAGCGTTTTCAGAATAATAATTATGAATTGTTAGGTGTGAGCGCAGATGCACAAAAAGCACAGGCAAAATTTAAAGAAAAATATAGTTTCCCATTTCCTTTAATAGCAGATGAAAAGAAAGAAATAATTAATGCCTTTGGTGTCTGGGGACCTAAAAAATTTATGGGTAAGGAATATGACGGGATTCACAGAACGACTTTTATTATTGATGATAAAGGGGTTATTGAAGATATAATTACTAAAGTAAAAACAAAAGAGCATACTGCCCAGATTTTAGGATAGAGAGTAGAAAAAATTAAAATGAATAAATATGAAAAAGGTTATAATAGCAGAAAAATTAGCTTCTTTCTCCGATTTTTGGAATCCTAGAATTGTTGGGGAGCTGACTCGTGAAACTCTAGATAAAATCTAAAATAAAAATGTTCTGAAAGAATTTCAGAACATTTTTTTATGCTGTCAATTAAGATAATTGGATTCCCATGATTTTAAAGAGGTCTGAATTATTTAGTTGTTCAGTTATGTCTTTTTTCTCCTCGTTATTTGTTATGTTTTTAATAGTATTTTCAATATGTTTTATTATTATAGCGCATTTTGACAGCTCTTTTGATGAATAATGCGTTCGTGAATGAGCAGATTCAAATTGTTTTTTCAAATATTTAAAATGCAGTAGAGGAGAGATTAGAGTCATAAAACCATTATCATTTATATAACGATTATAGATTTTAAAGTGATGATAATTTGGATGTTCTTTACTAAAAAAAAGTTGAAACTGTTCTATTAACAATGATTTGTACTCTTCCATCGCTTTTCTTTCTTGTTTATTATTGAATGTTACTGGAAAAGCATCTAAATAGGGAAGATCAGTATTATAAAAAACAGAACCTCTAATCTTTTCTATTTGATCATATAATTTACTTTCTGTATTTGTTTCCGGAAGGAGACTTAAAGCTTTTAAGGATTCCAGAGAGCATTTTAAACTGGAAGATTCTATGAATTCTTTATAGAGGTTATGAAGAGTTATAAATTTTTCATTAGATCGTATGGAATTTAGATCTTCATCTGTCCATATTTTTTCGATTGAGGTATAGGAGTATACAAGCGCTTTTCTTACTTCATCCACAGCGTTTTCTGTTTTTCCTAATGCAGCGTAGGCACATGCAGTATGGTGGAATAAATGAGGATTGATCCAGGCTGTGTTTTCTATCTTTGTATATAGATTTAAAATAGCATGTAAATAAGTGTTTTTTTTATCTTGTAAATACAATTGAAAAGCAGAGTAGAAATAGTTATTTATTCCAATATAAAAATAGTTATCATATTTCTGTTGTTCATAGGTTTCTTCAAAATATTTTTCAGCCCAATTAGTATAAGATTCAAAATAAGAATAATTCTCTTTGTTGTATGAAGGTATTTCTTTTTCATTATTCTTTTTTTCTCTTTCTTTGGATATATTTTCTAAATTCTTTTTTTCATCTGCTATAAAAAGAGGTATGTTTATGTTTCTTAATAGAATAACATGGGAATGAATTCCTTTCTCATCTGGTTTTCCGTAAAGTACAAACATTCCATCTTTATCTTTTGCAACTAACAAGAAAATTGCTTTATACACTCCAAGAGAGGGCATGTCTTCAATAAGTTCAATAATTTCAAAACTGGCAGCATCTACTTCAAGTTTATTTTCACCAAGATATATAGCTTGTTCTCCTTTCAATATTATATAGTCGAAAAAATAACCCTTGTTGTAAATACTAAATTTACCAATATCTTTTTTATCAATTTGTTGTCCTAAAAAATAAATATAGTTTTTATCAACCGCATGATATTCCGTAATAAGTTTGAAGGTTTTAGGGTCAGCATTTGGTATAACTGAAAAATCAATATCAAGAACAGCTGATTCAGAAATGTAATAGACGGTAGATTCTCCTTTATATAATAATTTGAAATGTTCTGGGTTAGTTTGTATTACTTTATTTCCAACAACAACATGATTTCTGTCGGCTCCACCATAAGGTGTTTGTCTGAATTCTTTCGGATCGATTTCAGATAGAGAAACAGTTCCTTGATAAGGAGAATAGAGGCAGATGCCATTATAAAAATAGTTCTCAAAAAAATGAATAGGCTGATAGATGGTTGCTTTATCTAGATTGTTCTTCAGTTGATCCTGATAATGTTTTTTTTGTAATACTTTTATTTTTTTTGTTATTGACGTTTCAACGATGCGAGAATTGAAAATTTTGATATAAAAAGGAGAATCTATTTTTTTGTAAAAATACTTGTCAGCATCTTTTAGAAATTGTTTATAATCTGCTTCAGGCAGAATGTTTTCTTTTTTTAATGTTTTATTCTGAATGATATATATATAATGAAAATCCTCCTGATTTAAATTTGCGGAGTCAAGTGTACCTGCAAGATATCCTTTACTGTTTTCATCAAGAAAAGATTCTATACCATATAATGCTCCGAATTCGGGAGTTACAGTTAAATATTCTCTATCTCCATAGTGAAAGTAGATGAAGCAGTAAAGACTTTGTTCTTTTTTGTTATACTGAAAAATATAAAAATCTTTTGATTTTTTTCTTATACAAGAGAACATACATTCCGTAAGAGATTTTATGTATTTACTCCTCAAATATTTTTTATATGCTTCTTCTGAGATTATTATTTTTGATATAATTGCTAAAGGTTGAGACATTGCTTATTGTTTATAGAAATTAATACTTTTTTATCATAATCATAGCTAAGTTAATTGACTACTCATAAAAGATAGGTTATGTTTCGTTTTGTAGATATTTTTTTATCAAGGTGACTCCTTATAACTCCTTTTTATTTTTTATTTTTTTAAACGTATTTAGCTCATTGATTCTAAAAAAATAAAACGGAAGTAATTTCTTAAAACGATTTAATATATGTTTTATAAAAGTAACAATCTTTATTGTTGTAATGTATTTAAGCAAAATAAATTTTTGCTGTTTTTGTTGATATATGGTTTTATTGGTTTTGGTCAGGGTAGTGTAGGTATTAATACTCTTTCTCCACATGATTCGGCTATTTTGGATATAAGAAATAAAGAAGGTGTGGCAAAAGGGGTTTTGTTACCTTCTGTATCACTTACAGATGTTAATGATATGACAACTATTAAAAATCCTGTAGAAGGACTCATAGTGTATAATACTAGTAGTTCAGGAGTAGGGCTTAATATTATTATACCGGGATATTATTATTGGAATAATATGAAATGGATTCCTTTACAAAAAGTTATAGATTGGCTAAAAGAAGGGACTTTGGCACAATCGGCTACCACTACTGATAATCAATATATTCGTGGTAGAGTGGGGTTAGGAGGCTATAGCCAATTTAGTACTGAAAATTCAATTCAATCTCGTTTACATCTGAAAGCTGAAGATAAAGAAGATCCTTTAATATTAGAAGGAATACAGCTTACAACAGATCCTTTTAACCCTATAGATGATATTAACTCTTCTTATTATGATTTAAAAATTTCTCAAAAAGGCGTATTAAGAAAACATCAAAGAGTATTGTCGCAGTCTTCTGTTTTAGATTTATCGGAAAACGTTACAGTAGCAAGAGGATCAGCTAATGGCGATAAAGGAACAGTACTTAAATGGGGCTCTCCAGCATCAACCGATATAATACTTTCGGATGATGGAGCTTATGTTTTTTCTTTCAGATTATATGGGCCGATTAGTAAAGGAAGTGCAGGAAGTTCGGATTCTCATTATATTTCTGCTTGGGTAGGCTCTAAAGTATATGATATTGCTGAAATAGTAATTGTAAGAGGGGATGTAGGCGTTGTTACTTATTCTATTAACCTTACTGTATCAGGTAAAAAAGGAGATAAGGTTTATTTTAAAATATCGCATTTAGATAATAATCTTGCATGGGTATTGAAAAGTCGTCCTGGAAATAACGCAGATAAAACATCTTTGCTCTACTGGAAGTTATAAAGATGTGCCGATAAATTATAATTTTAGATTAAAAAAGAGTATAAAAAAACCTGAACATCAGTTCAGGTTTTTTATTTTATTTTTTTGAAAACTTTTCAGGATCATAACCGAATAATCGGTCTTTTTTAATCAATTCTGCTATTCCCAGAGGAAGCATTTCTTCCCATCCCGGTTTTCCTTTGTTAATCATTTTTAAAACCTCTCTGGAGAATACATCCAGAGTATCCGGAATAAAATCTTCTATGTCTATTACTTTTCCGTTGAATTTAAAGAACTTGTAAAGTTCTTTCATTCTTGGGTGTACTTTTAGATTTTTTGAAGTAATGATTTCTCCATTCTCATCTTTCATAGGGTACAGGAATACTTTCAGGTCTCTGTAGAATAGTTTACCAAAAGCTTCTAAGATACCACCACTTAAATGGCGATAGTATTTTTCATCAAATATATCGATCAGGTTACTTACTCCCATTGCTAATCCCATACGGGCTTTTGTATAATTAGAGAAGTACTCAACTACTTTATAATATTCCTGAAAGTTAGAGATCATTACAGTTTGTCCCAAGGCACAAAGCAGTTCCGCTCTGTCCATAAAGTCTCTTTCGTCAATTTCACCATCCATACGAAGGTTAGATAATGTAATTTCAAAAACAACAAGTGTATTATCTTTATCTACTTTGTTTTCGTGCAGAAACATTTCATACGATTTCTCGAACATATCCATATTAACCTTTGTAACCGGTCGGAAACTACCTCTGAGGGCTAATAGGTTTTTTTTGTAAAGAATAGCAGCAGGAAGAATATTTTTACCGTCAGGTCCGAACATTACAGCATCTGTCATACCGTTTTTTACTAATTGTAAACTCATCAGACGATTATCTACATTTGCAAACCGGGGTCCGGAAAAGTTGATGGTGTCAATTTCCAATTGGTCTTTATCTATATGGTCATACAGGCAGCGTAATAGTTTTTTAGGATCATTGTATTTATAATAAGCGCCATAGATCAGATTCACTCCAAGTTTCCCTAAAGTCTCCTGTTGTAGCTTCGTATCTGTTTCTTTGAATTGAATATGCAGAATAATCTCATTATAATCTTCATCTGGTTCAACCTGATATTTAATACCAACCCAGCCGTGACCTTTATATTGTTTGGCAAAGTCAATAGTTGCCACTGTATTAGCAAAACTGAAAAAGAATTTACTCGGATGTTTTTCCCTTTGTAATCTTTCTTCAACTAGCTGTACCTCATGTGTCAGCATTTTTTTTAGACGGGATTCAGTAACATATCTTCCGTCATTTTCAATTCCGTAAATAGCATCACTGAAATCCTTATCATAGGCAGACATCGCTTTTGCAATTGTTCCGGAAGAACGTCCGGCTCTGAAAAAGTGTCTTACTGTTTCCTGTCCTGCACCAATTTCAGCAAAGGTGCCATATATATTTTGATTTAAATTGATTCGTAGGGCTTTGTCTTTAATCGAAGGGATTTGTTTAATAACTCTATCTCCCTTAAGTGTAATCTCTGTTTCCATTCTTTCCATAGTAGTAATAATACTTTACAAAGTTAACAAAATAGGGGGCTAAACAAAAGATAAATAATTCTATTTTTGTAAAACATTAACTAAATTTGATTTACTGAATTGTATAACTACAATAGTTAAGAGTTTATTCCGTTTTTTTAATGTATCTTTTTAGTAAAATACTGAAATACAGTTATGAAAGTATATTTTTTGGGAACAGGAACCTCGCAAGGAATTCCGGTTATCGGCAGTAATCATTCTGTTTGTAAAAGTACAGATATGAAAGATAAGAGACTCAGGGTTTCTGTCTGGATTACCTGGAATAATTATTCTTATGTGATTGACTGTGGACCGGATTTCAGACAACAGATGCTTGTTTCTCAATGTCCAAAATTAGATGGAATTTTGTTTACTCATGAACATGCAGATCATACAGCAGGACTGGATGATATTCGCCCTTTTTATTTTAAACAGAGAGCTGACATTTCGGTCTATCTGCATAAACGAGTTCTGAAATCATTGAAAAGACGTTTTGACTATATTTTCAAAGTCGAAGATAAATATCCCGGAGCTCCTTCTGTAGCAGTACATGAAGTGGTCAATAATAAACCTTTTGTATTGGGGAATAAATCCGTAATTCCAATTAATGTGATGCATGGAGATTTACAGGTTTTTGGATACAGAATAGAGGATTTTGCTTATCTGACAGATGTAAAGACTGTTTCACCAAAGGAAATCAGGAAATTAAAAGAACTTAAAGTTTTAGTAGTAAATGCTTTAAGAGAAGAGCCACATAATACGCATTTCAGTTTACAGGAAGCTCTTGATTTTATTGCTTTGGTAAAACCAAAAAAAGCCTATTTAACGCATATAAGCCATTTGATGGGTTTTCATGAAGAAGTACAGAAAACGTTACCGTCAAATGTGTTTTTAGCTTATGATAACCTTGAAATAATAATTTAATACTTAAACTAGATCAACCCATGAAAAAAGCATTTTTATACCTTTTTGTTCTATCTCTTCTGGTGAATTTTTTTCAGATGATGTACAGTACTAAGAAATTGAATTTTGAAACGGAACGATACAATCATCTAAAAGAAAAATTGGCTTCCAGAAATGATACTGTAGCTCAGCTGAGAGAGAGTCTGGCAGATGCTAATTATTTTTCACTCGAAACCAGTGAAAATGCTTTAGAGTATTTGGATAATAATGGAATAAAGGACAGTAATATTCTGATGTCAAAAATTAAGGATGAGATACTTTCCTATAATGAAAAAGCAGAAGGGAATTATTTGACATCTTATGATCCGGTTAACGGAAAGAGCTTTCTGATCAATAAAATTAAGTTTTTGAACCATCGCTGGATTATTGCTGATTTTAGTAACGGAGAACTTTGGGGTGAAGTGATAATTAAATATTTCATAAATAATGATGGTACTTATAGTTTTGAAACAGTAGAGTCGATTATTTATCCAAAAGCATAATTTGTACTATATTATTTAATAAATTAGTACCCTAATATTGAATTAAATAGTAATACTATGAGAAAAATATTTTTATTTGTCATAATTGGAATTGTGGCGGTATCGTGTAAAAATACAGGTTCAAATAAGAATTTAGAATCAATAGAAAATAAAGTAGTTTTAGGAGCGGATAGAGATGAGCATGGATGTGTAGGCTCTGCAGGTTACACATGGTCAGTTGTGTTGAATAAATGTGTTCGGGTTTTTGAAGAAGGATTTCGATTGAATCCTGCCGGAGTAGAAAATCTGGCAGATGCCACATTAAGTGCCTTTGTTATTTTTGAAGAAAAAGGAGACAGGGCAGAATTATTTGTTCCCGAAGAAAAAGAATCTATTATTCTGGAAAGAGAATCAAAAGAAAAACCTTATAGCAATAAGGACTGGTCTCTGACTACTACAAAAGGATATGTAGTAAAAAAGGGTGACATTGTGAAATATACCGCCGCAGATGCTGTTGAGAAAAAAGAAACAGGAGACGACAAATTAGAAGACTGATTTTTAGTTGATAATTTACAGTTGATAATTACTTCGTCCGTTCGCTATCGCTTGGGTGATAGTTTTGAATACTGAATATTACTCTGCAAAGTTTTCAACTTTGTAGGAGTGTTAAAAGGTCTCCTGACCTTTATTATGATATCCTAACAGGTTTTTTTAACCTGTTAGGTATTTAATCAATTAATTTGGAATATCAGTCAGTTGATAATTGATAGTTCTGAAAACTGATACTGAGAACTAGAATACTCTTGTTTCTTTCTTCTTTTCTCTAAAAACGATCACTTTCCTTCCAGCCAGTTTTTAAAATCATAAAAATTCTGAGGAGACACGCCGTGTCCGATAGGATATTCTTTATAAGTGACAGTAATACCTAGTTTCTTTAACTGTTCAGGAGCCTGTCTCGCCCAGTCTATCGGAATTACCTGATCGGCTGTTCCATGAGAAATAAACATTTTTAAATTACTGAAATTGTTTTTCTGAAAGTTTGGGGTTATCAGATCGTGATTCAAGTAGCCACTTAAAGCAATAACTCGTTTTATTTTTTCAGGATAAGATAAGGCTATTGAATAACTTAAAATACTTCCCTGACTGAAGCCCACTAAAGTAATGTCGTCCGAATCAATTGGGTAGTTTTTAATTAGTTCATCAAGAAAAGAAACGATCAGATCTCTGGATTGGATTGCCTGTTCATTATCTGAGAATTTATTTTGATCTGCATCAAAATTAATAGCATACCATGCATTTCCGTAAGGAGGCAGGGGATAAGGTGCACGAGCAGAAATTACATAGTATTGCTCCGGTAGTTCAGAAGCAAAAGAGAACAAATCCTCTTCATTGCTTCCGTATCCGTGAAGTAACAGTAATAGAGGATTTTTATCCTTTTTTATTTTAGGTTCTTTGACCAGATGAAACAGAGACAGATCCATTTTTATAAACTTTTAAATATTTTCTGAAATAAATTACCTACTATTGGAACAGATCGCATTTCGCCCTGTAAAGCTCCGATAAATCCATAAATCCATAAGATAAATATAAAGACCCATAATGCAGAAGAGATCATCCAACTATCAAAATATCCAATGGGATATCCTAAAGCCATAAATAATAAAAAAATCCCTAAAGCCTGACGGATATGAAAAGAAGCAAAAGGATTTTTCTTTTCATTATTCATGATAATTGCAGTTATAGTACCAATCAGAGTAATATAGCTGATAGCAGCATAATTTTTCCCTTCCTTTATAGTGTTTTCCATTTTACTTTAAAACTAATTGTTTATTGTTATAAATACCATATACCTTTCCTTTCATTTCTGTATTAAGAAAAGTAGAGTTTTTTGATTTTGAAAGAATATCTTCTTTTGTAAAGTTCCATTTTCCTTCCGGATTAAACAAGGTAAGATCTGCCCTTTGATCTATAGCAATCGGATGATCCTGAATCCCGAAAAGAGGTTTTCCAAAAGTAAGTTTTTCAGTTATAGTATCCAAAGGAAGAACCGTCATTAAAGCACCGAAAGCACTTTCTAAACCGATCGTACCATTTTTAGCCATATCAAATTCCATTTTTTTATGTTCAATATCAATAGGATTATGATCCGTAGTGATGAGGTCAATTGTCCCGTCCTTAACCGCTTTGACCAGTGCTTTTCTGTCAGTTTCCGTTCTCAGAGGAGGAGTAACTTTATACCGGGTATCAAACCCTTCCAGTTTTTCATCTGTCAGAACCAGATGATGGACAGCAACACTACAGGTAATCTGTAATCCTTTTGCTTTAGCTTCTCTGATTAGCTGTACTGATTTTGCAGTAGATATAGTCGGAATATGTAATTTTCCTCCGGTGTATTCCAGTAGGAACAGATTTCTCGCAATATCCAGTTCTTCCGCCAGTGCAGGGATTCCTTTCAGACCTAATTTTGTACTTGCGATACCTTCATTAGCAACGCCGCTTCCTTTTATTTTTTCATCTTGAGAATAAGCAATTATGAGTCCGTCAAAATCCTGAACATATTGCAATGCAATTTTCAGTAAATTGGCATTAGATAAAGAAGTATTGTAATCTCCAAAAGCGACAGCACCTGAATTTTTCATATCAAATAATTCAGCCATATCCTTTCCTTCACTACCTTTTGTTAATGCTCCGATAGGGTATAAAGAAGTTGCAGCTCCATTTGATTTATTAATTACAAAATTTATTGCTGACTGATTATCAATTACAGGAAAAGTATTAGGCTGCATTGCTATAGCTGTAAATCCACTTTTTGAAGCTGTTTTTAAACCATTTGTAATTGTTTCTCTGTCTTCAAGGCCAGGTTCTCCAAGACTTACACTACTGTCAAACCACCCTTTTGAAATATGCAGATTATCCAGTTTCAGTTCTTTAATCTGATTTGAATTTGAAATGTTTTTTCCAATTTCTTTAATAATACCATGTTCAATTTTTATATCCACGATTTGGTTATGAAAAGGATTCTGAACATCAATTATTTTGGCTTCTCTGATGATTAAGTTCATTTTACAAATTTTTGTATGAATATTTCAGTGACTAAAAATAATAGAGTTAAAATAACGAACCAACGCCAGATTTCATTGTCGGTTCTGTTGGTTTGTAAAGTATCGAAAATAGTTTCGATACGGTCTGTATTTTTATAATCAGACAATAATTGTTCGTTATGATCTGTTAAGTTACTTTCCGTTCGGTTATAGTTGAAACTACAGTTTAGCAGGAGCTTTTCCTTTTTAAATACACCAAAGTTTCCTGCTTCCTGTGGATAATCATTAAAGGTCAGCCGAGCCTTGTTGTTTAATATCTGCTGTATTGGAATAAACTGCTCCGTTTTGTTTTTTACCGTTACAATCTCATCCTTTGAAAGTGCTTCATTGATTAGTAAAGGTTTATTATCTCCTATAATCATCGCATTTACTCCTATTTTTTGATTGTTTTGTGCCATGTTATAAAAAGTAGGAACAATCAGAGGAGAGTTTTGAAAATTACTATTGACTTTATTAATAGGGGCAGAAAAAACAAAGATTACTGCTAGTGGATGTTGTATCGCTGTTAAAAAAGGACTTTGATCCTCATAAGTGAGAACAGAAGGAGAGGTACTCTTCAGGATGAAAGATGATTTTGTTTCAGGATATTGAAAATTATCAATTTTTTTCTCAAAAACAGATTGGTATAATGGATTATCGAAAGCAATTTTAGTAATTCGTTTTTCTTTTTTTTCTAATTCTCTAAATTGTAAAGAGCCTAATTGCTGACTAAAAGAATTTAGAGCAGCAACAGTACTTTCTGAAGAAGGAATAACGATTAGATTACCTCCTTTATCAACAAATGCTTTTAGAGTAGTCTGTAATGCCTGTGGTATTTCTTTTAGTTCATTAAGTATAATAGCATCTTGTTTATCAAGACTGTTGTAATCTAATGTGTTTAGTGTAAAAGAAGAAAAAACGAATTCATCAGGAGTATAGATTCGGGACAAGAAAACACTTTTTTCAGGTTCTCCGATGTTCAGTACGTTTGTTTTTTCAGGTTTTGAGATACTGAAAAAGTACTGGTTGTCATATTCTAAAGCATTATCTGTAATGGTAACATAACCATGAAAATTTTCTTTGGGAATAGTAAAGCCGATTTCCTGATCTTTGGTCTCAAAATTGACTAGTGTTTTAGCGATTAGTTGATCCTGATTGTATAAAGCAATTGGAATAGCCGTTTTGTTTTCTCCGTAAGAGGATAATCGGACTTTGATCTCATAAAAGCTTTCCAGTGTTTGACTAATATATACGCTGTCAACAGAAACGTTGTTCTGACTTTCTGCTTTTGGAATAATAAAGTAGGCATTAAGAGTACTATCAATCGATTTTAACTGATTCTGACGGATACCAACAGCATCTGTTATCACGATTACATCTTTATTATAAGGTGATTTTTTATTTTTTATTTTTGTAATTAGTTGGTCTAATTGAAAGGAGGAAGCACTGTATTTTAACTGTTGCAGTTCTTTCTGAATCGATCTGATATCAGTATCCCAGTAGGCTTCTGTATTAGTAATCAGAGAGAAATTTTGATTCTCAGAAACATTTTCCAACAGATCCTGAACAGCTCTTTTTAGCAGTTCTCCCTTTTTGCCTTTTGCCTGCATACTGAATGAATTATCCAGAATAATAAACATTTCGTTAGTACTGTTATTACTATCTTTAGCTTTAAAGAAAGGCTGTGCAAAAGCAAGGATAATACAGGTCAGAAGTAAGGATCTGACCGCTAATAATAACCATTTCTTTAGCTTTGAACTTTTTCGTGTCTGTAGCGTCAGTTCTTTCAGAAAGCGAACGTTTGTAAAATATTCTTTCTGAAAACGGCGAAGTTGAAATAAATGAACAAGGATTGGAATAACCAGTAGAAAAAGAAAGTAAAGGATTTCCGGGTGTTTAAATTGCATGCTAAATCAGAGTTTGTCAAAAATACTATTTATTGGTGACTTAGACAAGATTTGTTTTAAAAGGTTGTTAGTTGTTGGTATTTAGTTGTTGGTTGTTGGTTGTTAGATTGTGTGTCCATTAGACTGTGGACTTTTTTATTTTTGACTGATAGTTCTTCTTCTTTACTCTAAAATATTGTATATTTAGTAAATAGTTGATAGTTTTGCTTTGTGAACTGTGACTGAGTACTGCCTTACTGAATACTTTAGATCTTTCGACTTTCTAGACTTTAGGACTATAGTATTACCATTGTTCTTTTAGTCCTGATTCAACCGCTTCGTTATATTTAGCTTTATCAAAACTGTACAGATTAGGAGCTTTATAAGCACCTCCGTTTTTTTTGGTTTCTTTATGTTTGATCAGAATGTTATAGCTGACCATTTTTCTGTAAAAGTTACCTCTGTTCAGTTTTTTATCCAGAACAAGTTCATATAGTTTCTGAAGTTCGGGCATGGTAAACTTTTCCGGTAATAAATTATGTCCGATAGGTCTGTAGTTGAGTTCTCTTCTTAGAGTAATTTGTGCTGCGTCAAATATTTCTCTGTGATCCATCATTAATTCAGGAAGTTCATCAATATTTTTCCATTCACAGGCATTTGAAATATCATCTATATGCAGATTGAACGAAGTGTAATCCAGTAAAGCAAAATAACCGATTGAAATAAAACGCTGTTTGTTCCATAATGTATCAGGATAGTCTTTAAAAAAATCCCGATAACGATCTGTTTTTCCAAAAACACCGAACTGTTGTAAGAATATATTTTCTACACCGGCTCTTTCATATAAAATTCTGGTAACAGCTGTGTCCAGTTCTTCTTCTTTTTTAATATAGCCACCAGGAAGAGCCCATATATTTTGATCTTTCATCTTAACCAGCAGAACTTTTAGTTCATTATCATGAAATCCAAACACAACACAATCAACAGATACACTGGGCAGACAGGTCTTTGAATATAGTTCACTTCTTTGTTCAATCGAATTTTTTACAGCCATTTTTCTATAATAAAGAAACAAAGGTACTAATTTGTCTTATTAAATAAGGTTTGAAAAATAAAGACTCTGATTAAATTTTAAATTTGAATTATATACATGAATTAACAAAATTTTATGTTAACGAAAACCTTATAGTGGTTTTATGTAATTATTTTAATGTTTTTTTGATTATTCATTAAATATAATGTGGTTTTTGATAAAATATCGTGTTTAAAGTGTATGGGTTACAATAATGCATATTTATTGTGTTTTTTTTGCAAATATTAAAAAAATGAATTAACATTGCTTCCTAATGAAGCATTAAGAATTTTAAATAAAGATAATTATGTCTTTTTTAGTGATTCGTAAAAAGGTTTCATATCAAAACTAATGTAAATTATATTTTAATCATTTTATTTAAATTATTCTATGATGGATAAAAAATTACGATCATTAATGTTGGGCTTATTTCTTTTACCTGCTATAGGTATGTTAGCTCAAAACACGACTACTAAAGTATCGGATACTTTGAAGACTAAATTACCGGAAGAGGTAAAAGGTAAAGAAGAGAAAAACCGTAACGTGATGTTAAACGCTACCAATAATACAGGACCTCGTGATGTAAATATAGGGCTTCCGACTACTATTGGCGGGATTACGATTCAAGAGAATGATTTGCCGGTTGTTTATTTTTACTGGCCGGAATTACCAACACGTACCTGGAGACAGAGTACAAGTTTAAGTTCAACTGGTTTACTGAAAATGGGAGAAATGGCTATTATTTCAGGAGATCTTGGTTTTGCGGTTAATTCCTATACGCGTCTGGGAACCGATAAGCACCAGGTTTTTGGAAATCTTTCTACAAGTCATTATGGATGGCTTAAAGGAGATGTAAATTTTTCAGGACCTTTAGCTAAAGGATGGAGTTATACTGCCGGTGTGTACCAAAATTATGATCCGAATTCATTTGATCTGAAATTTACAGATTATGCCGATAAAACACAGATTTACAGAGCCGGTTTAACAAAACGTTTTAATAATGATAAAGGAGAGATTAGTGTTTTGTATAAATATGCCAGTTCTGCCTCATTAACAAATTACAGTGTTTTTAAATATAAAGCAGGAGGAAAGATCGAAGAACTACCAAATTTCAAAGTTGGACGTGATTCCTATCTTGTAAGAGACGGAATTTTAGGTTTCAAAGATTTTCTTACAGGGGAGGCCTATGATATTGATATGGGGAAAGCAAGCGATTTGGCTACCACTTCACATAACGTAGATGTTATTGGTAACTATAAGTTTGATAATGGCTGGAAGTTTAAATTTTCTACCAGATTTCACAGAGCAGAAGCAGTTGCTTTTGCTACTATTCCAATTGGTATCCTTCAGCAACCTAATCCGGGAGAGTTTACTTATAAATCTACCGGTAAGGCTTATGATGGTCCTGTACAGTCTATTTTAGGTTTCAATTCACCTAAAACACCTACTACAACATGGGCAGGACGTTTTGAAATGATTAAAAGAATAGATAATCATAACTGGCGTGTCGGATTGACAGAGTCTTATTATAATGTAGATAAATTTGTTTCAAACCGTACTTTCTATTATCAGGAAGTAAGTGCTGCTCCGGAAAAATTAATAAGAAGTGGAAGTCAGGCTACAGACAGCCAGGGATTCTATAACTATAATGCAGGAGCAGAATATCACAATGGATTTGAAAATAAATTAGCAACCTATTTTTCTGATGACTGGACCGTTACAGATCGTTTCTCTTTAACGTATGGGGCTAATTTCAGATATCACAAAATGAAAGGAGATTATTATACAACTCCTCGTGTACCAAATGCTATTTTAAAAGAAGAAGACAAAGTTTTCTTTGATCATGACTGGTTTCATTTAGGACTATCAGTAAATGCAGTATATAAATTAACGGATAAATTAGGCTTTTTAGCTGATTTCATCTATACAGAGAAAAATGGACAGTTGGAAAACTATTCCGGTAGCATTGTTCCTAATTTTGCTAAAACGAAAAGTCCTCTGGGAGCTTTTGGTATTTACTTTAATCATGATAACATCAGTGTTGTTTCACAAGTATCTTATTTAACAAGAAACAATTATCAGACTCGTTTAAATCTGGTAAACCCTAATAATGCAAGTCAGTCAGAAGTAGCTTCTGTAAATTATGATATCCAGACAATAGGATGGACAACTGATATTGTTGCTAAACCGTTCAAAGGTTTTAATCTACATTATTTAATTACAATTCAGAATCCGGTTTATAAGAACTATAATTTTGAAGCTTTCGGAAATTCATACAGTTATAATGACAAGAATGTACTTGAGATTTCTAAAGTATTAATGGAAATAGATCCTAGTTATACTTATAAAGATTTTAAAGTATGGGCAAGTTTCCGTTATTTCAGTAAACAGTTTGCTAATCAGACTAATGCCTTGTATTTTGATGATCGTTGGGAAACATTTGCAGGAATAAACTATAAACTGAACAAAAACTTTGATTTAGGTATCAATGCAGTAAATATCTTTAATCAAAACGGAGCAAAAGGAACGATTCAGGGAGCAGAACTAATTACAGATCCGTCTCCTTATTATGACAGACTTTTAGTAGGATCTTATATACGTCCTTTTACACTTGAAGCATCTCTTAGTTTTAGATTTTAAAAAATTATTGATATGAAAAAAATACTATTTAGTGTCAGTATTGCACTTGCAATGGGTTCAATGCTGCATGCACAGGATCATTATGTAACTGTAAAAAATAAAAATGGGGCAACTCTTGGTTATTCTCCAAATTCAGGAGTACAGTTACTGACGGTTAATGGTTTAAAGTTTAAAGATTTAAACAAGAATGGAAAATTAGATAAATATGAAGACTGGCGTCTTCCGGCAGATGAACGAGCTAAAGATCTGGCAAAACAAATGTCAGTAGAACAAATAGCAGGTTTAATGCTTTACAGTGGTCATCAGGCTATTCCGGCAAGGGAGAGAGGTTTTGCCTCAGGAACTTATAATGGAAAAGTATTTGCTGCAAGCGGAGCAAAAGCATGGGATTTAACAGATGCTCAGAAATTGTTTTTAAAAAATGATAATCTGAGACATGTACTGATTACAGGTGTGGAGAGTCCTGAAGTTGCTGCAAAATGGAATAATATGATGCAGGCTTACGTAGAAGGAATCGGTTTTGGAATACCGGGAAATACCAGTACAGATCCTCGTCATTCCGGACAGGCTGCTGGTAATACTAAAGCTGAATTTAATGCAGGAGCAGGAGGAGCTATTTCTGTATGGCCGGACGGACTAGGTATGGGAGCGACTTTTGATCCTTCAATTGTAAAACAGTTTGGAGAGATTGCAGCGCAGGAGTACCGTGCATTAGGTATTGCGACTGCATTATCGCCACAAATTGATTTAGGAAGTGAACCTCGTTGGTATCGTATTTCAATGACCTTTGGTGAAGATCCGCAAATGACAACGGATATGGCACGTGCTTATATTGATGGTTTTCAGACTTCAAAAGGAGCAGATGAAATTAAAGACGGTTGGGGATATAAGAGTGTAAATGCAATGGTAAAACACTGGCCGAGTGGCGGACCGGAAGAAGGTGGCCGTGATGGACACTGGGCGTTTGGTAAATTTGCTGTATATCCGGGGAATAACTTCTCACAACATTTAAAACCTTTTACCGAAGGAGCTTTTAAATTAGAAGGAAAAACAAAAATGGCTTCTGCTGTAATGCCTTATTATACAATTTCTTATAAACAGGCGGCAGATGGTACTAATCTTGCGAATGGATTCAGTAAATATATTATTACTGATTTGTTAAGAGAGAAATATAAATATGACGGTGTAGTGTGTACAGATTGGAATATTACAAAAAAAGAAGGATCTACTCCTGATGTATTTGCAGGAAAACCATGGGGTGCAGAAGAACTTACAATCGTAGAGAGACATTATCTTGCTCTTATGGCAGGAATGGATCAGTTTGGCGGGAATAATGAAATTGCCCCAATTGTAGAAGCGTATCAGATGGGAGTAAAGGAAAAGGGAGAAGTGGCTATCAGAAAAAGATTTGAGCAGTCAGCAGTTCGTTTATTGCGTAATATCTTCCGTGTAGGTTTATTTGAAAACCCATATCTTGATCCTCAGGAAAGTGCTAAACTAGTAGGTAATCCGGAATTTATGCAGGCAGGTTATTCTGCACAGTTAAAATCAGTAGTATTACTTAAAAACAAAGCACAGGTATTACCTATCAAAGAAAAGAAAACCGTATTTATCCCTAAAATCTATTATCCTTCTACTAAAAGTTGGTGGGGAGATTGGTCTGCTCCAAGACTGGAATATCCTATTGATCTGAAATTAGTGGAAAAATATTATAATATAACAGAAGATCCTGCTAAAGCTGATTTTTCAATTGTATTTGTGTCCAGTCCGTTCAGTAATAATGACGGAGGGGGGTATGATCTTAATGATCGTAAAGCAGGTGGGAACGGTTATGTACCAATTTCATTACAATATGGAGAATATACTGCGACAGATGCTCGTGAGCACAGTATTGCTGCCGGAGATCCTGTAATTGATCCTACTATAAAAGATCGTTCTTATAAAGGAAAGACAGTGTTGTCTTCTAATACAATGGATCTTCAGACAATTATTACTACTAAAAATCAAATGGGTGATAAACCGGTAATTGTAGTTATAAATGCTGCTCGTCCGATGGTGTTTAATGAGTTTGAGAACAGAGTAGATGGTATTCTTGTTCGTTTCGGTATAGGAGAACAGCCTGTAATGGATATTATTTCAGGAGCTTATGAGCCTTCGGCATTGCTTCCGGTTCAGATGCCTGTGAATATGTCAACTGTCGAAAAGCAGTTTGAAGATGTACCGCATGATATGGAATGTCATGTCGATTCAGAAGGTAATGTTTATGACTTTGGTTATGGACTCAACTGGAAAGGTGTGATTAAAGATGCCAGAACAGTAAAATATAAAAAATAATAAATAATTTTAAAAAGTATTTGATAATGGCAGTGATCTGCTGTTTTCAAATACTTTTTTTACTATAGTTCATTTTCAATTTATATATTTTATGAAAAAAATAATTATTCTTTTCAGTATCTGCTTTTCGATTAGTTGTATTCATGCGCAACAGCATTATAATTTACTAATCGGAACTTATACTTCTTCCTGCGAAAGTGATGGAATCTATGTTTATGATTTTAATACTATGACAGGAGAAACAAAGTTCAAAGCGGCTTCTGAAAAAGTGATTAATCCGAGTTATCTCGCTGTTTCCAAAGATAATCGGTATGTATACAGTGTAAATGAAAATGGAGAAAACAGTACAATCAGTGCATTTCAGTTCAGTGCTTCTACGGGAAAATTGAATTTTCTGAATAAAGAAAAGGCTGAAGGAGCAGATCCCTGTTATATTATTGTGCAGGATAAAAATGTCATTGCAGCCAATTATTCAGGAGGAAGCGCTGCTGTTTTCGGCATAAAAGAAAATGGTGCATTGACTACCGTAAAACAGGTAGTACAACATAAAGGAGAAAGTATCGATCCGATACGACAGGAAAAGGCTCATGTACATATGGTGCATTTTACTCCTGATACTAAAAATGTTGTGATTAATGATCTGGGAAAAGATAAAGTGTATCTGTATCAGTATGATGCTAACGGAGCTGAAAAAACATTGATCCCAAAAGACAGTATCGCTGTAAAAGCAGGAAGCGGACCACGTCATATCACTTTTACACCTGACGGGAAATATGCTTATCTGTTGCAGGAAATGAACGGAAGCCTGATCGCTTTTACTTATGATGGCAATACACTGAAACCAATTCAGGAAACCGGTATCATAAGTAAAAACTTTAAAGGGGAAATCGGTTCTGCTGATATTCATGTTTCACCGGACGGGAAATTCTTATATGCAACAAATCGCGGAACAGCAAATGATATTACTACTTTTAAGATAAAGAAAAATGGTAAGTTGGCTCTGAAACAGCAACAGAGTACTTTGGGTAAAGGACCAAGAAATTTTGTAATCGATCCGAATGGAAATTATCTGCTGGTAGCACATCAGTACAGTAATGATATTGTTATTTTTAAAAGAAACAAAACTACAGGAGGATTGTTAGATACCGGTAAGAGAATACCGCTTTGCTCTCCGGTGTGTCTGGTTTTTGCTCCGTTAGATGATAGTAGAAAATAAACAGATTATCAGTAATGAAATGAAGATTTCATTTTACAGATAAAGAAAGCGAATCAAACAAAAGAAAATCTATAAATTTAAATATAATGAGTAACGAAACGAATATAAATCAGAATAAGCCCAATTATATAATTCCATTAGTCACACTTACCGTATTATTTTTTATGTGGGGATTTATTACCTGTATGAATGATCTTTTAATTCCCTATTTAAAGAAATTATTTCAACTGACTCATTTCGAAGCGATGTTGGTTCAGTTTTGTTTTTTCGGAGCGTATTTTATAGGGTCTCTTATCTATTTTATTATTTCTTATTTTAAAGGTGATCCGATTAATAAGATAGGGTATAAAAATGGAATTCTGTTTGGTATTGTATTGTCTGCATTGGGTTGCGGTTTGTTTTATCCCGCAGCTACTTTTTCTGTTTACGGATTGTTTTTAGGGGCATTATTTGTTCTTGGACTCGGATTTACTGTATTACAGATCACAGCTAATGCTTATGTGTCTTTATTAGGTCCGGAGGACAGTGCTTCAAGTCGTCTGAATCTGACTCAGGGATTCAATGCTTTTGGAACAACAATCGCACCTGTATTAGGAGGACATCTTATTTTTGTCTATTTCGCTGATGCAAGCGGTTCTATAACTGCGGAAGCAACGCGTATTCCATATCTGATTTTTGCAGGGATACTGTTATTAGTTGCCGTATTGATCTATAATGTAAAACTACCTTCATTCCAGACAGAAGAAACAGAAGAAATGAAAGGTCTGGGAGCTTTTAAATTCCCTCAGTTGAGAAGAGGTGTTCTGGGAATGTTTTGTTATGTAGGAGGAGAAGTAGCAGTCGGTAGTTTTATTATTAGTTTTCTGGAATTGGAAAATATTATGGGATTATCTGAATCCGTAAGTAAGAATTATTTAGCATTATACTGGGGAGGAGCAATGATAGGACGTTTTGTAGGTTCTATTTCATTGAATCACAGTATCAGTGCTGTTAAAAAATATGTTTATATGATGGGAGTTGCCGCTGCTATATTTTTAGTTATACTGAATATAGTAGATTTGTCTTTCTCTCAGATTAGCTTTTTCATTGTATTTATAGTACTGAATTTTATCGGTTTCCTTATCGGTAAATCAGCACCCGCACGTACACTGGCTATTTTTGCCGGAATGTGTATTGTGTTATTGTTATCAAGTGTTCTGTTAACAGGAGCAATGGCAATGTATACCATTTTAGGAATCGGAATATTCAATTCCATTATGTTTTCTAATATCTTTACTTTATCTATCGCAGGGTTAGGCAAATATACCAGTCAGGGATCTTCTTTATTAGTAATGGCAATACTGGGAGGAGCAATCGTTCCGATTATTCAGGGAGCTCTTGCTGATGTAGTAGGAGTACAGTATTCTTTTGTATTACCTATTGTCTGTTATGCTTATATCCTTTATTTTGGAATATATTGTTCTGGAATAGTGAAAGATATAGAAAATCTTAAAGAGAATCATTAGAGTATTGGATAAGGTAATTTTTTTGGTAATCCATAAAAAACAAGCTCACTATTTTTAGTGAGCTTGTTTTTTATATTATTATTCACTTTTAACAAGAATCCTTTTTTTATTTTTGCTTTTCGTTTCCTATACAGGAAAGTAACCCATGAAATAAAGATAAGCAAATGGAAGACGGTTTAATTTTTACAGGAAGTTTTTTCGAGAATTTTTTAGCTATAACACATTATCAGACCGTTATAAGTCTTATTTTATTAGTATTTGTATTTTTTATAATGAAAAAATTACAAGATAAGAAAGTGAGTTTTTCAGCTCGTATGTTTGTAGGGTTGGTTTTTGGAATTGTTTTAGGTTTGGGAATACAGATGGTTTCCGGTTTCCCCGTTCAGCCTGTTACATGGATGAAAGAGACCGCTATTTGGTATGGATTATTTGGAAGAACATTTATTGCATTCATTCGCATGTTAGTTATTCCTTTAGTTTTCGTTTCTATTGTAAAAGTGATTCTTGATTTTTCCGGTCATAAAAACCTTTTCAGGTTAACCGTTCGTGGTATTTTTTGGTTGTTATTTACTACCGGTATTGCCAGTATAGTTGGTATTATAGTAGCAAATATTTTTCATTTAGGAGAAAAACAGTTGGCTGTAGTTACAGATGTTCAGCAACGGGAATATACTAATTTAGTAGATACTTTTGTTCATTTAGTACCTAATAATATTGTGTCGGCAATGCATTCAGAAAATATTATGGGATTGGTATTATTTTCTGCTTTAGTAGGATTAGCAGCCAATAGAATGGAGAAAAAAAATTCAGAAACAATAGGACTCTTTAAAAAGTTGATGGAGGCTTTATATAAAATAGTGATGTCTATAACCATGACCATTATTAAATATATGCCTTATGCTGTAATTGCGCTATTATCCAGAACTATTATTTCAAATGGACTTTCTGCTATTGTAGAAGTTTCCGGTTTTGTACTGGCTATATACATAGCGACTTTTATCATGTTGCTTATCCATGTACTCATAGTGGCTCTGCATGGAATTTCTCCTTTTATGTTTGTGAAAAAATCCATATCGACCTGGTTAATGGCTTTTACAAGTCGTTCCTCTATCGGGACTTTACCTCTTACTATTTCTACTCTTACAACCCGTATGGGTGTGAACAGCGGAACTGCTAATCTGGTGGGTTCTTTGGGCAGCACTATGGGAATGAACGGATGTGCCGGTTTTTTTCCGGCATTGATTGTGATGATGGTAGCGCATATGACAGGGATTCAGATTGATGTTCAGTTTTATATTATGCTCGTTATTGTAGTCGTAATAGGTTCTATAGGAGTAGCCGGTATTCCCGGTACGGCAACTATTGCGGCTACTATCGTTTTATCAGGAATGGGAATGGGTGAATATTTTCCTTTAATTGGAATGGTACTGGCAGTAGATCCTATTATAGACATGCCCCGTACTCTTGCTAACGTTTCAGGAGCTTTAACTTCTGCAATAGTTACGGATAAAGAATTAAATACGATAGATATGACTGTATTTAATAATCCTCATGTTGTTTTAGACAATGAAGAGTTATAAATTTATTCTATTTTTTAAGTAAGCAGGATCTTTGAAGTTTGAAGAGATTAAAAAGGAGATCGTGTTTTAGCTATTACGGATATACAAATGAATAATAATGATTTAAAACGATTATCGAGACTAACAGCGATTTTGACACAATTGCAAACCAAACGGCTTTTAACGGCTTCGGAACTTGCTGCTAAATTTTCGGTTAGTAATCGTACCATTTATCGGGATATAAAAGCGCTGGAGCAAGCAGGTGTACCCATTTTTACAGAAGAAGGTAAAGGCTTTTCTATCATGGAAGGATATAGAATTCCACCTATAATGTTTACTGAGAGTGAAACCAATGCTTTGATAACTGCAGAACAGCTTGTTCTGAAAAATAAAGATATTTCTTTTATAAAAGACTATTCAGAAGCAATTAATAAAATTAAATCGGTTTTACGGTATACTACTAAAGATAAAATAGATTTACTTTCAAACCGTGTGGCTTTTCGACAAAATAATGAGAATGAAAAAACGAGCAGTCATTTATCGGTTTTACAATTGGCACTAACTAATTTTAATCTGGTTAAAATACAGTATTATTCCCCTGAAACAGATCAGACCACTAAAAGAACTATAGAACCTTTTGCAATATACAGTACACAGGAGAATTGGTTATTAATTGCTTTTTGTCGTCTTAGGGAAGATTTCAGAACCTTTCGCCTGGATAGAATTTTAAATCTGAATGTTCTTACTTCTTTATTTGAACCACATAAAATGACTCTTCAGGAATATTTTGAAATTTGTAAGCAAAAAAGTTATAACCCTTGACATAGGGCTGTCACAAGTGTGTTTTAGTTTTGTCTTATAATAATAAAAACTAAAAAATATGAATACTCAAAAAATTGAAAAATTTAATGTAATCGGTATTGCTATACGAACAACAAATGAAAACGGACAGGGAGCAATTGATATTCCTAAATTGTGGGATAGGTTTATAACAGAAAAAGTGATGGACAGAATACCTAATATAATAGACCATTCTGTATATTCTATTTATACAGATTATGAAAAAGATCATACAAAACCGTATACTACTATTTTAGGTTGTATGGTTGAAAATTTAGATACAATTCCGGAAGGAATGACCGGTAGAGTTATTGAAGGAGGTACTTATACTAAATATACTGCAAAAGGAAATCTGGCAGAAGATATTGTAGTAAATGAGTGGAATACAATATGGAATTCTGATCTGGACAGAACATTTACGGCAGATTTTGAAATATATGGAGAAAAAGCACAGGATTTTAAAAATGCTGAGGTAGATATATTCATTGCTGTTCGATAATTCTTCTGTTCTGTAAAGTTCTCTCAACTTTAAAAAGCAGAGTAATAAATTGAAGTTAAAACCAATAACAATAACGAAAAACTGAATATTATTTTTCGTTATTGTTATCTTTCCTTTTCTTTGCTCTGTTTTTTTCGACACCACGATTTCTCGGTTTTGTTTTTCGGGGTTTTGTTTTACCCGGTCCGCCGAGATTTACCTTTTTATTTTTGTCTTTTTTCTCATGAAAGGCACCATTCTCAGATAGTTTGACCTTTTTCATTAAGAATTTGGTTTTTTGTTTTACTTTTTCTGCTTCAATCAGAATGGTTGAAACTTCTACTTCCTCAGGGAAAGGTACAATTTCGATTTCCTGATTCATTAACAGTTCTACTTCGATCTTAAGATCTTCCTCTCTTGGCGTGATAAAACTGATTGCTGTTCCGGTGGCATCCGCACGTCCTGTTCGTCCGATTCGGTGCATATATAGTTCCGGTAATTCAGGAGCTTCAAAGTTGATTACATGGGAGATATTGGAGATATCCAGACCTCTTGCCATAATATCGGTTGTAATAATACCTCTCAAACTACCTTCCTGAAAAGAAGCCATCGTATTTAAACGATAGTTCTGGGATTTATTGGAGTGAATTACGCCAAACTGACCCGGAAAAGCTTCCTCAATACGTTCGTG
Organism: Flavobacterium sp. AK-301; assembly: GCF_058310215.1. Taxonomy (NCBI): domain Bacteria; kingdom Pseudomonadati; phylum Bacteroidota; class Flavobacteriia; order Flavobacteriales; family Flavobacteriaceae; genus Flavobacterium; species Flavobacterium sp. AK-301. The sequence goes on from NZ_JBZEES010000006.1 coordinate 84,456, forward strand.
AAGCATATCCGCAATCTTTTTATTATTGATAAAAACCAATACTCGTTCCAGACTTTCATCTGTTGCCAGTAAATGTTTTAATAAATTGATCTTGGTATTGAAGTTGGGTACGTTATAAGTGATTTGTTTTATGTTTTCCAGTGGTGTACCGGACGGGGCTAATGAGACTTCTTCAGGAAAATCAAAATAATCATTCAGAATCGCATCTACTTCTTCGGTCATCGTTGCTGAGAACAGGATGTTCTGACGTTTTGGTCTCATCATTGCCAGAATAGAGGTAAGCTGAACACGGAAACCTAAATTCAGCATTTCGTCAAATTCATCGATTACTAATTTCTGAGTCTCGTCAAAACGTAGGACATTATCCAGTGCCAAATCCATCATTCTTCCGGGTGTTCCTACCAGAATATCGATTCCGTTGTAGACTCCCTTTTTCTGTGTATTGATATTTACGCCTCCGTAAACGCCCAGTGTTCTGACAGACATGTATTTCGTCAGTTTTTCCACTTCATCGACTACCTGTACCACTAATTCACGGGTAGGAACGATAATCACTATTTTGGGCGTTTCTGTAGGTGTAAATTTGTATAACTTTAGTAATGGCAACAGATAAGCAAAGGTTTTACCGGTACCGGTCTGAGCGATTCCCATCATATCTCTTCCGGACATAATGACCTGAAATGACTTTTCCTGAATAGGAGTAGGAGTAGTGAATCCTAATTCGTCAATGGCTTTTTGTACGGATTTTGGAAGATTAAATTGTTCGAAAGTGCTCATAAAAGTTTATTATTTGGGCAAAGATACGTTTTTTTGGATGGCTTGATTGTTACTGGTTGATAGTTTATAATGGATAGTTTATAGTTTTTTTGTAAGAAGTGAAATATGAGACGTGAGAAGACAATATGGTTTTCTCTCCTGTGGAGGTGCGTCTGGAAGGTGGGTTTTAGTTGCTGGTTTTAAAATAATTCTTAATAGACAAAAATTGATTAGATATTAAAACGTAAAAACCCGGTAGATGATACCGGGTTTTTATTGTAATTGATTCTTGATTATTAACATTTATACCAAGGTTGACATACTGTCCATCCAAAGGCAGTCCAGCAAGTTCTACACCATGCTTTAGTTGATATTTCTGGTCTATTTTTTTCTACTGAAGAGGATATTAAATTCTGATAAAAAACAGTAGCTTCAATCTTTTTATACTCATCAGAGTTTTTGTCCAAACTGGAATTTTTTAATATAGTTTGTAAATGATCGGTATAAGCTTGATTATTCTCATATAAATTAGCATCTACTTCTTTGATTGTCTGATACACTGTTTCAGCCTCAACGGAAATTGTTTTGTTTTCTGGGATTTGCTGTGCAATAAGGGCAGTTACTTTTTCCCCGAATTCATCTGCTGAAACGCGATTTGAGATCAGTTGGTTGACTTTATTTTGTACTTCTGTAGCTTTTGCTAAATAAGGGTTCACATTTGAAGTGGTTCCTACATCAGCAACATTGTCTGACGAACATGAGCTTAATGCTAAAACTAAGCAAGATACTCCTAATAATGTATTGAATAATTTTTTCATAATTAATTTGTTAATATTTGTATTGTTTATAATAGCAATTTTAAGACTTGTTGTGTGGTTGTATGATTATTTGGAAAGAGTGTGTTTTACTGAAATAGATATATAGATATAGTATTCTTGATTATGAACACCAGTACCAATTACCACAATTTCCGTAGGGGCCGAAGCACCATCTGCACCATGCATTAGTAGATATTTCCGGTTTTGCATTTTCTACTGAGGAAGTCACTAAATTTATATAAAACACAGTAGCTTCTATTTTTTTATAATCATCAGAATTTCTATCCAGATTTGAATTCTTTACTATGGTTTGTAAGTGATCTATATAAGCCTGGTTGTCTTCGTATAGATTGGCGTCTGCTTCTTTTATAGCCTGTTGAATAGCTTCTGCTTCAGCGGAAACCGTTTTATCTTCCGGTAGTTGTTGTGCAATAAGTGCTGTTACTTTTTCTCCGAATTCATCGGCTGAAACGCGATTTGCGATCAGCTGGTTAACTTCATTTTGTACTTCTGTAGCTTTTGCTAAATAAGGGTTTACATTTGAAGTGGTTCCTACATCAGCAACATTGTCTGATGAACATGAGCTTAATGCTAAAACAAAGCAAGATACTCCTAATAATGTGTTGAATAGTTTTTTCATAATTGCTTAAAATTTAAATTAATTGGTAAATATTTATATTATTTTTGGTTATAAGAACAATTTTAAGGCAATATTTTTAAAGTAAAAAATTATTTTAACTTTATTTTTTGTTTTTAGAGTGTTTTTGAGGTAAAGCCGTAATATTTAAGTGTAAAAACCGTAAAAATATTTTGTTTTCGAATGAATATTTCATTTAAATGTTAATTTTTAAATGTTTTTTTTAATATTTCATTGTTTAAGTAAGGTGTTGTTTTTGTGTATTATGTTATGGTTTTTCCAGAAGTGTGCTTATATTGACTCGTTTATGTAATCGGTTTCAGTAAATGAATAGATAATGGTATGATTCTGATCTACAATAAAAACAGCCGGTACGAGTAAGGTGTTTTCCGGATTGTTATTGATTTCCGGTAAATGGATTTCTAATTGCTGATAATTGGGTAGAACAAAATCCAATAATCGCTGTGGAGCTCTGCTCTGTAAAGTCTCTGACTTTTACAGGAGTGAATAAAGGTCTCCTGACCTTTTAAATGGTATTCAATTCAGCTTATAGTATCTGTAAAAGATTGATAAATGTTTTTTCGAAATCAGAGATTTTGTGAAGCAAAGCAGATTTCGTCTAAATATCAAATAATCTAACAATCAATTCGGAAGATTAAAATTTTTCAAAAACGCCTAATCCGAAAAGAGCAAAATCATATTTTACGGGATCATTGGCATCCATTGCTCTCAGGCTGTTGTCTAATTGTTGTAATGCTTTGGCATCATTTTGTTTGCGTTCCAACAATCCTAGTTTACGGGCTACATTACCGGAATGAACATCTAAAGGACAGGATAATAAGGCAGGGGAGATGTTTTTCCAGATTCCGAAATCAACACCTGTTGTATCTTTTCGAACCATCCAGCGTAAAAACATATTGATGCGTTTTGCGGCAGAGCCGTTTAGAGGGTCGGAGATATGTTTTTGTGTTCGGGGCTGATGTTCTGTTTCAAAGAAAATTTTTTTGAACTCATGGATGCTGTTTTGTAGGTTTTTTGTTCCCTGATGTTGTACAAATACATTTTCCAGACCTCCGTGATTCGTGTAGATATTCTGTAGGCTTTTTATAAAACTATAAAGATCACCACCGTTAAAAGTTCGGTGTACAAAGTCCTGTAACGGTTCTAAATGAGAGTCATTATGAGATAGCACAAAATCATAGGGAGAATTACCCATAAGATCCATCATTCTCTGTGCGTTTTTAATAATCATTTTTCGGTTTCCCCAAGCGATTGTGGCACTTAGAAAACCGGCTATTTCAATATCTTCTTTTTGAGTATATAAATGCGGTATCTGAATAGGATCACTTTCAATAAAGTCAGGTTTATTATAGAGGATTACCTTTTCGTCAAGAAAGGATTTTAATTCGTTAGCGTTCATTGAGGGTTGATTGTCAGTTATTCAGTATTCAGTTTACAGTCACAGTATTTAGTATACAGTATTCAGTCACAGTAATCAGAAAACCTTTGCGTTCATTGCGGTTAAATTTAAAAGAGTCCAATGTTGTAAAGTTAGCTGAGCTGTTAATAATATTTCATTTTTTTAATACTTAAAATTGGTGTTGTAAAGTTTTCCAACTATCAACTATCAACTATCAACTATCAACTATCAACTATCAACTATCAACTAATCCGTCCGTCATAACTAGTTTTCGGTCTGCCATATCTGCTAATTCTTTGTTGTGTGTAACGATAACAAAGGTTTGTCCAAATTCGTCTCTTAACTGAAAAAACAACTGATGCAGATTTTCTGCGGAAACAGTATCTAAATTTCCGGAAGGCTCGTCGGCAAATATAATAGCGGGTTTATTGATTAGTGCTCTGGCTACGGCTACTCTTTGCTGTTCTCCACCGGAAAGTTCGCCCGGTTTATGATTTATTCTATGCGAAAGTCCTAAATAGTCTAATAACCGTTTAGCTTCTTTTTCAGTTTCTGCTGGTCCTTTACCTGCAATATAAGCAGGAATACAAACATTTTCCAGTGCTGTAAATTCCGGTAATAACTGGTGGAACTGGAAGATAAAGCCCAAATTCAGATTTCTGAATCGGGACATTGTTTTATCATTCATTTTCAGAATATCTTCACCATTAATCACTAAACTGGTTCCGTTTTCAGTCGTTGGAAGATCCAGTGTACCTAAAATCTGTAATAAAGTGGTTTTTCCTGCACCCGAAGCGCCTACAATAGAAACGATTTCTCCTTTTTCAATATGCAGATCTACGCCTTTAAGCACATGTAGTTTATCGTAATATTTATGTATATTTTTTGCTTGTATCATTCGTAACCGTTTTTACAAAGTTACAAATTTAGTTGATCGTTTTTGTGAAATGTAAAATGTAAGAAGTAAAATGTTATCGGTGGCTTAACACTGACTTTAAGACTTTCGACTCTTTTAAATTTAACCGCAAGGAATGCAAAGTTTTTTTAAATACTGATTACTGAGACTGGATACTGTAAACTGTGTACTAAATACTGATAACTAAACAGCACCATGAGATTCACTGTGTCCTTTAGTTTGAACGGTTATTATACCTCCTGTGGTACATTCACATACGGAAGTATCGAGTACAATATTGAATCCGTTGATTTTATCCATTGCAGCAACACCTGTCCAAATCAGACCGGAAGGAGCACAGGGTAAATAACCACCGGACGAAGGTTTTAATTTGCATTTTCCAAAGGGTTGTATATTCTCATTCGGTTTATTATCTCCGGTTGTTGCAATTGGTTTTTTTTCGATCACTGAAAAGTTCTGGGATGTAACGGTTAATTCAGTAACAGAATCTCCTTTATTACATTGTAATTGGGCGGTATCGGTTATTTTTTGTGGCATTGTAAATGATTAGAATTTTATGTTGTTTACTGTTGTTGTTTATTCATCAGGATAAATTTGTTCTTCTTTTTTTTCAATTACTTCTCCTGTTTCTCCATTTATGGTATATTCTATTTGCATATAGTCATTAAATCGTGTGGGCAGGATCGTAATATACCATAATGAAGGTTTTTTATCTTTATTTATTAAAATACTATTACGCGTAGGAACAAAGTTGAACGTAAAAGTTTCTCTATTATCAGCATCAAAACGCCCTTTACCCGTTTTTAAATTAATAAATCCTTCTTTTTCCATAAACTGGAGTATATGTTCCGGTTTGATTGCTCCAAATTTTTTATCTTCATTTATTTCTTTAATAAAATTACCTTGAGTATCATAATATTTCCAAATACCGATTCTTATACGTTTTCCTATAAGAGTTCCTTTATAACTCAATATTCCATTTTCATGAAAATCTTTATATATTTTAGTAAAAGAGGGTGTAGGAGGTATTTCATAGATTGCTGGGCTTTTACCACCCATAAGTTCTACTAGTGTACCATCAGGTTTCGTATAAAAACGTCCTTTAGAAATACTTTTTTCTGTTCGTATTTTATAATCCTCAAAATCGAATTTCTCATTGGTTCTCATCGTGTCTTGTTTTGTAGTACTATTATTTTGCCCATTACAGCAATATACTATACAGATTAATAGGACGAAAAGGGATGTTTTAAAAGCATGTTGCATTTTACTTTATTTTAGAGTTTAATGGTTTTTATTGGCAGTGAAAAATATTTTTTGATATAGAATTATAATTTATTTTTATTCCTCTAAAAAAAATCTTTCTACTTTTTTCTCGATTACTTCTCCTGTCTCTCCATTTATAGTATATTCTATTTGCATATAATCATTAAATCGGGTAGGTAGGATTGTGATATACCATAGAGGAGGTTTTTTAGTAGCACTTATTAAAACACTATTACGAGTAGGAACAAATTCTAATGTAAAAGTTTCTCTATTATCAGCATCAAAACGTCCTTTACCTGTTTTTAAATTAATGAAATCTTCTTTTTCCATAAATTGCAATATATTATCTGGTTTGATTGCTCCAAACTTTGCATCTTCATCAATTTCTTTGATGAAATTACCTTGTTCATCATAATACCGCCAAGTTCCTATACTCAAGAATTTACCTATTATTTGTCCTTTGTAATGTAATATTCCATTTTCATGAAAATCTTTGTATATGTTAAAAAAAGTAGGAGGAGGGGGAGTTTCCCTGATTGCGGGGCTTTTACTGCCTATCATTTCTACTTTAGTTCCATCTGATTTAATATATTTATGACCATATGTAGGGTCTTTTTCTTTCCTTTTTTTATAATCCTCAAAATCGAATTTTTCATTTGTTCTCATGATATTTTGTTTTGTGGTACTGTTATTTTGCCCATTACAGGAATATAAAGTACAGATTAGTATTGCGAAAATGTAGACTTTAAAAGGTTGTAGCATTTTACTTTATTTTAGAGTTTAAAACTTTCCATTGCCAGTGAAATAGTTTTTTTGAACTAGAATTATAATTTAGTTTTATTCATCAGGATAAATTTGTTCTGTTTTTTTCTCAATTACTTCTCCTGTTTCTCCATTTATAGTATATTCTGTTTGTGTATAGGCATTGTAGTCATCGGAGAATATCATAATATACCATAGTGGAGGTTTTTTATTATTGCTTATTAAAACGCTGTTACGAGCAGGAACAAAATTTAAAGTAAAGTTTTCGTTACCAGAATCGTCAAAACGTCCTTTACCTGTTTTTAGATTAATAAAGCCTTCTTTTTCCATAAACTGGAGTATATATTCCGGTTTGATTTTACCAAATTTCTCATCTTCATTAATTTCTTTGATGAAATTTCCTTGTGTATCATAGTATTTCCAAACACCTGTTTTTACATTATTTCCAATTATAATCCCTATCCAATATAAATTTCCATTTTCATGAAACTTTTTGTATATTTTGGTAAAAGAAGGAGCGGGGGGAGTTTCATAGATTGCGGGTGCTTTGCCATCTGTTAACTCTATAATTGTTCCATCGGATTTTTTATAAATATGTCCATATAGAGGATCAGTTTGTAATCTTTTATTATAATCCTCAAAGTCAAATTTTTCATTAGTTCTCATGGTCTCTTGTTTAATAGTCGTATTATTGTGTTGTCCATTACAGGAGCATATTATACTGTTTAATAGTACTAAAATATAGATTTTGAAAGGTTGCAGCATCTTATTTTATTTTAGAATTTAATACTTTCCATTGCCAATGAAATAAACTTCTTCTTGGAATAGGTGGTTTAGCTCCATGGCTATAATCCATAATATTATCCGTTTTTTGAGCCTGATAAGTATAGGCTGCACGTTTACTACCATCAAAGGTATGCGGTAATCCCATAGCATGGAACAGTTCATGAGCAATCGTTGCTTTTTTATGTTTATGAAAATAAGCACCAAAGGTTGAATTAGGATAAGCATAACCATTGAGTCCGGGGCAGGGTTCTCCTATAAAAAATACCTGATAATAATCTTTATAAAGATCGTTAAACTGACTTTTTAGTTCACTTTCTAAAAAAGTTCTGAGCAATCTATGCCAATTTTTAGAATATTCTTTAGGATTACTCCCTTTTATATAATATTTTTTAGGGTCTAAAGAATAGACTCCTCCTTTCTGACTGCAAAACTGATCTCTAAAAGTAGACGATCCGGAATTACTACTGGTGGCATCTAATGTTACTTCTGTTATGGAAGGGATGACCAGTGCCTGATTGAGACATTGAATAAAAAAATCTTTCCCCCCTGTCGTGGGGATTCCTGTTTTTTCTCCATTAAAATCTGTTTTTACTTTTACAAATACTACTTTAATTGGTTTTTGATATACTGCAGTATTAGGTAAAATGCGTAGTTGTCCGCATATTTTATCGGCTATTTTTACCTGTAATAGTTGTTCTGTATCAAAAGCTTTTGTACAGGTGATTTGTAAATAATTATTCAGATCATATTTCCCTTTTTTAGGAGTTAGCTCTGCTGTATTGAGTTGCAGATAATCGGTTGCTTTTTTATTGATAAATTCAAAGGTTATTTTTTCTTCGGGTAGTTCCTCTATATCGACTTTTAAATTAAGAATCGCTTTTTTATTAAGCATTAATGTCAGTACAGGAGTAGGGTATAGATAGGGTTTTCCTTTTCGTGATTTCCAGCCTATTATTAAGTTGGTATAGCTCCTGAGTTTTTTATCATACATTTTGAGATCTTTGATAAAATTACTATTCCACTTATTACCATTACCAAATACGGTAACGTTATCTGCTTCATGGTATTTTCCTAAAATATGTCCAAACCAGTTATCGCCGGGCATACCGGTATCGCCACCTCTTAGCCAGTCAAAACCATATTCTCCGTCATAATTGGCATGTGGTCTGAAATGTACCAGACATTTTGCGGTTATTTCCTCTTTTACCGTTTCATATTCCTCTGCAATATTGCTTTGCTGGGTTCCTGCTGCTGCTTTTACTTCTGTAGTTCCTCCGGAATTGATAACCGTACTTTCATCACTATGCAGGAATAGTTTTTGCTGTCCTGCGAGTACCATTTCCGGACTTTCCATTTTTATTTCGTTGTGACTGTTTATTAATGCTTTGCCACTAAACAGATGCATGAATCCACTGATTATCTGCTGCATAAAAGGAACAACAATAAGCATTTTCTGTACAACAGTAAACTTGAGGGTATTTCCAATATTCAGATTCATGTTTTCTGTTGCGTTGAACGTGATGTTTTTTGCATTAAAAATCATTCCTTCGGGTGCTGTTGTGGTAAGAGTACGTGTAGCAGAGTCAAAATGCAGAATAATACCACTGTTCTCTTTAATGGTTATACTTTCATTTTGGGCAGTGTCGTTCATTTCTATTACATTACCGCTTCGGGAACGCATAAATTTTATATCATTATTGGCAGTAGTATATTCGGGTAATTCTTTTCCGTTATAATTGGCTCCGGATACATAAGGAGCATCGGGATTATTACCCTGAAAGGAAACGAATACTTCTTCACCAATTTCCGGAATAAAATAAAATCCTTTTCCGCCGCCCGCATAAAGTGTCTGTACTCTGAGCCAGTCGCTTTTATTTTCTCCTGTACGATTACTCCAGAAATACTCTACTCGTATACGTCCCATTCCTTTTGGGTCGTTATTGTCTATTACAATTGCAGGCTGGTCATAAGCAAATCCATCGGGATTTAATCCGGTATAAGGCGGTTGTGAGCAGTCTATGGGAATAGCTTCAAAGAGATTGAGAAGGTTTCCTGTGCTTATGCTGTAAAAGCTACATTTTGTAATGATTGCATGATGAACGATTTCTTTGTTATGGATAATTATAATCTGTCCTATATTAATTGGTTCTCGTGTTTCGGCAGTATAAGTGACCATTTGTGCTGCTTTTCCGGCAGTATGTAGCTGATTCAGCTGATCCATGTTTTTCTGATTGCCAATTGTGGGTGTGTAATTATGGAAAGGATTCTGTAAATTCCTTTTTTGTTTATATTGCTGATCTTGTGCATCAAGGGCACTTTTCATCAGATCGTCTGTAAAATGGCTGTTGGTATGTTCGAGTATAGAGCTGATTTGAGTGGCTTTATTGGGATCATAACCGGAAACAGCAGATCGGTTAGCTGTTAACTCGACATTCATTCCGAAGCTTCTCAGATGTTTCCCGTTTTTAAAAGTGGTTTTAGTCTCTTTTATATTTCCAAATTGTAAACGGGTACCATCCCAGTAAAACCATTCTCCATATTGTCTGGCTAATCGGGTCAGGTATTCCCAGTCGGTTTCGTTAGACTGTAACGAGCTGGGGATTCTTTCTGTATATCGGGGAGTGATATGCTCAGGTTCCCATAATCCCTGAATATGGTTTTGTAAGGTATCTTTAGCGATCTCGGATAATGTTTTGTTCAGATGCAGACGGTTTATTTTCATATCGCCCATAGCGACTGTATGGCTTTTTCCGGTAACCATGAATCCGGAGGTTGCACCGTCAAGGTTAATCATCTTTAATCCGGTAATCAGCCCTTTATAATAGATTTCCTTTCCGGCTTCTGTATATAAAGTGAAAAAAATTTCATCATCAAGATATTTATTGATATATCCAAAATCTTCGTGCGCATTAGTCATTAGATCATCGGATATACGCCACAAAAAGCGGAAGCTGCTATGAGAAAGAATTTCCTGATGTATTTCCAGATCAGAGAAATTTACAAACTTATCATACAAAGGAATGCGTATAATGATTCTTTTTTTAATGTTATTGGCTCTATTCATAAAATTATATTATAAATTGAAAATCAGAGAAATATTGTGAGTTTTCTCTGTTCTCAGCCATATCCTAAATCATTTCGATTAATTATTTAACATTACAAACTTAATTATATTTTTATGAAATTATTACGGATTTCCATATTTATTTTATTATTATTTTAAATTAAAGTTTGCTTCGTTATTGTTTTGTGTTGTTATTCGTATAATGTAATTTGTTTTTGGGACCGAATAATTTTGATATATAAAGTTTAGTTAAGAAAAGAAGTATTGTTTTGTTAATTTCTTAAATTTGAGAAACAGGTAAAAGTAACAAAAGATGAAAAAAATAGTAGGTTTAGTATTAGTTATGTTATCTTTTTCGTGCCAGTCAAAAGAAGAGAAAAATATCGTTAGCTTTGAGAAACAAAAAGAACCAACCTTTATGGAAATAAAAGAATTTGAGATTGCAACGCTTGCCGGAGGCTGTTTCTGGTGTACAGAAGCTGTTTTTTCAGAATTAAGCGGCGTTAAAAAAGTGGTTTCGGGATATACAGGAGGAATAACTAAAAATCCAACTTACAGAGAGGTTTCTGCCGGAACAACAGGGCATGCAGAAGCTATTGAAATTACTTTTGATCCCAAAGTGATCTCTTATAAGGATATACTGGAAATATTTTTTGCTACTCATGATCCTACTACTTTAAACCGACAGGGAGCGGATATGGGTACGCAATACCGAAGTGAAATATTCTATCACAGCGAACAGCAGAAAGAAACAGCTCAGGCAATGATTGCTGATCTGGATTCTCAAAATCTGTTTGGTAAAAAAATAGTAACTAAATTATCACCGGCAACCGTATTTTATAAAGCAGAAGATTATCATCAGGATTATTACAGCCTGAATTCAGGTCAGCCGTATTGTCAGATGGTTATTAGTCCGAAGCTTGAAAAGCTGAAAAAGAAATATGCTTCTAAGCTTAAAAACTGATATTTGTTATTTGGTATCAAATTTGATAGTACAGTCAGTAAATTATTAAATTAATAAAATGGCAGAAGAAGTTCAGATTCAAACGAAAACAGATAATAAGATCAGCAAATTAATGTTAGGTCTGTTACTGGATGCAGTAGGAATGATGTCTTATATAATTCCCGGAGCAGGGGAGTTTATAGATATTATCTGGGCACCGATATCCGGTTTGATATTAGCTAAAATGTATAAAGGAACAGTGGGTAAAGTAGCGGGTATTATTTCTTTTATTGAGGAAGCAACACCCGGCTTGGATATTATCCCGACGTTTACTTTAACATGGGTGTATACCTATCTTATTAAAGGAGAGAAGTCCTAAGTTAGTTGATAGTTTTGTGAGAGGGTTTAACCGCAATGGGCGCAAAGATTTACGCAAGGTTCGCAAAGGTTTTCTGAGTACTATATACTAAAACTGTGAACTGAGTACCGAAACTGATTACTGTAAACGAAATACTCTTTTTCTGTTGTACGTAAGGTTTTATCTTTCTTCCTGATTCTTTTTTTCTGATTCTTTCTTCTTGACTCTTTCTTCTTTTTTCTCAGAGAACAGAAACCCCAGCCCCATACTTCGGAGCATCTTTTTTTCAAATTCCCAGAAGAATCTGAACTGTCCTGATAAAAAACCAAAAAGAACCAATAATACCTGATAAGCAGGAAAGATTACAATCAGCCGAATGGGGATATAAAGCCACATTGAAAGGTTTTCTTTTGTTATTCCTATCCAGTTGGTAACTGGTTTAGATAAATAAGCGGAAGCAGAACCTGTAATGGCGAAAACGATAAAAATGATAACTAATTGATAATTTGAGGTTACTCCCCAATGTTGTTTTAACTTTTTCATAAATTATAAAAAAGCAAATATAGAGGATTTAATTTCTAGGAACAAAACCTGCAAGTCTCTGATTGTATTTATTCTGAAAATAGATAAAATAATTATACAACATATAATTTACCTCATAACCGTAATCAATTCCACTTTCATAGTCAATCCTCATACTATACAAATCTGGATTATATGTAAAAGGCTGATTAACACGACTATTCCATTCGGATGTATAAATTCTATTTTTCTGTTCCAGATAGTTCTGACCGTAATAATGTCTTGGTTTTGCAATGGAATTGACATAAGTAGAAAATCCGGGATCAAGAATTATAATTTCATAGCCGATACTGTCATTTGCAATTCGGATGGTATCATTGGTTGTTTTACCGGAAGCAAATTTACTGCTGTATTGTGATTTACAACCTATAGCAATTATTCCTATAACTGCTAATGCTAAAAAATAGTTTTTCATTTTTAAAATAGTTTAGCTTGGTGAAATTTAAAAATTGATGTCAGTAAAATAATGAACTATTCAGTTTGTAGTGTTTAGTTTCAGTAAACAGTAATTAGTTCGCAGTTATCGGTGCTCAGTTCACAGTTTTAGTATATAGTACTCAGAAAACCTTTGCGAACCTTGCGTAAATCTTTGCGTCCTTTGCGGTTAAATTTAAAAGAGTTGAAAGTCTGACATCGAAAGTCTTAAAGTCAGCTGAGCTACAAAACTATCAACTGTAAACTATCCACTAAATAAAGGTACAAAAAAACACCGATGGCTACATCGGTGTTCTGATAATATTAAGAATTGAATTACTATTTCTTGAAAAGATTACCAAGTAATGAAGATCCCATTTTCATAAGATCATCTTTAATGTCTCCATCTCCGTTTTTATCAATTAGAGAGGTAAGAATAGAAGAGTTTCCTCCGGACGACTGACCACCCATAAGGCCACCCAACATATCCATTAATCCCCCTCCATTAGACACATTACTTTGTTGTGTTTGTTTTGCAAGATACGCCATAACAAGTGGAGCGGCTATTTTTAATATTTGACCAACCTGACCTGCAGATACTCCTGTTTTTTCACTTACAGCAGTTTCAACAGCACTTTGTTTATTCCCGAAAACGTGACCTAATATACCTGCTCCGTCAGAAGAATCGCTTCCTCCTAAGAATCCGGATAGATTGTCTAAAATACCGCCGTCATGTTTTCCTCCTGTTAATGCAGAAAGTAAACTTTCAGCACCATCGGATGTAGAAGCGTTATTTTTCATTCCGCCAATTAAGGCAGGCAGGGCAGATGTTAATACAGCAGAAGTATCATTTGTACTTGTTCCTGTTTTTTGACTAACACCTTCAATAATTTGTTTTCCCAAATCACTGTTCACTAAGTCTAGAATACCACTCATAAATTTTTATAGTAAATTTATTAAAAAAAAGAACCCGAACACAGATCGCTGTGTCTGTCAGTTATTTTATAGATTATTTAACTATTTAAAGAACAATTACTATGCCATCTCTGTTTTTAAAAGGCGTATAATCTGTTCTGCTAATTCTGTACCGATTCTATCCTGTGCTTCTCCTGTTGCAGCCCCGATATGAGGTGTTAAAGAGATTTTCGGATGCATCAGAATCTGAACGGCTGGAGTTGGCTCCTGTTCAAAAACATCCAGTCCTGCAAAAGACAGTTTTCCACTGTCCAGAGCTTTTATTAATTCTACTTCATTAATAACGCCACCACGGGCAGCATTCACTATTGCCGCACCGTCTTTCATTAGACTGATTTCTTTTTCTCCGATAACATAACCTTCCTGAGCAGGTACGTGAAGCGTAATAAAGTCAGAATGTTTATAGACGTCTTCCAGTGGTTCAGTCACAATATTTACATTTATGAACTGACCATTATAGAAATCTACTTTTATTTCAGCATTGCCTACAAATTTATCTGCAGCAATTACTCTCATTCCTAATCCTAATCCTATTTTTGCTACGGCACGTCCAATTCGACCAAAACCAATAATACCTAATGTTTTACCTCTTAGCTCAATTCCGTCTCCATAAGCTTTTTTCAGATCGTTGAATTTAGTGTCTCCTTCTAGAGGCATGCTTCTGTTAGAATCGTGTAAAAAACGAACTCCTGAGAATAAATGTGCAAAAACCAGTTCTGCAACGGATTCTGATGAAGAAGCAGGGGTATTGATTACATGAATGCCTTTTGATTTAGCATATTCTACATCAATATTATCCATTCCTACGCCACCGCGTCCTATTACTTTCAAGGTTGGACAATTGTCAATAATATCTTTTCTTACTTTAGTAGCGCTGCGAACTAAAAGTACATCAACAGAATTTGTATTGATGAAATTAGCGACCTGTTCCTGTGCTACTTTCGTTGTGATTACTTCAAATCCGCCTTTTTCTAAAGCCTTGATTCCGCTTTTAGAAATACCATCATTTGCTAATACTTTCATTTTATAATTTATTTGATATTCAGATATTTTTATAATACATCCTGCTTTGAATTTGCTTGAAATTAAGGTAAGATGTAAGAAGTAAAATGTAAATAGAGATCGTTGATTGTTCCGGTTGAAAAGGTTTTATCGAATCTCTTTCTTCTTGATTCTTTCTTCTTTTTTCTAAATATGTCTGAATTTATTATTATATCTATACTTGTTTCTCTAATGCCTGCATTGCATCTACTAATATCTGTACACTTTCCAGAGGCAGAGCGTTATACATGGAAGCTCTGTAACCTCCTACGGAACGGTGACCGTTTAGTCCGTTGATTCCTGCTTCTTTCCATAATTTATCAAAAACAGGGGCGTGTTCTTCATTTACTAATAAGAAGGTGGCATTCATTTTGGAACGATCTTCCTTTTTAGCGGTTCCTGTAAATAAAGGGTTTCTGTCAATCTCATTGTACAATAAAGCAGCCTTGGCATTGTTTATTTTTTCAATAGCAGGAATACCTCCCTGATTTTTTAACCATTGTAAAGTAAGAAGAGAAGTATAAACCGCAAAAACAGCAGGTGTATTATACATACTTTCTTTATCGATATGTTGCTGATAATCCAGAATACCCGGAATAGTTCTGCCTGTTTTTCCTAATATGGATTCTTTGATAACAATTAATGTTACTCCGGCAGGGCCCATATTTTTCTGAGCTCCGGCATAGATAATATCAAATTTGGAAAAGTCCAGCTGACGGGAGAAAATATCAGAACTCATATCGCAGACTACAGGAATATCCAGATCAGGAAAAGTGTTCATCTGGGTTCCGAAAATAGTATTGTTACTGGTACAGTGGAAATAATCAGCATCTGAAGGTATAGAATAATCCTTTGGAATATGATTAAAATTATCTTCTTTCGAAGAAGCAACGATAACTGTTTCACCAAAAGCTTTCGCTTCTTTAATAGCGTTGTTAGCCCATGTTCCGGTATTCAGATAAGCTGCTTTTCCATTTACTTTCATCAGGTTGTAAGGAACTCTTAAAAACTCTAAACTGGCTCCTCCCTGGAGAAATAGAGCCTGATATCCTTTTCCCTGAAGACCTAACAATTCTAAAGCCAGACTTCTGGCTTCTTCCATAACAGGAATGAAATCTTTACTTCTATGTGAAATTTCTAATATAGATAATCCTGAGTTATTAAAATTTAAAACGGCTTGTGCGGCTTTTTCAAAAACCTCTTGTGGCAGGATACATGGTCCTGCACTGTAGTTGTGCTTTTTCATTATAGTAATTGTAGTTGTTAACCAAAAAATTAAATAACAAATTTCTTAAAAATAACTGGATAAAGTCTTATAAAAAACGTTTTGTTTCTATAAAATTTGTGATAAAAATGTAATTGTATCTACATTATCTGCATAGTCCCATAAATCAGGCTTTTGTGTTTGTCCAAAGGGGATACTTTCGGGAATAAGGTTGTCACTTACAATACATTGAATTTGTTCTTTTTCTTTTTCAATACGTTTCTTAAGATCTTTCAGATCTGTATAATACTCATAGAATATACTCGAAATGGGAGAGCTGTAGCTGATATCTTCTTTTAATGTGATAAAGCCATTATCAGTTAACTTATAGTTGCTCATTAAAAATACGGCTTTATTATAATCATAATTATTAGCGTACTTTTCATAATGTATTATATCTCTGTATTCGAATATAGCTTCGAAGAATTCTTTAAAATCATAGTCTTTTGGAACAAATAATTTAGAGACATTACGACAACCTAAACCGAAATATCTAAAAATATCTTCTCCCAGATTGACCAGTTGTTCTTTTGTTTCCTTACCGTGTAATACTGCAATAGAATTTCTGTTTTTCCTGATAATAGAAGGTTTGTCTTTAAAGTAATATTCAAAATATCGGGCAGTATTGTTACTTCCTGTCGCAATAACGGCATCAAAACCGATTAATTTTCCTTCTGTAAATGTGATAAAGTCTTTCATTTCAAAAGCAACGGCAATCATATAATCTGCCAGAAAGGGTAAAAGGTGCTGATCATTAGAAGAGGTTTTTACCTGTACTTTATGCCCTGAGATTAAAACAGATAAAAAATCATGAAAACCCACTAACGGAACATTCCCGGCAAGGATTAGTCCGATTGTTTTTGGAGTTTCCGGTTCGAGATTTGTATAGTTTGATAGCCAGGTATTTATGTTTTTTTCTGTTAAAGCAGAAGCCCATGACTGAACAGCAAAATAAACCTGCTCCTGTGTATACCATCCATTGTGAGATTGTGATAATTCAATTAGATCTATGAACCTCTGATAAAATAAATCGTTCTGTAAAACAGACGCTTTCTTAACATTGTTGTTTAAAGAGAATTGATTTAAAAATTCTCCTAAATGGATAAAAAGATTTTTTTTCTCAGCTAAGGTCATATTGATTTGGTTTTAAATACTTTTGGGCGTAAATTTGTGCAAATTTAAGGTTTATAAATTAAAATTAAGCTTATGGCAATCATAATAACCGACGAATGTATTAATTGTGGCGCATGTGAGCCGGAATGTCCAAATACAGCTATATATGAGGGGGCAGATGACTGGAGATATAAAGACGGAACAAAACTAACCGGTAAGATTGTTTTACCTAGTGGTGAAGAGGTTGATGCAGATGAAACTCAGATACCTATTTCAGATGATATTTATTTCATAGTTCCCGGTAAATGTACAGAGTGTAAAGGATTTCATGATGAGCCACAATGTGCTGCAGTATGTCCGGTAGACTGTTGTATTCCGGATGATAATCGTGTTGAAAGTGATGAAACACTGTTAAACAGACAGGCATTTTTACATGGAGAGGACTAGAAACGATTAAGGCATAAAATAATAAAATCCCGAAAATTCTTTCGGGATTTTTTATTGGTATAAAAATGATAATGAAAAACCCTAAAAAAATCCTGTTTTAAAACAGGATTTTTTTGGTGATTTTATAAAGTTATTTATTTCGTGAAAGTAAAAGTTTCCACAATAACATTATCTGTGTTCTCATCATATCTTTCTAAAACAAGATTACCGTCAGCATCAAAGAATCCGAAAGAAATACCATCTTTTGTTTTATAGATCCAGTTGTTATTAGGTGTTTTTCTTAAGATACCTAAGTTTCCGTCTTCGGCTGTACTAACGTTATAACCGGCTCCTTCGGATGTGAACTCATATTGTTTGCCATTAAGACTATATAAGCTAGATCGGCTGCTTAAAGTTTCGACTACTTTACCATCTTTGGCTACAGTAACTTTTTTAGTAACCTGAACAGGTGTGTTTTTCACGTCACGAACATTTTTGTGAGCAGCAGAGGTTTTGGTTTCTACATCCTGAACAGCTTCTATCTCTTCTGTTTTTACAGTTGGAGTACCGTTGTTTACTTTAATGATAGTTGTTTTGGTTTCTTTTACTACATTTTTGTTTTGAGCATTTATTGTAAAACAAAATAATAATGTCATAATGCTCGAAATTGCAATTTTCATAATACCTGTGTTTAAGGGTTTGTATTCACAAATTTAAGAAAAAACTGTTAAATAGGTTCTTAAATTTTTTATAATTAATTAAATGTTTTTCAGAGAGAGTTTGAAAACCAAGGCTGAGGAAGGAGTTAAGAGCTCATTTTTTAAATCATTAATTTTTTTGATTTCAAAAGCTTATATTTGCACCCTGAAAAAATCAATTTTTTAAATTACTAAGATGAAAGCAGGGATTGTAGGGTTACCTAACGTTGGAAAATCGACTTTATTCAATTGTTTATCAAATGCTAAAGCACAGAGTGCTAATTTTCCATTTTGTACTATTGAACCAAATATAGGTGTTGTAAATGTTCCGGATCCAAGACTGGAAAAACTGGAAGAATTAGTTAATCCGGAGCGTATCCAGCCGGCTACTGTTGATATTGTTGATATTGCAGGGTTAGTAAAAGGAGCCAGTAAAGGAGAAGGACTTGGAAACCAGTTTTTAGGCAACATCAGAGAATGTAACGCTATTATTCATGTATTGCGTTGTTTTGATAATGATAATATTGTTCATGTAGATGGTAATGTAAATCCTATCAGAGATAAAGAAACAATAGATATTGAATTACAGTTAAAAGATCTTGAAACTGTTGAAAAACGTCTTGAGAAAGTAAAGAGAGCTGCAAAAACAGGAAATAAAGAAGCACAGGTTGAGGAAGCTTTTTTAGAAAGAATCAGACAGGCACTGCTACAGGCAAAATCAGCAAGAACAGTAGAGCCTCAGAATAATGATGAAGCAGAACTGATGGAGGATTTTCAGTTAATTACGTCAAAACCGGTTTTGTATGTGTGTAATGTTGATGAAGGGTCAGCTGCTACAGGAAATGCATATGTGGATCAGGTAAGAGAACTGGTAAAGGATGAAAATGCAGAAGTGATTGTTTTAGCAGTAGGAACAGAAGCAGATATTACTGAACTGGAAACGTATGAAGAACGTAAGATGTTCCTGGAGGATTTAGGTCTTAAAGAACCGGGATCTTCTGTTTTAATTCGTTCAGCTTATAAATTACTGAATTTACAAACCTACTTTACTGCGGGTGTAAAAGAAGTACGTGCCTGGACTATTACTGTAGGATCAACCGCACCACAGGCAGCAGGAGTAATTCATACTGATTTTGAAAAAGGATTTATTCGTGCTGAGGTTATCGCTTATGAAGATTTTGCTTCTTTTGGTTCTGAAGCAAAAGTGAAAGAAGCAGGAAAACTAAGAGTGGAAGGAAAAGAATATATTGTTAAAGATGGTGATGTAATGCATTTCAGGTTTAATGTATAAAAATCAGATTTATATATAAACAATATTTTGAAAATAGAAAAAAAAGTGAAGTTAGAGATAGTTTCACTTTTTTTTGTGATATAATCCGTATCAGGATAAGATTAAAAAATCTATTTTTGACGAACAACAAATAAAAGGTTGGTGTTACATAAATATTTTTAACTTTATGTGAAATATATAACACCGTTAATTAAATAAGAAAAACAATGTTGCCAGCTACTATAATAACTCCGGTATCTATTCTTGATAATGATTTTTACAAGTTTACAATGCAGCATGCAGTAATAAAGTTGTTTCCAAAAGCAAAAGCTAGTTATGGATTCATTAATAGAGGAAATCATTCTTTTCCGGAAGGTTTTGCAGATGCGCTTCGTAAATCAGTAGATGCTATGGCAACTCTGAAATTAACGAGAGAAGAGAAAAAATATTTAGCGGTAAACTGCCCTTATTTAGATCCTACTTATCTTGATTTTCTTCAGGGGTATCATTATGATCCCGATGAAGTGACGATACAGCAGGAAGGGGATCAGTTATCGGTAACCATAACTGGTTACTGGTATCGTACTATTTTATGGGAAGTTCCTTTAATGTCTTTAATATGTGAGTTGTTTTATAAACTGAAAAACTTACAGCGTGTAGAAGATTCAGTGGTTATTGATGTTACCAAAGAAAAAATAGAAAAATACAAAGCTCTGGGGATTACTATTGCCGAGTTTGGGACACGTCGTCGTCATTCCTATGATGTACATCGTCTCGTAATGCAGTCTCTGACTCAGTATGGTACAGGGAGTTTTATAGGTACAAGTAATGTTCATATGGCAATGCTGAGTGGTACTAAACCAATTGGTACACACGCTCATGAATGGTTTATGTTTCATGCGGCAAAATATGGTTTTAAAATGGCGAATTCTACGGGACTGGAACAATGGTCCGATATTTACAGAGGTGATCTGGGAATTGCATTGACAGATACTTATACAACTGATGTGTTTTTTGAACAGTTTGATAAAAAATTCGCAAAGTTATTTGATGGTGTTCGCCATGATAGTGGTGACCCAATTGAGTTTGCAGATAAGACGATGCATCATTATGAGAAATTGGGAATTAATCCAAAATCAAAGACTATTATTTTTTCGGACGGATTGAATTATGAAAAAGTAGAACGTATAGCAAATCACTGTAAAGGCAGAATAGGAATATCATTTGGAATCGGAACTAATTTCACAAATGATGTTGGATTAGAAGCGATGAATATTGTGGTTAAAATGCTTGAAGCTCATCCTGACGGAGGACACTGGACGGGTGTGGTTAAATTATCCGATGAAAAAGGAAAATATACCGGGACACCAAAAATGATCCATCTGGCTAAAGAAATTCTTGAAATTACAGATTAAATCCTATTCTGTGATATGAAACTATTCAGTAAAATAATTAAGTTCTTTTGGAAATTTATCTTAATTATAATCGGGTTATTGTCAGCTTATCTTCTGGTAGAATTTCTTTTATCCAGAATTGCCGTTAATTCAGAAGTAAAATCAGCTCCTGATGGGATTGATATTTATCTCCTTTCTAACGGGGTGCATACAGATATTGTAATGCCGATACAGTCTGATATAATAGATTGGAGTAAGGAGGTTAAATTTGAAAACACAAAATCAAAGGATAGTGCTATGCAGTTTGTAGCTATGGGTTGGGGAGACAAAGGTTTTTATCTGGAAACACCAGAGTGGTCAGATTTGAAATTTAGTGTTGCTTTTAAAGCAGCGTTTTATTTAGGCTCTTCCGCAATGCATACTACTTTTTATAAGCAGATTACTGAGGATGAAAAGTGTGTTAAGATTACGATTAGTAAAGAAGAGTATCAAAAATTAATCCGATATATAAAGGATAGTTTTCAGTATAATAGTGAAGGAAATATTATTTTAATTGATGCTCCGACTTATGGTGTAAATGATTCTTTTTATGAAGCAAAAAGAGTATACGGTCTTTTTTATACTTGTAATACCTGGACTAATAATGCTTTAAAAGCCTCAGGTCAGAAAGCTTGTTTCTGGACGGCTTTTGATAAAGGAATTTTTTATCAGTATAAAAATAAAACGATACAGTAACAGAACGAATGACTTTCAGAGAAGAAATAGAACGCAAAATAACAGAATTTGAACTGGATCGGTTCAAAGAACCTATTCTGAGAAGAGCTACTTTAGGTATTGCTGTCAGAACAGTCGCTCCCGATGATTATTCTATTGTGGGTAATACTCGTTTTGGAGGACATCCCGATCTGCCTTCTGATATGGAATATCCAATGGATGAAGGATTGTATCAGAATTTTCTTTGTCAGATTAATTTATTGGATATTGCTCATTTACGACACGATTTGCCAAAAGATGGTATGTTGTATTTTTTTATGATCGATAGTGAAATGGCGTCAGAAGTGAATGTAAATGTATTCTATTATCCCGAAAATAAAAGTTTAGAGTTATATGAGTTAATAAAAGGGCAGGATGCTGTTTGCAGTGAAGAAGATGATTACAGAGAAAACGGGCATACCGTTTCTTTTAAAAATGTTATCAGTTTACCACCAGATTATATTGCTCCTTCACCGGAACTGGAATTTAGTGACAGAGAAGCATCTCAGTATGCTGCGTTACGTTCTGTTTTGTTGGATCATGACGATCATACCCATCATTTATTTTGTCAGGAAACCTATATAAGTGAAGATCCCCGAAAGAATCATTTCGGAAGGAATTACAGAGAAGCGGATTTCTTATTGGCTTTACGATTTGATAAGCATACTGAATTTTGTTTCTGGGATGCCGGTGATTTACTTTTTATGATCCATAAAGAGGATTTAAAAAATCTTTCCTTTGATAAGGTATGTGCTACTATTGAAACTTCTTAAATTAATTTAATAAAAATTTAGATTAACCGAAATAGTGCATAGTTGTCTGATAACTTTCTATTCGCTCTCTTTCATTTTTTTAGGATATATAGTATCTTAGCGAAAAATCACAAGTTTACATGTCAGAACAAAATCAGTATACCGAAGATAATATCCGATCGCTCGATTGGAAGGAACACATCCGTATGCGTCCCGGAATGTATATTGGAAAACTGGGAGACGGTTCTTCTCCGGATGATGGTATTTATATTCTTCTTAAAGAGGTATTAGATAACTCTATCGATGAGTTTGTAATGGGTGCCGGAAAAACAATTGAAGTTACCATAAAAGAGAAAACAGTGACTGTAAGAGATTATGGTCGAGGTATTCCTTTGGGTAAAGTAGTTGATGTTGTTTCGAAGATGAACACAGGGGGAAAATATGATTCACTTGCTTTTAAAAAATCAGTTGGTTTAAATGGAGTAGGTACTAAAGCAGTAAATGCTTTGTCTAATTTTTTTCGTGTAGAATCCGTTCGTGATAATCAGCAGAAAGGTGCGGAATTTTCCGCAGGGAATCTGGTAACAGAAGAAGAAGTTACTGAAACAACAAAACGTAAAGGAACTAAGGTTACTTTTATTCCGGATGAGGCTATTTTTAAAAATTACAAATTCAGAAATGAGTATGTAATTAAAATGCTTAAAAATTACTGTTATCTGAATACCGGTCTGACCATTATTTATAACGGTGAAAAGTACTATTCCGATAACGGATTAAAAGATTTACTGGAAGAGACCATCAATGAAGATGATATGGTTTATCCGATTATTCACTTAAAAGGGGAGGATATTGAAGTAGCTCTGACACACAGTAAATCGCAGTATAGTGAAGAATATCATTCGTTTGTAAACGGACAGAATACAACTCAGGGCGGTACGCATTTGGCAGCTTTCAGAGAGGCACTTGTAAAAACAATCCGTGAGTTTTATAATAAGAATTTTGAAGCTTCAGATGTAAGAAAGTCCGTTGTTAGTGCAGTTAGTGTAAAAGTAATGGAACCGGTTTTTGAATCTCAGACCAAAACCAAATTAGGATCTACTGATATGGGACCCGATCTGCCTTCTGTACGTACATTTGTAAATGATTTTGTTAAAACACAGTTAGATAACTTTTTACATAAAAATACAGAGGTTGCCGAAGCATTGTTGCGTAAAATTTTACAGGCAGAAAGAGAACGCAAAGAGTTATCCGGTATCCGAAAATTAGCAAAAGATCGTGCTAAGAAATCCAGTGTACATAATAAGAAATTAAGAGATTGTCGTGTTCACCTGACGGATACAAAAGATCAGCGCAGTTTAGAAAGTACCCTTTTTATTACTGAGGGAGATTCTGCGAGTGGATCTATTACCAAGTCGCGTAATGTAAATACACAGGCGGTATTCAGTTTACGTGGTAAGCCTTTGAATTCTTATGGAATGACAAAGAAGATTGTTTATGAAAATGAAGAATTTAATTTGTTACAGGCAGCTTTGAATATTGAAGAAGATATGGGTGATCTGCGATACAATAATATCGTGATCGCTACGGATGCCGATGTTGACGGAATGCATATCCGATTATTACTGATTACTTTCTTTTTACAGTTTTTCCCGGAATTAATCAAAGAAGGACATTTGTATATTTTACAGACACCACTATTCAGGGTAAGAAATAAAAAAGAAACCATTTACTGCTATTCCGAAGAAGAACGAAGAGCAGCGATAGAAAAACTAAAACCAAAACCGGAGATTACCCGATTTAAAGGTTTAGGAGAAATTTCTCCTGATGAGTTTCAGTTCTTTATTGGTGAAGATATTCGTCTGGATCCTATTATGCTGGATAAAGCAACTTCAATAGAACAACTGTTATCTTTCTATATGGGAAAAAATACACCGGACAGACAAGAATTTATTATCAAGAATCTGAAAGTAGAGTTAGACGTACTTGAGAAAGAATAAAATAAAGAATAGAAGATTAATTTTATTCAAAGAAATTAAATGAACGAAGAAGAAGAAGAAAACTTAGATCCAATAGAAGAAGGAGAAGGGCAACCTACCGGAGGAGAGCATTTTTATGAAAATAACGAAGAAGGTCAGGATACCATTACGAAAGTAACCGGTATGTATAAAGACTGGTTTTTAGATTATGCTTCCTATGTAATTTTAGAACGTGCTGTTCCTGCGATAGAGGATGGTTTTAAACCCGTTCAGCGTCGTATTATGCACTCGTTAAAAGAGCTGGATGACGGACGTTACAATAAAGTAGCCAACGTTGTAGGTCATACCATGCAGTATCATCCTCACGGAGATGCCAGTATTGGAGATGCCATGGTACAGATTGGTCAGAAAGATTTGCTGATTGATACTCAGGGAAACTGGGGTAACATTCTGACTGGAGACGGAGCAGCAGCTTCCCGTTATATAGAAGCACGTCTTTCTAAGTTTGCTTTAGAAGTTTTATACAGTCCGAAAATTACAGATTGGGGTGTTTCCTATGATGGAAGAAGAGCGGAACCGAATAATCTCCCGGTTAAATTTCCTTTATTATTAGCACAAGGAGCAGAAGGTATTGCAGTAGGACTTTCTACAAAAGTATTGTCTCATAACTTTAATGAGCTAATTGATGCCTCTGTTAAAATATTAAAGGGGAAGCCTTTTCAGATTTATCCGGATTTTCCAACAGCGGGTATTGCGGATATATCAAATTATAATGATGGTATGCGTGGTGGTCGTGTTCGGGTAAGAGCGAAGATAGGACAACAGGATAAAAGTACTTTAGTAATTACTCAAATTCCTTTTAGTACCAATACGACAACTCTGATTGATAGTATTCTGAAAGCCAATGATAAAGGGAAGATCAAGATTAAAAAAATTGAAGATAATACCGCAGCAGAAGTAGAAATAGTAATTCATCTTCCGCCGGGTGTTTCACCGGATAAAACAATTGATGCTTTATATGCTTTTACTGCTTGTGAAACGTCTATTGCTCCTTTAGGTTGTGTTATTGAAGATAATAAACCGCTGTTTATCGGTGTTACCGAAATGTTGAAGATTTCAACAGAAAGAACCGTTGGGTTACTGAAAAAAGAATTGGAGATCCAGTTAGAAGAATTGGAAGAACAATGGCATTTTCTGTCTCTTGAGCGAATTTTTATTGAAAATAAAGTCTATCGTTTAATAGAGGAAGAATCTACTTGGGAAGGAGTAATAAACGCCATTGACGAAGGTTTAAAACCGTATACCAAACATTTAAAAAGAGCAGTTACTCAGGATGATATTGTTCGTTTAACAGAGATTAGAATTAAGAGGATTTCTAAGTTTGATATTGATAAAGCACAGGAAAAAATTGAAGCTTTGGAAGGGGATATCGAACAGGTAAAACACGATTTGATTCATCTGATTGATTTTGCAATTGCCTTTTTTATGCGATTAAAAGAGAAATACGGAAAAGGAAGAGAGCGTCAGACTGAGTTACGAATGTTTGATGATATTGAAGCTACTAAAGTTATTCTGCGTAATACAAAACTATATGTTAATCGTGAAGAAGGCTTTATAGGAACCAGTTTAAAGAAAGATGAGTATGTAGCAGACTGCTCTGATATAGATGATGTTATTGTATTTTTGAGGGATGGTAATATGATGGTCACTAAGGTAGATGCAAAAACTTTTGTGGGAAAAGATATTATTCATATTGCTATTTTTGATAAAAATGATAAACGAACGATTTATAACATGATTTATCGTGACGGTAAATCAGGATCTTCTTTTGTGAAGCGTTTCAATGTATCCGGAATAACAAGAGACAAAGCTTATAATTTAGGACAAGATAAACCGGGAACACAAGTGTTGTATTTCTCCTGTAACCCTAATGGAGAGGCTGAGGTTGTAACCGTTTTATTAAGACCGGTAGGAAGTGTTAAAAAACTTAAATTTGATTTAGATTTTGCAGAATTACTGATTAAAGGAAGAAACTCAAAAGGAAATGTAGTTACAAAATATCCGATCAAGAAAATTGAGCTGAAAGAAAAAGGTATTTCTACTTTGAAACCGAGAAAAATCTGGTTTGATGATACAGTACAACGATTAAATGTTGATGGAAGAGGGGAGTTATTAGGAGAGTTCAGAGGGCATGATAAGTTATTGATTATTACCCAATCCGGAAAATTAAAAGTGATTACTCCTGAATTATCGACTCATTTTGAGCAGGATATGATCGTTTTGGAAAAATGGATACCTAAAAAACCGGTTTCCACTATTTATTATGATGGTGAAAAAGAGCGTTATTATGTAAAACGTTTCCTGATTGAAAATGAAAATAAAGAAGAAATATTCATTACTGAACATGCTAATTCTCAAATTGAAATTGTATCAACTGATTTCCGTCCGTTAGCAGAATTAGTATTTGCAAAAACAAAAGGAGTTCAGAAAGAAAATATGATTATCGATCTGGAGAGTTTTATTGCTATTAAAGGTATTAAGGCTTTAGGGAATCAACTAACAACCGATAAGCTGAAACAGGTAAGCCTTTTAGAGCCGTTACCTTATGAGCCTCCTGTAGAAGAAAATCCGGAAGAAATGGAAGTTGTAGAAGCAGAGACAGAAGGAGAGGGAGAAGAAAATGATATAGATAATCTGGAAGATGATGGGCAGACTGCTTTGTTCTAGAAATTAGTATTGAGATTCTAGAATTGAGTATTGAGATTTAAAAAAGGGTTTTGTTGAATAAACGAAACCCTTTTTTATTATAATTGGATTTAGATTAACCGATTTGATTTTGTGAAGGATGTTCCAAGTCAAAAAGGTCAGGAGACCTTAGTACACTCCTGCAAAGTTGAAAACTTTACAGGGTATCAAATGAGCTTGTGAACCATCACAACTTCATCTATCTTTCTTCTTGGTTCTTTTATCTAAACTTTCTATTTCTTCTTACGCATTTTCATATTAATGAATTCTACTGCTAGGGAGAATGTAATAGCAAAGTAAAGATATCCTTTTGGTACGGCGCCGATTTCCTGTCCGACTAATTGTGCATGGGATAAATGCATACTTTCTGTAATTAGCATAAATCCGATTAAGATCAGGAATGCCAGACCAAGAATCTGAATAGATGGATTTGCATTTACAAAATTCCCTACAGGAACGGCAAACAGCATCATTACACCTACAGAAATAACCACAGCAGTGATCATAATATATAAAGCACCTTCTAAACCGTTTGTCATTCCGACAGCTGTCAGAATAGAATCTACAGAGAAAATAAGGTCAATTAAAAGTATCTGAATGATTACATTAGAAAAGGAAGCTTTTGCAGCCTGATTTAATGTTTTTTCTTCCTCTCCTTTATGATCTACTTTCTCATGGATTTCTTTCGTACTTTTATAAATCAGAAATAATCCTCCAAGAAATAAAACTAATGCTTGTCCTGTAAAACTAGCACTGAACCAACCCCAGTCTATACTGAATAAGGCGGCTTTCATCGCGACAAGCAACGTTATACCGAATAAAAGACCAATTCGCATGAACATAGCCAGAAACAATCCGATTCTGGTTGCTTTTTTACGTTTCTCCACAGGAAGTTTTCCTGTCACAATTGAAATAAAGATAATATTATCAATTCCCAGAATAATTTCAAGAAATGTCAAAGTTAATAAAGCAATCCACGCATCCGGATTTAGAAATACTTCCATAAAAATTAATTAGTTGATTTTAGTAACGGTTCCTTTTTGTTTTTTGTTATCGCCTACATTTGAAAACTCAAAAGTATAGGAATTTTTCTTAGTAGTCAATATTTTCATGTGAATTGCTTTTTGTTCTGCTCTGTTTTTTGGATTCAGTTTTTGCAGGATATATTCGCATTCATTGATCCATCGAACGGAGGAAGTGTCTGCTTTTCCTTCAAAATAATCAATCTCCAAAGATTCAGATCTTTCAAAAATAGTTGTTTTTTTCTGTCCGTCAATTTCAAAATCAAACTGGAATTTACCCGTTTTGAAATCACTGCAATTGCGTTTCTGATTATAACAGGACACTAAAAGAAGCAGGGCAGGAATGATTAGAATTTTTTTCATTTAAAATTATTTATTAATTCGATTTAATTCGTCGTCTGTAAAATTTTTGATGTTTTTTTCTTTAGAAAATTTTTCAGTATTATAATCTTTTGATTTGTTTCTGGAGATCGATAAGCTATTCCATTCAGATGTTTTTAATTGTTTTGCATAAAAAACAATCTGTCCTACATGATAAGGATAGTGGGCTAATTGTCTGTTGATTGCTTCTATTACACTATGCCCTTCATTTCGAATATAAATAATGGAAGACAGTTGTTCTTTTTGCAAATTGTTTATGGCAGAAAAAAGATATTGCCAACCTTCTTCCCATTTCTCAAATAATTCTTCTTTTGTTTTAAAAGGTTCTTCAAATTCTTCATCACGACGCCTCCATTCTTTTTCCCCGTCCGATGTAAGGAAATCGGTCCAGCGCGAACGCATATTTCCCCATAAATGTTTTACAATTATCGCTATACTATTAGTATCTTCATTAGTTGAGATAAATAATTGTTCAGGTTCTACTTGATTCATGGCTTTTTCGCCTAACGTTTTATAATATAGAAACTGTTTTCTGACACTTTCTAAATAAGATTCAGTTGCTTCCATGGAATAAGAATTGAATTAATAATAAAAATAATATTTTTTATTTTGCGTCAAATATACTTTTTACAACTGTTTTTAAGCCTAGATAGGTAAGATAAACACCTGTACAGCTTACAATTATTCCGATACTTAGTACTAACCAGTATAAAGGATGTTCCTGGTTTTTAAAAGAACTGTGAATAATTCCGGGACCAATAAAAAGCATTGGCAGAGCAAAAGCTAAATATTTAATACCTCTTGATAATATTTTCCTATCCGTAGACATGGTTTTATAGTTGTTGGTTTGTAATTGATAGTTTCAAAGTTTTAGAGTCGCAGAGTTTTTCTGAGTACTGTGATTGAGTACAGGAAACTAAATACTTTACATCTTTCTTCTTGTCTCTTTTTTCTATATTCTCTTTTGATATTCCTCAATGACAGTTCTGACTTTTTTGTATTTTTCTAAAAGAGCGGCAGCTTCTTTGTCAGTTATACTCAATTCAGAAACGATCATGCGTACACCGCGTTCAAAAAGTTTATGATTACTCAGCTGCATATCGACCATTTTGTTTCCTTTAATATAACCCAGTTGAATCATTGTAGTTGTGGAGATCATATTCAGAACCAGTTTCTGAGCAGTACCGGCTTTCATACGAGAACTTCCCGTAACAAATTCAGGACCTACAATAACTACAATAGGAAATTGAGCAGTAAGTGCGAGAGGACTGCCTTCATTACAGGTAATACACCCTGTTGCTATACCGTTTTTATTACAGGTTTCCAGTCCGCCGATAACATAAGGAGTAGTGCCTGAAGCCGCTATACCAATCACGACATCGTTTGTAGTAACAGCAAAAGTTTGTAAATCTTTCCATGCCTGTTGGTCATCATCTTCCGCAAATTCTACTGCTTTTCGTATAGCAGTATCACCGCCGGCAATAATACCATTTACCAGATCAGATGCTACGCCAAAAGTAGGAGGACATTCCGAAGCATCAACAATTCCTAATCTTCCGCTGGTTCCCGCTCCGATATAAAAAATCCGACCACCGGATTTTAGTTTGGTAACGAGCTCATTTACTAATTTTTCTATTTGAGGAATGGCTTTTTCAACAGCCGGAGGTACGGTTCTGTCCTCTTCATTGATATGAAGCAGTATTTCTTTTACCTTCATTTTTTCCAAATTGGAGTAATGAGAATCCTGCTCCGTTGTTTTTGTAAAAGGCATAATTTGATTTATATAATGGTCAGAGTCAAAGTTAATGATTTCCGTTCTGAACGCTGAAGTTTATTCCTTAAAATATTTTGTTTATTAATCTTGTGTTATTTGTTTTTTTTATAGAAAAACTTAGTATTGATGTTAGTTTTAACACACCTAAGAAGCGATTTTTCAGGTTAAAAACCACCTTTTATATATATCCACCCCTGTTCTTGTTTTGTAATAATTTCGCTAAGTCCAGAAGGAACAATGATAACACCATTGATGAGTTGTTCTTTTTTTATGTTTTTTCTGGTTATTGTATTTTGACAAGCGGCAAATAAGATACCTTTTTTTATCATTTTTATAATATCTTTTGTTACAGGTGATTTCTCATGCAGTAAAAAAGATATTCCCGGTCCGTGTACTACGACTTCAATTTGAATTTTATCTCCCCAGGTTTCTTTTAAATTTTCAATATTAATGATTAAGCCTTTTTGCGCTTCTATGTCGTTTGTACTCATTTGAATTATCACTTTGTGATTCTCTCTCTCTTTTGTTTGAGCCCCTACAGAGGTAATTATTGCCAGAGTGGAAAATAATACTATTACTATAGATATTATTTTTTTTGATTTGAATTTGATTTGCATTTTTTTAGTGTTTATTTCTCAAATCTACTGTATAAACAGGAGTATAAACGTAACAATAGTTACAGATTTCTAAAATTTAGCAGTATTTAATATTTTGTGTTTTTAAGAAAATAAGATTCTCTTGTGCTTAGAATAATCTAAATTATACAAAATAAGCACATAAAATCCCTAATGTTATTACCGATAATTTAGCAATATTAAACTTATGTCCCTCACTACTTTCAAAAATGATTGTAGAAGAAATATGAAATAATATTCCAACAACGACAGCAGAAATTTCAGTATAATAATGACTTAAAAAAGGTAAATATTCAGAAAGTATTGTTCCTAATGGTGTCATTAAAGCAAAAGTTACCATGAATAGAAAAATAGCTTTTTTATTCAGTTTAGCATTAATAAAGAAAGTGGTCAGAATGATTGCGATAGGGAAGTGGTGTATTGCAATTCCCCAGGCAAGATCATGATGATGACTTACAGGAAATCCTTCCAATAAGGCATGAATACATAAGCTGATAAATAAAAGCCATGGCATTTTATCCATTTCCTCATCATGATGAACATGTACATGACCATGTTCTGCTCCTTTTGAAAAATATTCCAGTATGATTTGGAATAAAATCCCAAGCATTATAAAGATTCCTATAGAATTATTATCATTATGTTCAGCATCATGATCAATATGTTGCTGTGCGTGGTAGATATCCGGTAATAAATGCAGAACAGTCAGTGATAGTAAAAAAGAACCACTAAAAGCCAACAGTAATTTGATGTTTTTTTTGTTCTTAGGTCTAAAAAACAATGCTATTGCATAACCTAGGAGAACAGATAACAGAGGAATAGTGTATAACATATATTTATTTAAAAATCATGATTAATCTGTCAGAATCTGTTTTATGAAATTTTTTCAGTTTATAATCGCCGAAAATGTCTAATAGATCAATATCGGCTTCCTGCATTAAGGTTTCAAAATCCTGTAAAGTTAAAGCTTTTACCTTTTCTGTAAAATGAAATTTTTCACCTTTATCTTCAAACTCAATCTCTTTTAATATATGACCGTCTTTTTCATAGCGTTTGATTTGAAACTCTATTCCATCAACTGTTTTGATCTCATTAGGCACTAAATTATTAATTACCCGATTTACATTCATAAAATCAATCATGGCAAATCCATATTCAGATAAACTTGCTTTTATTGCTTTCAGAGTAGTCAGATTATCCTCATCATTTTCAAAATAACCAAAACTGGTAAATAAATTAAGAATAGCATCAAACTTTTTATTGAAAGGTTTACGCATATCATGTATCTGAAAGTGTAAAGTGTCATTCTGACATTTTGAAGCTTCTTTAATACTATTTTCAGACAGATCAGCTCCCGTTACATCATATCCCAGTTTATTTAAATAAATAGAATGGCGTCCCTTCCCACAGGCGAGGTCCAAAACTTTTGCGTTTTCAGGCAGATTCAGGTAATGTGTGATGTTATCGATGAATAACTGGGCTTCGGCATAATCACGGTCTTTATAGAGAATATGATAGTAAGGAGTATCAAACCAAGAGGCATACCAGTTTTTAATTTCTTTTTGCATGTTCATTTATTAAGCAACAAATTTAGTGTATTTTTGCAAAGAATAAGAATAACAAGATTCAAATAGAAAACTTTACTATTTTAACTGCTTTAACTACTTGTTTTTGGTTTATCAGAAAGCAATTCAGACTTATTAATCAGTTATCTGTACTATTTAATCCTTTCAAATTTGTTGTTTGATAACCGGAATTTATAAAAATGGAAAATAATTTTAAAATGGTTGCCAAAACCTTTTTTGGTTTTGAAGAAGTGCTTGCTAAAGAGTTAAAAATGTTAGGAGCACAAGATGTAGAGCAGGGAATACGAATGGTGAGTTTTGTTGGAGATAAAGGGTTTATGTATAAAGCTAATTTATCATTAAGAACCGCTTTAAAAATTTTAAAACCTATTTACCATTTCAGAGCTTTTAATGAAGAAAGCTTATACAAAGGAATTTCAGGAATCAACTGGTCAAAATATTTAAATTCAAGTCAGACGTTTGTAATTGATACCACAGTTCATTCAGATCATTTTAACCATTCACAGTTTGTAGCTTTAAAGTGCAAAGACGCCATTGTGGATCAGTTTAGAAACCGATCCGGTCAGCGACCGAGTATTGATAAAGATTACCCGGATTTGAGAATTAATATTCATATTCAGAATGATCAGTGTTCAGTAGCCTTAGATACTTCCGGAAATTCATTACACCAGAGAGGATACAAAACGGCAACTAATATTGCTCCTATTAATGAAGTACTTGCAGCAGGGATGATTTTGCTTTCAGGCTGGGATGGTCAGGGAGATTTTCTCGATCCGATGTGTGGTAGTGGAACCATTTTAGCAGAAGCAGCTATGATTGCCTGTAATATTCCTGCAAATCTGAACAGAAAAGAGTTTGCTTTTGAAAAATGGAATGATTGGGATAATGACTTGTTTGATACCATTATAGATTCATTAATGACAAAAACAAGAGAATTCCACTATACAATTAAAGGGTATGATAAAGCCCCGTCAGCAGTAAGAAAAGCGCAGGATAATATCAGAAATGCCAATTTGGATGAATATGTGACCATTTCCGAACAGAATTTCTTTACTACAGAAAAAACAACACAAGGACCATTACATATGGTATTTAATCCTCCTTATGGAGAACGATTAGATATTGAAATGGAAAATTTCTATAAAAATATCGGAGACACTTTAAAGAAAAATTATCCCGGAACAAATGCATGGTTTATAACAGCAAATTTAGAAGCTTTGAAATTTGTAGGACTCAGACCATCCAGAAAAATAAAATTATTTAATGGAAGTTTAGAAGCCAGACTGGTAAAATATGAGATGTATGAAGGAAGTAAGAGAACAAAATTTCAAAAAGATAACAATCAGGACAATCAATAAAAATATCAAAAAAATATGAGTGCTAAAACAAAATCGTTACTTTATAATTTTGCGTGTTTCGCTATATTATATACTGTTTTTTATTTTCTGACAGTTACTTTTACACAATTAACAGGTTTATGGATTCCGTTAACAGCAGCAGTTGTAGCTTCATTATTAGCTCCTAAATTTCAGGTAATGAAGGTACAGGATAAAGAAAGAATATTTGTAAAATGGATATTTATCAAAGGGATCAAAGAGATAAAATAATTATAAAATAAATTATCAGAGTGAAAAGGCTTATAGTTGATATGGATGGGGTACTTGTAGATATTTATACACAGTTTCTGAGTTATGAAGAAGCAGAACTTGGAGTAAGGCAGACTATAGAAGATGTTATAGGAAAAACAGAATCAGAAGCTTTTCAGAATGGAAAAAAATATGTTCTTACACCCGGTTTTTTCAGGAGCGCACCTGTAATACCAGATAGCTACAGAGTCTTAAAACATTTAAATAAAGTATATGACTTGTATATTGTATCCTCTGCGATGGAGTTTCCTCAGAGTCTTTCCGAAAAGTATGAATGGTTACAAGAGCATTTTCCTTTTATTACCTGGAAACAGATTGTACTTTGCGGATCAAAAAAATTAGTAAGTGGAGACATTATGATAGATGACCATTATAAGAATTTAGATTTTTTTAATGGAACCACCCTTTTATTTACACAGCCGCATAATCAGCTGGAAGATGAAAAATGGCATACAAGAGTTAATTCGTGGGCAGATATTCAGAGATTGTTACTTTCATAGAAAGAGTATGTTTTAATCTTATTGTTTTTTTTCAGCTTTCTTTTTATAAAGAGGAATAAAGTAAGAAACAGTATAATTTAAACCCACACCAAATTTGCCATCATAAGTACGATTAAATCCCGGAATATACAGATTATCAAAATTATCAGGTTTTTTATCCGTTATTAAATAATTCAATCTAGCACTGAAACCAATAAAAACATTATTGAAAACCTCTGCTTTAATTCCGGCGACCACCTCTGCCCAGTGTGCGCTTAATCCACCATAATTTTTATCAGCAAGAACAGTATTATCCTCAAAATAATTTGGAGGTAAATTAATTCCGGGAGGTAAAATATTACCCTCAGGAGCTGTATTATAGTAAATAGTATAACTGTTCAGATTCTGGCTAAAAGTACTGAAACCGTAGCGAAAACCAAGATAGATCATGTTTTCCATATCCAGCCAGTTCTCATAAGTATTAAAATCGATTCCTGCCTTAATATAAGTTCCTTTAGTTGTGAAATTTAAGCGATCATCATCCGTTGTTTTATTTTCAGTACCAATTTCTCCCGCAAAAAATATTTTTTTTGAAAGACGATAATCTGCTGTTATTTCAAAACCTTTAAAATCTTTATCATAAACTGTTCTAGCAAGATGCTGAAGATCAAGTCCTACACGAAGTCCATAGCGTTGCATTTTCGTTGGAATAACAGTATCCTGCTCCTGAGAAAAACCAGTCTGAAAAGTTAAAACGAATACTAAAAGACTAAAGGAATATTTTAATATGTGTTTCATTTTCATTAATTATATTAGTTTGTAGTACCTGTATATCCTGGATCCAGCTTGTATTATCATAAGGAGTATCTATTACACCATCTGAGCTGTTCAGAGTGAATAGTGTCTTATAACCACAGGCTCTGGAAACATAAATATTTTCAGTGGTATAATTAAATTCTAATTTATCAGTATCAGAATTCAGAATTTCCCCATTAGGATTTAAAAAGTTAAAAGTAAGCAGAAAAGAAGTCTTTTGAGCATTAGTTCTTAATGGCAGTTTTATCGCATCTTTTCCCTGAAACAACAAAGTATCAGTACGGTTCTCTTCTACAATTTCTAAACTGGCAATTGTCCTTTTAGCCGAAGGGTTAGTAACATCATAAAACTCAATGACTAACTGAGGAGTAGTAGGCGTTCCGCTACAGATGTCATCTTTCTCACAATTCCAAAGCAGTACAGCAGAGAAAAGTGCTATAGTTATATATATTGTTTTCTTGATCATTTAACCGATTTAAAAGGTATTAAAGTATTTATCTTTTTTCCAAAAGTACAACATTTTCCACATGATGCGTTTGCGGAAACATATCCACAGGACGTACTCTGGTTACTTTATAAAAATCATCCATTAAAGCCAAATCCCTTGCCTGAGTGGCAGAATTACAACTTACATAAACTATTTTTTCCGGAGCAATCTTTAAGATTTGTTCTATAACAGCTGCATGCATACCATCTCTCGGAGGATCAGTGATAATAACATCCGGTTTACCATGTTGCGCAATAAAAGCCTCATTAAAGACTATTTTCATGTCTCCAACAAAGAATTCCGTATTCGTGATAGCATTGCGTTTTGCATTTTCCTTCGCATCCGCAATAGCCTCAGGAACCGCTTCCACACCAATTACCTTTTTAGCCTGTTTTGAAACAAACTGAGCAATAGTTCCCGTTCCCGTATATAGATCATATACTAATTCATTTCCGGTCAGACCTGCAAAATCACGTGTAATCTTATATAATTCATAAGCCTGATCCGAATTAGTCTGATAGAAAGATTTAGCATTGATACTAAATTTTAAACCTTCCATTTCCTCTAATATATAATCACGCCCCTTATATAAAATAACCTTCTGATCATATATTGTATCATTTGCCTTATCATTAATAACATACTGTAACGATGTTATTTCAGGAAACCGATTTGAAATAAAGTCTAACAATAATTCTCTTTTTTCTTTATCATCCTGATAAAACTGGATTAATACCATTATTTCACCGGTCGAAGCCGTACGGATCATAAGTGTTCTTAATAATCCACCATGATTACGGGCATTAAAGAAAGGCATATCATTTGCCAGAGCAAAAGTCCTGATTTCATTTCTGATAGCATTTGAAGGATCTTCTTGTAAATGACATTTATTTATATTCAGGATTTTATCCCACATTTTCGGAATATGAAATCCCAAAGCATTTCTGTCAACAATAGAATCAGCAGCTTCTATTTCATTTTCTGTCAGCCAGCGACTGTCAGAAAAGGAGAACTCCATTTTATTTCTGTAGAAGAACTGTTTTTCCGAACCCAGAATAGGCTCAAAAGCAGGTAAATCAATTTTGCCAATTCGTTTCAGGTTATTTTCCACCTCATTATGTTTGTAGAATAACTGCTGGTTATAATTCATATTCTGCCATTTGCAGCCACCGCAAACACCAAAGTGTTCACATACAGGTGTCACACGATGTTCCGAATATTCATGAAAGCGAATTGCTTTCCCTTCATAATAAGCCTTACGTTTCTTAAAGGTCTGTATATCTACAACATCTCCCGGAACAACATTCTGCACAAAGATAACCTTACCATCCGGAGCCTTTGCAACCGAAACCCCTTTAGCACCTGCATCAAGTACTTTTATAGTATCAAAAATGATTTTGTCTGTATTTTTTCTTGCCATAGCGCAAAAATAAGGGTTTGTATAGATTTTTGAATTCTATTTTCAAAATATTTTCAGTAAGTGTGATTTTTATCTGTTTTTTATCATTTTAGTATTCGATTACAGATGTTTTATTTTTGTTAAAATTAATTGTTTGGTAATGTAAATGAGTTTTTATTGTTTATTTTTAATAAATAATTAACCAATTAATAAATATTGTATTAAAATTTAATTTAACATATAAAAACTGCTTTATGAAAAGACATGCAACAGCAATTTGGGAAGGTTCTCTAAAAGAAGGAAAAGGAAGTTTGACTACACAGAGTAACGTTTTAAACAGAACACCATATTCATTTAAAACTCGTTTTGAAGATGGTCATGGTACTAATCCGGAAGAATTGGTCGGAGCAGCACATGCAGGGTGTTTTACGATGCAGTTAACCGCTTATATCGGAGAAGCAGGGTATCAGGTAGATCATATCGAAACAAAATGTGATATTGATTTTAAAGAAGGAACTATCGTAGGATCCTATTTATCTGTTATTGCAAAAATAAAAGATATTTCACCCGATGAATTTCAGAAATTAGTAGCTAAAGCAGAGAAGAACTGCCCTATTTCAAGATTATTGAATACTAAGATTACTTCAGATGCAACCTTAGTACAGAGTTAATTCAGTGTAGCTAAAAACTCAAACAAAGTCAAAACCTCATTAATATCTAAATTACTGAGGTTTTTGCAATATATATACTTTAAACGTATAGAAAGAAAAAGAGTACTATATTTTATCAAAAAAATCTATTTTCAATGAAAGTCAAACCTACCTTTATTAGTGATATTTCTAAGAAAGAATTTTCAGAGCGGGAAAAAATTTCGGGAAGTATTATTGGAGAGCCCATATTATCAATGATCCTTAAAGATTATCCTGATTTTAACAATGAATGCTATATTGCTATTTCAGAGTTGAATATTTATAGAGAAAAGTACATTGCTGATTATTTGTCAAAAGAATTAGGAGAGTTGACTTCTCTGGAAGAAAAAGTGATGGATTCTCTGGGGTCAGATGAGTTATTGGTCAATAAAGTAGAAGAAGAACCTACTAATTATACTATTGGTCAGAGGGTGGCAGATAAAGTAGCTTCTTTTGGTGGAAGCTGGACTTTTATAATTTTCTTTGGATTTTTCATTTTGTGCTGGATTGGAATAAATGTATGTTTTTTAGTAGATAAAGGATTTGATCCTTACCCTTTTATTTTACTCAATCTTATCCTTTCCTGTTTAGCTGCATTACAAGCTCCGGTAATTATGATGAGCCAGAACAGACAGGAAGAAAAAGACAGAGATCGTTCAAAAAAAGATTATATGATTAATCTCAAATCAGAAGTAGAGATCAGAATGCTTCATGAAAAACTGGATCATCTGATTTTGCATCAGCAACAGCAACTTATAGAGATCCAAAAAGTACAGATTGAAATGATGAATGACATTCTAAGCAGGATAAAAAAATAACCTAATTTTTAAAGCAAAATTACTTTTCCGAAATAAGTTTTATAATTTTTGATTTAGATTTAGTAATTTGCAGATTCGTATTGGATGATTCCTCTCCATAAAGAAGGAATTTTAATTTTTGAATTAAATAATAAAAACCATGTTGTTAACTGAGAAAATTACCTCACCAGTTGCTATTGCTCTGGAGGATAAGTATGGAGCACACAATTATCATCCATTACCTGTTGTATTATCAAAAGGAAAAGGAGTTTATGTATGGGATGTAGAAGGTAAAAAATATTATGATTTCTTATCAGCCTATTCGGCTGTTAATCAAGGACACTGTCATCCTAAGATCGTTGGAGCTATGATCGATCAGGCGAGCATATTAACCTTAACATCAAGAGCTTTTTATAATGACAAATTAGGTCAATATGAAAAGATGGTAACAGAATTTTTTGGTTTTGATAAGGTGTTACCTATGAATACAGGTGCTGAAGCAGTTGAGACCGCTATTAAATTGTGTAGAAAATGGGCTTATGAGAAAAAAGGGGTTCCGGAACAAGAAGCACAGATTATAGTTTGTGAGAATAACTTTCATGGAAGAACCACTACAATTATTTCTTTTTCCAATGATGAGAGCGCACGTAAAAACTTTGGACCTTATACCTCAGGATTTATTAAGATTCCGTATGATGATATCAAAGCA
This sequence comes from Flavobacterium sp. AK-301, assembly GCF_058310215.1. Lineage (NCBI taxonomy): Bacteria > Pseudomonadati > Bacteroidota > Flavobacteriia > Flavobacteriales > Flavobacteriaceae > Flavobacterium > Flavobacterium sp. AK-301. The sequence continues at coordinate 124,002 of NZ_JBZEES010000006.1, forward strand.
CTGGAAACCGCCTTATCCGGTAATAAAAACATAGCAGGATTTTTAGTTGAACCTATTCAGGGTGAAGCAGGCGTATATGTTCCGGCAGAAGGATATCTGGCAAAAGCAAAAGCTTTATGCGAAGCAAATAATGTATTATTTATTGCAGATGAAGTGCAGACAGGTATTGCAAGAACCGGAAAGTTACTGGCAGTTCAGCATGAAAACGTACAACCCGATATTCTGATCTTAGGAAAAGCATTATCAGGAGGAGCCTACCCTGTTTCAGCAGTTTTGGCAAATGATGGCATTATGAACGTGATTAAACCAGGACAACACGGATCTACCTTTGGAGGTAACCCTATTGCCGCTGCAGTTGCTATTGCCGCTTTGGAAGTAGTAAAAGAAGAGAAATTAGATGAGAATGCCGCTGTTTTAGGAGAATTATTCCGTGATAAATTAAATGATTATATAGAAACCAGTAATATTGTCTCCTTAGTGAGAGGTAAAGGGTTGCTAAATGCTATTGTAATTAACGATACAGAAGAAAGTGATACAGCCTGGAATATCTGTGTAGCTTTAAAAGAGAATGGTTTGTTAGCAAAACCAACTCATGGTAATATTATTCGTTTTGCACCACCCTTAGTAATTAATGAAGAACAGTTATTAGATTGTGTTTCGATTATTATTAAAACTTTAAAGGAGTTTGAAAAATAAGAATTTTTTAGTCATATAAAAAAGCCACTTTAAGTGGCTTTTTTATAAACTATTATATTTAATTATCTACCGCTTCCCTGATTATATCCCTGCATAAACCCTTCCGAAAAACTACCTGATGACATTGCATCCCATCCAATATAAGCAATCATAATGATCATATAAATTAAATAGATCACACCTAATACAATTCCTATTATTGCTAAGATCTTACCTGTTTTTAGGTTTTGGTAACCATTATATAATTCAGGATTTTCCTGATATAATTTCATGTCTTTATTGGCTAATATGATAGCAATAACGCCAAGAATTATACTGATTATCCCATAACAGCAGCAAGTAACGATAGATGCTATTCCTAAAATGATAACATTTGTACTATTAGGTAATTTTAGTTTTTCCATGATTTAAAAATTAATTATTTAGATGTATTTGATAAATTTAGTGTGTGATTATTTTATAAAAATAAGAAATGACCATTATTAAAGCATTTAATATTGCCAGATTAATAATAATCCTATGGTAGTTTCGTCCTCGATCTATAAAGTTAAGTAAAAGAAAACCAAAAAGAGGAATAAGAGTATAAATAGCAGGATACATATAAAAAGCCTCCAGAAATTCACCTTTAAAAAGTAATGCTGCAGCACGTTGCGTTCCGCAGCCTAAACATTCCACTCCAAAGAGTTTTTTATTCATACAAGGTAACATGAAGTCTTCCATATACTTCTATTTAAAAAGACCTAATGAAAGAGGATCGGAAGTAATGACGCTGAAACCTGTAGTTAGTACCATATAAATAGAATATACTAAATACGGAATACTTAATATAAGTCCAATTATGGCTAAAATTTTTCCGGTTTGTAAATTTGCATAGCCACTATAAGATTCAGAATTCTGTTTGTATAGTCTAGTGTCTTTATAGGCAAGAAATAAGGCTATAAGTCCTAAAACGCTACTGATTCCTCCCAGAAATAGACAAGGAGTAATAATAGAAAGAACTCCTAAAGTCAGAACGGTTATACTATTAGGTAATTTTTGTTTTTGCATGGTACAGAAGTATCAATTATTGATTTTTGAGATAACAATTGTTCTTAATGTGCAAACTGAGACAATTGTTATTTTTTGCAATCTTACGAAAAATATATAAACTTTATTAAAATAAAGTATCTTATTTTAAAGTTTCCTATTTTTGGAAAAGAATTTTACAAGATGAAAAATAAAAAAATACTGATTCCAGTTATGGTTTTCGCAGGAGCTATAGCTCTTTATGAACAAAGTAAAGATAATGCCAATATCTGGATAATGATAGTTGCTATTGTTGTCTTTATGTTTGGGATGATGCGGCTGAGTGCGGCAACACCAAGTAAAAAAGATCAGGATAATACAAATGATTATGTTTAATAAAGGAGATAAAGTAACAGTACTTGACGATGCTATTAATGGCATTGTTCTGATTGTCAAAGGAGATGAGGTAACCATAGAAACAGAAGATGGTTTTGAACTTGATTTTAAAGCAAAAGAACTTCTGAAAATAGGAGAAAGTGATTTGTTGAAAAATGTGAGTAATCATAGTATAAGCCAGATCGTTCAGGATAAAGAAATTCCAAAACCAAGAAGTTTTGTAAAAGAAAAGAAATCTAAAAAAGAAGATTTTGTTCTGGAAGTTGATCTGCATATTGAAAAATTAGTTCCCAATAAAAAAGGAATGTCTAACTATGATATTCTGACTATTCAGACAGAAACAGCTCAGAGACAAGTTGAATTTGCAATAAAAAACAGAATCCCGAGAATTGTTTTTATCCATGGAATAGGAGAAGGAGTACTGAAAGCAGAACTCGACTTTATGTTAGGACGTTATGATAATATCTCCTTTCAGGATGCAAATTATCAAAAATACGGAGTCGGAGCAACAGAAGTATATATCAAACAGAATGTAAAATAAATTAAGTTTATGTTTATATCAGGATTATACTAAGAAATAAAAAAGGTAACAAAAATAAGTTTTTGTTACCTTTTTTTAATTGATGTCATTTTTTAATGAATCGGTTATTTAGTATATATCAACTATCAACTAGTTTGTCGTTGTTTGCGTTCCGAACTCTAAAGTATACAGTGAAACTTCCGTATCAGGGAATATAATATTTTTTAGTGTGATTTTATGATTAAATCCCTGACCGTTACTAAAAGGAGTAGTTTCTATTACGATCATACCGGTTGTATTCATTTCCCCATTTTCCGCAATACTCTGAAAGGTTACTTTTATATCTGCCGGAGGTATAGCAGAACAGATAAAATTGCTAGTAATACTGGTATCATATTTACGATATATTAGTTTATTGATATTACTAACAAGAATTGTTTTTGTTCCTGCTGTACTAGGAAATTCAGTTACAGGAATATCCAGAAGTAAAGCCTCATTGATATTTATTTTAAAAAGTAGATTATTACTACAGGATTGTAATGTAGCATTTTCGAAATCAAAAGGTAGTTTATTAGCCATTGTCTCATAATTACCAAAGGTATAGGTAGAAAAAACCATCTCTTCAGTTCCTTTCCTAAAAACAAAATTTTTAAAAATAATAGTATGAGAATATTTTTCAGTTACAACAACTCCCGTAACTGGATCCGGTTTAGAAGGAATGGCTGTTGTTGTGATTTCTAGGGTTCCTCCCGCAGCATTCCATTCATCCGTAACGACAGGGTCTGCTGGTGGTATAACAGAACAAATTGAAGTTCCGGCTATAGCACCACTAAACAACCTGTAAATTACTTTATTTGCAGAATTGATTGTTACAGTTGTTGTACCTATTTTGTTTTTAAAACTTTCTTTTGGAATATCAATAATTAAAGCCTCTTTTCCATTAATTTTATAGATAAGGTTATTTGTAGTACATTCGTTTACAGTTGCGTTGTCAAAATTAAAAGAGGTGAACTGCATATCCCCATCATCACAACCATTAAATAACAACACTAATATTATTAATCCTAAAAATCGTTTCATCTTTAATAAATTTGAAGACAAAAATAAGATTTTTAATGATTCTAAAAACGTTGTCAGAGCAGAAATAGGCTATTTATAAAAAATGCTGTTATTTTTGCCTTACTTTTAAAGTTAGTTATTCATTTTCACAAAGAAAAGCCATAAATAGTTTTACATATAAAAAAACCGGAATGATGCACTCAAACATTATAGAACATATTAATCGTTATGTGACCTTAAATGAAGAAGAAATTACAATTTTAAGATCCCATTTGAGATGTCAACCCATTAAAAAGAAAGAACTTCTTTTAGAAGCAGGGCAGATATGTAAAGCAAATTATTTTGTTTCACAAGGTTGTATTCGTTCCTATTTTATTAATGAAAGAGGTAAGGAGCAAGTTCTTTCCTTTGGTATTGAAAACTGGTGGATAACAGATTATATCAGTTTAGAAAATCAGTTACCGTCTCATTTTTATATTCAGGCAATTGAAGATGGAATAGTAATAGCTATTGATAAAAATATAGAAGAAGAACTTTTTGAAAAAATACCCAAGTTAGAGAGGTATTTCAGATTAGTACTTCAGAAATCATATTCCGCTGCCCAGATGCGGGTTAAATATGCTTTTAGTCTTTCAAGAGAAGATGTCTTTCTTCATTTTAAAAACACATTTCCTGAGTTTGTTCAGCGTGTTCCCCAATATATGCTGGCTTCCTACCTAGGTTTTTCAGCCGAATTTATGAGTAAGATCAGAGCAAAAAAAGAATGATTCCGATTTCTTGAACTGGTTCAACTTTTTTTCAAAAGTTATTACTGAATTTTGTATTTCAATTTTAAATAACAAAAAGATGAAAGACAGAATCAATCTTAATAAAACAGAACCAATGGCTCATGCAGCAATGATTGGTCTTGAAAAATATTTGGGAACTACTAAATTAACAAATATTCAAAAAGAACTGATTAAGATCAGAGCCTCTCAAATTAATGGTTGTGCTTTTTGTCTGGACATGCATACTAAAGATGCCCGTAAATATGGAGAAACAGAACAACGTATTTACCTTTTGAATGCATGGAAAGAAACAACATTATTTACAGAAGAAGAAAAAGCAATTCTAGCTTTAACCGAAGAAGTTACTTTAATTACAAAAGGTGTGTCTGATGAAACCTATCAGAATGCAGCCAAATATTTTGATGAACAAACATTGGCTCAGATCCTTATGGTAATCGTTACGATTAACGGATGGAATAGAATTGCTATTACAACTCAGATGCAACCAGCAGAACAGTTGTAACAGACCCTCACATTATAATAATTCCCGGACAGATTTTTAAAATTTGTCCAGGGATTTATTGATTATTATGTTTCTCATTTTACTAAAAACATTTTTACAAATAACATTTTACATCTTACTTCCTTAAAATTAGTAACTTTGTAGAGATGAAAAGAGTATATTTAGATAACGCTTCCACAACAGCAATACGACCGGAAGTTCTTTTAGAAATGACCAAAGTTCTTCAGGAAGAATATGGTAATCCGTCCTCTACACACAGTTTTGGGAGAACAGCAAAAGTTTTAACAGAAACAGCCAGAAAGTCCATTGCAAAGCAAATTAATGCAACCGCACAGGAAATTATTTTCACTTCCGGTGGTACAGAAGCAGATAACTGGATTATCAGAAGCGCTATAAAAGATCTGGGAATAAAACGCATTATAACAAGTAAAATAGAACATCATGCCGTTTTGTATAGTGTTGAAGCAGTACAAAAAGAATATGCTGTTAAAGTTGATTATGTGAATATAAAACCGAATGGCGATATTGATTTGAACCATTTAGCAGAATTACTTTCTTCAAATGAACCTACTCTGGTAAGCTTAATGCATGTAAATAATGAAACAGGGAATATCCTGGATTTAGAAAGAGCAGGACGAATTTGTAAACAGAATAATGCGCTTTTTCATAGCGATACAGTACAGTCTGTTGGAAAGATTCCTATTGACGTACAACAGCTTCAAGTAGATTTTTTAGTAGCAAGTGCACATAAATTTCACGGTCCCAAAGGTGTTGGTTTCGCTTATATCAGAAAGAATAATCTGTTACAGCCCATGCTCTTTGGAGGGGAACAGGAAAGAGGTTTACGTGCCGGAACAGAATCTATTCATAATCTGGTAGGGATGGCTACAGCCTTAGAATATTCATGTAAAGAACTTGAAAAAGAAAGAGAACAAATAACAGCATTAAAAGCATATGCTGTTCAGCAACTGGAACACCATTTCCCAGGTGTTAAAATAAATGGTAATATAGAGCATTCATTTTATAATTTACTGAACGTTTTATTGCCTTTTTCAGAAGATAAAACCGCAATGATTCTGTTTCATTTAGATATGAAAGGGATCGCCGTTTCCAGAGGAAGCGCCTGTCAGTCCGGAAGTATACGACCTTCCCATGTTTTAAAAGAGATTCTGTCAGAAGGAGATATTAAAAAACCCTCTCTGCGTATTTCGTTGAGTCATTATAATACCAAAAGAGATATTGATACGCTTATAGAAGGACTAAAAACGGTTTAAAAAAGTAAAATGTTTTTTGTAAAAGGTGAAATGGTATTAGTGGCTCCGTTAACTAGCAGAGCTAACTTTAAACTTTAAACCAATTATGACCATATGTATAAAATAAAACGAATAGCAGAAGAACTATTAGGGCGTAAAGTTCAGCAAACAGACGGCATTTCTATATCAGAAATAGAAAAAGCAGAAATGTATTTAGGATTTGATCTTCCTGAAGTATTGCGTTATTTTTATTTACTAATCGGAAATCAACCTTTATTTATGTCCTCCTTTCAGCGAATATTAAAACCTAATGAAATCTATCGTGAAGGAGATAAAGTAGTTTTCGCAGAAGAAAATCAGAATGTTTGTTATTGGGGTATTCGATTACAGGATATTGCTAATCAAGAAGCTATTGTTTTTCAAGGTAATAATGATGGTTCCTTAGTATGGTATTCAGAAGAGATTACTTTAGACGTTTTTTTGAAATTATTATTATACTACCAGTGTGCACAGGGTGGCTACGGATATAGTGGCTATATAGTGAATGATTTTTTTATAGATAAAAAAGAACAGGATATTTTTTTTCAGGACTTAAACGAAAACTGGGAAAAAGTAGTAGATCATAATCATCTTATAATCTATTGCAAGGAAGGAAAATTGATATGGTATTTTACAAATGAAGAAGGAGAAATTGATATAGACTCTTCTGTTTTAGCTTCTGTAAGAACAGAAACGGAATTAAAAGAACTAATCAATATTTATGATTTTATGGAATTGTAATTATAGTAATTTATAATAATAAAAATCCGCTTTTATAGCGGATTTTATTATTTAAATTTACGTTCTTCCTCTTTAATAGGGAGATCATTGATACTAGCATAACGTTTCTGCATTAAACCATTGACATCAAATTCCCAATTTTCATTACCATAAGCCCTGAACCAGTTTCCATTCACAGTTTTGTATTCATATTCAAAACGAACAGCAATCCGGTTCTCTATATGTGCCCAGTATTCTTTTTTTAATTTATAATTAAGTTCCTTTTTCCATTTTTGAGATAAAAATGCAACTATATCATTACGACCGGTAAGGAATTCATCACGATTTCTCCATTCACTATCTTTTGTATAAGCCTTAGAGATTAATACAGGGTCCTGACTGTTCCAGGCATCCTCAGCTAATTGTACTTTTTGTATTGCAGTTTCCTGTGTAAAAGGTGGTAAGGGTAGTTTCTGTTCCATATTGCTTATTTTTTGATTAGAGAATATATTATTTTTTGAGACTGTTCAATAGGCCAGTTATCCTTAAACAGTTGACTTTCTATTATTGCACTTTCAAATAAGATATAAATATGATCCATTGTTAAATCATTTTCATTCTTTAAAATATCTCTAAAAAAGTTTCTAAGATCTTTTTTATGATTTTGGATCACAATTAAAATAATCTGATTATTATTGGGTATCTCAGAAAGTATATTCAGAAAACTGCAGCCTCTGAAATTTTCTTTTTCATTCATTTCTTTAAGAAAATCAAATGCCATAAGGATTTTCTTTTGAGGGCTTTTTTCTTTATCAGTAAATAACCTGAGCTGATTGAACCAGAAAGTATGTCTGGAATTGAGATATTTAACAGCTAATTCTTCTTTTGATTTAAAGTGTTGGTAAAGAGTTGCTTTAGCGACAGAAGCCTCTTCAATTATCTGATTGATTCCTGTTGCATTATATCCCTGCGTATGGAAAAGCCGTAAAGCAGTTTCTAAAATTCGTTGTTTTGGTTGTACTGAATTATGTTTCATTAAACAAATATATTCTTTTTTATTAATACAGACAAGTCTGTCTGTGTTTTTAATAATAAAAAATAGAAGAATAGCAGGTTTATACCAATGATTCGATTTAGGTTAGAAAATATGAGATATGAAAAAAGCCGTTTTATAAAATAAAACGGCTTTTTAGTCGAAGATAAATAATTAAATATAACTATTTATCTGTATTTTACAAGTGAATCACTTCATCATAAGCATCAGCAACCGCTTCCATAACCGCCTCACTCATAGTCGGGTGGGGGTGTATCGATTTTAAGATCTCATGCCCCGTTGTTTCCAATTTTCTAGCTACAACCGCTTCAGCAATCATATCTGTAACACCAGCACCAATCATATGACATCCTAACCATTCACCATATTTAGCATCAAAGATTACTTTAACAAAACCGTCTGGTGTACCTGCAGCTTTTGCTTTTCCCGAAGCAGAGAACGGAAATTTACCTACTTTTAATTCATATCCTTTTTCTTTAGCCTGTTTTTCAGTTAGACCAACAGAAGCAATTTCAGGAGTAGCATAAGTACAACCCGGAACATTTCCGTAATCTAACGGCTCAACATGTAATCCTGCAATTTTCTCAACACATAAGATTCCTTCAGCAGAAGCTACGTGTGCTAAAGCTTGACCTGGAACAACATCGCCAATAGCATAATAACCCGGTACATTGGTCTGATAGAAAGCATCTATCAGAATTTTATCTCTATCTGTAGTAATTCCTAATTCTTCTAAACCGATATTTTCAATATTAGATTTAATTCCAACAGCAGAAAGAAGGATATCCGCTTCAATAACTTCTTCTCCTTTAGCTGTCTTTACAGTAGCTTTAACTCCGCTTCCGGAAGTATCTACCTTTTCAACAGAAGAATTAGTCATGATTTTTATACCCGCTTTTTTCATAGAACGTTCCATTTGTTTAGAAATATCCTCATCTTCAACAGGTACTATATTCGGTAAAAATTCAACAATAGTAACCTCAGTTCCCATTGAATTATAGAAATGAGCAAACTCAACTCCGATTGCACCGGAGCCAACAACAATCATTTTCTTAGGTTGCTCCGATAACGTCATTGCCTGACGATATCCGATTACTTTTTTACCATCTTGAGGTAGACTAGGTAATTCACGAGAACGTGCTCCTGTTGCAATAATAATATGATCTGCACTGTATTCAGTCACTTTTCCGTCTTTAGCTGTAACATCAACTTTTTTTCCGGTTTTCAGTTTTCCCGTACCATCAATAACGTCAATTTTGTTTTTCTTCATTAAGAACTGAACCCCTTTGCTCATTCCTTCAGCAACACTACGGCTGCGGGCTACAACAGCATTAAAGTCTTTATCAAATTCTTTAACAGTTATACCATAATCTGATGCATGTTTTAGATAATCGAATACCTGAGCACTTTTTAGTAATGCTTTTGTTGGAATACATCCCCAGTTTAAGCAGATTCCTCCTAAGTTTTCCTTTTCAATAACTGCAACTTTAAAACCTAATTGTGAAGCTCTGATAGCAGTAACATAACCGCCGGGACCACTTCCCAAAACAATGATATCGTATTTCATAGTAATGTATTTACAAAATTTATTTTCAGAGTACGAAAATACGGAAATATTTAATTAATTAAAAGCAGGAAGTCTTTATTTACTTTATCTGATTATTGGATTGTTGGATAGTTCGATTATTGGATGAATCCAATGCTTAAATATGTTAATTTGAAATAACCTATAAAATGTTATTAATTTACACTAATCATATAGTTTAATGCAGAAAGACCTTTTCTAATTATCAAATAATCAATATTATTCCTTATCAGTTTCCATCATAAATTGGGACTGGTAAAGATTTTTGTAAAAACCATCCTCTTTTTGAACTAGTTCCTGATGTGTTCCCTGTTCTACAATAAGTCCTTTATCCATTACCACAATTTTATCCGCATTTATAATTGTAGCCAGACGATGTGCTATTACAATCGATGTACGTCCTTCCGTAATTAATTCAGTTGCGTTTTGGATCATTTCTTCAGAATAAGAATCAATAGATGAAGTTGCCTCATCTAATATTAATATACTCGGATTACTCACATAAGCACGTAAAAAAGCAATTAACTGACGCTGACCAGAAGACAGCATTGCTCCCCTTTCTTTTACATTATAATCATATCCATTCGGTAAGTTCATTATGAAGTCATGAATTCCGATTTCTTTTGCAGCAGCTATTACTTTTTCCTTTGTAATATCAGAATTGTTAAGCGTAATGTTATTCAGAATAGTATCTGCAAACAGGAAAACATCCTGTAAAACGACTGCAATCTGTTTACGTAAAGAGTCTAAAGTATAATGAGAAATATTTTCATCATCAATTGAGATCGTACCACTGTTTATTTCATAAAAACGATTCAACAAGTTGATAATGGTAGATTTTCCAGCTCCGGTCGACCCCACAATAGCTACCGTTTCTCCTGGTTTTACCTTTAGATTGATCCCTTTTATAACTTCTTCATTTTCGATATAACTAAAATGAACATCGTTAAATTCGATCATTCCTTTAAACAGAGGTGCTTCAATCGTTCCTTTATTCTGTATTTGATTATCAGTGTCTAAAATCTCAAAAACACGGTTAGCGGCTACCATTCCCATTTGTAGTTCGTTGAATTTATCCGCAATTTGGCGTAAAGGGTTAAACAGCATACTGATTAACATAGTATAGGCAAACAAATCTCCGAAAGAAGTGATGTTGTCACCATTCAGAATATTATTACCACCATACCATACAATAACACCAAGTGTTAAAGAAGAAACGATATCAGCAATAGGAAAGAAGATAGAGTTGTACCAGACCGTTTTCATCCAAGCCTTATTGTGCTTATCATTAATTACTTTAAATTTTTCATATTCAATATCTTCTCTGGAAAATAACTGAACGATTTTCATTCCCGTAACACGTTCTTGTACGAATGTATTTAGGTTAGCTATTTGTGCCCTTACTTCCTCAAAAGCAGATTTCATTTTGATTTGAAAAACACGTGTAGCAATTACCAGAATAGGCATCGCAAGAAGAACGATAAAAGTTAGTTTCCAGTTCATATAAAACATAAAGATCAGGATAACAACCATTTTAAGCAGGTCACTGATAATCATAAACAGCCCCTGGCTGAAAATACGAGCAATAGATTCTATATCAAATACAGATCGGGTTACTAACTGACCTACAGGAGCATTATCAAAATATTTCATTTTGAAATTAGTCATGTGGTTAAAAAGTTTGATTCTTAAATCCTTAATGATATCCTGTCCCAGCCAGTTTGCCCAATATACAAAGTAGAATTGAGAAAGTACTTCAAGTAACAAAACAGCCGCCATTAAAGTAATATACAGTAATAATCCGTATGAATCCTCTTTTTGAATATAACCATCAACAGTTTGTTTCAGTAAATAAGGTCTTAAAGCTGCAAATACAGAAAGAGAGACAGCCCAAATAATTACACCATTAAAACGGCGCTGATAAGGCTTAGCAAAAAGCATTATTTTTCTAAAAATACGGTTATCTATTAGTTTCATCCTAAAATTTATAACTTGTTATAGTGCTGATTATTAATATATGGATAAATAACATTCGTTAAATATAAACCATGTGCCGGAACTGAAAAACCGGCATTTCCCCGATTCCGACTTTCTATTATTGTTTTAAAATCAGTACTATTTATTTTATGTAAACCAATATTTATTAATGTTCCGACAATTGCTCTGACCATATTTCTTAAAAATCGGTCTGCAGAAATTGTAAAAACAAGTTTATGATTATCTTGTTTCCAGAAAGCTTCAAAAATAACACAGTTATAAGTATTTACGTCTGTATTTGATTTTGAAAAACATTTGAAATCAGTATAATCGAATAATAATTTTGAAACTTCATTCATCAGATCAATATCTAATTTTTGTTGAAAATACCAGCTGTTTTCATTTTCAAATACATCCTTATAAGAATGAATATGGTACTCATAAGAACGGCGTACAGCATCAAAACGGGCATGTGCCTCATCATGAACAGGAATAATAGAATAAATAGCGATATCTTTTGGTAAATAGGCATTCAGTTTATGAACCCAAAAAGCCGTATCCAGTTCTTTATCTATATCAAAGTGGGCATACATTTGTTTAGCATGTACCCCTGAATCCGTTCTTCCGGCTCCCATAATATCAATATTCTGTCCCAATAGTACAGATAGTGCTTTTGTAATGGTTTCCTGAACAGTTATCGCATTAGGCTGATATTGCCAGCCATGATATTGCGTTCCGTTATATGCAAATTCAATAAAATATCTCAAGAGATTGTTTTCCATTTATTGTATGCAAAGTTACAGCAAAATCGTAAGCCGTGAAACGTTATTTATAAAATGTGAGAAGTAAAAGGTAAAATGTTGTATTAACTAATCCATGAAAAGCATTTTAATTGGTGACGTGTGAAATTATTATATAAAAGAAAAAATTCAATAATTACTCCCAATACAGAACCAAAACTAACATCTAACGGAGTATATACTCTCGTTGCCACTCGGGAAACCGCTATAATCAAAGCCCATAAAAGGGATAAAGTATAGTTTATTTAGTTGTATATAGCTGGTGTTGAAACAGATAGGATATACTGTTGTTATAGCAAATAAAAGGTATTAAAACTTTGTAACTTTACATCTTTTATATTTTTGTAACCTTTTAACAGAAAACCATTGAAGAAGATTCTTTTACTTTCAGACACCCATAGTTATATTGATGATGCCATTTTAAAATATGTTAATCAGGCAGACGAAGTCTGGCACGCAGGTGATATAGGAGATCTGGCAGTAACAGATACTATAAAAAAATTAAAGCCGTTAAGAGCCGTTTTTGGTAATATAGATGATTATAAAGTAAGGCAGGAGTTTCCTCTGAATAACAGATTTATGTGTGAAAGAGTAGATGTCTTGATTACACATATAGGAGGATATCCGGGTAAATATAATCCTGAAATTCGTAAAGAGATCGAAAGCAATCCTCCTAAACTTTTTATTTGTGGACATTCACATATTTTAAAAGTAATGAATGATAAAAAATATAATTTATTACATATGAATCCCGGAGCAGCCGGGAAGCATGGTTTTCATCAGGTACGTACTATGTTAAGATTTGAAATTGATGGTATTCAGATTAATAATTTGGAAGTTATAGAAATGGAGAAAAGAATTTAATTTATTTAAATTCAGAATTTGAGATATATTTATTATTATATATCTGAGTTTGTGAAAAATTAATAATAAAAAAATCCGAATCATTATGATTCGGATTTTTCACGCACTAATAAACTAGAAAGGTTTATCTCAATCGATCAACAGATTTTACAAGATCTTCATCCTTTTTGATGGCTTTATTAGCCAGAGCTAAAAAAACGATAGAGACTATAGGAAGAAAAAGCCCAATACCCTTCTCAGAAACCGTAGCTTCTCCAGATAGATTTAGTGAACGATAAACAAATAATCCTAGTAAAATAAAGTTTAATATTATGTTCAATCTGCCAATAACAAATTGATTTTTTCTGTTTTTATAAAATAAAATTCCTAATAATGATAACGTTGTGCTTAAGCCAAACAAAACAACATAGACTATATTATTTATAAAATAATAATCTTTATTGTTCTGATCAGTCCACAAAGGAAAAATAAAAGGTAATATACCAGTCACTGTCAAAGCAACAATTAAGTATATAGTTTGTATTCTCTGTATCATTAGTAATTTATCTTTTGTTTGACAAAAATATAGCTTCTTTTTTAAAAATACTATTGATTCATAAAAATTAATTCGTATTATTGCATAACAATTCCGTAAGTACTTCATTCTACGGGCAATCTAGAAGCAATAAATGCACCACACTTAACGAACTGCATTACTGACCGAATAATTAATTCAAATTAAATAAATGTTTGATATTTCTGTATTAAAAGAAATGAAGCTGTCTGAGCTTCAAGAAATAGCTAAAAATGCTAAAATTAATAAGTTTAGAGGATTAAAGAAAGATGAATTAGTTTATCAGATTCTTGATCATCAGGCTGCGAACCCCGAGATTATAGCTCCTCTGGTTGCTGAAACGAATGCTAGTGACAGTAAATCAAAGAGAGTCCGGATTTTGCCGAAAAAAGATGTAACAACTGAAATTACTGAATCTGAGCCAATTGTCAAGCCAAAATCTTCCGAAGTTGAAAAGAAGATTTCAGTAGCAGAAGTTAAAGAAGAAACCGAGAAAAAAGTGGATGTAAAACCACAGGAAGAAAAACCTTTTGTAGCAAAGAATACTGAGAAGAAGGTAATTAAATTTAGTAAGGATAATAATAATGTTGTTCGTGTTGCTTCTAACAACAATCCAGCGGAAGTCTCAGAGATCAAACCACAAAGTCAAAATACAACAGATGCTGTAACGGACACTAAAACAGTTGTTAAACCTAATAATAATCCAAATCAGAAACCTAATCTAAACCAAAAAATCAACCCGAATCAAAAAACCAATCCGAACCAAAATCAACACTCAAAAAATAAAAATAATTTTAGAGACTCCGATTTTGAATTTGATGGTATTATTGAAAGTGAAGGAGTGTTAGAAATGATGCCTGATGGATACGGTTTTTTACGTTCCTCAGATTATAATTATTTAGCATCACCGGATGATATTTATTTATCAAATTCACAAATAAGGTTATTTGGATTAAAAACAGGTGATACAGTAAAAGGAGTTGTAAGACCACCAAAAGAAGGAGAGAAATATTTTCCGTTAGTAAGAGTGTTAAAAATCAATGGGCATGATCCTCAGGTTGTAAGAGACAGAGTTTCTTTTGAACATTTAACTCCTGTATTTCCTACAGAAAAATTTAATATAGGAGGTAGGCACAGTACTATTTCTACACGTATCATTGATTTGTTTTCCCCAATAGGTAAAGGACAGAGAGGTATGTTGGTTGCACAACCTAAGACGGGTAAAACAATGCTTTTGAAGGATATTGCAAATGCTATTGCAGCAAATCATCCTGAAGTATATCTTATTGTTCTACTTATTGATGAAAGACCCGAAGAGGTTACAGATATGCAGAGAAGTGTCAGAGGAGAAGTTATTGCTTCTACTTTTGACAGAGAACCGCAAGAACATGTTAAAATTGCAAATATAGTTCTGGAAAAAGCGAAGAGATTAGTAGAGTGTGGTCATGATGTTGTGATTTTGTTAGATTCTATTACTCGTTTAGCAAGAGCTTATAATACGGTACAGCCGGCGTCAGGAAAAGTTTTGAGTGGTGGTGTTGATGCAAATGCATTACAAAAACCAAAACGTTTCTTTGGAGCGGCCAGAAATGTAGAAAATGGAGGGTCATTAAGTATTATTGCTACAGCATTAACAGATACCGGTTCTAAAATGGATGAAGTTATCTTTGAAGAATTTAAAGGAACTGGAAATATGGAGTTACAGTTAGATAGAAAAATTGCGAATAAACGAATTTTCCCTGCTATTGATCTTACTTCATCAAGTACTAGGAGAGATGATTTATTACTGGATGAAAAAACAATTCAGCGTATGTGGATTATGCGTAAATATTTAGCAGATATGAATCCTGTTGAAGCAATGGACTTCATTAATGAGAGATTTAAGAAAACAAGAAATAATGAAGAATTTTTGATTTCGATGAATGATTGATTCTAGAATCGAAATATAAAAAAAGCCTGCAATTTTTGCAGGCTTTTTTTATAATAGAGAAGATATGATTTAAAATAAAATTCGTTTTTAATTAATTGATTATCATGTTTTAAAGTTATATGAGTAGTGAAATTAATTATTGAGTAGAGAAGATATGGGTTTATAATAAAATATAAATTTATATTTTAGTTTGATTGAAACAGAATAGAAAAACAATGTTTTTTACTTTGTTTTAAAGAATTAGTGATTATTTAAAATGCTTTATTTTTAATTTAAAATATAAATCTAATTATTTTTTTCTAAATCTAATTTAGTTTTTAAAACTTAGATTAAGTATTTTTGTCTAAATTTGTATTTTATATAGAAATCTAAAACAGATAAAGATTTATATAAACAGCATTTATAATAAACTGTTATTCAGTGTATTAAATTTCTATTATTCTTTAACGTGTATTTGTGAGTAGAAACTAAAGTAGTTATCTTTGTAAGATAAAGGCTTAAAAAATATCTTTTGGTGCGAAATATGTTATTGGATTATAATTATCAATCCTCAATGAAAAATTATATTTTTGTTATTTTTTTATGTTTTCTCTTTTTAGGAAATAAAACATTTGCGCAGCGTTACAATAAAAATCAAATAGATTGTTTGTTGTCAATTATAGATAACTATGGAGACAGTATTCCTAATCATGCTGTTTTTTTAAGCTTGGAGGCTTCAAAATATTCAAAAAAAATAAATTATATTGAGGGTTCCATTCGCGGGTATATTTCAGCAAGTAAAGGTTCTTATGAGTTAGGAAAGTATAAAGAAGCTTTAAATTATGCAGTACAGGCTGAGAAACTTGCGGAAAGAGTTGAGTATGATAAATATACAGTAGAAGCGATACGTTTAAAGGCTATAAGTTATACCGCTTTGGGTTTTTATGATAAAGGAAGGAATGAACTGAATAAAGGACTTGTTGTTGCGGAAAATTTTTTTAATGATAATGCAAGGCATAAAAGTCTTGGCCTTATTTATTCAGATATAGCCGTTAATCTCAAAAGAAATCATAAATCTGTAGACTCTATAATTTCTTTTTTTAGAAAAGGATATTATGAGTTTGATAAGATGGATGATAATTTGCCTGATAAAAAATCAAATTTATCTTTAGCTACAATTAATTTAGGAGCAAGTTTTATTGCTTTAAAACAAAAAGATTCAGCAGAGTATTATCTCAATAAATCAATAACTTTAACCGAAGAGAATTATTTTAACTCTCAGGAAATAAATGCATTAATGGATTTAGGAAACTTGTTTTATGATAATAAAGAATATAATAAATCAGTCTTTTATTTTAATGATGCAGTTGTCAAGGCAAGAAAAATAAATAAGCCCTATATTTTAAAGGAATTATATAGAGATTTATCAAAATCTTTTGATGCTAATGGTAGTGATATTAAAGCTAAAGAGTATTTGATTAAATATGTTTTATTAAATGATAGTTTAGTTAAATTAGAAAAAGAAATTGCTAAAAAATCCTCAATACAAGTAAAAGAGCAGCTGGATACAAAAGGGAATAATTTTGCTAATTACCTTCTGCTCCTTTTTATTGTTTTATTGATCATGGCAATTATTGTTGGTCTTTTCTTTTTTATAAAATATAAGAAAGAAGAGATGAGAAGAAAAATCAAAGGAATATTGCTAAGAGAAAAGCAGGAACAATTGAGAAATGCGGTAAATAATAAGAAAGAAATAAAAACACCTGTTGTATCTGTATCTTTAGAAGAAGTAATACAGTTAGCAGTGAATAATGAACCCTCTTTTTTTATTAAATTTCAGGAGTTATACCCGGATTTTTGTGATGAAATCGTACGTTTAGGTCCTTCTCTTGGAGCAAATGATTTAAAATTTTGCGCTATGTTAAAGCTTGATTTTACTACAAAAGAGATAGCTCAATATCTTAATATATCTGTTAGGGCTGTTGAAGGGAAAAAATACAGAATACGTAAGAAACTTGACATACCTTCGGAAGAAGATCTTAATATATGGATGATGAATATTTAAATAATATTTCATAGTGTGTGTAATTATATTTATTTAGTGTTACTTTAGTTTAAATGTCTTAGTTTATTAAAAGGTTTTTGTTTTGAAAGGGTATTCTTTCAAAACAAAAACCTTTATTTATTTCTTGTTTGAGCTAATAAAGTAATATGTTGCTTTATAGAAGAAAGGAGGATATGGGGTTGGAATTTGTAAAAGTGTTGTGTTTTGATAAAGAAATTTGAAATAAAGATAGTTAATAGACGAGGAGTGTTTTGTATTATGTTGATTTGTAATATTTTGTATTTCTTTATAATCTTAATTCTGCTTTGTTGGAGTCAAATATAAAAAAATGTGACCCTAGATTCTTTTTTGTAGATTACAAATGTATTTAAAAAGACATAAATCTAACTGTATTTTAATCAAATACTACTGATAATGAGGTGCTTAATATGTCTTTTTGATTGAAATAATAAACTTGAGTATATTCAGGTAGACTTGAGTAGTCTGTTTTTAAAATAAACTTATTTACATGTGTATCTTTGCACCGTTGGTTTTATGCTAAGTTTTTTAGGGATGAAAAATATCAGATCACAAGAATGATATTTTTCTCCCATTATTTGTTTCGGAAAGTTTTAAATTAAGAACAAATTAGTTAAGGAGTAGTTTGTTTTGTTTAAAAATGACAGATTGAGAAAATATAGCAAAATATTTAAAGAATATAAAACTATAGGAGTTTTTAAAATTCAACATTTACGGTTTAATCCCAAATACGTTTTTGGTTATCCAAAAATATTTAATTAATTATTATTATTTTAAGACTTATGAAAAATAGATTACTACCCTTGTTTCTAGTGTTAGGAAGTTACGGTGCTTACTCACAGGTAGGTATCGGCACTATCACTCCAGACAAATCAGCGCAGTTAGAGGTTACTGTGGATCCAAGCAACCCAGTGAAAAAAGGTGTGCTTATACCAAGGGTTGAGTTAGAAAGTATTAATAATGGTGTCAGTCCAATAAACGATCCGGCATCAAGCCTTCTTGTTTTTAATACAAATACGGTTGCTAATGAGCTTTCTCCTGGGTACTACTATTGGTTTAATAACAAGTGGAATAGACTTGTTATTAAAGGGGAAGAAGGATTGGTTGATTTTAAGGAAAAATTGACCAGCATTAAACCAGCTACTGATGGATCAGGTAATTATGTTTATTTTGATGAGAATGAGAAATATACTACTGTAAATATTAGAGAAAGTATACTTACTAATCTTACTAATAGTACAGAAATCAATGATAAGATAATAAAACTTATTCAGGCATCCGAGACCGTTACGCATATTGAAAACGGCGGACGCGACGGTATGTATAAGTATTTCAATGAGAATAAAGGAGCTTTACCGTTTATCATTGATGTAATTGCAGATGTCGTTAACAACATTAAGAATAGTACAGAGATCGCTAACGAGATTGTTAATAATTCCGATATCATTAACCAGATCGCAAATAGTTCAGAGATCATTAATCAGATTACAAACCTCGTTCAGGCATCCGAGACCGTTACCCATATTGAAAACGGCGGACGCGACGGTATGTATAAGTATTTCAATGAGAATAAAGGAGCTTTACCGTTTATCATTGATGTAATAGCCGATGTAGTCAACAATATTAATAACAGCACTGAAATAGGGAATGCTATTGTTAATAATTCAGACATCATCAACAAAATAGTTAATAGTTCAGAGGTAATTAATCAGATTACAAATCTTGTTCAGGCATCTGAAACCGTTACCCGTATTGAAAACGGCGGACGCGACGGTATGTATAAGTATTTCAATGAGAACAAAGGAGCTTTACCATTTATCATTGATGTAATTGCAGATGTCGTTAACAACATTAAGAATAGTACAGAGATCGCTAACGAGATTGTTAATAATTCCGATATCATTAACCAGATCGCAAATAGTTCAGAGATCATTAATCAGATTACAAACCTTGTTCAGGCATCTGAGACCGTTACCCATATTGAAAACGGCGGACGCGACGGTATGTATAAGTATTTCAATGAGAACAAAGGAGCTTTACCGTTTATCATTGATGTAATTGCAGA